>NZ_JBOITN010000035.1:0-122466 GCF_050717545.1 Clostridium sp.
GCTTTTTTTGAAATAGCGTATAAAAAAGCCTTTTTGTCATGCCTACAATTACTTCAAATATAACCTTTCATCCAAATTAATACTTTTATTCCACAAATGTGGAAATTTACAATTATTGTTTTCCGAGTACACTCATGTATATATTGTAAATCTAATTAACAATTATGTCAATATGTGATATAATTATGTATAAATCCACAAATTCATTATGCGAACTGTAGAAAGGAGCCTTAAATATATGTTTATATTTTTATTAGTTTTTTTAGATCAATTCATAAAACTAATTGTCTATACCTTTTTATCTAATGTAAAATTTAACATCTTTAATAATTTTTTTGGATTTAGATCACTATTAAATTCAAATCATTTGTCAGTCTTTAATAGTGATTTTTTGAATATAAATATAAATATAAATATATTAATAATACTTAATATATTTATTTGCTTATTTTTAATAAGTTTACTTAAATACTTCAGGCATATTAAAATAAAAACAACTGCTATTTATACAAGTCTACTATTATTTATAGCAGGTGGTATATCCTCTACTATAGATAGAATTTTTTGGGGAGGAAGCCTCGATTATGTAATATTATTGGGGTATATTATAGATCTAAAAGATATTTATTTATTCGTAGGTTCTATTATTATCTTAATAATAGTTATTAAAAACTTAGATTTTAAAAAAAGTAATAAAAAGGATATGCTTGTTATAAAAAATTATTTTGTTTTTATAAAAGATGCATGTAAGAAGTAACGATATACGCTTTAATATAGTTATGTAATATATGTCTTAACGTTTAAAATCTGCGTTGAATGAACAAATACTATCTATTATGTCTAAATTGGGGGCTAGAAAATGAAAAAAATCAACTTTTATTTATGGAAATTAAAGTTTTTTGAAGGAACTAAAATTCAAAAAAAAGAAATAAATAAAAAAAATCCGCCCAATAATATAACTCATAGTAAGATTACCGGAGAATATACTAAGATTAATTGTAAAGAGATAAATGTAGAAGAATTATACACATTTATTAAAATTAAAAACGCATACAATCTTAATTTAATAAGAATTTGTGTAGTTGTTTGTACAATTTTTTTTGTATTAACACTCATAAACTATATATAATTAATAAAGCCCTACCTCCTTAAATAAAATGGATTCTATATCAAGGATACACAAAAAAGCTACGCAACTAAAAGTTGATTTCTGTATTGTACAGTGGTCAACTTTTTTAATCCTTAATAAAATTAAAAGAATAAAATAGTTTGCTATTGAGATGGTGTTTTTAATAATTAGTATTGCAGTGTTTTTATCTAATATATACTTAATAATAAATATTAGTTTAATAAACGTATTATTCTAGCATCTTCTGTTTTATATGTAAAAAATATACAATTAAGCAAAAAATATTTATTTTATATTAAAATACGACAAAAAATTAAATTACCGGTAATTAATGGAGGCGGAAAATGAAAAATGTATTTAAAATGTATTATTGTGTTAATCAGCATGATTATAAAGATTGTGGTTGTGCCTGTTTAGCAACAATATGTAAGACATATGGACTGAAGTATCCAATATCTAAAATAAGAGAGGCATCTGGCACAGATAAAAAAGGTACAAGTGCTTTAGGCTTAATTAAAGCATCAGAACAATTAGGATTTTCGGCTAAGGGGGTTAAAGCAAGTAAATCAGAAGACATATTTAGTGGGATGCCGTTGCCAGCTATAGCTCATGTGGTTATAGATAAAACATTATTGCATTATGTTGTTATACATAAGATAAGTGAGAAAGAAATTTTAGTTGCAGATCCAGCGAAAGGGATAGTTAAGTATAAACCAGAAGATTTTTTTAAGATATGGACAGGCGTACTTATTATTATGACTCCAACTGTTAAGTTTGAAAAAGGAAATGAACTTAAGGGAGTATTTTCAAGGTTTTTTGATTTGATAAAACCGCAAAAAGGATTATTGGTTAATATATTTCTTTCATCGGTATTAATAACCATATTTGGTATTTTAGGATCATTTTATTTCAAGTTTTTATTAGATGACATAGTACCAAATAATCTAACTCAATCATTACATATATTTTCAATTGGATTTATTATTTTAATTACATTTAAGGTTATTACAAATGCTTTTAGAACTCAGCTTTTAATTCATTTAGGACAAAGGTTAGATATACCATTAATGCTTGGATATTATAATCATGTAATTAATTTACCAATGAACTTTTTTGGAACTAGAGAAGTTGGCGAAATAATATCAAGATTTAATGATGCTTCTAAAATAAGAGAGGCTATTTCAGGGGTAACGCTTACTATGATGATAGATGTTTTTATGGTTATAATAGGTGGATTAATATTATATTCTCAAAGTTCTTTGTTGTTTGGAATTACTTTAGTACCATTAATTTTTTACGCAGTAATAGTTTTTATATTTAAAAAGAGTATTGAAAAAGTTAATAGGGAAGCAATGGAGAGTAATGCAAAATTAACTTCTTATTTAGTTCAATCATTAAGCGGAATAGAAACTATAAAAGCTTTTAATGCAGAAAGAGAAGTTAATGCAGAAACAGAAAAAAGGTTTATAAAACTTATAAAAGCTGTATTTAGAAATGGATTTATAAATAACTTTCAGGTATCATTAAAAAGTTTTGTAAAAGGGATATTTTCAATTGTAATACTTTGGATTGGAACATTGCAAGTGTTAAATGGAAAGATAAGTTTTGGTGAACTATTAACATTTAATGCTTTATTAGTATATTTCTTAGATCCAATAGAAAACATCATTAACTTGCAACCAACTGTTCAAACGGCAATAGTTGCAGCTGAAAGGCTTTCAGAAATATTAGATTTATCATTAGAAAAATCAGTCCATGAAAATAAAAAAATAGATCCAAAAACTTTAAAGGGTGATATAGAATTCAAGAATTTAGATTTTAGATATGGGACAAGAAGTCTTATATTAAAAAATATAAATCTAAAAGTTAGATTTGGAGAAAAGATAGCTTTAGTTGGTGAAAGTGGCTCTGGAAAAACTACATTAGTAAAATTACTAATGAACTTCTACCAATGTGAAAAAGGTGAATTACTTATAAATGGATATAATATAAAAGATATTAATGTTGAGACATTAAGAGATAAAACAGCGTATATATCACAAGAAACATTTTTATTTAATGGAACAATAATTGAAAATTTATCACTTGGAAATCCATATGTAACATATGAAGAAATTATAGAAGCTTGCAAAAAAGCTCAAATACATGACTATGTAAACTCAATACCTTTAAGATACAATACTTTAGTTGAAGAAAATGGTTCTAATTTTTCCGGTGGACAAAAACAAAGATTATCAATAGCAAGAGCCATACTTAGAAAACCTGAAATTCTTATTATGGATGAAGCAACAAGCAACTTGGATTCAATAACTGAAAGAGCTATTGAAAAAACAATATATGATTTTAGTAAGGATATAACAACTGTAATAATTGCACATAGATTAAGCACTATTATGAGATGTGATAATATTTATATTATGGAAAAAGGACAAATTATAGAAAGAGGATCGCATATTGAACTTATAAAACAAAAAGGTAAATATTCTGATTTATGGAAAGAACAACTTCCTGATAGTTATGCAGAGGAAATGATAGTAGCTAAGGAGGTAGAAACAAATGAGGTATAAAATAGAAAATTTAGATGAACTTAGTGACAGTAGACAAATAATGGAAACTAGGCCTCATAAGTTTACAAGTATATTTATTTACATTCTATTAGCAGTAATTACTTCTTTTATATTATGGGCGTGTTTTAGTGAAAAAGAAGTTGTAGTTAAGGTAACTGGGACCGTAAAACCAAGTCAACAATCCTATGTAGTATCTAACCATATAGCCGGAGAAATAAAAGAATTATATATGAAAAATGGACAAATCATAAAAAAAGGCGAAGTCCTATATAAAACAGATGATGCTCCACTACAAATTCAGAAAAGCAAAGTAGAAGGTCAAAAAAAATATTTAACAAATGATGTAAGAAATTTAGTAAAATTAAGTAAAAGCATAGCTGATAATACTAACTACTTTAAGGATAGCGAGGAAGAAAAAGAGTATTATAGTAAATATAAAAGTTATGAAGCGGGTAACAATGTATCAGTTGAAGATAAAAACAATTTAATGAGTTCTAAAAATGATGCAACAAACAAAATAAATTATTTGGAGAAATTAAACAAATCTATAGAAGATAATAAAAACTATAATGAAGAAGGTAGTATTTATAGCGAGCAGTTTAATAATTATAAAATTTCAAGAAAATCTATAGAGGATAGTATAGTTATATTGGAAAAGAGTAAAAAAGAATTACAAACTCAAAATGATTCTGACGAGCAAATATTACAAATTGATGTTGAAATACAAAATAATAATAATGGATTAACTAAATTGAAAAGTGACATTAAGTTGCAAGTTATAAATTCAATTGATGAATTAAGATTACAAGTTAAAAATATTAATAGCAATGTAATTAAATTTGATGAAGTAGGAAATTTATCAAAAGAAAAAAATAAAATAACAATGTTAGCTCAAATTGAAGAAAAGTTAAATTTAAATGATGAAAAATTGAAAGAAATAGATTTAAACTTAAAGGAAATTAATAAAAATATAAGTGAATGTGTAGTTAAATCTAATATTGATGGAAAACTGGATATTAAAGCTAATTTAGAGCCTGGAGTTATGATTGAAATTGGAGCAATAGTTGCGAATATTTTGCCTAAATCAAATGATTACAAAATTGAATTAATTATACCTGATAAAGATATCGGAAATATAAAAAAGGGACAAGAAGTTAAATATAGCTTCTCTTCCTTACCATATAAGGAATATGGTTTTTTAAAGGGTAGTATAGAAAGCATAAGTGTTAATTCTCAAATTGATAATGAAAAAGGTGTTACTTTTTATACAGGAGAAGGAATATTAAAAAACAATATTCTGTATAGCCATAAAAATGAGAAAGCAGTAATAAAACCCGGAATGACGTGTGAAGGAAGAATAATTACACGAAGAAAGAATATGCTATATTATTTATTAGAAAAATTAAATCTTAAAGATTAATAAAGAAATAAGTAATTAAATTTATAAAGAAAAACAAATAAAATATAAGCTAATTTATAATTATCATGGGTGTTTTTTTAATTTAGCCCCTTTTTTGTGACAAAATGTATGATACAATAATTACAATAAAAGGGAATAAGGGGATTGATGATAATGAGTAAAAAGAAAATAAGTTTATTTATATGTGCTATGGTATTAACATTTAGTTTTGTTGGATGCTCAAAAGCTGAAACGAAAGAAGTGGTTAAATCAGATAAAATTGAAACTATTACACAATCTGTTAAAAAAATTGAACCAGCATTTTCTAGTGATATTAAAGATACTGGTAAAGGTAAAATAGAACTTGTAAATGAAAGTGGCAGTAGTAATGATGGATCTGTTGTAATTTTTGAAGATAAAGATATTCAAATAATGCAGATAGGATTTAATGCTGCAGAGTTTGATGGAGCTAAATTAAGCTATATTTATATTGATAATGTTGTTAATACTAATGAGCAATTAGGTGATACACAGATATCATTAGACTTAAAGGGTGATACTCTAAAAGTTGGTAAACATAAAGTAGAAGTTGCTCAATTTGATACAGATAAAACAGATGGCAAAGTTATAACTTATAAAACTGTGAGTTATGAAGTTAAAGCAAAATAAAGATAAAAATCAAGGGATTAGAGACAATTCCTTAATTTTATGCGAAAATAATCCTAATAGCAGGTAATTAAAGGATATTAACCATTTACAGCAATTATGGTTATGAGGTGATTTTATGGTACATAAGAAAAGTAAAAACTTACTGTTTTTTCTATGACCTCTGAGGTCGTTATATAAACTGTAAGTCTATGTTTGCTAGCCATATTGTTATTTTCAATGAAGAAAGTTTGTATGATACTTACAGCAAAGCGGTACGAACTGCCATAGACTATATAAACAAAAATTTCATAGACTACAGTCTATCTCTCAACCAGATATCTTCCACAGTAATGTTCATGAACACTGACTATTTGGGCAAACTGTTCAAAAATGAATGTGGCATTAAATTTTCGAACTATCTCCTTGCCATACGTATGAAAAAGGCCAAGTTGCTGATTAGATCTACAGATGCTTCTATTTCGTCGGTAGCTGAGCAAGTCGGCTTTCCTGACAATCATACTTACTTCAGTCAGTTGTTCAAAAAATATACAGGTGTACAACCAAAAGATTATAAAAATAGCCTACAGAAAAAATAAAGAGCCAACAAAAATTAGCAAAACAAATTATGGTCATAATTTGTTCACAACCACCGAGGGTCTTAATAAGCGAGGCGGATTTGCTATTGTAAAATTAAATAAATGTAACATCAAAAGTTTATCTCATAGAGAAATCTATGGGATAGGCTTTTTCTAATTATTTTAACAATAAATCAGTAATTATTGACAAAAATGTTACCTTATATAAAGGTATTTGGAAATTAATGTAGAATTATAGTGTATGGAAACTTAAGTAATTAGAGTGGAGCATGTATATGGATTATTTAAAGCGATAAATAAGTTGAGTAAGTTAAAAAGGTTATTACATAAGAGGGCATGAAGGAAGTGAGAGTAATGGAAATACTATTTGAATTATCAACGAAGTTTTGGTATCTATGGCTATTAGTTATTGCAGCAGGGGTATTAGAAGTCGTTATGCCTAAAATCAAAGGATTTCTTGGCGAAAAGTCTGTTGCCTTTTTATTATCAGGTCTAGATAAAACAAAGTATAAGTTAATTAACAACATAATGCTACAGGTAGGAAATAAAACAACACAAATAGATCATGTAATAGTATCTAACTATGGTATTTTTGTTATAGAAACTAAGAATTACAAGGGTTGGATTATTGGTAATGAATTTGATGATAATTGGAAGCAGGTAATTTATAAGCATAAAGAAAAACTGCATAATCCAATAAAACAAAATTATGGACATATACGAGCATTGAAAGAGATATTAAATGACTTTGGAGATATAAATTATATTTCAATAGTAGCTTTTACAACTAGAGCGGAGCTAAAAGTAACATCAAAAACGGATGTCGTGTACACTATAAATTTACCTAAGACGATTAGAAAATATAAGTCAGAGAACATAACTGATCTAGTTAAAGAGGATGTATATGCAAAATTAATTTCTTTAAATGTCGATAGTAAAGAAACTAGAAAAACTCATGTTAAAGCAATTCACAAGACATTAGCTGAAAAGGATATTAAAGTAAGTAGGGATATCTGTCCTAAATGTGGAGGAAAGTTAGTATTAAGAAATGGCAAGTATGGTCAATTTAAGGGGTGTAGCAGTTTTCCTAAATGTAGGTTTATTGCAAAGTAACAAAAATAGTTCCAGCTTTTGACAAGGGTCTGACCCCTTACACAGATTGGAAGTGAAACGGACAAGCTGTGTTGCTAACTGAAGGCACACTCTGATTCCATTTATTAAGAGGCGGATCCGACGCCGTTACAGAAATTGGTAACGAAGTGGACAAGTTCTGTTTGCTAACAAAGAATTAGGAGGCAATAAACATGCTTGAAAAAATGTTAATAGACAAGAAAAAGTACAAAAAATTATATAAAACAAAAGCTTTACTCATCTTCTTTATTATTCCAGTAGTTATTGAATTAATGCTATTAAGAATGATGGTATCAATAACACCTATAAATGAAGAGGTTATTTTACCTGTAATTATAGGTGGCATGTATATCCCAGGAAGTATAATAGTTGGTCTTACATTCTATTTTAGTTTCATGATGAAGTACAGTTTCACAGGATTCGTAATCGAAGATGGTAAGTTACAATTTGTTCTTGCACACAAGTGGAATAATCCAAAAGGAGTTTCATTCTACATGCATGATATACAGTTTGCAAGTAGTTATTCAATAACAAATAAAAAGATAACTGTAAATGGGCTCATAATTAAACAACTTGTAGAGGAAGGTAAGCCAGATAAAAAATATGATAAGACAGGATTAAATACAATAAGTGTTATAAATATATTCAAAAATATTAATATACTAGAAAATTATTTAATAAGCAATAAAGCAAGTAAACAGTAAACTAGACTATAATGTTATAAATATACAAGAACTAAATTTTTTTTTATAAACGACTGTATTCTTGTATAAATGAACTGAGAATAAGATTACTAAAACTAAATAGATAGCAATCATAAGATTATAGATGAAGTAACAAAAGTAATCGCATATGAAAAGGCTGGGGTAGAATTTAATTTTTGGCGAATTTGCTAAAAGATGAAAGAGAAAAGTGAGAATTTAAGAATAAATATAAGTTTTAATAATAATAACCAAGATATGGTTCTGTACAGTCATCTTAAAAAAAAGCGAGATAAATCAAATTATATTAAAGACCTAATTGAAGCAGATATGGTAAGTGATAAATAATTATTTTAAATAAATGATTAACAAAGATGGATTTTTAGTTCTTGCCATTTATAATAAAATCGAAAGCTAAAAAAGGATAGACATTATGACAGTATCATTAACTGTGTTACTTATAGGTTCAATTTTATCATTGAATTTACTTATATTAGTAATAATGAAATGTATGATTTCAATTACTAATTTAATTAAAGATTTACGCGACAATTCAGAAGAGGAAAATAAAACTATTTTGCAATTTCATAATTCAAAAACAAATGGGGTTGAGTGTAAATCCAAAGTCAATGGTTCGAACGTGATATATTTTAATTCATATTGCAAAGTTAAGTTAGTGGGTGAGATGGTAATATACACAATATTTAGTATGGTAGAAAATAAGTATATATAATGAATTGGATTTTATAAGTGGAAATGAAAATTTTATAGACATAGAGTTTTGTAGCAACAATAGCTAATGCCTCCACACTAATTGTAGGACGTGTTTTATGAACTTATTAATACTTGAAAAAGAGCCAGCAGATATAAATATCTGCTGGCTCCTTCTCTTTGGGTTTATGTAAATTTATATTTAATTAAAGGGGGACTCTAATTAAAAAAAATCAATTACTTTCTATGTATTTATAATAACAATTATTTATGTCATTGTAGTGACAAAACTAAAAATTAATTGTAAATTAAAGAGAAACTGGTTTAAAATATTTATTGTTATGAAAGATTATCTAAATTCAAATATATTTCTTAATTTCATATAACTCACTTCTTTAAAACTATTTATCACTAAATCAGCCATGGAAATGTCTTGGTTTCCGGCAGCGTCGCTATTAATTCCTACACACTTCATACCTGCTTTCTTAGCAGCAAGAACCCCGTTATGAGAATCCTCAATAACTATACAATTATCTGGGCTTACACCAAGCTTCTTTAAAGCAAAAAGAAATATATCTGGTTCAGGTTTACTCCTTTTTACATAGTCACCGGTAACAAAAACTTCAATGTATTCTTCTATTTGAAATTTTTTTACAATAGTCATAATTACATTTAGTGGAGATGATGAGGCAACGGCTAGTTTTATTCCATTCTCATGAAAATCTTTTATTAGTTCTTTAACCCCATAAATAAGAGTTATTTCGCATTCATCTGAATTAAGGTATTTAAAATACTTACTTCGATCATATCCAATTAACTCATCAAGTGTTTGATTAAGATTATATTTATTTTTTAGAGATTCCCACATATAATGAGAGGTTGATCCTACAAAAGAGTGATGCTCATCTTCTGTAACCTCTATTCCTAATTTTTTATAAGTTTCATTTTCCAGTTTCATATGTGTTGGTTCACTATCAATAATTACTCCATCCATATCAAATATAACTGCTTTCAGCATAAAATCATCCTCCTATTTACTGACCTCAGACTTAGATTATTATTCTTGTAGGTAACATTTATTATACCATAAGATTCAAGTATTTCTCCTAATCTTCTTTTATCCAAATTTATCATCACCTTATAACTATAGCATTTGAAATAATATATATTCTATACTAGTAAGATATATTATTCACATTTTTATTTCACTCATATTATTTTTAAATAAATCTATAGTTGTAAAACAAATTGTAACGTAGCGGAAAAGTTTATTTACTTTATAAGTGTAACAGAAACTCAAAACACAAAAAACATAATAATGGGAGTTTACTTTGTGAACTCGCATTATATATATAAATATTTAATTTTAAATTAAGTAGAGAGTAGTAATTCTAAGTTTAAAGTATTTTTAATTTGTCTTATCACATATATTTAAGGCCTCTTATTTACCTTCACAATTAATAATTTTATTTCGGTAAATAAAAAACTCAATGAAAAGAAAAAGGAATTAGGTAAACTATCTAGCCAACTAACTTTAAAAGAACAACAAATTACTACATTGAAACAACAAAATAATAATTTGCAAAATCAAAACTCATTGCTACAAGTTAATCAAAACAATACTTCAACTTCTAGTTTACCATCTGATTCAAATAATAATAAAAATATTCCTACTTTAAAACTCGGTGAAAAAACTGTTTATAACGATATTGAAGTATGTATCAATAAAGTAGAAAATTCAGGTAATAAAATAAAAGTATACTTTACTGTGAAAAATAATTCACAAAATACTTTAGATAGCAGGGGTGGTTTTGATTTTAAGCTAATTGACCCAAAGTATGAAGATGAATTAAATAATTCTGGTTATGGCATGAGTCCATCTTCAGGATCTCAATATGTTTATCCAAAAGAATCTTACAATGGGTATTATGAATGGAGCTTTGAACGAAATGTTGATATTAAAGAAATATCATATAGATTGATGTATAGTGGTTCTAAAAAAGATACTGTCGGTATTTGGATTTTGAAATAGATTGGAAATCAATAGTCCCCTCCTTATTAGGCTGTCATTAATTTAACACCATAAAAGTTAACTTTATAAATTATTAACTATTAGGGAGATTATGAATATAATCCCAACAAAAAAATGAATTATGATAATCAAGGCGACAATGAAAACGATGTTAAAATCAATGAGTTGGCTTTATATTATAATATAAGTGATGTTGAAAAATATCAAAAGCAGTTAGATAAAGTTAATGCTAAACTTAATAAAAAAATAGGAGGATAACAAAAATGAAAAAACCGGCAAGCATTACCCTTTGCGTGGCTTTGCTCGTAACTCTATTTACTGGGTGCAGCTCCACGCCGACAAGCTCGGGCAACGGCGACAATACCACTGTAAGCTCAACGGAAAGTAAAACCCCTGAAAAGCAAATACCCGACTTGACGGGAGAATGGAAACAATCAAACAGTAAATCTGATGATACTTATCAAGCCGCTACAATAAGCGGTGATACTATTGAAATTTACTGGGTAAGTGATAATGGTGACACAAAATCGCTTTATTGGACTGGCACTTTTGTCGCTCCAACAACTGCTGACGAACCTTACATATGGGCTTCGAAAAATGATCACAGTAAAACTGATAGTGCTATGCTCGCTTCAAGTGATGACACTAAAAATATGACATACCAAAACGGTGTATTAAGTTATGAAGCTTCCGCTATGGGCACGACTACAAAGGTTAAGCTCGAAAAACAAAAATAACGACAACAAAAGGAAAGTAAAAACTTACAGGTTTTACTACGACCTCTGAGGTCGTTACATAAACTGGAAGTTTATGTTTGCTACAGGTTTTATGAGAACACTTACATTATGGAACAGCTATTATTGCTAATTAATTTAAAAGAAAGGAGTGGAATAGAATTAAAAACAAGAGAATTATTAATATTGTAGTTTTTTTTATTAGGATTATCTCTTTTCCTGTACAAGCACATTCAGGACGAACCGATTCAAGTGGTGGTCATTATGTTAGAACAGCTGGTAAGGGTTATCCTGTAGGCTCTTATCATTATCATAATGGTGGGAGTAGTAATAATGGTAATGTTGATAATAGTGTAAATGAATATAACAAAGGTTACAAAGCTGGTCATTCCAAGGGGTATAATTATGGGTATAATGAGAATTATAATGAGGTTAATTATTCTGGAACAGAGTCTTATAATAATGGTTATGATGCTGGTTTTGATGAAGGGTTAAGTGTAAAAGTTGAATATAAGGAACAACAGAGAATAAAAAGGGAAAATCTTATTAAGGACGATTATAAACAAGGTTTTTTAAAAGGCTCTACCACTTCTACACCAAATTCAAAAAATATCCCATCGTATTCAAAGGATACAGAAAGACAACAATCGTATGTTAAAGGATATAGTGAGGGTATACAAAAGTTAATAAAGGATGATTACGACTTGGGTTATTCTACTGGGAAAGTGAAATATTCTTCTCCGTGCCCAGTTTATTCTAAGGACTTGAAACGGAATAATTCTTACTGTAATGGATTCATCACTGCTCAGAAGGAATATAATATTAAGAAGTATAAAGAAGATTTAGTGAAGTTAATCAATGAATCACATGATGAAGGATATAATCAAGCTTTCGATGATGTTGAACCTAAATTACCAGAAAGGTACAATAACCATTTTATAAAATATTTTAAAAATATAAATATATATAAGAATGTAAAAGATGATGAACTTATATCAATAAAAAATTCTAACAATATTGACGATGAGATTTTAATTAAATCATTTAAAGATGGATTTCACTCCAATGATGAAGTAACTATGATTGCTAATAATGGATATGAGGATGGGTTAGCTTTTCATAAGCTAAAAGTGGTAGGAAAGGGGCAAAAATTTTATACTACTCAATATAATAAAGGTAAAACACTAAGTTTTAACATTTGTATTATATTGGTTGTTGCAAGTACAGGTATTTACTTTTTTATCAGATGGAAACTTAAAAAAAGGAAACTTAAAATTTAAATCGATAATTTAAATTAAACTCTTAGCAACAAAAACTGTCCCAGTTTTTGACAAGGGTCTGACCCCTTACACAGATTGGAAGTGAAACGGACAAGCTGTGTTGCTAGAAAGAATGGAAAGATGAAAGTTACATGTATGATGAAGGCAGCTATCTGTATAAGACTTCAAGAAAAATTAAAAGCCTGCAGTATTTTACCGAAAAAAGTATTGTTCGCATATGGAATGAAGAAATGTTAAATTACGATTTTGATAATCATATCAAGGAGGCAAACAGAATTGAGGACATGATTAATGATACACTCATTGTAGAAAATGATGGTGAGTAGATGGTCGATATGCTCCAGCATACGTCACAGGAAGAAAGTAGGTCTATAAGTGTGAATGTTACATGGGGCTAGAGAAAGAGATTTGCAGATGGTAAAGTCAGCTTAGCAAAGCAGTTAACTTCATTAATGAACTATGGGGCTGGACAGTCACCTGAAAACAGTGAAGGCCGTTTCTATAAAATAATATTCAATATGAGTATAATCTTTTATAGGTGGTTTACATTTATTGGTCTACTGACACGACCCCGTTACAGAAATTGGTAACGAAGTGGACAAGTTCTGTTTGCTACCGTTACAGAAATTGGTAACGAAGTGGACAAGTTCTGTTTGCTACTGGCATTAATAATAAAGGACATCGAAATAACAGAAGCTGAATTGGAAAAAATGGCAAGTTAATACTTGATGATATTTAAATATATGTAAATAATCTACAAAATTAATTGCAGGTTTATTTACTGTACCTAAAATTCACAATATTTATTAATTATTTTGAAAAAATTCTATTTTCACCCATATTGTAACTACCATTTATAAAATAATGATAGTCATCATCCTTTGGAATATATTTCAATTCTTAGGTTGATGGCTATGGTTGGCTGATGCGACCCCATTACAGAAATTGGTAACATAGTGGACAAGTTCTGTTTGTTATTAGTTGGCTGGTACTACTCCATTGTAAAATTTGTAAGCAGCGGAACCTTTCCTCACTTTGTACCTTCCACACTATCTATTTCAACAACTGGAGTATGTTGAATGTGTTGGGGGTGGAATTTACTTTTGCAATTGAGGAAATATGGATATACATATACAATAAAGTAAATTAATGTTGAAATAAGTTTTGAATAGGTATACAATATAATTTAGAGAAGTTATTAAAGTATTTAGGATTATTAGTTAGAATAATATATGAATTAATGAATGAACTAGTTTTCAAGGCGTTGATTATTATAGAATCCATAATATTATTCTTTTGAAAAGAGGCAAAATTTCAGTACTAACTATTAGTAGACCTGAAAATCTAAATGCATTAAACTCAGAAACATTAAAAGAGCTAGACTTAGCAATTAATGTATCGACTAATTTGAAAGGAGTGAATTATTATGGAATTTAAAAATATTGTTCTTCAAAAAGAAGACAAGGTTGCGGTACTTACTATTAGTAGACCAAAAGCTCTAAATGCATTAAACTCAGAAACATTAAAAGAGCTAAATTTAGCAATAGATGAAGTTGCTAAAGACGATGAAATATATGCATTAATTTTGACAGGTGAAGGTAAAGCTTTTGTAGCAGGAGCTGATATTGCCGAAATGAAAGAATTAGACGTAATTGCTGGAAGAAAATTTGGAAAATTGGGGAATGAAGTTTTTAGAAAACTAGAAACTTTGGAAAAACCTGTAATAGCTGCAATAAATGGATTTGCTCTTGGTGGAGGATGCGAGCTTTCTATGTCTTGTGATATTAGAATAGCATCAGCAAAAGCAAAATTTGGACAACCTGAGGTAGGCCTTGGAATAACTCCTGGTTTCGGAGGTACACAAAGACTTCCTAGACTTGTAGGACTTGGCAATGCTAAAGAATTAATTTATACAGCAAAAATTATAAATGCAGAAGAAGCATTAAGAATTGGACTTGTTAATAAAGTAGTTGAGCCAGAGAATTTAATGGAAGAAGCTAAAACACTTGCAAATACAATTGCGGGTCAAGCACCGATTGCAGTAAGTCTTTGTAAAGCAGCAATAAACACAGGAATACAATTAGATATAGACTCAGCACTTTCATATGAATCAGAAGTATTCGGAGAATGTTTCTCTACTGATGATCAAAAAAGCGGAATGAAAGCGTTTATTGAAAGAACTGAAAAATGTTTTAAAAATAGGTAATTATAAATACTCTGCAAAAATAATAGGAAGATAATGATTATTATCTTCCTTAGAGAATAGCGAGGAGGAAAGTTCATGAATTTCACATTGACAAAAGAACAAGAGTTTGTAAAACAGATGGTAAGTGAATTCGCATTAAATGAGGTTAAGCCAATAGCTGCGGATATTGATGTAACAGAAAGATTTCCAAGTGAAACTGTAGAAAAAATGGCTAGATACCATATGATGGGTATTCCAATAGCAACTAAATACGGTGGTGCAGGCGGAAATAATTTATCATACATTATTGCTGTTGAAGAATTATCAAAAGTATGTGCAACAACAGGAGTTGTATTGTCAGCTCATACTTCATTGTGCGCAGGCCCAATAGATGCTTTTGGAACAGAAGATCAAAAAATGAAATATTTAGTTCCACTTGCAAATGGATCTAAACTAGGAGCTTTTGGATTAACTGAACCTAATGCAGGAACAGATGCATCAGGTCAACAAACTACAGCAACTTTAGATGGTGATAATTATATATTAAATGGTTCAAAAATATTTATCACAAACGGTGGAGTAGCAGATACATTTGTAGTATTTGCCATGACTGATAAAACTAAGGGAACAAGAGGAATTACAGCTTTCATAGTTGAAAAAGAATTTCCTGGTTTCTCAATAGGAAAACTTGAAGATAAATTAGGAATAAGAGCATCGTCAACCACAGAACTTGTATTTGAGAATTGCATAGTTCCAAAAGAAAATATGCTTGGTAAAGAAGGAAGAGGTTTTGGTATTGCAATGAAGACTCTTGATGGAGGAAGAATTGGAGTAGCAGCTCAAGCTTTAGGAATTGCAGAAGGAGCATTAGAGGAAGCTACTAAATACATGAAAGAAAGAAAACAATTTGGAAAACCACTTGCAGCATTCCAAGGTTTACAATGGATGGTTGCAGAACTTGATGTTAAAATCGAAGCTGCTAAACTTTTAGTTTATAAAGCAGCATTTAATAAAGATAATGGTCTGTCTTATACGGTAGAAGCAGCTAGAGCAAAATTATTTGCTTCAGAAACAGCTATGGAAGTTACAACTAAAGCCATTCAAATTTTTGGCGGATATGGTTACACTAAAGAATATCCATTAGAAAGAATGATGAGAGATGCGAAGATTACTGAGATATATGAAGGAACCTCGGAAGTTCAGAAAATGGTTATAGCTGGAAATTTATTAAAGTAGGAGGAGATTAAGGAATGAATATAGTTGTATGTTTAAAACAAGTTCCAGATACAAACGAAGTTAAAATAGATCCTAAAACAGGAACCCTTATAAGAGAAGGAGTTCCATCAATAATAAATCCAGATGATAAAAATGCTTTAGAAGAATCTTTAAGATTAAAAGATGAACATGGTGCGCATGTGACTGTAATAAGCATGGGACCACCTCAAGCAGAAAAAGCATTAAGAGAAGCACTAGCTATGGGCGCTGATGAAGCGATACTAGTATCTGATAGAGCATTTGCTGGAGCAGATACACTAGCTACATCTCATGCACTTGCTGCAACATTAAAGAAATTAGACTACGATGTAGTATTTGCTGGAAGACAAGCAATAGATGGAGATACAGCGCAAGTTGGACCAGAAATTGCAGAACATTTAAATCTTGCACAAATTACATATGTTGAAAAAGTTGATGTAATTGAGGGCGGATTAAAAGTTAGAAGAGCTTGGGAAGACGGATATGAAGATATCGAAGTTAAAACTCCTGTTCTTTTAACAGCTATAAAAGAATTAAATGAGCCAAGATATATGAATATAAAAAGTATTTTTGAAATGTTCCAGACTAAAGAAGTAAAAGTTTGGAGTGCGGCAGATATCGGAGCAGACATATCTTTGCTCGGACTTAAAGGATCACCAACAAAGGTTAAAAAGTCAATGACTAAAGAACCTAAGGGAAAAGGCGAATTGATACAATTGCCAGCAGGAGAAGCTGCATTATTTGTAGTTTCAAAATTAAAAGAAAATCACTATATCTAAGACGTAGGAGGGATTAAGTTATGAATTTAGAAGATTATAAGGGCGTATGGGTCTTTGCTGAGCAAAGAGACGGAGAACTTCAAAAGATTTCATTCGAACTTTTAGGTAAGGGACGAGAAATTGCTGATAAATTAGGAGAAGAATTAACAGCTGTATTACTTGGTGATAAAACTGATGATATGGTGAAAGAATTAGTAGCATATGGAGCTGACAAAGTAATAGTTGCGAGTTCCCCACTTCTTGATCACTTTACAACTGATGCATATGCAAAAGTAATATGTGATCTTGCAAATGCGCGAAAACCAGAAATAATATTTGTTGGAGCAACTTATTTAGGAAGAGATTTAGGTCCTAGAATATCAGCAAGACTTGCAACAGGTTTAACTGCAGATTGTACGTCATTAGATGTAGATACAGAGAACAACAATTTAATGATGACAAGACCAGCATTTGGAGGAAACTTAATGGCTACTATAGTTTGTGGTGATCATAGACCACAAATGGCTACTATTAGACCAGGAGTTTTTGATAAATTAGCTAGAGATGCTAGTAGAAGTTGCCCAGTTGAAAAAGTTACTGTAAATCTTAAGGAATCAGATATCAGAACTAAAAGTTTAGAAGTCGCACACGTTGCGCAAACGTTAGCTGATATTGGAGAAGCAAACATTATAGTATCTGGTGGTCGTGGAGTTGGAAGTAAAGAAAACTTCGCATTACTTGAAAAACTTGCAGTTACACTTGATGGTGTTGTTGGAGCTTCAAGAGCTGCAGTTGAAAATGAGTGGATAGATAAATCTGTTCAGGTAGGTCAAACAGGAAAAACTGTAAGACCAACAGTATATATAGCTTGTGGTATTTCAGGAGCAATTCAGCATTTAGCTGGTATGCAAGATTCTGATTTCATAATAGCTATAAATACAGATGCAACCGCACCTATCATGAAAGCTGCTGATGTAGCAGTAGCTGGAGATTTCTTAAAAGTTATTCCAGAAATGATAGCTCAAATAAATACATTAAGAAATAAATAAATAGTTTTTAGATAGAGAGAGCCTATTATAATAATAAATTCGCACAATATACTTGGCCTAATGTTAATATTTAGTATTAGATTAAGTTTTAAATATAGGTAATACCTTTATTTTAGTGAAAAATAAATTCGAGGAGTGTGTTATTATGAAAAAGATTTTTGTACTTGGCGCTGGAACTATGGGAGCAGGTATCGTTCAAACATTTGCAGTAAGCGGATGCGAAGTAATAATGAGAGATATTAAAGATGAATTTGTTGATAGAGGACTTGCAACAATTAAAAAGAATTTAGAAAGATTAGTTAAAAAAGAAAAAATCACTCAAGCACAAATGGAAGAAATACTTTCAAGAATTACAGGAACTACTGATATGCAACTGGCAGCAGACTGTGATTTAGTAGTTGAAGCAGCTGTAGAAATCATGAAAATAAAGAAAGAAATTTTTGCAGAGCTTGATAAAATCTGTAAACCAGAAACTATCTTATCATCAAATACATCATCACTTTCTATAACTGAAGTAGGAGCTGCTACAAGTAGACCTGATAAGGTTATAGGGATGCATTTCTTTAATCCAGCTCCAATGATGAAGCTTGTAGAAATAATTAAGGGAATGGGAACATCAGATGAAACTTTCGATGCAGTTAAAGAAATTGCAATTGCTATCGGTAAAGATCCAGTTGAAGTTGCAGAGGCTCCAGGTTTTGTTGTAAATAGAATATTAATTCCAATGGTTAACGAAGCTATAGGAATCCTTGCAGAAGGTATTGCATCTGCAGAAGATATTGATAAAGCAATGAAACTTGGTGCTAATCACCCAATGGGTCCTTTAGGACTAGGAGATCTTATAGGTCTTGATGTATGTCTTGCTATAATGGATGTTTTATATACTGAGACTGGAGATACTAAGTACAGAGCTCATAGTCTTTTAAGAAAATATGTTAGAGGCGGATTACTAGGAAGAAAAACTAAAAAAGGAATATTTGATTATTCAAAATAAGATAATATTTTGAATGTTGAAATTAGAGAGCATTCTAGCCTATATAGGGTGGGAGTGCTTTTTTTTTATAAAAAAACAACTACTATACTGTAAAAAAATAAAACAATTGTAAGTAGGATTACAAATTATATTGTATGAATATAGATTTTGCAATGTTAAAGTTATATAATTCACAATGTAGTAAATAAATAACAAAGTCATAACAAATATTGTAAATATGTAATATTAACGGTATAAAAATATATACAGCTATATTTAAAAATGGAGGGGAAATATAATGAATAGATTTACGTTACCAAGAGATATTTACTTTGGAGAAAATTCATTAGACATGTTAAAAACTTTAAAAGGGAAAAAAGCAGTAATAGTTACTGGTGGAAGTTCGATGAAAAAATTTGGATTCTTAGATAAAGTTGAGGCGTATCTAAATGAAGCGGGAATAGAAGTTAAACATATTACTGGAGTAGAACCAGACCCATCAGTAGATACAGTTATGAAGGGTGCAGCAGTAATGAGAGAATTTGAGCCAGACTGGATAGTATCAATAGGTGGAGGTTCGCCTATTGACGCAGCTAAAGCTATGTGGATTTTTTATGAGTATCCAGAGTTTACTTTTGAAGAGGCTGTTATACCATTTGGTATTCCTGACTTAAGACAAAAAGCTAAATTTATAGCTATACCATCAACTAGTGGAACTGCAACTGAAGTAACAGCATTTTCAGTAATTACAGATTATAAAGCAAAAATAAAATATCCTTTAGCAGATTTCAACTTAACCCCAGATATAGCTATAGTTGATCCATCACTTGCTCAAACGATGCCACCGAAACTAGTAGCTCATACAGGTATGGATGCAATGACTCATGCATTTGAGGCTTATGTAGCAGGACTTCATTCAAGCTTTTCAGATCCCCTTGCAATGCAAGCTATAACTATGATTAAAGATAATTTAGTAAATTCATTTAATGGAGATGTACAGGCTAGAGATGAAATGCATATTGCACAATGTCTAGCTGGAATGGCATTTTCAAATGCATTATTAGGAATATCTCATAGCATGGCACATAAAATAGGTGGTGTATTCCATGTTGCACACGGTTTAGCAAATGCGATACTTCTTCCCCACGTTATAGATTTTAATAAAAAATCTTGCGGTGCTAGGTATGCTACAATCGCTAGAACTTTAAAACTTGCTGGAAATACAGATGATGAATTAATAAATTCATTAACTGATATGATAAAGGATTTAAATAAAGTTCTAAATATACCAGCATCCTTTATAGAAAATGGAATGACTAAAGAAGAGTTTGATGAAAATATAGAATTTATAGCTGAAAATGCCCTAAAAGATGCATGTACAGGTTCTAATCCAAGACCAATAAACGTTGATGAAATGAGAAAATTATTAACTTGTTCATTTACAGGAGAGAAAGTTGATTTTTAATATAAAATATGTGATAGAAATTAAATAGTAATTGTATAATTTTTGTGAATGTATAGTAGTTAAATAATTAGGAAGTAGACAGTTAGTAAACAGCATTAGTGTTTCTATGCTCTTTATTATCTGTCTATTTTAGTATAGGAATTTATGTTGGTAAAGATTTTACCTGAAATTAAATTTAATATATTTTAGTTTTGTGGTAAAATAAAATTAGTATAAATATATCAGAGTAATGAAAATTTAAATGTATTACATAAATGAACTAAAATCGTCGATGAATATGGAGGCAAAAAAATGTATAAAATAGTTGAAAAAAGAGCATTAGCACCTCAAATATTTTTAATGGATATTGAGGCGCCAAGAGTAGCGAAATCAGCAAAACCAGGTCAATTTGTAATTGTAAAAATGGATGAAAAAGGTGAAAGAATACCTTTAACAATTAGTAATTATGATGCTTCGCGAGGTACAGTTACTATAGTGGTTCAAACAATAGGCTGTTCAACAAAAGAAATGGAAAATTACGAAATTGGTGATTCGTTTTCAGATTTTGTAGGCCCGCTTGGACAAGCATCTGAATTAATGAGTGAAAGCATTGAAGATTTAAAGAAAAAGAAAATAGTGTTTGTAGCTGGAGGCCTTGGAACAGCACCAGTTTACCCACAAGTTAAATGGCTTAGTGAACAAGGCGTTAAGGCAGATGTAATAATAGGCGCAAAGGCTAAAGATTATGTAATTATGGAAGAAGAAATGAAAGAAGTAGCAGGGGATGTTTATCCATGCACTGATGACGGTTCATATGGATACAAAGGACTTGTTACAAATAAATTAAAAGAATTAGTTCAAATTGATGGCAAAAAATATGATTTAGTTGTTTCAATTGGACCAATGATAATGATGAAATTTGTCTGTAAATTAACTGAAGAACTTGGAATATCTACTATTGTAAGTATGAACCCTATTATGATAGACGGGACAGGTATGTGTGGAGGATGTAGACTCACTGTAGACGGCGTAACTAAGTTTGCTTGCGTTGATGGACCAGAATTTGATGGACATAAGGTTAATTTCGATGAAGCAATGAGAAGACAAACAATGTATAAAACTCAAGAGAATTCAGAAAATGAAGGCATTAAAGCAGGTTGCGGTCTATTAGGAGGTACTAAGTAATGAGTAAAATGAAAAGAGTTCCAGTATCAGAGCAAGATCCAAAAATAAGAGCAACTAATTTTGAAGAGGTATGCCTAGGATATACGGAAGATGAAGCGGTTGAGGAAGCCACAAGATGTCTAAACTGTAAAAAACCAATGTGCGTCACTAAATGTCCAGTAGCAATAGATATTCCTGGGTTTATTCAGCACGTTAAGAATAGAGAATTTGTAGATGCAGTTAAAGTAATTGCAAAATATAGTGCATTACCAGCAGTCTGTGGAAGAGTTTGCCCACAAGAAACTCAATGTGAAAGTAAATGTATATTAGGAATAAAAGGAGACGCAATTGCAATAGGCAAACTTGAAAGATTTGTAGGCGATTACTCAAGGACGCATAATGTTGATCTATCAGAGACAAAACCTAAAAATGGTATTAAGATTGCAGTAATTGGAAGTGGTCCATCAGGACTTACTTGCGCAGGCGATTTAGCTAAAGCTGGATATGATGTTACTATTTTCGAGGCACTTCATGAAGCCGGTGGAGTTTTGGTATATGGAATTCCAGAATTTAGATTGCCTAAAGAAACGGTTGTTAAACATGAGGTTGAAAATGTAAAGAAGTTAGGTGTTAAATTAGAAACAAATGTAGTTGTAGGACGAACTGTAAAAATAAATGAGCTAATGGAAGATGAGGACTTTAAAGCAGTATTTATTGGCTCAGGTGCAGGACTTCCAATGTTTATGGGAATTCCAGGAGAAAATTTAAATGGTGTATTTTCTGCTAACGAATTTTTAACCAGAAGCAACTTAATGAAAGCATTTAAGGATGGGTATAAAACTCCGATAAGAGTAGGTGCGAAGGTTGCTGTTGTAGGCGGAGGGAATGTTGCCATGGACTCTGTGCGTACAGCAGTGAGACTTGGAGCAGAAGGACATATAGTTTATAGAAGATCAGAATCAGAACTTCCAGCGAGAGCGGAAGAAGTGCATCACGCAAAAGAAGAGGGAGTTATAATGGATTTACTTGTGAATCCAGTTGAAATCTTAGGAGACGAAAAAGGTAATGTAATAGGAATGAAATGTATAAGAATGAAGCTGGGAGAGCCTGATGCTTCAGGAAGACGTAGACCTATGGAAATTAAAGGATCAGAATTCACAATGGATGTAGATACAGTTATAATGTCACTGGGGACATCACCAAATCCATTAATTCCTTTAACGACAGAAGGTTTGGATATTAATAAACGTAAGTGTATAGTAACGGAAGAAGAAACGGGCTTAACTTCTATGAATAACGTCTATGCCGGTGGAGATGCTGTATCAGGAGCGGCTACAGTTATATTAGCTATGGAAGCAGGCAAAAAAGCTGCTAAAGCTATAGATAAATTGATATCAAAATAAGAAAGATTAATAGATTGTAACTTAAACAACTCCATGAACAAAAGTTTATGGAGTTGTTTTTTAATAAAAATTAAAAAAAATTGAAGAAAGTTGTGAAAAAAGTCGAGGACAGTTAACAACTATTTGGTATAATAATTATATAGGAGGTTCAAAAATGTTAATGGATAAAGTGAATAAGTATTACACTAAGCAATATGATTTTAACTGCGCGGAAGTAATAATCTACGCAGCAAATGACGAATACAATATGAACTTAACAAGCGAAACATTTAAAACTATGTCATCATTTGGTGGTGGTATGGGTATAGAGAGCGTATGTGGAGCGATAACAGGATCGCTTGCAGTTATAGGAATACTATTTACTATTGAAAAAGCTCATGAGGGAGATAGAGTTAAAAAGCTTTGCCAGGAACTAATCCAAAAATTTGAAGCGAAATTAAGTACGAATAATTGTGGAATACTTAAAGCAAAATATAAAACAGAAGAAGTGGGTTGTAGAGTAATGATAGAAACTGCGACGCAGATATTAGACGAAATTGTATGCCGTGAGTTAAAAGCGAGCGTGAATTAGAAATTAATAATTGGGCAAAGAAAGGAAAGATTATGGATTATAAAAATATAGAATCATTTAATGAAGGTATTATTATAAAAGATGTAGAAAATTTTAAATTAGATCATATATTCGAATGTGGGCAATGTTTTAGATGGAACAAACAAGATAACGGTAATTACATAGGAGTTGCTTGCGGCAAGGTTATAGAAATTGAAAAGAAAGATAATGACGTAAAAATATATAATATAAATAAGGATGAATTTAACCGGATTTGGTGTTATTATTTCGACCTTAAAAGGGATTATACAGCTATCAAAGAAAAATTTGAGAAGGATCCTCTTCTTAAAAGATCGGTAAACTTTGGTCATGGCATCAGACTGTTACAGCAGGAACCATTTGAACTTACCATATCATTTATAATATCTTCAAATAATAGAATCCCTATGATAAAAAGAGCTATAGATAAATTAAGCCTAAAGTGGGGCAAAGCGCTAGAATATAAAGGGGAAACATATTTTGCGTTTCCAACTGTTGATGAACTAGAATTAGCATCTTTAGAAGAAATTCAAAGTTGCGGGTTAGGGTTTAGATCCAAATATGTAAAAGATACGGTACATAGAGTTCATTCTGGTGAGGTTAATTTGGAATTTATTAAATCGCAAAGTGATGATGTTTGTCACGAAGAGTTACAAAAACTTAGTGGTATTGGACCAAAGGTTTCAGATTGTATCATGCTTTTTTCTATGCAAAAATACTCTGCTTTCCCGGTGGATGTATGGGTTAAGAGAGCTATGCAATTCTTTTATTTAGCACCAGATGTGTCATTGCCTAAAATAAGGATTTTTGCTAGAGATAAATTTGAAGACCTAGCAGGGTTTGCGCAACAATATTTATTTTATTATGCAAGAGAAAATAATATAAAAATAGAATAATTTATAGAAAAGTAAGCAAAATAAATAATGAAGGTTATTATTGAAACTATCCCGCAGAAGTCTTGGGAATTATGTTGTTAATTAATTAATAAGTTAAAGAATATAAGAATGAAGAGGATAAAGAAATGAAAAAAATATGTAATTCTATTAGAATTAATGTTAAGCAGCATAAACAATTTATTATATTAACATTAGTATCGCTGTTATTTGTATATATTGGATACGAATATTATTTTAAGTATTCATATATGGTGAGAAACCCTAATATACTAAAAGAAGTTATTCTTTCTTATGGAAATTTTAGCGTTTTAGTTTTCATACTTATGCAGATTTTTCAAGTAGTTATTTTCTTTATACCGGGTGAATTTATACAAGTTGCCGGAGGGTATATTTTTGGTGCTTTGCCGGGCGCGGTGATATCTCTAGTAGGCATTACATTTGGAAGCATAATTGTATATTTGATAGCTAACAGTTATGGTAAACCGTATGTTGAAAAAATAATGATGAAAAAGAAAATAAAGTTTTTCAGAAAAATACTAACTGTGGGAAGTAAAAAAAGTGTTGTATTTATATTTTATTTAATTCCGGGAATACCAAAGGATGCTTTGGCATACATATGTGGAATATCAGATATTTCTTTTAAAGATTTTATTATATATTCAACTCTGGGTAGAATTCCTGCAATTGTTATTTCCTCATATTTTGGTCAAGAAATATATGCACAAGATTATACAACTTTGATTACTATAGGAGTTACCATGAGTATAATATTCGCATTAGGGATTTTTAAAGGTAATAGTATAATTCACAATATAATTAAAAAGAAAAAATAACTAGACCACAATCTAGTTATTTTTTAATGATGATTTGTATAAACACCATAGTATTAGGCTGCATATAGCAATTAAGGTAATCATTAATAATGCACAATGAAAGAAAAATGTCTGTGGAAGAATTGTTATTATTGGATCAAGATTGATATCAAATAGCCAGTAATCATTATTGAAGAAAATGTGGTGGAATGTAGTAAAACTTTTGTCGAAATTTATTAAAAAAGGTATAAGCAATAAGATAGGCAATATAATAAGAAGAATGGAGCTAATTTTCAAATATTTTGTATGTTTATGTTTTTTATTTATAATTATACCTATAATACTTATTATTATAGAGCAAAACAATATTACTTTGAGCTTATCAAATATTATTTTAACTTCTTTAAAATGAATTTTACCGTGCTCGGATGAAGGTAGGGTTGGAAGATTAAATTCTTCTGTTGTATTTTGGGTTAAATATGTGATAACGTAATTATAATTAGCTTTTAGTTCACTTTTGTTTATTCCTGTTGAGGACTCAATATTAAGAGCATTAATGTCAACATAATATAATGGCTTAAAAAGCAAAGTAAAATATACACTTAATGTTATAAAAATAAAAGTAAAACTTAAAATAAAAATGGCTTTTAATGAAAAACTAAAAAATCTGTTAATTGGTTTATGTAAAATGCTCATAAAATCACCTCTAATAGTGATTTTATCAATAAATGATAATATATTCAATACTATTATATCTAACAAGTTAAATGTATAATAATTACAATAAATAATAGAGCAAACAAGCGAAAAACTATATAATACAGTGTTAAACAAAGGCAATTTGTTTGTTTAGCTATAAATGGGATAATATATGGTGTATACCAATTTGATATTATGATGATAATAAATTAGTATATAAGGTATAGATGATGTTAGCACTCAAATGTGTTGAGTGCTAACAAAAGAAAATAAAAATATAAAAGGAGGGGTTTAAAATGAACATTAGACCACTTAGTGATAGAGTATTAATTAAAAGATTAGAAGCAGAAGAAACTACAAAAAGTGGAATACTTCTTGCAGGAGCTTCAAAAGAAAAACCACAAGAGGCTGAAGTAATAGCTGTAGGACCAGGAAAAGTTGAAGATGGTAAAATAATTAAAATGGAAGTTAAGCCAGGGAATATAGTTTTATTCTCTAAATATTCAGGAAGTGAAGTAAAATATGATGGTACTGAGTATATCATATTAAAACAAGAAGAACTGTTAGCTATAATTGAAAAGTAGTTTTAATATTACAGTATTGCAAAGAATAATTTAATTAACGTTATAAATATTAAATATAATATTTGAAGTATATTTAATATTTAGCGATAGGAGGGTTTGAAATGGCTAAAAGCATATTATTTGGAGAAGACGCGAGAAGAGCTATGCAAAGAGGTGTAGATAAACTTGCAAATACCGTTAAGATAACATTAGGACCAAAAGGAAGAAATGTTATTTTAGATAAGAAATTTGGATCACCACTCATAACAAATGATGGTGTTACTATAGCTAGGGAAATAGAACTCGAAGATCCTTATGAAAATATGGGAGCACAACTTGTTAAAGAAGTTGCTACAAAAACTAATGATGTAGCAGGAGATGGAACAACTACAGCTACTTTACTTGCGCAGGCAATAATTAGAGAAGGTTTAAAAAATGTAACAGCTGGAGCTAATCCAATGTTAATAAGAACTGGAATAAAAATGGCTGTTGATAAAGCGGTAGAAGAAATTCAAAAATCATCTAAACCAGTTAGTGGTAAGGAAGATATAGCTAGAGTTGCTGCAATATCTGCTAGTGATGAAGTGACTGGAACTTTAATAGCTGATGCTATGGAAAGAGTAGGCAATGAAGGTGTCATAACTGTAGAAGAATCAAAATCTATGGGAACTGAACTTGATGTTGTTGAAGGAATGCAGTTTGACAGAGGATATTTAAGTGCATATATGGTTACAGATGCAGAAAAAATGGAAGCGAATCTTGATGAACCATATATTTTGATAACAGACAAAAAAATAACTAACATACAAGACATACTTCCAATACTTGAGCAAATTGTTCAACAAGGTAAAAAATTATTAATAGTTGCTGAAGATATTGAAGGAGAAGCTTTAAGTACATTAGTTGTTAATAAGTTAAGAGGAACTTTTACATGCGTAGGAGTTAAAGCTCCAGGTTTCGGAGATAGAAGAAAGGAAATGCTTCAGGATATAGCTACTCTAACAGGAGGAGAAGTTATAAGCGAAGAATTGGGAACTGAGCTTAAAGATGTTACTGTTGAGATGCTTGGAAAAGCTGAAAGTGTTAAAATATCTAAAGAAAACACTACAATAGTAAATGGAAAAGGTGAAAAAGAAGCTATACATGATAGAGTTTCTCAAATCAAAAGACAAATTGAAGAAACTACTTCAGATTTTGATAGAGAAAAATTACAAGAAAGACTTGCTAAACTTGCAGGAGGAGTAGCTGTAATTAAAGTTGGAGCTGCTACTGAAACAGAACTTAAAGAAAAGAAACTTAGAATAGAGGATGCCCTTGCAGCTACAAAAGCAGCTGTTGAAGAGGGAATAGTTGCTGGTGGTGGTACTGTTTATATTAACGCTATATTAGAAATCGCTAAATTATCTTCAGATATAGCGGATGTTCAAGTAGGTATTAATATAATTAAAAGAGCATTAGAAGAACCGCTAAGACAAATAGTAACAAATGCTGGAGCAGAACCTTCAGTTATAATAGAAAAGGTAAGAGCAAGTGCTGGAGAAATTGGATACGACGCACTTCGTGGAGAATTAGTTAACATGATAAAAGCTGGAATAGTTGATCCAACAAAAGTTGTAAGATCAGCACTACAAAATGCAGCATCAGTTGCAGCAACATTCTTAACAACAGAAGTTGCAGTTGCAGATATTCCAGAAAAGAATCCAGCACCAATGGGTGGTCCAGGAATGGGTGGAATGGACGGAATGTACTAAAAGTTTTTTTAAATATAATTACTTTACATCAAAATATAAGAAATAAAAAAATTAACTAGGTATTTACCTAGTTAATTTTTTTATTTTAAATTGCATAAATAAGAATTATTCATTGACAAATCCTTAAAGATTATCTATTATGATAATAATAGCTTATAAAACAATTACGAAACTCATATATACCTTGAATATGGCAAGGAGTATCTACGGTCAGCCACAAATTGACCACTATGGGTAATCTTAGCATGGATTTATTTTAGGTATGCTAATTTTACTTTTATTAAAGTACGATTAGTATACCTTTTTATACTTTAAGCGAGGTTTAAAAATTGTATATATAAATATTTTTATGCAAGTTATAAAGATGAATATAAGGCACGTCTAATAAATGTACCTAAATAGAATGGTGAAAGGGTGTTGATAAAATGGCGAAAATATTAAAAAAAGCATATACCTTTGACGATGTATTGCTAGTTCCAAACAAATCAGAAGTATTACCTAGAGATGTTAGTTTAGTTACATATATTACAAAAAAAATAAAACTTAACATACCGTTAATGAGTGCTGCTATGGATACTGTTACTGAATCTAGAATGGCTATTGCTATGGCTAGAGAGGGCGGAATAGGAATTATACATAAGAACATGAGTATTGAAAATCAGGCTATTGAAGTTGATAGAGTTAAAAGACAAGAAAATGGTGTAATTACAGATCCGTTTTTTCTTTCACCTGATAATCTTCTAGAAGATGCTTTAGCATTAATGAGCAAGTATAGAATATCAGGAGTTCCAATTACAACAAATGGTAAACTAGTTGGAATAATTACTAATAGGGATATAGTTTTTGAAACGGATTATAGTAAGGTAATTAAAGACATAATGACAAGTGAAAATCTAATTACTGCACCAGAAGGAACAAGCATGCTAGAAGCTAAAGAGCTTCTTAAAAAACATAAAATAGAAAAGTTACCTTTAGTAGATAGTGAAAATTATTTAAGAGGACTTATAACTATAAAAGATATAGAGAAAACTATAAAATTTCCTAATGCTGCAAAAGATTCTAGAGGAAGATTATTATGCGGTGCAACTGTTGGTGTAACTGCTGATGTTATGGAGAGAGTAGCAGCACTAGTAAAAGCTGGAGTAGATGTAATAACTATAGATACAGCTCACGGACATTCTTTTGGAGTAATGGAAGCAGTGCGTAAAATAAAATCAGAATACCCAGAACTTCAAATAATTGCAGGAAATATTGCAACTGCTGAGGCAACTCGCGATTTAATTGAGGCAGGAGCAGATTGTGTAAAGGTAGGAATAGGTCCTGGATCTATTTGTACCACAAGAATTGTAGCAGGAGTGGGAGTCCCACAATTAACAGCAGTTATGGACTGTGTTGAAGAAGGAAATAAGCATGGTATACCGGTAATTGCAGATGGTGGTATAAAGTACTCAGGAGACGTAGTTAAAGCCTTAGCAGCCGGAGCAAGCGCCGTAATGATGGGCTCTATGTTTGCAGGTTGTGAAGAAGCACCAGGTGAAATGGAAATATATCAAGGGAGAAGTTATAAGGTATATAGAGGCATGGGTTCACTAAGTGCTATGGCTTCTGGAAGTAAGGATAGATATTTCCAAGAAGGAAATAAAAAATTAGTTCCAGAAGGTGTAGAAGGAAGACTACCTTTTAAAGGCAGCGTTATAGATACTATATATCAGCTAATAGGTGGTATTCGTTCAGGAATGGGATATTTAGGCTCGGCAACTCTTGTACAATTGTTTGAAACTTCAACATTTGTTGTACAAAGTTCAGCAGGATTAAGAGAAAGTCATCCACATGATGTATCAATTACAAAAGAAGCTCCAAATTATAGCGTTAGCAGCTAGTATAGATAATAATAGATAAGTATAAAGTTTAAGTGCACAGGAGGAAGAACATTGATTAATAGAGAATTAGTTTTAGTGGTTGACTTTGGTGGTCAATATAATCAACTTATAGCAAGAAGAGTTAGAGAAAATAATGTTTATTGTGAAATAGTACCATATACATATTCTGCGCAAAAAATAAAAAGTATGAATCCGAAAGGAATAATATTCACAGGTGGACCTAATAGTGTATATGCAGATGGTGCTCCACAGGTGGAAAAAGAAATATTCGAGTTAGGTGTTCCTATCTTAGGAATATGTTATGGGGCTCAATTAATGGCTCGATCTTTTGGTGGAGAAGTTATAACTCCCAATGTTCGAGAATATGGGAAAATCGAAGTTAATCTAAATAAAGATGCTATTATATTTAAAGGGATAGAGGAAAATCAATGTTGGATGAGCCATACAGATCATATATCTAAAGTTCCAAAGGGATTTGAGATAATTGCAACTACGCAGGATTGCCCAGTGGCAGCTATGGCTAATATTTCTAAAAAACTTTATGGAGTTCAATTCCACCCAGAAGTAAAACATACTCTTTTCGGTGAGGCAATGCTTAGAAAATTCTTGTATGATGTATGTCAGGTTGAAGGCGATTGGTCAATGTCATCATTTGCGCAGGAAAAAATTAAAGCTATAAAAGAACAAGTTGGAGACAAAAAGGTGCTTTGCGCTCTTTCTGGTGGTGTAGATTCATCAGTTGCAGCAGTACTTGTGCATAAAGCAATAGGAGATCAGTTAACTTGCGTATTTGTAGATCATGGGTTGCTTAGGAAAGATGAAGGAGACCAAGTTGAAAAAATGTTTAAGGGTGAATTTAAAATGAACATAATAAGAGTTAATGTTCAGGACAGATTCCTCGGTAAACTTAAGGGTGTAAGTGATCCTGAGCAAAAGAGAAAGATAATTGGAGAAGAATTTATAAGAGTTTTTGAAGAAGAATCCAATAAACTTGGACAATTAGATTTCCTTGTGCAAGGAACAATATATCCTGATGTAGTTGAAAGTGGCACCGCAACTTCGGCTACTATAAAAAGTCACCATAATGTTGGAGGACTTCCAGAAGATATGCACTTTAAACTAATAGAGCCTTTAAGAGAATTGTTTAAGGATGAAGTTAGGGCAGTTGGAGAAGAAATTGGAATTCCACATTACTTAGTATGGAGACAACCGTTTCCAGGACCAGGTCTTGCTATAAGAGTACTTGGAGAAATAACACCGGAAAAATTATTTATAACTAGTGAAGCGGACGCAATTTTTAGAGATGAAGTTGCTAAAGCAGGTCTTGAAAGTGAAATATGGCAATACTTCGCATGCCTTCCAAACATTCAATCAGTTGGTGTAATGGGAGATGAGCGAACATACTGTCATACAGTTGCTCTAAGAGCTGTAACTAGTTCAGATGGAATGACATCTGACTGGTCAAGAATACCTTATGAGGTATTAGATAAGGTATCAAGAAGGATAGTTAATGAAGTTAAAGGAGTAAACAGAATTGTTTACGATATAACATCTAAACCACCTTCCACTATTGAGTGGGAATAAAATATAAGAAGTCTACAAGCCTTATAAAATAAGTGCTTGTGGACTTTTTTTTATGACAAAATAATGGAATAAAGAAAATTGTATAAATGATTGAGTTATTATAAATATTGTGATAAAATTAACTAAAGAGGTAGTACCATAGTACCAACAATAATATTTTTATAGAAATTATTGAAATAATTTTTATGAAATGGTACTTTATAAAAATTTAAATACACAATGGTTCTATCAAAAATACAGTTTAATAATCTAAAAGTGTAAAGGAGAGAGAAAGTATGAAAATTATGTTATGTGTAAAACAAGTTCCAGATGATTCTATTGAAATCCATTTGGATAATAAGACGAATAAACCTAATTTGAATGGAGTCACTATGGTAGCAAATGCATTTGATACATATGCATTAGAACTCGCAGTTCGTTTTGTGGAAGCTAATGGAGGAGATGTTAGTGTATTAACTGTTGGAGCAGATGATTCTTTAAATACATTAAAAAATTGCCTTGCTGTAGGAGCTAAAGAAGCATTTTTTGCAAAAGATGATTTATATGCAGATTTAGACGCTAATGGAGCAGCTGATGTTTTGGCAGATGCTATTCATAAAATTGAAAAAGACAAAGGTGAAAAATTCGATTTAATTCTTTGTGGAAAGGAATCCACAGATGAAATTACTGGTCAGGTAGGAGCAATACTTGCTGAAAAAATGAAGACAAGCTTTGTTAGTAGTGCAATTGAGATCAATTTGAAAGATGCTGGTATGGAAGTTCATCAAGAAACTGAAGAAGGATATAATGTAGTTTCTTTAGAATCTCCAGCTGTAGTAACAGTAAGTAAACCAAATTATGATCCGCGTTATCCTACTATTAAAACTAAGATGAAAAGCCGTAAGGCAGTCATTCCAACTTACTGCGCAGCAGAAATTGGAGAGGTAAAACAAGCAAAAGTACGTTGTATTGAATATGTTGCACCACCTAAGAGAGAGGCTGGTATCAGAATCCAAGAAAAAGATGCTATACTAGCAGTAAGTGCCGCTATCGAGCAAATGAAAAAAGACAAGACAATCTAATTAAGGGGGTAAATGAAAGTATGAAAGCATTATTGTTTATTGAAACAGATGGAGAAAAAGTATTAGGCGGAAGCGTTGAATTGATTAGTGCAGTAAAAGAATTAGATGCAGAAGGAACAGCTCTTGTAGTAGGTAACAGGGTTGCGGCAGATACTGTAGCTGCTTTTGGAATTCCAGTTATTTTTATAGAAACTGCTACAGACTGTGATACTTTGACAGAAGTATTATCACAAACTGTTAAGGAACAAAACCCAGATATTATGTTACTCGCAAGTACAGCAATGGCTAAAGATATTGCGCCACGTATTGCAGGACGTATGAGCCTCGGATGTGTAACTGACATAATAGGAATGAACGAAACTGATGGTAAAGTTATATACACTAGACCAGCTTATGGTGGTACAATTTTAGAACACCTTGAAGTAGAAGGCACAGCCGTAGTTACAGTTAGAAAAGGAAGCTTTTCAAAGCCAGAGGCTAGTTCAAATGGAGCTGTTACAGAGAAAAAAGTAGAAATTCCAGCTAGTGCTGTTAAGGCAAAAATTGTTGATGCAGTAAAAGAAATGTGCGAATCTGTCAATTTAGAAGAAGCACAAGTTATTATTTCTGGTGGACGTGGAATGGGAAGTATAGAAAATTTCCAACTTGTTGAAGAATTAGCACGTGTACTTGGCGGTGTAGTAGGTGCAACAAGACCAGCAATTGAGAATGACTGGATTTGTCGTACACACCAAGTTGGACAATCAGGAAAGATTGTAGCACCAAAACTTTATATTGCATGTGGTATTTCTGGAGCAACACAACATACATCTGGAATGTCAAGTTCTAAGTATATTGTGGCAATTAATAAAGATGAAGAAGCATCGATTTTTGATATCGCAGATATAGGTATTATTGGGAATGTAAATGAAATTCTTCCAGTTTTCATTGAAGAATTGAAGAAAGTAAAAGCACAGTAAAGTTTTTTTGCTGTTTATGTTAATGTTTACATTTAAATTTGTATAAATGATTGAGTTGTTTTAAATATTGTGATAAACTTAGTTAAAGTGGTAGTACCGTAGTACCAATAAATAATATTTTCATATAAATTAATCTAAATAATTTTTATAAAATGGTACTTTATAAAAATTTAAATACACAATGGTTCTATCAAAGAAACTGTTTAATAGTTTAGAAAGGGAGGGTTATTATGGCTAAGTATAATCAATTGACAGAGGAATTAATAGTACAACTACAGGAGGCAGCTCCAAAACATATTTTAACCGGTGATGATATCAATGATGATTATTCTCATGATGAAATGCCTATTTATGGAAAAAAGGCTCCGCAAGTTGTATTAATGGCACACTCTACAGAGGAAGTTGCTGCAGTAGTGAAAATATGTAATGATAATAAGATACCAGTAACTCCAAGAGGAGCAGGAACAGGACTTGTAGGAGGAGCAGTTCCACTTTTAGGAGGGGTTCTAGTTGATATTACAAAGATGAATAAAATACTCTCTTATGACTTAGAAAATTTTGTTGTTCATGTTCAAGCAGGTGTTTTGTTAAAAGATCTTGCTGAGGATTGTGCAAAACAAGGATTATTATATGCTCCAGATCCTGGTGAAAAGTCCGCTTGTTTAGGTGGAAACGTTTCAACAAATGCTGGTGGAATGAGAGCTGTTAAGTATGGTGCAACACGTGATTATGTACGTGCAATGACAGTTGTTCTTCCATCAGGAGAAATTACTCACTTTGGAGCTACAGTATCAAAAACAAGTTCAGGTTACAGTCTTTTGAATTTAATGATTGGTTCAGAAGGTACCCTTGGAATTATTACAGAACTTACTTTGAAAACCATTATAGCGCCAAAGGAAATGGCAAGTTTAATTATTCCTTTTGAAAATCTAGATGATTGTATTTCTGCTGTTCCTAAATTTAAAATGGAACATATGAATCCACAAGCATTGGAATTTATGGAAAGAGAAATTGTTTTATCTAGTGAAAGATTTATTGGAAAGAGCGTATTCCCTCAAGTAGTTGATGGAGTAACTGCAAATGCTTATTTACTTGTTACTTTAGATGCAAGTAGTGAAGATGAATTAAATAACCTTATTGAACAAGCAAGTGAAATAGTATTAGAAGCAGGAGCAATTGATGTTCTTGTAGCTGATACACCTGCAAAAATTAAAGATGCATGGGCTGCGCGTTCTAGTTTCTTAGAAGCAATTACGGCAGAAACAAAATTATTAGATGAATGTGATGTAGTAGTTCCAATAAATAAAATTGCTTCTTATCTTGCTTTTGCAAATAAGACTGGCGAAGAGTGTGGATTAACTATTAAGAGTTTTGGACATGCAGGAGATGGAAATCTTCACATATACCAATGTAGTAATGATTTAGATGAAGCAGAATTTAAGGTAAGAGTTGATAAATACTTTGATATTATTTATAAAGAAGCAATAGACTGTGGTGGACTTGTTTCAGGAGAACACGGAATTGGTAGTGGAAAGATCAACTATTTATTAGAGTGCGTTGGAGGAATAAATATGGAATTAATGAAAGGTATTAAAAAGACCTTTGATCCTAATACTATTATGAATCCAGGTAAAGTATGCTGTCTACTAGATGTTGCTAACTAATAAAACACAATCGATAAATACAAATAAAAAAAAGGTGGGAAATTAATATGAATTTTAAACAAGATGAAAATAACCAACAATTACAAGAAATGTATCGCGATTTTGCAGAAAAAGAGGTAAAACCAATCGCAAAAGAAATTGATGAAAGTATGCGCTTCCCAGCAGAAAATGTAGCAAAAATGGCTGAAATGGGCTTGCTTGGAATTCCATTCCCTGAAGAATTCGGTGGAGCTGGAATGACTACATTAAGTTATGTACAATGTGTAGAAGAATTATCTAAAGTTTGCGCAACAACAGGTGTTATTGTTTCAGCACATACAAGTCTTTGTGCAACACCAATTTACACATATGGTACAGATCAGCAAAAAGAGAAATATTTAAAACCACTTGCTTCAGGTGAAAAATTAGGTGCCTTCGCATTAACAGAACCTGTTGCTGGAACTGATGCTTCTATGCAAAAGTCAACAGCAGTACTAGAAGGAGACCATTATGTATTAAATGGTAGCAAGATCTTTATTACTAATGCAGGATATGCAGACGTATATATTGTTTTAGCTATGACAGATAAGAGTAAGGCAACAAAGGGTATTTCAGCATTTATCGTTGAAAAAGATTTTCCAGGTTTTTCTGTTGGAACTCATGAATTAAAGATGGGAATAAGGGCATCTTCTACATGTGAATTATTCTTTGATAATTGCATAATTCCAAAGGAAAATCTTTTAGGACAAGAAGGTAGAGGATTTGGAATTGCCATGGCAACTCTTGATGGAGGCCGTATCGGCGTTGCTGCACAAGCTCTTGGTATTGCAGAAGGTGCAATAGAAGAAACTATTAAATATGTTAATGAACGTGTTCAATTTGGGCGTACTATTTCAAAATTCCAAAATACACAATTTGAACTTGCTCAAATGCGTGCAAATACAGAAGCTGCAAAACTTTTAGTATATCAAGCTGCATGTGCAAAAGATGATCATGAAAAATTTACACATTTAGCTGCTATGGCAAAATTAGTTGCTTCTAGAAATGCCAGCGATGTAACAAGACGTTGTTTACAATTATTTGGTGGATATGGATATTCAAGTGATTATCCAATTGAAAGAATGATGCGTGATGCAAAAATAACAGAAATTTATGAAGGAACATCAGAAGTTCAAATGATGGTAATTGCTGGATGGATGGGCGTTAAATAATAGATAACTAAAATTAAATAAAAAACAGATGATCAGGAAGAAAATTTCCTGATCATCTGTTTTTTATGGAATAAAATGCTGCTAAAGGATTTTATATTATGTTTAAATTTAATAGTAAAAAGCCTGATTCATTTTTGCAAGAAGAGCATAATATTGAAATACAACTTATAGATCATAAATTAAATGAACTTATTGTATATAAATCTCCTACACTATATTTAAGAGAAAAGAATTCTGGCAAGTTGCTGATAAAAGCAAAAGATGAATTTTCATGTTGCAAAATAGTAATTAAAAATGATTTAGTTAAGTGGTCAATAAAAGGAAATTGGTGTGAGTATATAGCATGCAAAATTAATGAATTAGAAGTAGAAATAAATAACCGAAAATTTAAATCTGAAACTGAAAAAATTATATTTAAAGTAGTTTTCAACTGCTGTGATATGTTACAAAAAAACTCTGTTATAAATTCATTATATTAATTAAGAATCCTGAAAACTTAGTTGATTAGCAGGATTCTTAATGTGATAAAAATAAATTTCATAAATATAAGAAGTATGAATAATTTCAATTAATTTGAAGGATGGGTCTTACTCTTTATTTAGCTCTACAAGTGGAATTATTAAATGATCAACTATATGTTCTACATAATTCATCTTAATGGGCTTGCCACTAATCATAAGTTGATAAAATAACAGTGCTGGGCCTACGTTTGCCAGGAGGTTCAATTGCTCCTTATCTAATTTCTTATTTATAGTGCACTCTATGGCGTCGCTAAATATACATGTCTGATTGGTTATGCAATCCAAATGAATGACCTCTGATAAGTGTTTATCGCTGTTTATTGCTGTTGCAATGGACAACATAACCTTTTGCCTAACCTCATCTCTTATTCCAAAGTATATACTAAGTAATTCACATAAGTAATCTCTTAAATTGTCACCGCATTGATTAAAATCAAATTTTTGCTCACAAGGCATCATAAATCCTATGGCTTCTGCAATGAGGGACGGTTTAGATTTCCATCTCCGGTATAAGGTAGCTTTGCCTGCATGGGCCTTTAATGCAATAGCATCCATAGTGACGCAGTTATACCCTCGTTCTGCTACAAGCTCTAAGGCAGCCTTAAGAATAGCAAGATCACGCTTCTTATCTATAGGTCTTCCAATTTTACTGGCGACCTTTCCTTCATTATTGTCAACGGAATCGGATTTGTTTATTGTAGCCATCTCCTAGCCTCCATTTTCTATTTTCTATAAATATAACATAATGTATGTAGTTTTTCAACATAATAAAACGAAATAGTTTTGAAACTATTGTGTTTTAATAGTTGCTATGATATACTCTCTTTTATAAACAATAGTAATTTAAAGGTGTGATCTATGACATTTAAAATAAATGATAAAAGAGTAACTAAAGTTGTTAGCTTTGAGGTTAAAAAGTGGTATGATATAACAAGTGGAAAAGTTCTTTAACTTTATTATGAATTTTTGACAATGGAGAATATAGTTTACAGGAAATATTTAAGTATAGAATGAGAAAGAGAGGTGGTTTTCTGATGAAAAAAATGTCAAAAATTGCTGCATGGAGTATAGTTTTAATTATTGTAGCAGTTATGTTTATTAAACCGGATCAGACTTCAAATGTTATTAATTTTAATCAGTTCCAGACTAACTGGACCAAGAATACTATAAAGAGCTTTGTGGTTGATGAGGATCAGATGTCAGTTTCAGGAACTTTAAAAGATGGAACTACATATACAACAGTTGTGCCAGCTAATAGATTATTTCAATTTATTGAAGCTAATCCAAAGAGTACAGATGTTCAGGAAACATACCTAAAACCAGCTACTATTTCAGTTTGGGTTCAGTATTTGCCTACAATATTAATGGTACTTATGCTCGTAGCCTATGGATTTATATTGATGAAGCAAATGAAAGGATCTGGCGGAGGCGGCGGAGTAATGAAATTTGGTAAAAGTAAAGCAAAACTTGTCGATCCTACTATAAAAAAAGTTAGTTTTGATGATGTTGCAGGAGCGGATGAGGAAAAAGCTGAGCTTGCAGAAATAGTTGATTTTTTAAAGCAACCCAAAAGATATATGGAAATGGGTGCTCGTATACCAAAGGGAGTTTTACTAGTAGGTCCGCCAGGAACCGGAAAGACACTTCTTGCAAGAGCTATTTCAGGAGAAGCTGGAGTTCCATTTTTCAGTATCTCAGGTTCAGATTTTGTAGAAATGTTTGTAGGTGTTGGAGCTTCTAGAGTTCGAGATTTATTTGAGCAAGCAAAAAAGAACTCTCCTTGTATTATTTTTATAGATGAAATTGATGCTGTTGGAAGACAAAGAGGTGCAGGTGTCGGTGGAGGCAATGATGAACGAGAACAGACATTAAACCAACTTCTGGTTGAAATGGATGGATTTGGAGAAAATGAAGGAATAATAATGATTGCAGCTACAAATAGATCAGATGTACTTGATCCAGCACTACTTAGACCAGGTAGATTTGATAGACAGATATTTGTTGGAATACCCGATAGAAAAGGTAGAGAAGAAATTTTGGCAGTGCATTCAAAAAACAAACATCTTGCACCAGAAGTTGAGCTTAGCGTACTTGCTAAGAGAACACCTGGATTTACAGGTGCAGATATTGAAAACTTAATGAATGAATCAGCACTTTTAACAGTTCGAAAAGATAAGAAACTTATAGGAATGGATGAACTTGAAGAAGCGGTTACAAGAATAATTGCAGGACCTGAAAAGAAAAGCAGGGTGGTAATCGAAGCAGATAGAAGGCTTACTGCATATCACGAAGCAGGTCATGCAATCGTAATGAATTTACTCCCAAATTCTGATCCTGTTCATCAGATAAGTATAGTTCCTAGAGGAATGGCTGGAGGATATACTATGAGTCTTCCAGATGAGGACAGATCATATATGTCTAGGTCGAGACTTGAAGAAGAAATTGTAGGGCTTTTAGGTGGAAGAGTTGCTGAAAAACTAGTTATTGGAGATATAAGTACTGGTGCAAGTAATGATATTCAAAGAGCGACTTCAATAGCAAGAAAAATGGTAATGGACTATGGAATGAGTGATACTCTTGGAACAATCGCGTTTGGTTCAGGTAGTGATGAGGTATTCCTTGGTAGAGACATGGGTAAGGATAGAAAATATAGTGAAGAAACTGCAAACAAAATAGATGTAGAAATAAAGAAACTTATAGACGTAGCATATCAAAAGACATTAACACTTCTAACGGAAAATAGAAGTAAACTTAATGCAGTTGCTGAAGAACTTTTAGTACGTGAAAAGCTTGAAGCAGTAGAATTTCAAGAAATATTTGCAAGAAGCTAATTAAATAATAAAATATAGGATTAATTTAAATTAATTAAAAGGGAATCAGGTTAAAATCCTGAACTATCTCGTAGCTGTAATAGATAAATTTAAGTATATTATGTCACTTGGAAACAGGGAAGGCGTACTTAAATAATGATTCTTGAGTCAGAATACCTGCCTATGTTTTGCGCTGCATACTCTACGAATGATAGGGAGGGCTATAATAGAATTTGTTTTTGATTTTATATGATTAAACATATTTATTAAATTATACCTTTTAACGTTATAGTTAGAAGGTTTTTGTTTTATGGAGAATTACCAGGTGAAATAAAGAGAGACTTTAAGGGCTTAATAGCAAAAGTAAAATATACGGAGGCATTATATGCAGGTAATAAAAAGAGATTCAAGAAAAAAAGAATTTATACCAGAAAGAATATCTACAGCAGCTGGGAAAGCTTTTATAGACGTGTACGGCAAAGAAGATAAAGAGTTTAATAATATTGTTTTAAATAGAGTGATTAGATCTTTAGAACAAACTGGAGAAGAGTTAATACCAATAGAAGAAATACAGGATATAATTGTTGGAGAGATAAAATTATTGGATAACAAGGTAGCTCAGGCTTATATAAATTATAGGGAAGAGAGAACCTTTGAAAGGGATAGAAAAGGTGAGCTTGATAAGGAAATAGATAATATAATTAACGCAGTTTCCGAGCAGACTAACTCTAATGGGAATCTTGATGGTAGTAAGATTCAAACTATAAGGGCGTTAATTTCAAATGTTGTTGGAACTAATTACAGTCAAAGACACAAAATACCTAAAAAGTTTTTAAAGAAACATAAAAAGAGTATATACATACATGATGAAACATATTTTGGATTACCACTATTTAACTGCTGCCTTGTTGACTGGATTAGTATGTTTGAAAATGGATTTGATTTAGGTACAACACTTATAGCAACTCCAAATTCCATAGAGACTGCAGTTAATGTATTGTCACAAGTAGCAAGTCATATATCTAGTAATACATATGGTGGAACTACATTTCCAACTCTAATAACAGGGCTTGCTCCTTATGCGGTTAAAAGTTTAAATAAACATAGAGCAGTAGGTAGGAAATGGATTGAAGATGAAATTAAAGTAGAAGCATACGCATGGGATAGATTGGCTAAAGAAATAGAAGATAGTATGCAGTCTCTTGAATATGAAGTTCAAACATTAATGACAAGTAGAGCGGAGACTCCATTTTTAACACTTGGAATAAATAATGTAGATTTAAATGCTAGTGATGAAAATCAAAAAATTCAAAAGATGATAACGCAGGCTATATTAAATCAGAGAATTAAGGGCTTAACTGGGGGAGTTACCCCTGTATTTCCTAAGCTTGTATATCAAAATACAAAAGGGAATAATCTTAACCCAGGAGACAAATACTATGACTTATTCAAATTAGCGGTTGTATGTAGTGCGCACCGTCAGTATCCCGATTATATCAATACTGATAAGGCCGCTTCCGTTACTGGAGATTATAAGGAACCAATGGGGTGCAGATCATTTTTAGGTAATTATTTAGATGAAGATGGGAAGTATAAATCTGCTGGGAGATTTAACTTTGGAGTAATATCAATAAACCTTGTGAGACTGGCAATTCTAGCTGAAAATAATGAAGATATATTTTTTAAATCATTATATGAGGCATTAGATGATTGCAAAGAATTGCTTATGATAAGATATGATATATTAAAAAATGTTAAAGCAAAACAGGCACCTATATTATATATGAGTGGAGCAATTTCAAAATTAAAAGCAGAAGATACAATAGAACCATTACTTAATAATGGATATGCTTCAGCATCTATTGGGTATGTTGGATTACATAATTGTTTAATGGCTTTATATGGTACAGGGCTTGACGATAGAGACGCACAAACAGCAAAAAGAGCAACTAAAATTATGAAATGTCTTAGGGATTATTGTGAAAATCAAAAGGATAAAACAAAAATTGGATTTAGTTTGTATGGATCTCCAGCAGAGACGCTGGCAACAAAATTTTGCGTCCAGGATGTAAAAGATTTTGGAGTTATTGATGGCGTAAACGACAATGGATATTATGAAAACTCATTCCATTATCCTTCAAATCATCTGATATCACCTTTTGATAAATTAGACATAGAATCTCTTTCATCATCATTATCGTCTGGTGGAGCAATATCATTTGTAGAACTGGGAGACATGACTAAAAACTTAGTAGCACTAGAAGATATTATAAGATACTCATATGATAAAACTCATTTTCTGGGTATATCTTCAATAAGTGATAAATGCTTAAAATGTGGATATACAGGAGAGATGTTTACAAAACAGAATAGTGATATAGAATTTGAGTGTCCTGTATGTAAAAATGATGACAAAATGTCATTAAGTATAATTAGAAAGCTTTGTGGATACCTTGGGAGTATATTTGAAAGACCTGTAGTTAATGGAAAAATGAAGGAAATTAAGAATAGGAAAAATAATAAAGGGTGTAATTAGAATGAATTATGCTAGCATATTTTTTGATGATACTGTAAATGGCATAGGGTTTAGAACATCACTTTTTGTTAGTGGATGCGCTAAAACACCTCCTTGCAAAGGATGCTGGAGCCCGGAGGCAAGGCGATTTGATTATGGCATACCTTTTACAAAAAAAACTAAAGATTCTATTATAGAAAGCCTAAGGAAACCATATGTAAAAGGCATATCAATACTGGGTGGAGAACCAATGGATAATTTATTGGATGGAACTTTACTTGATTTAGTAAAAACAATAAGAAAAATGCTACCTGGAAAAACCATATTTTGCTGGAGTGGTTATACTTTTGAAGAACTTATTAAAAACCCTCTTAGATTAGAGTTTTTGAATTATGTAGACATGCTACGTGATGGTGAATACATAGAAAATCTTAAAGATATTACTCAATATTTAAGTGGTTCGAAGAATCAAAGAATGATATCAGCTAGGGAAAGTCTGGAGAGAAATAAGGTTATAGAATATAGCAAAGATCAGCTTTAATAACAGTAAAAAAGTACAAAAGAGATAGCTTTTAATTTTTATGTATTTAGTATTTACAATTTATTTTTAAATTTGTCATTATACTGACACAAAGAGTTGTTATTATGAATATATAGAAAGTAGCTAGTAATTGATTTTTAATTAGAGCCCCCTTTAATTAAATATAGATAAAACTACCAAAGGACCAGCATTATCATGCTGGTCCTTTTAATTTTTTGTTATAAAAGTATTAACTTGATTTTTAACAATATTTCTATAAAAGAATTTTACTTAAAGTAATTTTTTAATATTATACAAAGAATTTTGTACCAGCCAAGCTTGAGGGAAGTATTTGCCGATTGTCCAATAACTAACCCCGCCTAGCTTATAGTCATTAGCTGTCATAAGTTTAGCATTCATGCTTCGAGCATCTTCGAACCAAACTACGTGTTGTTTCTTATTAGAATCATAATAATTAAAATATGGTGCTTGGGAAGTAAGGTTATATTGAATTTTTGCATTTGTTCTTCTTGCAAGGTCCACGGCCTCTACATTGCCAAGTGCTTTTGCCGAAGTACCTTTTACCCAAGGTAAGGTCCAATCATAACCATAATTTGGTATTCCCATAAAAATCTTTTTACTTGGAATTACGGTTACAGCATAATCAAGGATTTTTTTAACTTCATTAAGTGGTGACACCGCAAGTGGAGGACCAGCAGTATATCCCCATTCATAGGTCATTAAGATAACATGGTTTACCAGAGCTCCATGGACTGGATAATCATGAGCTTCATAAAGTAAGCCTTTTATATCACCAGATGGTTTAGGGGCTAAGGCGGTTGTAACAGGATAACCTAAAACTTTAAGTTTTGTTACTACTTTGCGTAGGAACGTATTATAGTTTTCTCTATCTTCTGGATAAATATATTCCATATCTATATCTAAACCATAATAATTTTTAGTTTTTAAAGTGTTAATTATGTTATCTAATAATGTGTTTTGAACGGTTTGATTTGTAAGAATGGTATTAGCTAGTGCACTATCAAATCCACCACCTTCCTTTAAATTTGTAATAACCATCATAGGGGCTACTTTAGCATTTCTAGCAGCTTGCACTAGGGGAACGTCATTTATGCCTTTTAGAGATCCGTTAGGTTGCACCTGATAACTAAATATACTTAGGTATGTTAGATTCGGAAGAGTTTTAGCAAGAACATCCATAGATGTACCTGGAAGTGCATAAGCATTAACTTCAATAGAACCTAATTTCTGTGTAGATGGTGGTATATTAATAATTTGACCAGGGTAAAGTATAATAGAGGTATTAAGAATAGGATTAGCATCATATAAATTTGCAATATTTACTCCGTAAGCTTTGGATATGCTATAGAGTGATTGACCAGGGAGAACTTTATGCTTTCGCGTTCCTTGTAATATAACAAGGGTTTGACCTACTACAAGCTGGGAAGGGTCATCAAGTTCATTATCTGAAGTAATTTTATTATATGAAACTCCATATAATCTAGATATACCATATAGGTTTTCACCACGTTTAACAACATGAATTATCAAAAAAATCACACCTCTTTTATTAATATAATTTAATATATGCTTAATGTTACAAGTGAGTTCATACTAATTGTATATTTTAATAGCATTATTATCTATAAATACATAATTTTATTAAAAAACTTGATTTATTTTCTTTAATAAACTAAAATTATTTTATAGTGTTTTGACAAATTAATATAATTATAAATAACTATTGTAGCTGTTATTTCTATCAAGTGAATATAAGAGTGAACAATCAATAATTATTTTATTTAAGATACATTCTAGGAGGAATATTAATGGGAAAGATTTTATCGTTAGATTTAAGTAAAACAGTACCATATTTAGGTGAACATGGAATCGGTTTATTTTCACCCGATAAAGACTTTAAGAAATGAGAAAAACTATATGAGAATTATTGTAGATGCAGATGGTTGCCCTGGTAAACACCTTATAGAAAAGGCAGCTAAGGAAAATTCTATTGAACTCATTATGTATTGTGATATTAATCATGTTTTAAGCAGTGATTATGCCTCCATAAGATATGTTGATAGTGGATTCCAAACTGTTGATATGAAAGTAGCAAATGAAGCTAAACTAAATGATATAGTAATTACTCAAGATTTTGGTGTTGCTGCTATGGTTTTAGCCAAAGGTTCATTTGCTATAGGACCTAAAGGTCACATATATGATGATAAAAATATTGATAAATTATTATTTGAGAGGCATTTGTCAGGTAAGGCAAGACGTAGTGGTGGCAAAACCTATGGGCCAAAAAAACGAACGAATGAAGATGATGAAAAGCTTTATAACAATTTAATTAAATTAATTCTAAAAGCAAAACAATAGTATATAATTTATTAGTGTTTAGTGTTTAGTATTTTGAATAGGAAAATAGCTAGTAATGTACATTACTAGTTATTTTTATAAAATTTTATAATATTAATAAAATTCACAATAACAAATTTAATACTATAAAGGCGTATAAAATTTAAAGTATTATTATTTTATAATAAAACCATGAAATTTTATGTCTATAAATAGAAGAAAAAAATTGGAATATATACTGTTACAAATAATGTAAATATAGTATAATATATCATTATAGACGCTAATTTAAAAAAATAGTAAATTAGTAATACATAGCTTATTTGTAAAGGCAGGTAAATTTAAATGAATGAAATGAATATATTGTTTAGCTTAGGTAAAATTGAAGAAAAATACAAAGAAATCGAGATAAGTGTTGAAAATAAAATAGAAGATAATTTAGATTATAAATTTCTTGTAGGGCTTGAAGGAACGTGGACAACCTTAAAGAAATTAAGTAGCGATAGTGATGTTATATGGAAACCAGAAATAGATGGAAAATACTCTGTAATGGTACAAGCTAAAAGGAAAAAAAGTAATAAACCTTTTGATTTTATGTCAAAAACGGATTATATAGTAGGGGATGCCTGCGAAAAACTAATAAAGGATATTTACGTAGACAAGACCGAGATAGTGGTGGGTGAGAAGATTGCTTTATCAGTGGAAGCAATAAAAACACCTATAATGTACAGATATTGGGTGTGTGAAAAGGGAAATTGGATGCTTATAAAAGACTACTCTGCGGATAATATTCTTATTTGGACTTCGAAATATTCAGGACAGCAAGAGTTTTTGGTAGAATGCAAGAATATAGACTCAAAAAATGTGTTTGATGATTTTATGAAAATTGTATTTAATGTTAAGGCTATACAGCCATTAGAGATTATGGATTTTAAATGTTTAACAGAGAATATATTAGTAGGTACAGAATTAGTCTTTGAAGTGGATGCGAAGTATGAAGACAATAGAATGGTTTTATATAAATTCATAAAAAAAAGTGCAGAGGGTGATATAGTTTGCTTGCAAGATTATTCAACTAAGAAGTTAGTTAGCTATATCGAAGAAAAAAAAGGTGATTATAAACTGCTATGTATGGCAAAAGACATGTATTCACTTCATGAGTTTGATGATAGGGCATTGATTAATTATAACGTACAACCTTATGAAGAAATAATTATTCAGAGTTTTACTAGTGATTTAAGCTCACCACAGGAAAGTGATAGTCCTATTGTTTTCAAGTGTATAACGCGTGGTGGAAAAGACTTATTATACAAGTTCATGGTTAATGGCACAAAAAAAGAGGATTCTGGCTACATTAGAAAAAATAATTACACATGGACGCCCCAAAAGGCAGGAGAATATAAAATAAAATTATGGGTAAAGGATGCTTCTTTTAAAGGTGAATATGAGAAGGAAACCTCTTTTGATTTTTTAATTGATAAAATAGCAGGTGAAAATGTAATTATCGAAGATATAATTATAGATAAAAAAAATATAGTTTTAGTAGGTGAGACTGTTAATTTGACGGTTAAGGCAACAGGGGGAACTTCTTTAAGATATAGTTTTACGATTTCAAAGGATGATATAGAGACGGAGAAAATGTTATTTGGAGTCCATAATTTTGTACATTTTACGCCAGAAGAAGTAGGAAAATTTAAGCTTGAGATAAGAGTGAAAGATAAGTATTCTAGGAGAGAATACGATGCCCATTCAGTGGTGTATATCGAGGCACTAGAATTCATTCCAGCTAAAATAGAATATGTTTTAATGCAATCTCGAATGTATTTTATGGTGGGAGATAGTATTTATCTTAAGGTTATAGATGAAAATACAGCAGATACAGTAATAAATTATATACTAAAAATAGATGGTCACTCGGTAGAACAAACAGGTTTTGTAGAGGATAAAAATTATGATATTAAACCTAAATGCAGTGGAACATATTTAATAGAGGTTTTGGCTAAGAATAAAAAGAGTACAGAGGGTTATGATTGTAAGAAGGAAATAAAAATAGAAGTACATGATGGGTTACCTATAACTGGTACAAAAATTCTATGTGATAGCGTAAGTTTTAAAGTTAATGAAACAATAACTTTTGGTGCTCAGAGTAATGGTGGCAAGGAAGTAGTATATGAGTTCTACCTTATGGAAAAAGGAGACTGGAGTTTAGTTCAAAAGTTTAGCAGGAAAGATGATTATATATTTATGCCTTTTAGTGCAGGAACATATAAATTGCTAGTATTATCAAAAAGTTTTTATAAGAGTATTTCATATGAAGATTATGATATACTAGAGATAGATGTAAAAGAATAAATTTAAAACAGCTTTTAGAGGCTGTTTTTTTCTGTGAGTAAAAAATTCAATATTTATAAATGATTTTTACATGAAGGTTTAAGAAATATTAAGGAGATGAATTGTATGGAAAGAATAGATAAAATATTATCTAACTTAGGTCATGGAACAAGAAAAGAAGTAAAAGCAATATTAAAAAAGGGTAAAGTAGAGATAGATGGAGTTATAATTTCTGATAATGCTATGAAAATTGACCCGGATAAGGCAATAATAAAGGTATCTGGCGAGGAAATTAATTATAGAAAATACATATACTTAATTATGAATAAGCCAGCTGGAGTGGTTTCGGCGACTGTAGATAAACATGATGAAACTGTAATTGATTTAATAGACGACGAGTATCGTGCTTTTGATCCATTTCCTATAGGTAGACTGGATAGGGATACTGTAGGGCTTATATTAATTACTAATGATGGTGAATTAAATCATAAGTTAATAGCACCTAAAAATCATGTAGACAAGGTATATTATGCAGAAATCAATAAATTTGTTGAGCAAAGTGATGTTGATGCGTTCAAGAAAGGTGTTGTAATAGACGATGGATATAAATGTATGCCTTCAGTATTAGAAATATTAAATGCAGATGATAATGGAGCTGAAGTAATGGTTACTATACAAGAAGGTAAATTTCATCAAGTAAAAAGGATGTTTGAAAGTGTAGAAAAGAAAGTTGTATTTTTAAAAAGGGTTAGTTTTGGACCATTAAAATTAGAGGATAACTTAGAAGAAGGGAAATGTAGAGAATTGTCGGAAAAAGAGATAAGTTTATTGAAACAAGTTTAATTTAGCAGGAATATGGTTATTTTAGCATTTAATGTGAAATTTTTAGCAAGAATGAATAAAATATGAACAAAATACCATTTTGTTAAAAATAATTTACAACAATAATTGCCAAAACTACTTGCAAATATGAGCTAAATTTAATATAATTAAGAAGTAAAGATAAATAGAGAGATAAATAGCCCCCTTTTTATTTGTTATAAAGCAGCCCACCCCCAAGGGCTGCTTTATTTTGTAGAAAAAAGTCGATTTATGTGAAGAATTTTTAATATAATATAGTTTGACAAAAGTGCCCACATTAAATAAATCTATTTAATGTGGGCATTTTTATTGGGAAATAGGGAAGTATATAAGAATATAGTATATACTAGACGATTTTTTTGGATTATAATAAAAGTGAGTAAATATAGAAACACATGAATAAATTAACAGGGCGATAGATAAAAAAACTAAAGTAATAATAAATATTTTTTAGTATAATTAGAAAAAATATTAAGTATAAAGAAATAGACAGGAGGAAATTTAATGGAAATAAAGGAAACCTTAATTGATTTTATGAAAGATCCAGCATATAAACCTATGAAAACAGGAGAGCTTTATAAAATCTTTGATATTAAGAAAAAAGATATGAAAGGATTCGCAGCAATGCTTGTAGAGATGGAACAAGACGGTGATATAGCTAAAACAGATAATGGATGTTACGGTACGCCAGAGAAGATGGGTCTTGTAGTAGGTAAATATCAGGGACATCAAAGAGGTTTTGGGTTTGTAATAGCAGAAGTAGAAAGGCCAGATGTATTTATTCCAGCAGATAATGTAAATGGAGCAATGAATGGTGATAAGGTTCTTGCGAAAATTATAAAAGAAGAAAATGGTGGCAAGAAATGTGAAGGTGAAATTGCAAAGGTAATAGAAAGGTTTAACAAAACAATAATAGGGATTTATCAAGATAGCAGTAATTTTGGATTTGTAGTAGCTGATGATAAGAGGATAGCTCAAGATATATTTATTCCTAAAGCAGATAGACTTGGTGCCAAAACAGGGCAAATAGTAATAGCTGAAATGACCCAGTGGCCAGAAAAAAAGAGAAATCCAGAAGGAAAAATTATTGAAGTTCTAGGAAACAAAGGCGACACAGGTATTGATATTCTAACTATAATTAAAAAACATAAATTGCCAGAGGAGTTTCCGCCAAATGTTGAAGCTTATGCTGATAATATAGCTGAAGAAATTCCGAAAGAAGAATACGCTAGAAGGAAAGATTTAAGAGATTTAACTATGATAACTATAGATGGAGAAGATGCTAAAGATCTAGATGATGCTGTGTCTATCCAGGTTTTAGAAAATGGCAACTATCGTTTAGGAGTTCATATAGCAGATGTTTCTCATTACGTTAAAGAGAAAAATCCTCTAGACAAAGAAGCTTTTAAACGAGCAACTTCAGTGTATCTTATTGATAGGGTTATACCAATGCTTCCTAAAAAATTATCTAATGGAGTATGTAGTTTAAATCCTAAAGTAGATAGACTTGCTCTTACTTGTTTTATGGAAATAGATAGTCACGGTAAAACCGTTGATCATGAAATAGTTGAAAGTATTATAAAAACTAATGAGAGAATGACTTATACTGATGTTACTAAAATATTAAGAGACAAGGACGAGGAAACAATCAAAAGATATGAGTATCTATATGAAGACTTTAAACACATGGAGGAATTATGTGGCATTCTTAATAAAAAGAGAATGGGTAGAGGAGCTATAGATTTCGATTTTGATGAGTGTAAGATAATATTAAATGAACTAGGAAAACCTGTAGATATTGTACCTTATGAAAGAGCGATTGCAAATAGAGTGGTTGAAGAATTTATGTTAACGGCCAATGAAACCGTGGCTGAACATTTCTTCTGGTTAAATACACCGTTTGTATATAGAATCCATGAGGACCCAGATGAAGAAAAACTAATGAGATTTAGTGAATTTGCACATAACTTAGGATATGGTATGAAGTGGGGAAAGGATATTCATCCTAGAATGCTTCAAGAAGTAATAGCAAAAGTAAAAGGTAAAAAAGAAGAAATGGTACTTAGCACATTATTACTTCGTTCTATGATGAAAGCAAAATATTCTCCAGAATGTGTTGGTCATTTTGGGTTAGCATCTAAATATTATTGCCACTTTACATCGCCAATTAGAAGATATCCTGATTTAATGATCCATAGGATAATTAAAGAAGTTATAAATGGTGGATTAAGTAATGCTAGAACAGAAAGATTAACTAAAGAAGTAGAAATAGCATCAAAACAATCCTCAGATATGGAAAGAGTAGCTATGGAAGCTGAGAGAGAAGTAGATGACTTAAAGAAAGCAGAATACATGAGCGAGAGAATTGGTGTGGAGTATGATGGTATTATTTCGTCAGTAACTAATTTTGGATTGTTTATAGAACTTCCCAATACTATTGAAGGATTAATCCATATGACTAGCTTAAATGATGATTATTATGTCTTTGATGAAAGACATTTAACTCTCATTGGTGAGAGGACTAAAAAGATGTATAAATTAGGAGAAGAAGTAAGAGTTATAGTTAGTAAAGTTGACTTAACTTCTCATGATGTTTTCTTTGAATTTGTTGAAAAAGAAGAGGAAGATGAAGAAATAGAAGCAGGAGAAGAAGTAGAAGAAGGGGAATATACTGTTCGTGATTTAAATGATCTTATAGATGAAGATGATGAAACAAAAGAAGAAGAAGATTACGTAACAGAATAAAATTGAAATTGCGGAAGGAGAATTATATGCTCCTTCCGTGTATTTTAGTTGAAAGTTGCAGCACGCTGCGCGCGAATAATCCATCTGTTCTTGAAATAGAGCATGGTATAGAGTATAATTATAAGTAATATTAAACTATGTTAATAAGAAAAAAGCAGGTGAAATTATGGCAAAGAAATCAGGAAACAAAACACTAGCGGAGAATAAGAAAGCAAGACATGATTATTTTATAGAGGAAGCAATGGAAGCTGGTATAGCGCTTGTTGGTACAGAAGTAAAGTCTATTAGAGCGGGAAAAGCGAACTTAAGAGATAGTTATGCAGATGTTATAAATGGTGAAGTATTTATAAAAAATATGCATGTTAGTCATTACGAAAATGGAAATCAATTTAATACTGATCCATTAAGAGTAAGAAAATTATTGCTGCATAAAGTACAAATAGAAAAACTAGCATCATTTACGTCTCAAAAAGGTTTTACACTAGTTCCATTATCCCTTTATCTCAAAGATACTAAGGTAAAAGTTAATCTCGGCGTTGTTCGCGGTAAAAAAGATTATGATAAGAGAGATGCACTGCTTGAAAAAGATGCTAAGAGAGACATGGACAGACAGATGAAAGAAAGAAATAGATAACAAGAAATAATGAACTTATATTCCAGAATATTAGCACTTGATAAAGGATATAATATAGTGTATCATAGAGGATACAGTAAGTAATAAACAAATTAATTTAAGTTACTATTTAATTAATTCACGGGTCATAAAATTTAATAAATAAATTTGCGTAATACAGGTAATAATTTCTCCACATTATTACTACAAAAGATTTAGGAAATATTAATCTTTTGACATTCAGGGGGCGTACTTGGTTTCGACGGGGGTACGTTGCATCGAGGAAGCGAGTCGAGGGAACCTATGGACCCGCGTTAAAAAACTATTGGAACAATTTAAACGCAAACGATAATTTAGCACTAGCAGCTTAGACTGCTACGTCTTACCTTAGATGACCGCGACTTAGGATAGGGCGCCGACAGCGGTGAACCGAGTCCGGGAAAGCTTTGACCTGGAAACGGAAAATATGAAGCTACTGAAGCGTGAATCTCGTTAGTAAGAGTCACATGGAGGGAATGTTAAAGTACTAACTATGCTCGTAGATGCCTAGGTGTTATGGCTTTCGGACAGGGGTTCGACACCCCTCGCCTCCACCATAATAAAACAACAAGTTTGATACAATGGAAAATCCTTGATTCAGGGGTTTTCGTTGTTTTTTGGGTTAAAGTGCAGTGTGAAGATATATTAAAGGTTATCATTATACTCCTTAATGATTTTTACAGAATTCTGAAATTTTTCACTTTCCTCCTCGGTAAGACGTAACTCTACTATTTCTTTTATTCCATTTCGATTTAGTACTGCAGGAACACCTACATAAGCATCTTTTATGCCATATTCACCGTTCAGCATAGCCGAAACAGGAATAACTTTATTAGAATCCTTAAAAATACATTTAATTATTTCCGCTGTTGTTGCAGCAATTCCATAATTAGTAGCACCTTTACCATTTACAACCTTGTAAGTAATTTCCGATATGTTTTTTTCTATTTGTTCTAATACAATATGATTTAAGCGTTCTTTATTATCATCAAGAATTTTAAGAAAATTTTTCCCACCAACTGTGACCATACTCCACGGAATCATCTGCGAATCTCCATGCTCACCTAAACAATACGCCTGAACACTTTGAGGATCTACACCCATGACATCTGCTACTGCATTCTGAAGACGAGCAGAATCTAAAGATGTTCCAGTTCCAATCACTTGATTTGCTGGTAGTCCCGATAATTTATGAACATAATAACTGATTACATCTACTGGATTTGTTACAATAATAAAGATTCCATTAAAGCCACTCTCTATAATTGGATTTACTATTGATTTTACAATTGAGGATGCTTTTCCTAACATATTTAATCTTGTCTGCCCGGTTATATATGGTGCCGCTGCTGTAATAACAACAATGTCTGCATCTCCACAGTCTTCATATTCACCGCTAACAATATTTGTGTTTCGATTCAAATATGAAATACTATGATTTAAATCCATAGATTCTGCCCAAGCTTTGTTTTTATTAATATCTAATATCAAGACATCTTCACATATATCTTGCATTACTAAAGTATATGCTACAGTTGACCCAACGGAACCTGCTCCTACAATAGCTACTTTTCTTCTTTTTATTGCCATAAATATATCATCCTTTCATTTTGTAGTTGTATGTGTTGTTATCAAATTATTTTATTTTATATATTTTATCATTTATCATAACAAATATATATAGCTTTTCTATAAGATCTCTCTATCTGATGAGGCTAATCAGTATATAGGGAATATACTGAAGCTCGATGTTAAAAATGAATATGCCTTTAAATCAAAAATAAGGTTAAAAAATTAAGAATATTTTGATTTTCAAGAAGTATATATTTATAGTGGTGATGATTGTTATGTTATAACAAAATCATATGTAGATACTGTTTATTCTGAGGAAGAAGTTTACATATGTGTATATATAGTGAATATGAATACTGGTGCAATTACGGAATTTGAACAAGGTATATATACGCCAATAAATTAGATATATTAAATAGTAGCATTGTTTTGCTAAAATAAAGCGAAAATGTCAAGGGAGAGTATTTTTTATGAGTGTTAAAAATAAAGTACTAATATCTTCATCAATTATTTTATTAATTGTATTTGTAGTAGGGTCTAATTACTATTTTAGTAAAGTTAAACCATACAATAACCTTCTTAATAATGCAAATCAGGCTATGAATAAGGAAGAGTATGATAAAGCGGTAACTTTGTACGGAGAAGCACTAAGTTATAAAGACGATTTAGGAGTTAATAGAAAATTGGATTTTGCTACGGTTTTAGGGAAGTCGAAAGAAACATATTCTATTGCAGTAAAGCAAATGGAAGGTAAGGAGTATTTAACAGCAATTGAGAGTTATACAAAAGTAGACAATCAGGATACTAAGAGGTATTCTGATTCACAGAGTAGTATTAGTGAGTGTAAGAAGTTATATATATCTGATAATTTAAAGAAAGCAAAAGACAATATTAGAAATAAGAAATTTGATGAAGCGAATAAATATATAAGTGATATTCTAAAGTTTGATGCTAAAAATACAGATGCCAATAAGTTAAAGGAAGATATTGTTGCTGCTTTGCAAAATCAAAAGAATGACGTTGCTGAATTATCAAAAGTAATATCCCAAGACAACAATGGAGAAGATCAGGTACAAAGTAGAAAACAAGAATTTATAAATAAATTAAATAATATTAAAATTGAATTAAGCCCTGGACAAAGGCTAGTAGAAGAAGGTACAGAGTCACAAAATGATTTGAATAATTATGCTTTCCAATCATACGGAAAATGGGATAAATCATTGAATGAGATTTATAATGTTTTGGAACAGCAATTATCCTCTAATGACATGGAAAAATTAAAGAATGAGGAAAGCAATTGGATAGCACAAAAAGAGGCTATAGCACAAAGAGATTCTGAAGACATGCGTGGGGGCACAGGAGAGGATTATTTACGATACACTTCTTTGGCAAAGTCGACACAAGAAAGGTGTTATCAGCTAGTAGAGAAAGTAAATTAAAAAACCTTAGGACATTTTGAGATATGTAAATAATTTCATGTAAACGGGAGGACGATTAAATCTGTGGAATGCTAGTATTAGAGGAGTTGATAGTAAAGTCTAATTGTTCTCCCTAACCTCATCATACTTCGTCTTAATCGTCTTAAAATCTTCCCAAGCATCTCGCTTTTTAGATGGATCACGTAAAAGTGCAGAAGGATGATAAGTTGCAATTAAATAATAGCCTTTTCTATAAAACCAAATGCCATGCTCTTTTGTAATTTTTAAATTTGGGCTTATAATGCTTTGGGCTGAAACTCGTCCAAGGCATACAATTATTTTTGGAAGAATTAATTTAACTTGATTTCGAAGAAAAGGTAGACAAGATTTCTTTTCTATATCTAGTGGATTTCTATTTTGTGGCGGTCTACATTTTATAATATTTGTTATGTAGATTTCTTCTCTAGAAATATCAACCGAAGTCAGAATTTTATCGAAAAGTTGACCGGATTTACCTACAAAAGGTATGCCGGATAAATCTTCCTGTTCTCCTGGAGCTTCACATATAAACATTAAGTCAGTATGAATATCTCCTTGCCCGAAAACCATATTCGTTTTGGTATTATGTAAATCACATTTTGTACAATTATTACACATTTTTTCAAGTTCAGTCCAATCAACCATCCAATTTTCACTCCTAACTATTATAATGTCTTATATTATAGCATATAATTAAAGTATTGAAAATAATGCGAGGTCTATTCTCTAACCTATTCTCTAACCATAATGATGAGATGTTTGTAGATTTTAAATGTGATAATTTAGATTGATCAGAGCATAAATATGTTATACTTAAAGAAAAACTAAGAAGCATAAAAGAAAGGAAAATACCTAAAATGGATACAAAACAATTTAAAAAAAGATCTCTAGTTTCAATATTCTTCTCATATTTTAAACCACACAAAAAATTATTTATATTGGATATGTCATGTGCATTTTTAATTGCAGTTATTGACTTATCATTTCCAGCAATAACTCGTTATTCTCTAAATGAGCTATTACCTGTTAATGCTTATAAAACTTTTATAACTATTATGGTGATTATGCTAATTGCTTATACATTAAGAGCTTTTTTCTACTATATAATAAGCTACTATGGCCACTCTTTTGGTGTATTAGTAGAAGCAGATATAAGAAGCGATTTATTTCAACATATGCAGGAATTGTCTTATGGATACTTTGATAAAAACCGTACAGGTCAACTAATGAGTAGACTTACCGCAGATTTATTTGATATAACTGAACTTGCTCATCATGGTCCTGAAGATGTTTTTATATCCACTTTGACAATAATAGGATCACTAGGTATTTTATTTACTATTCAGTGGAAATTAACTTTGGTTATTGCCTTAATCTTGCCTATATTTTTATTAGTTGTATGGTATAGACGTTCTGAAATGTCAAAAGCTTCTTTGGAAGTGAAAGAAAAAACTGCTTCTATAAATGTGAATATTGAATCGGGGCTTTCAGGCATGAAAACAGCAAAAGCATTTGCAAATGAGAATTCAGAATTTGATAAGTTTAGTGAATCAAATGATGCTTTCAAAACATCTAAAACCAAATTTTATAAGGCTATGGGACGTTTTAATGCTACTATGGAATTTTTCCTTTGTATTTTGCCAGCAACAGTTATCTTAGTAGGTGGTATATTAATTATGAAAGGACAGATGAATCAAATTGATTTAATCACTTTTACGTTATATATTGCTACTTTTATAACTCCAATTAGAAAACTTTCAAACTTTGCTGAACTATTTGCAAAAGGTGGAGCTGGACTTGTACGTTTTGTAGATATGATGCGTACTGAAACTGAAATGAAAGATGATCCTAATGCTATAGAGCTAGGTAGAGTAAAAGGCGAATTAGATATTAAAAATGTTAGCTTTTCTTACAAAAAAGGAATTCAAGTATTACATAATATTTCTCTTCACGTCGATCCTGGCGAAACAATTGCAGTAGTAGGTCAATCAGGTGGAGGAAAATCAACACTATGTAAATTGATTCCCAGGTTCTATGATGTTGATGAAGGGGAAATTCTGCTTGACTATGTAGATATACGTAATGTCACACAAGAATCTTTGCATAAAAATATTGGAGTTGTAGAACAAGAAATATTTCTTTTTGCCGATAGTATTCTCGAAAATATTAGATACGGTAGACCTGAGGCTACTTCTAAGGAAGTTGCAATAGCAGCAAAACAGGCTGAAATTTATGATGATATTATTGCTATGTCTGATGGATTTAATACTTTTGTTGGAGAACGTGGTGCAATGCTTTCTGGTGGACAGAAACAACGTATTTCTATAGCACGTATATTTCTAAAAAACCCACCATTTCTAATTTTAGATGAAGCAACTTCTGCCCTTGATAGTGTTACTGAAGCTAAAATACAAGAAACTTTTGATAGTCTAATAATAGGCAGAACAACTTTTGTTATTGCACATAGATTATCTACTGTTAGAAATGCAGATAGAATTCTTGTATTTGATAATGGAAATATTGTTGAAGATGGAAATCACGAATGTTTAATGAAAAAAAACGGTGTATATGCTGAGCTTTATAAAACCCAGCATATAAGTAAATAGATAGTTTTTATAAATATCAAAGTATAAGAGGAGTTATAATGAAATACGAATATAAAACACTAACTGATATTAGACACAAAGTTTTTACTGCCGTAAGTAAGATGGCCTTTGAAGACAATTTAAAACAAATAGAGAATATTCCATATGAAATCATTCCTGGAGATGTGGGTAAGTATAGAGAAAGTACATTTATTGAAAGAGCAATAGTTAGTGAGCGAATCCGTTTGGCAATGGGACTAAATTTAAGACCAAGTGATAAATCAAGATCAATTACGGAGGGATTAGAAGGGGCAACAATACCTTCAAAATATTATGAACCGCCACTTATAAATATTATAAAATTTGCTTGTAATTCTTGTCCAACAAATAGCTATGAAGTTACAAATATGTGCCGTGGCTGTCTAGCACACCCTTGTGTGGAAGTTTGTCCTAAGGGCGCAGTTAGTATAGTTAATGGGGAAAGTGTTATTGATCAGGAAAAATGTATAAAATGTGGTTTATGTGCTAAAGTGTGTCCGTATTCAGCAATAATAAAACATGGGCGACCATGTGCCATGGCATGCGGAGTGGATGCAATATATTCGGATGAATATGGTAGAGCATCAATAGATTATGATAAATGTGTTAGCTGTGGAATGTGTTTGGTAAATTGTCCTTTTGGAGCAATATCTGATAAAAGTCAAATATTTCAACTAATTCAGTCAATTAATCAAAAGAAAGAAGTAATAGCAATTGTAGCGCCATCATATATGGGGCAGTTTGGTAAAAATGTTGGATTTAATGATTTTAAAAGAGCAATGATTACAATTGGATTTAAAGATGTTGTTGAAGTTGCGATTGGTGCAGATATTTGTACAATTGATGAGGCAAAAGATTTTATAGAAAATGTACCTAAAAAACTTTCATTTATGGGTACTTCATGCTGTCCTTCATGGTCTGCTATGGCTAAAAAATTATATCCGCAGTATGCCCAAAATATTTCAATGACTTTGACTCCAATGGTTTTTGCAGCAAGGCTTGTGAGAGAAAAACATAAAGATGCAAAGATTGTTTTTGTTGGGCCATGTAGCGCTAAAAAATTAGAAGCTTCCAGAAAAAGCGTAAAAAGTGAAGTTGATTTTGTAATTACATATGAGGAGTTACTTGGAATGCTTACAGCCAAAGAAGTAGAAATAATTGGTACAGATACGAGCTTGAGTAATGAAGCAACTGGTTCAGGAAGAGGCTTTGCGGTTGCAGGTGGAGTCGCTAAGGCTGTAGCTGATTTGATAAAAAAAGAACATCCAGAGCGAGAAGTGAAAATTAAAGCTGCGAATGGACTGAGAGAATGTAGGGAGATGTGTAATGATGCCATAAAAGGAAAGTATGATGGATATCTTCTTGAAGGAATGGCATGCCCGGGTGGATGCGTTGCTGGAGCTGGGTGTATTGTCAAACCTAACATAGCTGGCAATCAGGTTAAACAAGCGGCTAAAAATTCACAGCTGAAGATTTCAGATGAGTCTAAATATGCTGATAAATATTACTTGTTAGATGAAAAAAATATAGAGGAAGAATAGAAAATATTATTTAGTTAAAATAACGCCATGTACTAGTTGTAGTAACTAGTACATGGCTTTTTATTGTTCTAAAATTAAATAACAGTTGATATCTTTTATATTTATGCCAACATGAACGCTTATGCAATACAATAACACAGAGTAAGTTGAATATGTAATCTACAGTTACACTCTTTTGTATAAATATTTAAATTATTTAGTAACAAATTAACAACAACTTTAATAGATTAAAGTAATTGTTATATTTTAAGGTTAATAATAATTTTAAATTAGAAGAATATATTAGAAAAGAGGGGTGTGCATAGCAATGCTAAAATCAACTAATAAAATTATATTATTAATTATGTTTATATTGTCTACAGTAACTATATATTTATGTGTAAAGTATCTAAAAACTGCTTACACAATCTTACCTCAAATACAACTTACAGTTAATAATATGTTTTTTAACTATAAAATAGTTATATTTGTCATTGAAATGGCATGGTTATTTTCATTATACATATTAAGAAAAAAATATGAAGGATTGAAATTACCATTCATTATTACCATTGTTACTTTTAATTTAATTTATATTATTTGGAGAATTAAATATACTATTCCTACCAATACAACAGTTGGTATGACATTGGGTATAATACTTATAATATCTGAATTAATAGGGTTTTTTCAATCTGCAATATATATTTTAATGTTTTATAAGCCTTATAAATTAGAAGAACGAAAGATGAGTGATCTTAAGGAGTTACCTACTATAGATATTTTAATTATGACTTTTAATGAACCTGCATTTATATTGCAGAAAACTATAGCTGGTGCATTAAATATCGAATATCCTTCTAATTTATATAACATTTATGTATGTGATGATGGGAATAGGGATGAGATAAACAAGTTAGCTAATTTCTTTAATGTAAATTATATATCTAGAGATAATAATGATTTTGCTAAAGCTGGCAATATTAATAATGCTTTATCAAATCATTGCAAAGGGGAATTATTTTCTGTATTAGATGCTGATATGATTCCAAAACCTAATTATTTACAAAAAATGGTGGGATATTTTAAAAGTAATGATGTAGGATTTGTTCAATCACCACAGGTTTTTTATAATCCGGATCCGTTTCAATACAATTTGAATTTGGATAATAAAATACCTAACGAACAAGATTTTTTCATGAGAGAAATTCAGGCCGGTAGAGCTAGATATAATGCTTTATTTCATGTAGGAACAAATGCTTTGTTTAGTCGAAAAGCTGTAGATGATATTGGAGGAATCCCCACAGGTAGTGTCACAGAGGATATGGCAACAGGAATGCTATTACAGGCAAAAAAATATAAATCAATATTTGTAAATGAGGTGCTTGCTGTAGGGCTTTCCGCTGAATATTATAAAGACTTTGCAAAACAAAGGAAAAGATGGTGTAGAGGTAATATACAGGTGTCAAAAAAATGGAATCCGCTTACAATGAAAGGATTAACTACTATGCAGCGATTGTTGTATTTTAGTGGAATTCTATATTGGTATTCTAGTATATCTAAATTAATTTATATATTGTGTCCTATAATATTTTTATTAACTGGGGTACTTATAATAAAAACTAACACACTACAGTTATTCCAGTTCTTTGTTCCGTCATTCGTAGCTTATATATTAATGTTTAAATCTTATTCCTCAAAATATAGAACGTTATTTTTTACGCACATATACGAATCTGCAACTGCTGTATTCTTAGCATTTGATTCTTTATCAGAACTTTTATTTTCTAAAGAATTAAAATTTAATGTTACTTTGAAAGGGAATACTAAAAAAAATATATTTGTAAGTTGGAATTTGTTAATACCACAGTTTATATTGTTTATATTAACTATTTTAGGATTTGGAATAAGTTTAAATAAATTTATAAGTACGAATTCAACAGGGTTAAGACAATCGTTAATTATTAATATATCGTGGGCAATTTATAATATTATAGGAATTATATTAATTATGATGTTGTCACTCGAGAAGCCGAGATACAAAAAATCAGAAAGAAAAAAAATAGACTATAGAAGTAGTATTATGTTAGAAAACTCACAAAATATCAATTGCGTAGTTAATGAAATTAGTGATACTGGTATTAAAATAACTATTGGTATTAATAGAATTAATAATTTTGACATTGGAGATATTATAAAAGTAAAAATAGATAAAATTGATGTATATTGTAGAGTAGTAAGGTATCAAGATAATTATTTTGGATGTAGGTTTGTCAATTTATCCAAGGAACAATATTTAAATATAATCAGGTTTATTTATGCAGATGAAAATGGATATTATAATGCTTTCGATAAACAACATTCTTATAAAGAATTAAGCAGTGGTGAAGTCACTGTAATAGAAAAATTCTCACAAGAGAATATATTTATTGATAATAAAAGTATATTAGAAATAAATGGTGCTAATCATTCTCAAACTATAAAGGAATTAAACAATATTGATATTGTAAAAGATATAAATTTAAAATCGAAAAAAACAAATGTTGTAAGTAACATTATTACTAATACTTTAAATAATCAAGTAAATAATACTTTAAGTAATGAAAGAAATAATAAATTATCTACACATGGTAAATACTCTAATTTGTCTATTGATGATATGCTAAAAAATGTATTAAAATTAGATGAATATCAGATTATAATAATAAAAATATATAACGAGTTACAAGAAATACAAAAACAAATTAAAAAATCCAACGACATTTTATAAATAATAAAGAAGGAGAATCCTCTAATAAGGGTTCTTCTTCTAATTTGTTTACGTTAGAAATTTGGTTAATGTTATCACTGTAATATCTAAGGAGTGCATAATTACGTTATAAAATGGTCAAAATATTGTTTAAGATACTATATGTGATTTTACAGTGAAGGATGATATTACAAAAAGGAGGTACAAATAAAGATATTACTATTATCTAAGGAAAAATACATCTGTGTTTTAGATGGGACAAGAAATTCCATACAAACGCAAGTTATTCCTATAGAAAAGGATTTCATAGGATAGTATAATAAAAACATAGACAAAAACACAAAATAAAAATGTGTAGGAGTGGTAAAAGAAGTTGTATAATGTAAAAAATCTATCAAATAAATTTTATAGGGGGACTCAATATGAATAAGAAAATAGTTGCAATACTTTTAAGCACTTTAATGGTACTTTCACTTGGTGGTTGTGGTATGAAAACACCAGATAAAACACCGGTAAAAGAAAAAACAGAAACAACAGCAGCAGCAGAGGTTACTCTTGTATATGCAGAGGTTAATCCACTAGATACTATTGTTGGTCAAACAGATACTAATTTTAAAGAACAAGTTGAAAAACTTTCAAATGGAAAAATTAAGATTGATATTCAGGCAAGTGGAGTTTTAGGAGCCGAAAACGATGTACTTGATTCAATGCTTGGTGGCGGTGGAACAATTGATATGGCCCGTATCTCAGCTTTTGCTCTTACAAGTTACGGTGGAGCAAAGTCAAAACTGCTTTCTATTCCTTATACATTTGTAAGCCGTGAACATTTCTGGAATTTTGCCACATCTGAATTAGCTCCTGAATTCCTTATGGAGCCTCACGAAAATGGTAAGGGTATTAGAGGTTTATTCTATGGAGAAGAAGGTTTCCGTCATTTCTTTACAGTTAAACCCGTTAAAACTATAGCAGATTTGAAAGGTATGAAAATAAGAGTATCAAATGACCCTGTTATGAATGGTATGGTAAAAGGTCTTGGTGCTTCGCCTACAGTAGTATCTTTTGGTGAACTTTATTCAGCACTCCAAACTGGTGTAGTAGATGGTGCAGAACAACCTATTGCCAACTATAAATCAAATGCATTCCAAGAAGTTGCTCCAAACATGATTCTTGATGGCCATACACTAGGTGCAGTACAAGTAATTATGACAGATAAAGCTTGGGATAAACTTACAAAAGAACAACAGGACATTATTACAGAAGCAGGTAAAGCTGCATCAGCATTTAATAGAAAAATTTCTAAAGACGCTGAAGATAAAGTGCTAGTAGATTTAAAAGCAAAAGGTGTTAATATTACAGAAGTTAAAGATATCAAACCTTGGCAGGAAGCATGTAAAGAGGTCATTGCTTCTTCTACAAAAGATGATGCTGCACTTTATCAAAAGATTCTTGACATGAAATAAGATCCATAAAATGCTATTCTAAACATAATACAAATAGTGTTAATATTGTTTTTATAAGCACAGAGGAGGATTAAAGCCTCTGTGCTAAATTTTTTGAGGAGGTAAGGTATGCCTAAAATTTTTAATACAATTGATAAGATTAAACCGGCATATGATGCGACTTATAATGTTGTTCTCTTCGTATGTAAGTTACTTTTGGTAGTGGATATTCTCATTACTACCATGGCGGTGGCTGGTAGATATATTCCTTTCATTCCAGATCCAGCATGGACTGAAGAAGTAGTTTTAAGTTGTATGGCATATATGACGGTTCTTTCTGCGGCTTTAGCCATCAGAAAAAATTCGCATATTCGTATGACAGCATTTGACAGATATTTACCAAAACATTTGATAATAGGCTTAGATATTATTGCAGATGTTGCTATTTTAGTACTTGCTTTAGTTATGATAGTAGTAGGTTGGAATTATGCAGTGCAAATTGGGAAAGTAGGATCTTATGTAAGTATGCCAAATCTTTCTAGATTTTGGATGTATTTTCCGATTCCAGTGGCAGGTGTAGCTATGTTAATTTTCGAAATAGATGCTATATATAATCATGTTAAACTATTATTTGTAAAGGAGGAAAAAATTCATGGACGCATCTAGTATTGCAATATTGATTTTGCTTGGTACTTTTTTCATAATGGTATTTTTAAGATTTCCTATTGCGTATGCAGTAGCGCTTGCATCTTTATTTTGCCTTATCTACCTAGGACTTCCACTTACAACCATTTGTCAGCAGATGGTAAAGGGAATTAGCTCTTTCAGTCTTATGGCTGTACCTTTCTTTATTACAATGGGATGTCTTATGGGATCAGGTGGTATCTCTGAAAAACTGATTGCACTAGCAACTGCCTGCGTTGGCTGGATGCGAGGAGGTATGGCGATGGTTAACATCGTTTCATCATACTTCTTTGGAGGTATTTCTGGTTCTGCAGCTGCAGATACGGCATCGCTTGGTAGTCTTTTAATCCCTATGATGGTAGATCAAGGCTACGATGCTGATTTTTCAACGGCAGTTACCATTACTTCATCCGTTGAAGGACTTTTGGTTCCACCAAGTCATAATATGGTGATTTATGCGACTACTGCAGGTGGTATTTCTGTGGGAAGCCTTTTCCTTGCAGGATATTTACCTGCCGCAATACTAGCAATTACCCTTATGATAGGTTCATATATCATTTCTGTTAAAAAAAACTATCCAAAGGGTGACAAATTCGACATTATGGTTCTGTTAAAACAATTTAGTGTTTCCTTTTGGGCTCTTGCCGCTGTTATGATAGTTGTAGTAGGTGTAGTATTTGGTATTTTTACAGCTACAGAATCGGCAGCTATTGCAGTTATTTATAGTTTGTTTGTTAGTGTATTTATTTATAAAGGTCTTGATTGGAAGGGTGTTTGGAATACACTTAATGGTACTATGGATATACTTTCTATCGTACTTATTCTGATTGCAACTTCTAGTATTTTTGGATATTGCCTTACTTTCTTGCACGTTCCAGATTTAGCAGCAAGTGCAATTATAAAAATTTCAGATAATCCAATTGTTTTAGCATTACTTCTAAACCTTATACTTTTGATTCTTGGATGTATTATGGATATGGCACCAATTATATTGATTGCTACCCCAATATTGCTTCCAATTGCAGTTTCAATTGGAATTGATCCAATTCAGTTTGGTATTATGGTTATCTTAAACTGTGGTATAGGACTTTTAACACCACCTGTTGGTTCCGTGCTATTTATTGGTGCTGCAGTTAGTAAAGTGCCAATGGAACGCATTGTAAAAGCTACATTCCCGTTTTATGTATGCATGGTAGTTACGTTATTACTACTTACATTTATTCCGGGAGTTAGTTTATGGCTTCCATCATTATTTGGATAAGGAGAGATATGAAATATAAATTTAATTATCAAACAACAGCTTTTGATCTTTGGCAGTTATCGATGTACTCTATCTATGGTTCAATAGTAGGTGTATGTAATATTATATTTACTGTTGCCATGTTCCTTTTGACTGCAAGGTTTTGGGGAGATGTAAACAGTTTTATTAAAATAATTTTGATAATCGCAATTTGTTTATTTACAGTTATTCAACCCGCAGTAATTTATAGAAGGGCAAAAAGACAGGTAGGTACGGTTGCGCGTGATATGGAGATGAATTTTGATGATAATGGAATTCATGTAAAAACTGAAAATCAAAGTTCAAATTTAAAATGGAATACAATAAAAGGATTATCAAAAAAACCCAGCATGATTGTTATATTTTCAACCACTAAACATGGTTTTGTACTAACGAATAAAGTGTTAGGAAAACAAAAAAAAGCCTTTTATGACTATGCAGTTTCAAAGATTCAAAAATAAATCTAATTATATTGGTACAATGTGTTATAGAGTTATGACTAAGGTCACACAAAAACTTATACCAATGGTGGTGTAAGTCTTTGTGTGACCTTTTTGTTGTATTGTTTAAACAACACATAGTAGGATATAATGATATTATGGAAAATAAATATACGAACAAAGAATATATTTGCGGGGAAGTATTTGCTTTCGAATTATATAAAAGATCATTATTTCTACTGCTTTTTTTTGCCATATTTAATACCTCACTATATTTTATTGATTTTATAATTAATATTATATAATAGTTAATCAGTAATAACAGAGTTTTTATTTTTGATTTTTATTATTATAAATGGTATTCTATTTTATATAGCTAGTAGAATTCAGTGGAAGAGGAAGGTTATAATGGGATATAGAATTGAAAAGGATTTACTTGGTGAGATGAAGATAGATGAAAAATTTTATTATGGAATTAATACTCAAAGGGCAATTGAAAATTTTCCATTAGGAAATAAGAGCGTTAATTTAAAATTAATATATGAAATTGCAATTATTAAAAAAGCAGCAGCGGTGGTAAATAAGAAGCTCAAAAGGCTTTCAGAGGAAAAAGCAAAAGCGATTATAAAGGCAAGTGAAGATGTAATTTGTGGAAAATTTGATTGTAACTTTGTGGTTAGTGCTTTTCAAGGTGGAGCGGGAACTTCAACTAATATGAATGTAAATGAAGTAATTGCTAATAGAGCAATTGGAATACTTGGAGGAAATAAGGGAGAGTATGATTTGATTCATCCTTTAAATGATGTTAACATGTCTCAATCAACTAATGATGTTTATCCAACTGCACTTAGAATCGCAGCAATCCATCTTATACGCAAGCTTAGCAAGTCTTTGTCAGATTTGCAGCAGTCTTTTCAAGAGAAGGAAAATGAATTTGCAGATGTGATAAAGCTAGGGAGAACCCAGCTTATGGATGCACTTCCTATGATGGTAGGTCAAGGATTTGGAGCCTATGCTAAAGCCATTGAGAGAGATCGTTGGAGAATTTACAAGGTAGAAGAGAGGCTCAGACAAATAAATATGGGTGGGACTGCCATTGGGACGGGACTCAATGCTACGAATAAATTTATATATATGATAACGGATTCCCTTCAAGATTTAACAAAGCTAGGACTTGCTAGGTCTGATTATCCAATGGATATAACTCAAAACTGTGACGTGTATGTGGAGGTGTCGGGCTTACTAAAGTCTTGTAGTGTTAATTTATTAAAAATATCAAATGATTTGAGGTTATTAAACTCTGGACCTAAGGGCGGGTTTGGAGAGATAAATTTACCTGAAATGCAAGCAGGTTCTACAATAATGCCTGGAAAAGTTAATCCTGTGATTCCGGAGATGGTTGCTCAGGTTTCCATGAGAGTTATTGCAAATGATGGAGCTATAACTATGGCGAGTTCAATGGGACAATTAGAGTTAAATTCTTTTACCCCACTTATTGCAGAGAGTTTACTTGAATCCCTTGAACTTTTAGATAAATGCGTTATAATATTTAGAGAAAAATGTATTGAGGGTATTACAGTGAATGAGAGTAAATGCAAAGAAAATCTTGAAAATTCAACAGCTTTAGTTACTGCATTAGTTCACCATATAGGGTATGATAAGGCTAGTAGTGTAGCAAAGAAAGCTTTAAAAGAGGATAAAACTATTATGGATATATTACTTTGCGATGGAATACTTAGCAAGGGAAAAATAGAGGAAATATTAAAGCCGTACGAATTAACGAAACCAGGAATACCTGGATTAAAATAAGGGGGAATAAAAATTGAGTTTAAATGACACACCTCGCTCAGAAAGAGTTCATATAGCGTTATTTGGCATGAGGAACGCAGGAAAATCTAGCATAATTAATGCTTTAACAAATCAAGAAATAGCAATTGTTTCACAGATGAAAGGAACAACTACTGACCCAGTATATAAGGCTATGGAAATATTACCCATAGGACCTTGCGTAATAATTGATACAGCAGGGTTAGATGATGTTGGAGAGCTGGGGGAATTAAGAAAAAAGAAGACATATGAGGTTTTAAATAAAACAAATATTGCGTTAGTGGTTATTGATACATCTATTGGGCTAACTGAATATGATAAATTAATTATTGATCAAGTTAAAAGTAAAAAGGTTTCAGTAATAGCGGTTTTGAATAAGACTGATATAGATTTAGTAAATGAAGAGCTTCTTTTCAAAATAAAGAGGCAACTAGATATTCCTTATGTTTGTGTTTCAGCAGTTACAAAACAAGGAGTAAAGAAACTTAAAGATACAATTATAAGTATGATCCCAGAGGAAGAAGAAAAATTTAAAATCATAGGTGATCTTATAGGTCCTGGTGATTTTGTAGTATTAGTTACACCTATAGATAAGGCAGCCCCAAAGGGTCGGTTAATACTTCCTCAGCAACAGACGATTAGAGATATTCTTGAAAGCGATGCAATTGCAATTGTTACTAAAGAACATGAATTACGGGAAACTTTAGAAAATCTAGGTAAGAAACCTAGAATTGTTATTACAGATTCACAAGTGTTTTTAAAAGTTGCAGCGGATACACCTAAGGACATTCCTATGACCTCATTTTCAATTTTATTCGCAAGATATAAGGGGGATCTAGTTGAACTCATACGGGGAGTTAAGGCAGTTGAAAAGCTCAAAGATGGAGATAAAGTACTAGTTTCAGAAGGATGTACGCATCATAGGCAATCTGATGATATAGGAAGAGTTAAAATCCCTAGATGGCTTAGGCAAATTACGGGTAAACAGATAGATTTCGAGTACACCTCAGGTGTTACGTTCACTGAGGATGTTAAAAGATATGCACTAATAATACATTGTGGTGCTTGCATGTTAAATAGAGCTGCAATGTTAAATAGAATTGAGTCAGCAAAAGAATTCAATGTTCCAATGGTTAATTATGGGATATTAATTGCCTATGTTCAAGGCATATTAGATAGAGCTCTAGAACCCTTTCCGCTTGCTAAAATGTTATGGGATGAAGAATAACATTAGAAAGTTTAATGCATGATATTCAATATAGAACTTTCTGGATTAGAATAAGGAGATGGATTTAATTGGCTAAAGATAAAGTGGTTTATATTTGTAAAGACTGTGGGTCACAATCTCCAAAATGGATGGGAAAATGTAATGATTGTGGTGCTTGGAATACATATGAAGAGAGAATAGTTAAGGCAAGTTCCATTAAATCTAACTCAAGTAGAATGGTAATAACAACTAACCCAACAAAACTAAGAGCGGTTACACAATTGAACAGCGACAGGATAGTTACAGGAGTTTCAGAATTTGATAGAGTTATGGGTGGCGGAATAGTTAGAGATAGTATAAGCATAATTTCAGCACCTCCTGGAATGGGCAAGTCAACTCTTTTACTGCAACTTGCAAATTCTCTGTCTCTAAAGGGATATAAGATTTTATATGCATCTGGTGAGGAAAGCAATAGTCAAATTAAAAATAGAGCTGACCGTACAGTAAAAGAAATAGCTGATAATTTCTGGATAGTTTCTGATACTAAGTTAGATGAAGTGTTACAGCATATAGAAACAGTTGATGCAGACTTAATAATACTTGACAGTATTCAAACATTTACTTTAGAAGAGTATTCAAGTTCGAGAGCTGGATCTCCTACTCAAGTAATCGAATGTGCTACAGCTTTAAAGGATAAAGCAAAAAATCCAGATAGACCAAGAGCTGTATTTCTCGTTGGTCAAATGACAAAGGCTGATGAGATGGCCGGGCCTCGAATACTAGAGCATTTAGTAGACACCGTATTGTACATAGAGGGAGAAGATGGAGAAGAACTTAAACATTTAATAAGTAAAAAAAATAGATATGGTGATACTTCTGAAAGTGGATTATTTCGCATGACAGAAATAGGGATGGAAGAAATAACTGACCCGTCGGAGTTTTTTATGACCAAAAGAGAGGAGTTAGTACCCGGGAGTGCTTTGGCTGTTATAAAGGATGGGACAAGACCAATTGTTGTAGAGGTAGAGAGTCTTGTATCTAAATCTTTTACCCCTTATCCAAGTAGACTAAGTGAGTGTTTTGCAAGGAAGGAACAACTAGGGACTCTTATCTCAATTCTTGAGGAAAGGGGAGGAGTAGGACTTTATGATAAAAATGTTATTATAAAAGCAACAGGTGGTCTCAAGTTAACTGAAACATCAGTAAATCTTGCTGTAGTAATGAGTATTGCATCCTCCTCACTAAACCATGGAATATCTACAGGTACAGTCTTTATAGGAGAACTTGGGCTTACTGGTGAATTAAAAAAAGTACCATCCCTGGAGCAAAGATTAAAGGAAGTAGATAGAATGGGTTTTAAAAAGGCATATATACCTATGAATTGTTTGAAAACAGGGGTTAGATTTAAGAATATAAAGGTTATTCCTTGTAAGAAATTAATAGACGTTATTGAAAAGGAATTCAAATGATGGAAATGAAATATTATTTAGCACCAATGGAAGGAATTACGGGATACGTATATAGAAATTCTTATAAAAAGTTTTTTAATAATATTGATAAATATTTTACACCTTTTATTGTTACAAATCAAAGTAGAAGTCTTAAGTCCAAAGAATTAAGAGATGTTTTGCCTGAAAATAATAAAGGTATGAATATAGTTCCACAGATACTTACGAGCGATGCAGAAGGCTTTATTACTACTTCTAGAAAATTACAACAATTAGGTTATAACGAGGTTAATTTAAATTTAGGATGCCCTGCTGGGACTGTTGTTTCAAAGAATAAAGGCTCAGGATTTCTAGCCAAAACAGAAGAACTTGATATGTTTTTAGATGAAATATTTAAAATGGATGATATGAAAATTTCTATTAAAACTAGAATAGGGAAAGATAGTCCAGAAGAATTTTATGAGCTAATAAAAATTTACAATAAATATCCTCTAGAAGAATTAATTATTCATCCCAGAATACAAAAAGATTTTTATGGCAATAAACCTAATTTACAGGTATTTAAAGATGCATTATCTTTAAGCATAAGCCCAGTGTGTTATAATGGCGATATTTTCACTGCTCATGATCATAATAAATTAATGAGCGCTTTTCCAGAGGTAAGAACAGTTATGCTAGGAAGAGGTATAATAGCCAATCCAAGTTTAATGAATGAGATCAAAAATAATACTAATATAGATAAAAAATTATTAAAAGATTTTCATGATGAAATTTTAAAGAAATATATAGAAATATTTGATGAAGAAAGAAATGCAATATTTAGAATGAAAGAACTATGGGGATATATGATTTACATATTTTCAGATAATAAGAAATATGCTAAAAAAATAAAGAAGTCACAAAAGTTAGCTGATTATAATGAAGCTGTCTTAAGTTTATTTATGGAACAGGAAATAATACAAGGGGCTGGATTATTTAATAATCAATATTAAATATGGGTGTCTTTTATTAAATAAGTATGATTAAGAAAATTAAAATTGTATCAAAAAAAATAGTATCTTAATTAATTAAGATACTATTTTAGTATAAGTTACATATTCTAATTAAGCTTTTATCTTTGATTTATTATTTAAAAACAAAGTACCAATAGCCATTACAATTGTAAAGATAATTAGATATGCAACAACTGCCATTCCATGAGAAAAACAAGCAGCAATTATCATGAACACGCATCCTGCAAGTGATACAATAGGCATTACAAATCTTTTAAATGTGTTTAAATCCTTCTCTTTTTTCATCATCATAATAAAAATAGGAATATATAATGCATAAATAGTAACGATAGGTAATTCTGATGAATCAAAACGAAAGAATCCAAACCAGTTTGTTAAGTTAGCGCCATAGAAGTATAATAACCATATACCGCAAAGAAGTAGTCCTAGTATGGATGAATTTGTTGGCATATTGGTCTCACTATCTACTTGTTTAAATATTTTTGGGTTTGGTCCAAGACCCCTTGCAGCTAATGAATAAATACCACGAGTACATCCCAGCATTAATCCATTTAAAGTTCCGAGGCAAGAAATAATAACAAATACAAATACTAGAGTACCACCAGCAGAGGAGAATATTTTTTGAAATGCTAATTTAGCTCCAGATTCTCCGCCTTTCATCATAACTTCGTTTGATACAGCTCCAGCTAGTCCTATATAGTAAAGAATATAAACAGCCATGATTATAAAAGTTCCTGCAACAAGAGCAAGTGGAAGAGTTTTCTTTGCATCTCTTAATTCAGCATTGATACTTGTAGCAATAATCCAACCCTCATATGCAAAGGCAGTTGCAACAACTGCTGTAAATAATGCATTGGCAGTATTTACTTTTTCTACTACGGTTGTGAAATTAACCATAGTCATGCCACTATGGATACCTACGATTGTCCCAATTATAGCCATTAAAATCAGTGGAATAAGTTTTATAATAGTTGTACTAACTTGAAATTTACCGGCTAAAACTGGTGACAAGGCGTTTAGTGCATAGCTACCTATCAAGAATAGGGATGCAATGGTCATACATTCTCCACCTGTAATTGAAAATCCTAATAACACGCAGGCATATCGAGCTGAAACCCAAGCTAATACTCCTGTCAATGTTGGATAGTAAATTATTGCCATAAACCAGCCAACATAATATCCATATTTTTCACCCATAGCAGCTTCTGCATAATCTACTATACCATTTACTTTCTCGTATTTAGTTGCCATTACAGCAAAAGTATAGGCACAAGAAATCATAATAATGCCGCCAATAACCCAAGCTAAAATTCCTAGTTTAAGATCGCCCCCAGTTGCAGTTAGTACTTTTTCTGCCTTGAAAAAAACGCCACTGCCTATTACGATGCCAACAACCATGGCTATTGCAGTAATAAGTCCATACTTTTCTTTTAATTTTATTTCCATAAGTAAACCATTCCTTTCGTAATTAATAGTTTTTTAATAAATTAATTATATCCTACACTTTATAAAGTTACAATGATAAAATCAATAGTAAGTACTGTATAATATTAATTTTTTAATTGATTTATTCTAAATATTACGGTAAAATTTAAATAAATTACAATTGTAGAATTTTAAGGAAGCGTTATTATGTCATGGTGTCTAAAATGTAAAAATGCAATTTTGTCAGCATATCCAAATCTCTATATGACTTGGAGTTAACTACATGTGGTAGAATAGAAAAGGCAATATGAAATTAAAATTATTAATTATGGTTGAGAGGTGGAAAGATAAATGATAAACAATGAAAAGTATAACGAATTAATAAAATATCTTAAAGATTTAGGAAAAGTGGTTTTAGCATTTTCAGGTGGAGTAGACAGTACTTTTTTACTTAAAGCAGCTAAAGAAGCTATTGGAGATGATGTAAAAGCAGTTACAATTATGTCACCGTATATTCCAAAGTGGGAAATAGAAGAAGCAAAGGGATTAGCTAAAGAATTAGGAGTGAATCATGAAATTATAAAAGCACCAATTATTGATTCAATTAAATTTAATCCGGAGAATAGATGTTATCTTTGTAAAACAGCAGTGTTTAATATGATATTATCTGTTGCTAAGGATGAAGGTTATAACTGTGTAATAGATGGAACTAACTTTGATGATATAAGTGATTATAGACCAGGTCTTAAAGCATTAAAGGAATTAGAAATAAAAAGTCCACTTTTAGAATGCAAAGTAACTAAAGCAGAAATAAGAGCTTTCTCTAAAGAACTAGGACTTAATACTTGGGATAAACCGGCTTATGCCTGTCTTTTGACAAGAATACCTTATGGAAATGAATTAAAAGTAGAAGATTTTGAAATGATTGAGAATGCAGAAAAATATATGATGAGCATAGGGTTTAGAGCTGTTAGAGTAAGATGTCATGGAGATTTAGCAAGAGTTGAAGTAGCTAAAAATGACAGAAGTAAATTATTTAATGAAAAGCTTTTAGATACCATTGCTAAAAATATAAAAGAATGTGGGTTTAAATATGTAACTTTAGATTTGCAAGGATATAGAGTAGGGAGCTTCAATGAAACTATAATAAAAAATTCAGAAATTACAAAGAATTAATAAATATAGTTAGGAGTGAATGTATGGGTAAATTAAGAGATAATGTAGTTCTTGCTATAATACTTATGGGGTCATCGGCTATAATTTATTTTATTCAAAATGCGATATTTCATGAACCTTCGCAAACGGCATTTTACATTTTGCAGGATATGGCATTTATGCCGTTCCAAGCCCTTATTGCAACCTTGGTAATAGATGGGTTTTTAAAAATCCAGGAAAAACGCAGGAAAATCAAAAAAATCAATGTAGTTATTAGCACCTTTTTTGTGGATGCTGGGGTCAATATAATGATGGCGATGTCTAAATTCAATCAAAATAATAATGAAGTTTGTAAAATTATAAAAATCGAAAAATTAATAGACATCAAAGGGCTAATTATAAAGAAAGATCTTAGTAAATTTAAATATAATTTTTATGCCGATCCGAGCAAGTTGGATGAGCTGGCCGCTATAATGGATAAAAATAAGGGATTTCTATTGAATCTATTGGAGAATCAAAATTTACTTGAGCATGAGTCTTTCACTGACATGTTATGGGCAGTTTTTCACGTTATTGATGAGCTGAAAAGCAGAGGAGATTTAAAAAGACTTTCTAGTGATGAAATTATGCATATATCCGAGGATATGTTACGTGCATACACGGCAATGGTTATGGAATGGATCAGTTATATTATTTATTTGAAAGATGAGTATCCATTTCTATATGCAACTGCCATTCGAAAAAATCCGTTTTATCAGGGTGGGACAGACTATATTTCATAGTCAGTCGCTTATTATCACGCGTTAGTGTAAATTATTTTTGGAGTCCAAATAAAGTCACTACTATAGCCCCTATAATTGCAGAAATAAAAATTACAAAACCAATTCTCATTAAACATTACCCCCTTGTATGTTATGTAAATCCTAAAAAACAATGAAACATATTGTTAAATTAAATGGATTCTATTTGCTTATTAATAATATTAAATAAATCTTTAACGTGAAAAGGTACGAAAAGATAATCAAACTATATATTGATATAAAGAGGGATTATTTACCTTTGAGCACGACTGGAGGTTAGTATGAAAATTAATACAATACTTAATAAGCAAAATCTTAAGAATACAATTTTTGTGATAGGTGGGTGTTTACTATCTGCTATTGGTGTAAATATGTTTTTAGTAAATGCGAAACTATTTAGTGGAGGAGTGTCAGGTATAGCAATCTTAATACAGTATGCTTTGAAGGTTCCGGCAGGATACACTGTACTACTAGTTAATATACCTTTATTGGTACTGAGCTATAGGAAATTAAATAAAAGGTTTACTATCTTTAGTATGATCGGAACTATCTCACTAGCGGTGTTTTTAGTTCTGACTAAAAGTTTAAGCGGTATTCTCACAGTAAATGATGAAATTTTATTTAGCATATATGGTGGGGCATTAATTGGGTCGGGAGCTGGACTTGCATACTCAAACCATGGATCAGAGGGTGGTATGAACATTGTTGTAATGCTCATTAAAAAGAAATATGATTTTATTGATGTAGGGCAATTAGGATTTGTTGTAAATTGTGTAATAATATTTTTTGGAATGATACTTAATGGAATAATTACGGCATTATATACGTTAATGAGCATGTATATAGCAGCTTTCGTTACAGATAAGATAATTCATGGGTTATCTAGAAAAAAGGTGTTACTTATAATTACAGAAAAAGAAGAAGAGATTTGTGAGTATATAATATGTTCTATGCACCATGGAGCTACTATGCTAGAGGGAAGGGCACTTACAGGTAAAAAAAGAAAAGTGATATACTGCATAGTGCATGTATCAAAATTACCAGAGTTTAAATATTCGGTTCAAAAAATAGATAAGGATGTTTTTATTTCAGTAATTGATGCAGCCGAAGTAGACGGTAAAGGGTTTAATTCAAATATATTGTGATATGAAAAAACCTCAATTAATTATTATTTTAGTTGAGGGTTTTATATAAGTAGCGTACATTATATTAATAATGTCAATGACTCTAAGCTAATTCTTCAATTAAAGGCAAACAAACAATAACTGTAGTTCCCACATTTATTTTACTAGTTATAGTTACCCCATAGTTATTTCCATAAAGTAGTTTAATTCTATCGTCCACATTTTTAATTCCTATGCCTGTAAAATGTTTATGCTTAGAAGTGGTGGAGGCATATAAAGTTTGAAGCTTGAATTCTTCCATTCCAGTTCCGTTATCTATTATCTCGCAGAGAAGGGTATCGTTTTTAACTGATATAAAGACGTGTATACGACCTTCTATGTTTCCAGAAAATGCATGAAAAAGAGCATTTTCAACAAATGGTTGAAGTACTAGCTTTGGAAGTCTGTAACGTACGCACTGCTCAAGTACTTGAAAATTAACCTTTATATTATCACCACATCTAGCCTCATTTATAAAGACATAGTTTTGTAAATTCTCTAGTTCTTGTTTTACGGTAATGGTTTCACTAGTTTCGCTAATGGTATTCTGTAATAGTGAAATAAAAGAATTTATGGTTTGATTCGTTTTTTCTTTATCCCCTTTTAAAACTAGTAATTTAATGGATGCTAGGGTGTTATAGATAAAATGAGGATTAATTTGCATTTGTAGTGCGGATAATTCTGATTTCCTTTGCTCCTTTTGGGCCATCAGTAACTTTTCTACATAACTGTTTAAGTCATCTAACATATAGTTAAATGAACTGCTTAAGTTTTTTATTTCAGAGCATCCTGCTAAATTTATATGATTATTAAAGCCTCCTTGTGTTACTTTGGACATTTCTTTTACTAAAACTCTTAAAGGTTTTATAGTTTTTCTTGTAATTATAAATAGTATTACAACTGAAATAACTATTATTATAACGCAGTTTAGAACTATCTCATTTGTATTATACATGTCTTCTAAAGCTAGTTTGGTGTCTATAATGTTTACTAAATAGAAATCGTAAATGGGCATATATTCTGCTAAAACAGTATAATCTTTATTATCTAATTTTGTGTTTTCAAATTTAAGATTGTTTGTGTCTATTTTTTTTGCTATGTTAAGTAAGTTATTGTCTTTAGTACCAATTATACTTTCTTTATTAGAAGAAACAATAGTACCATCAGATGATATTATCGCAACATCATTGCTGTTTGTTGTAAAGTTAGAATATAGTTTGAAGAATGTATTTTCATTTATATTTATGTACAACATGCCGAATTGTTTTTTTGTTCTTTGATCTCGTAATACCTTTGTAGCGATAATAACATTTTTATGCTCAGTCAAACTATTAAATCCTGAGTTACTATATTGGTATAACAATTTATCTGGATTCTTAAGAGCATTTTTTGTTATTTGCGTTTTTTTGATTTCTTGTGCAGAAGTTGTTAATAAAGCAGAACTTCTTATAAATGTGGAATTATTAGAGCCTATTAATAAAAAATCAATGTTTTTAGAATCTAAATTAGCATCAATAACTTTTAAATGTTGCCTAAGGTTATATATAATATTTGATTGCTGCACTATGCTGGTATCGTATTCACTAAGGTACCGACGAAAGGCCCAACTATTATTCACAGTATTCATAAGACTTATAATCTTATCATTTAAGTCAGCAGAATTAGATTCTATTTGATTTAAAATTTTAGTATTTGTGATACTGAAATTATTAATGAATACTTTTTTAGAAATATTCATTATTGTAAATGCAGTTATAATAGAAATGCTGATAGTACTAATTAACATAATAAGTGTTAATTTGAAAAATAAACTGTTATTTTTAAATTTGTTAATAATTTTATTCATAGGTCAACCTCTTTTACCATCTAGAATATTCCTTCTGAATTTACTGGGGGTAAGCTTTTTGAATTTTTTAAACACCTTACAAAAATAACTATGATCTGAGTACCCCACCATAAAACTTATTTCTGATACTGGAATCTGTTCATTTGCCAAAAGCTCAACAGCTTTTTGCATACGAATTTTATTAAGATATTCGCTAAAACCTTCTGCAATATGAGAACTAAAATATGAGGATAAATAGTAATAGTTAAAATGAAATTTATCAGCTACCTGTTTAAGTGATAATTGTTCATAATAATGGTTCGATATATATTCAATAATTTTATTTATCATATGATCATTTAGTTTACTCTGTTGATTATTTAGTAATGATTTTATTGTTTTTGTTATAATATCTAATAAAAATAATAAATCATCTGGAGATTTAGTTTCATCTATATTTTGAAAATATTCTAATTTCGAAGCATTCATCTCTTCCATATTAAAGTTAAGTTCATCTAAAATATTTATAATATTATATAAGGCATTTTCAAAAAGTGTTTTTAATTCGAATTCATTAATGTTTATATTCTTTATAGATTGGCAGAGGTAATCCCTTAAGTAATTTAAAGCGTTGTCTATGTTAAGTAAATATATTTGACCTGAGTAATATTTCAAATCAAATTTATCTATTAAACTATTTTTAGGCAAATCTTCATAGGTAATAATATTTCTATTTTTAAAGTAAAATTTATATCCAAGTAGAGGTTTTAGACTATTTATATAAATATCCTCTAATTCATATAAGGAATTAAAAAGGTTACTCAATACAAAAAATATTTCAGGAATATCATTTGAAACTTCTAAAAGCATAAGATTTATTTGATTTAAAACCTTAGAGTAGTTTTCAGCTTTTAAATTTATTAAAAGTAAGAAGAAATTACTATCTGCTTCTACTTCATAACATATTAAGTCTGTTAAATGTTTTTTTACAGCTTTAGATAAAATGGATTTTATAGATAAAAGGCTCATAGAATTTATATTGTTAATTTTTTTGATATTGTCGCCTATAAGAAAAAAGGAGTCAAGCGGGAAGGTGTCCTTCACCGCTATTTCATTGAAATCCGAATAAAAACCGGAAATTAATTTGGATAAGATATTGTTAATGTTTAAAGTATTACTATTTTTAGAAGTAGACATAATAAAATTAGGAATATTATTAGCTACGTTTTTTAAAAGTAAAATCATTTCCTCAGGGTCTAATTTTGGTTTCAAAACATAATCCTTTACACCTAATTTGAAGGTGTCTTTTACATAATTAAAATCACTATAACCGCTTAAAATAACTATTTGTATTTCAGGATATTTTGTTTTCACTATTCTTGTAAGATCTACACCATCCATAATAGGCATAACTATATCTGAAATTATTATGTGAGGGTTAAGCTTTTCAATAAAGTCTATTGCTTCTTTTCCATTAGAAACTTCTCCTATGATTTCGAAGCCTTCCTTGTTCCAATCTACTAGGTGTTTAATACCTTGTCTTAATAAATATTCATCATCTACTATTAAAATTTTACATAGGTCATTCAATAGATCAAATCCTTTGTAATTATTTATTTTTTACACATTACTATACAATTACAGTATATAGTAATGTGTATGTTATTTCAATTATGACTAAAATCAAAGGGATGTAAACGCAGGCATATATATAAATAGTTGTAGAATCTTAAAAAAGTACTAATTATATAAGCTTATTTAAACAACTTCTACTAAAATAAGACGAATTCATATAAATATATTACTATTTGATTTTCGTAATTTGATATAAAATTAAGATAGAAGTTTATGAAACCGTTTAATGTTTAATTAAATCAAAACCAAATTTAAGGGGGATTTTATTTATGAAAACCAAAAGACTAGTAGCAATTGCTTTATCTGTTATTATGACACTTAGTATATCAGGGTGTGCAAAAGATAGTAAAGAAAAGACTACAACTGATACCACCAGCAAAAAACTTGTAATATGGGCATGGGATGGAACTTTTAATGTAGTTGCTGCTAAAGAAGCAAAAGCAATTTACGAAAAAGATAATGCTGGAGTAGATGTTCAAGTAGTAGAAATGGCTCAAGATGATATAGTTCAAAAGTTAAATACAAATTTAAGTTCTAATACAACAGAGGGTTTACCTAATATAGTTCTTATTGAGGATTATAGAGTACAGAACTTTTTGACTGCATATCCTGATTCTTTTAAAGATATGACTAGCAAAATTAAGGGCTCAGATTTTATGGAATATAAGCTTAAATCAGACAGTTCAAATGGAAAGCTTTATGGAGTTCCTTTTGATAGTGGTGTAGCTGCTTTATTTTATAGAACAGATTTATTAAAGCAAGCTGGATATGAAAAATCAGACATGGAAAATATAACTTGGGAAAAATTCATAGAAATTGGTAAAGCAGTAAAAGCAAAAACAGGCAAAGCAATGCTTACCATGGATCCTAATGACTTAGGAATATTAAGAATAATGATGCAATCAGCTGGCCAGTGGTATGTAAAAGAGGACGGAACTACTGTGAATTTAGAAAATAATGAGGCATTAAAAGAAAGTATTAAAGTATATAAACAGCTTATGGAATCTGGAATAGTAAAACAAATTTCTGATTGGGATCAATTTGTAGGTGCCTTCCAAAAGGGTGACGTTGCTTCTGTTCCAACAGGATGCTGGATTTCAAGCTCAATAATTAAAGCATCAGATCAAAGTGGAAAATGGGCAGTGGCAGCAATACCAAAACTCGGTGCAGTGAAAGAATCAGTAAATGCTTCAAACATTGGAGGAGCAAGTTGGTATGTTTTAGATAAGGTTGGAGATTCAGAACTAGCTTCAGATTTCCTTGCTAAAACTTTTGGTACAAATAAAGACCTTATGAATACTTTAGCAGATAAAATTAACCTTACAAGTACTTTAAAAGCTTCTTCAACTACAGAAAATTATCAAAAATCTGTTGAATTTTATGGTGGACAAAAGATATTACAGGATTTGTCTAAATGGACATCAGAAATACCTTCAGTAAATTATGGGTTATACACTTATACTATAGAAGATATACTAACTGGAACAGTTCAATCTATAGTCAAAGATGGAGCAAATATAGATTCAGCACTTAAAGATGCTCAAAAGCAAGCAGAAGCGGCTGCAATTAACTAGCTGAATTTAAATTCAATAATCCTTTGTTAATCAAAGATTAGCAAAGGATTAACTTGTAAAAAGGAGGTTAAACTTATGAAACTAGTAAAAAAAAGCAAGCTAAACAAAAATTATGATAAGGTAGGTTGGTTATTTACATTACCTAGTATAGTTTTAATAATCGCTTTTATTTTTTATCCTATGATACAAGCTTTTTTTACCTCATTAAAATCAGGTATGGGAAGTAATCTTAGATTTGTTGGTATTGCTAATTATTCTAGATTATTTACTGATAACATATTTCAAAAATCAGTTTATAATACTCTAATATATTTAGTAGTACAGGTTCCCATAATGATTTTACTAGCATTGTTTATATCTGTACTTTTAAATGATAAAAATCTAAAAGCTAAGGCTTTTTTTAGAACTGCAATATTTCTGCCATGTGTAACCTCATTGGTAGCTTATTCAGTAATATTTAAAAGTTTATTTGCAAATGACGGTTTAATGAATAAAATACTATTAAATTTACATTTATTAGATTCTCCAATACAATGGATTACTAGTCCATTCTGGGCTAAAATCACTATTATAATAGCTATAACTTGGCGGTGGACTGGTTATAACATGATTTTTTATCTAGCTGGGTTACAAAACATCGACCCAGGCATTTATGAAGCAGCAAAAATAGATGGAGCCACAAAGGTAAAACAGTTTTTTAGTATTACCGTGCCACTTCTAAAACCAATAATTCTATTTACTACTGTTATGTCAACCACAGGAACACTACAACTATTCGATGAAGTAATGAATATAACTAAGGGTGGTCCAGGAAATGCATCAACTACAATATCACAATATATATATAATTTAAGTTTTAAATATACTCCGAATTTTGGATACGCGGCAGCGGTATCTTATACTATTGTAATTATGATAATCGTTTTATCCTTAATACAATTTAAAGTGGCAGGTGATGATAAATGAATAAGGCAAGAAGCTCATTTAAATATATATTTTTAAGTATAGTATCTATAATTTCTATTTTTCCATTTATCTGGATGCTTATAAGTATGACAAATAAATCAGTAGATGTATCTAAGGGTTCGTTAATACCAGGTACATATCTAGTGCAAAACATAAAAAATCTTTTTGCTTCTGATTTGAACTTTTCAATGTCTCTATGGAACTCAGGTAAAATTGCAATAATAGGAACAATTTTATCGCTAATTATAGCCTCTTTTGCAGGATATGGGTTTGAGATATATAGGAATAAAGTGAGGGATAGAATATTTAATATATTGTTACTATCTATGATGATTCCATTTGCAGCTCTCATGATACCATTATTTAAGATGTTCAGTAATTTTAGTTTTTTTGGACTTAACACCATAGCTGCGGTAATAATTCCTACTTTATCTACTGCATTTTTAATATTCTTCTTTAGGCAAAATACAAAATCTTTTCCAAAAGACATATTGGAAGCGGGACGTATTGATGGGTTAAATGAAATTCAAATATTTACAAGGATATATGTTCCTACAATGAAATCTACGTATGCGGCAGCTGCAATTATTACATTCATGGCTAGTTGGAATAATTACATGTGGCCTCTTATTGCATTACAAAGTCCAGAAAAGAGAACGGTACCACTTATTATTTCTACCATGGGATCATCTTATTCTCCGGATTATGGAATGATTATGGCTGGAATTGTAATAGCGACACTTCCAACTGCACTAGTTTTCTTTTTGATGCAAAAACATTTTGTTGCAGGAATGCTTGGTTCTGTTAAAGGTTAGAATGATTGTATAATGTTAAGAACAATAATATAAACAAATATGTAGGAGGATAAATATATGAATCATAAAACTCCAAGTTTAGATTGGCTTTCGGATACTTCAATTTTTGCCGTTAACAGAATTAAAGCTCACTCAGATCATATGTATTATAGGTCAAAAGAAGAGGCATCCACGGGAAAAATGAGCTTTAGACAAAGTTTAAATGGAAATTGGAAGTTTAGTTTTGCAATAAATCCAAGTTCTAGAGTTAAAGAATTTTATAAATCTGAATTTGATTGCCATTGTTTTAAGGATATAAAAGTTCCTGCACATATACAGCTTCAAGGTTATGATAAACCTCAATATATAAATACAATGTACCCCTTTGATGGGCATAGTGAAATAAAACCACCAGAGATATCAGAGGAATATAATCCTGTTGGAAGTTATGTAAAGTATTTTAATAATAATGAGAATATTAAAGAAGGACCTGTATATATTTCCTTTCAAGGTGTGGAAAATGCTTTTTATCTTTGGTTAAATGGAGAATTTATAGGATATAGTGAGGATAGTTTTACTCCAGCAGAGTTTGATTTAACTAGTTATATTAAAGAAGGGGAAAATAAGCTGGCAGTGGAGGTATATAAAAGGTCCACAGGAAGCTGGCTAGAAGATCAGGATTTTTGGCGTTTTTCGGGAATATTCAGGGATGTATATTTATATTCTATTCCAAAAACTCATATCCAAGATTTATTTGTGAAAACAGATCTAGATAAGGCTTATAAAAATGCAGTTTTAAGGTTGGATTTAAAAGTAAATGGAGAAATAAATTCTACTATAGATTTAGAACTCATTGATAAAAATGGTATAGGCATTTATAAAAGTATAGGAACGTCTTTAGAAAGTAACATGTCTTTAGAGTTAAATGTTAATAATGTAGAGCTTTGGAGTGCTGAAGATCCTAATCTTTATACACTACTAGTTTCCATTCGAAGTATTGATGGGAAAGTGGTAGAAGTTATTTTACAAAAGGTTGGTTTTAGAAGCTTTGAAATGATAAATAAGGTTATGCATATAAATGGTAAACGTATAGTTTTTAAGGGTATAAATCGTCATGAATTTAACGCTAGGTCAGGTAGAGCTATAACTAGAGAGGATATGTTGTGGGATATAAAATTCTTAAAACAAAACAATATAAATGCGGTGAGAACATCTCACTATCCAAATCAAAGTTATTGGTATGATCTTTGCGATGAATATGGTATATATTTAATAGATGAAACTAATTTAGAAACCCATGGATCTTGGCAAAAGCTGGGTAAAATTAAACCGGATTGGGTTATTCCTGGTAGTAAGAAAGAGTGGTTAGACATAGTAATTGATAGGGCAATTTCCATGGTGGAAAGGGATAAGAATCACCCATCCATTTTAATATGGTCTTGTGGAAATGAATCCTTTGGTGGAGAAAATATATACAAGATGTCTGAGTATTTTAGGCAAAAAGATCCTTCAAGATTAGTTCATTATGAAGGTGTATTCCAAGATAGGAGCTTTAATGAAACTAGTGATATGGAAAGCAGAATGTATGCTAAGGTTTTTGAAATTGAAGAGTATTTAAACAATGCTCCAGAAAAACCATATATAAGCTGTGAATACATGCATGCCATGGGAAACTCATGTGGAGCAATGCACAAATACGTGGAGCTAGAAAGTAAGTATGAGCTTTATCAAGGTGGATTTATTTGGGACTACATAGACCAGTTTTTAATTAAAAAAGATAGATTTAATGAGGAAGTTTTGGCCTATGGAGGGGATTTTGATGATAGACCAACAGATTACAACTTCTGTGGAAATGGAATAGTTTATGCAGATAGAAAACCATCTCCCAAAGCACAAGAAGTAAAGAAACTTTATCAAAATTTAAAATTAATTACAGATAAAAATGGAGTTAATGTTAAAAATGAAAACGTGTTTGTTGATACTTCTGATTATGTGTTAGAGTATTCCTTAGATTTTAATGGAAAAGAAATTTATAAAGATTCTCTAATAGTTAACGTTAAAGCTGGTGAAGAAAAATATGTAAGCCTTAAACTTCCGAGCGAAAGTATCTTAGGAGAATATTCATTAAATACGTCATTTAAACTTAAAAATAACACTACTTGGGCAGATGCAGGGCATGTGGTAGCATATGACCAGTGTGCCTTTGAGATAGAGGGAGAAAAGGTCCTTGAAAAATTATTTAAACCTCAAGTTATTCATGGAGATATAAACATTGGAGTTAAAAACGATAATTTCAGTGTCTTATTTTCAAAACAAGAAGGCGGGATGGTATCTCTTAGATACGATGGTAAAGAAATGATAACCCGTACCCCTATGCCTATTTATTGGAGGGCTATGACTGATAATGACAAGGGGACGAGTCATGGGTTTAGGTGTGGACAATGGCTTACCGCAAGTATGTTCCAACGCTTCATCGATGTCCAGGTAATTGAAGATGAGTGCAGCATTACAGTTGCATATACATATGCGTTGAGTGCGACAAATCAGGGTGAAGTAAAGGTAGCATATACTGTATATTCGAATGGTGAAATTAAAGTAAGTTGTGATTATAAAGGAGTTAACGGCCTGCCAGAGCTTCCTATGTTCGGGATGGCATTTAAGTTACCATCAGATTATGATACTTTTAAGTGGTATGGCCTAGGACCAGAAGAAAATTATATAGATAGACTTCATGGAGCATCCCTGGGGATTTTTGAGAAATCTGTAACTCAAAATGTTTCAGGATACATTGTGCCTCAGGAAAGTGGAAACCATACTGGAACTCGCTGGGCAAAGATAAAAGACAAGAGTGGACTTGGTATTGAGTTTGATGCCAGTAGCATGCCTTTTGAACTGGGAGTATCTCCATATACAGCATTTGAACTTCAAAATGCATTGCATCACAATGAACTACCAAAAGTAAATTATACGGTAGTAACCATTGCAGCAAAGCAAATGGGAGTAGGCGGGGATGATAGCTGGGGAGCACCAGTACATCCAGAGTATCTTATAGATTCCTCAAAAGATATTCACTTTGAATTTGTAATGAGAAGATGCATAGAAGAGTAAATGTGGACAATATGCAAAAGTGGTATGTAGAATATACATACCACTTTTGCATATTGTTTTTTTAATTTTTAGAATCAAAATAATAAATTTTGTTGAATATATGTTAAAATTAGGATAGAATTATTTAGTGAGAAAATTTATATTGAGATTTTAATGATAAGATTATAATTTGAGTTAGAAGGAGAAAAATAATGAGTAAGATGAATGGGTTAATGATACTGGTTATTATTTTATTTATTTGCTTGTATGGAAGCATAAATTATTATATTGGCCTAAGGATTTGGCAGAACTTATTGAGCCATATTACTTTTTTAAATTCTAAGGTATATTGGGTAATCTTTTCAATAATAGCAGCCTCATATATTGTAACTACACTGATACCTTCTTTCATGCCAACTTTAATATCAACTAAATTAAATATTATAGGATCATATTGGATGGCAATAATGTTTTATCTTATTATAATATTGCCAATCGTAGATTTAATAAGAGTTCTAAACAGGAAAATTGTAATTATTCCAAGAGGTCTATTTGGTAGTGCTAATATTTCATTAATAGTAATGGGAGTAGTAACTACTTTTATAATTGGGGTAATGATATATGGTACTTGGAGTGCTCGCACGGTCAAGGTAACAAAATATGATTTAAATGTTAATAAAACTTCTGGGAGTCTAAAGGCCCTTAAGGTTATTATGGTCTCAGACATTCATCTTGGGATTATGGTGGATAATGATAGACTTACAGGTATGGTAGATGAAATCAATGATTTAAAACCTGATATTGTTTTAGTACCAGGAGATATAATTGATAGCAGTATTGATCCTTTTGTAAAAGAAAATATGGCCGATAACTTTAAAAGAATTAAAAGCAAGTATGGAGTATTTGCAAGCCTTGGTAATCATGATGGTATGGGAAGTAAAGTAGATGATGTGGTTAGGAGTTTTGAAAATGCAGGCATAACTGTGGTAAGGGATAATTCAGTTTTAATTGATAATAGCTTTTATGTTATAGGGAGGGAAGATTCATCTCTAGAGCGGGCAGCAAAAATTAAAAGAAAGGATTTGTCATCTTTAATAGAAGACTTAGATAAATCTAAACCATTTTTGCTTATGGATCATCAGCCAGGTAATTTAAGTGAACCTGAAAAGCAAGGTATTGATTTACAACTATCGGGTCACACTCATAGAGGCCAGATATTTCCTGCAAACATTATAACTAATAGAATTTTTGAAATCGACTATGGTTATCTAAAAAAGAATAATTCTCAATTTATTGTATCTTCAGGTTATGGAACTTGGGGGCCACCAATTAGAATAGGTAGCCGCTCGGAAATTGTTGAAATAAATCTAAAATTTAAATAATAAATACTTATTTAGAGTGTAGAAGAAGTTGTTATATTGCTTAGGTTAAGTAATATAACAGCTTCTTATTTTATATTAAAGTGTAGTATAAAAATAAGTTTATACTTTGTTTATACTTTGTTTAGAGAAAGTAGAGAGATATAATTTAAAATAGAAATATAAGAAATTAATATAGTTATAAATAGTTAATACATAATTTTGGAGGTTAAGATGATTAAAATATTGTTTGTAATGGTGATTATAGTAACAATAATAGCATTATGTTTTTGGGTTAACGGAATAAAGTATATCAAAAAGGATGAATACAATAAAAAAGGTATTAAATATATTCTAGGAGCTACCAGTGTTACAGGAATATGTATCATTTTAACTGCCATACTGTTTATACCTACATTTTATCAAATATAAAATATAATCATGAATTTGTTAAAAAGCTCTGATTATTCAGAGCTTTTTTGTTGAATATTATTCGTATCTTAATGCATCTATTGGATTCAATTTTGATGCTTTATCTACAGGATAAATTCCAAAGACCAAACCTAAATTACTGAAAATGCAAAAGCAACAAATTAATATTTCAGCTCCGCAGGAGATGATTTAATTGTAATTAGAATATTATTGGGCATTACCATAGGTATTTATAAGATTGTTTAGTGAATTAATATTAGTTTGGTGATGACTTATTATTTCATTAAGGAGTTGGTCACTACTAAAATCTGTATTACTAGTTAACATTTCATTAACTGCTTTAGTTCCTATATGCTCTTCTTTTAGTGCCTCTCTAAGGTAGCTGACGTTATCTGTGGTGCCAATGTGTTTTATATTTGATATAGTCTCAGACACCATTCCATCAATACCTATGCCACGGTGTGGATTGCCTCCAAGTTCTTGTATCTTAGTAGAAAGTTGTGATGCATGTTGCTTATGAGTTTCTTGTATTTTCTTGAGTTCATTTTTAGCATTAACATCATCGGCATGCATTATTAATGCAGCGAAACTTTTAATAGCAATATATTCACCTTCAAGAATGGAATTTAAATTTTTAATGTCTTCACTATTCATATTATCAACTCCTCTAATATTTATGTTGCCCAAATGGTTTGTTTTTATCAAAACCAAATTGAAAACAAGTAGACTTTTTAAGCTAAGTATCTTATATGTAATTAAATTATGATGAATAACATCAATTTTACAGCAAAAATGAATTAACTCATTAATTAAATATCTTGATAAAAATAACTATGAACTTTATAATTGAATTAGAGCTCAAAGGAAGGTGACTTATGGGTACAATTAATTCTTATTATTATAATCAAGTTATAAACTCTATAAATGAAGGTGTTATTGTTATAGATAAAGAAGGCACCATAAAAATAATTAATAATGCTGCAGAAAAAATGTTAAAGGTAAATGCAGAAAGTAGCTTAGGAAAGTATATTTTAAATATATTCCCATATGGTGAATTATTAAGTGTTATGAATAATTGCCAAACACAATTTAATAAAAAAGAAGGCAAATTTGTTGTAACTCGTAAACCAATAATTCAAAATGGTGAAGTAATAGGTGGCATACAAATATTTAGTGAGAAAATGGGAAGTAATTTTATAACAAATTCACAAAATGATGTTTTTGAAAATAATTCAGGTAAAGATAAAAAAGTAATATATACTTTTAAAAATATTTTAGGCGCCAGCGATAAAAGCCGTAAGGTAATGGATTTTGCAAAAAGAGTAGCTAAGATAGAATCAAACGTATTAATTACTGGAGAAAGTGGGACTGGTAAAGAACTTTTTGCTCATTCAATTCACAATGCAAGTAGACGATGTTTAAAACCATTTGTAAAAATTAATTGTGGAGCTATACCTGCAGAGCTTTTTGAATCGGAAATGTTTGGCTATGAAGAAGGTGCATTTACTGGAGCTAAAAGATCAGGCAAGATAGGTAAATTTGAACATGCAAATGGAGGCACCATTTTGCTTGATGAAATTGGGGATATGCCTATGAATATGCAAGTTAAACTCTTAAGGATTATTCAAGAAAAAGAGTTAGTGAGGGTTGGTGGGAATGACGCTATAAAAGTTGATATAAGAGTTATAGCTTCCACAAATAAGTCGCTTGAGAAGTTAATAAACGATGGAAAATTTAGAGAAGATCTGTATTATAGGTTGGATGTTATGCATTTAAAAGTGCCAGCATTAAGAGAGAGAATAGAAGATATTGAGGAACTTTCTAATGGTCTGCGGATAAAAATATGTAAAAAAAATGGTATTTACTCAGAAGGTATCTCGAGAGATGCTATTGATTATTTAAAGTCTTATAGTTGGCCGGGAAACATAAGACAACTAGAAAATGTATTAGAAAGAGCTATAAATTTGCTTGATGAAGAACTTTTTATAATGCCAAAACATTTACCAGAAAAGATTACAAAAAATGTAATAAAAAAATATTCATTAGAAAATAATTATTTAAAAGATGTTGTTGAAAATGTTGAAAAAGACCTTATTATGGAATGCATTGAAAAAACAGGTGGAAATAAAAAAGAAACTGCAAAAATATTGGGACTTAGCAGAGCAGGATTATATAAGAAATTAAATCGGTATAATCTAATGAAATCAACCGGTACACAATAGTAAACATGTAAACTTTGTTTACGCAAGGGTTTTTAATATAAATAGTAGTTCTGGTATTTTAATTGAAAATTATAGGTAAAATTAAACAACTGGTCATACCAATGTATTGGAAGGTGTTGAAAGCACTTTTAGTTATTTTTTTAACAAATAAGATATAATATTAACAAGCTTACGTTAAAAAAGTGTATAGAACTATTAGTGTTAACTAAGTTTACATATATAATCATAAACAGTTTCGCTCTATCTAAAGGGGTTGGTATAGTTAGCTTTATAATATTTTGAATAGTTGGCACGAAATATGCTTATAATATATATACATAGGAAAGTTTTTTAATGTAGAGGATAAATCCTTATTATGTGGTAAAATATCATTATAAATAAAATTAATGGAGGGTTATAACATGAGAGAAGTAGTAATAGTAGGAGCAGCAAGAACAGCAATAGGATCTTTTGGTGGAGGATTATCAAAACTTTCAGCAGTAGAAATGGGAACGGTTGCAGCTAAGGAAGCTATAAAAAGATCAGGAGTTAAACCAGAATTAGTAGAAGAAGCTATTATAGGTAACGTAATTCAAGCTGGACTTGGACAAAATGTTGCTAGGCAAATAGCTTTAAATGCAGGATTAGATATTTCATCTTCAGCACTTACAATAAATAAGGTTTGTGGTTCAGGACTTAGAGCTGTAAGCATGGCTGCACAGATTATAATGTGTGGAGATGCAGAAGTAGTTTTAGCAGGTGGAACTGAAAGCATGAGCAATGCTCCATATGCACTTCCAAACAATAGATGGGGTGCAAGAATGGGAGACGGTAAAGTAGTTGATACTATGATCAAAGATTCTTTATGGGATGCATTTAATGACTATCATATGGGAGTAACAGCAGAAAATATTGCAGCACAGTGGAACATAACAAGAGAAGATCAAGATCAATTTGCTTTGAAAAGTCAACTAAAAGCTGAAGCAGCTATAAAAGGCGGCAAATTTAAAGATGAGATCGTTCCAGTGGAAATCCCACAAAGAAAAGGTGATCCAATAATATTTGATACAGATGAATTCCCAAAATTTGGTTCAACTATAGAAAAAATAGGTAAATTAAAACCAGCATTTAAAAAAGGTGGTACAGTAACTGCAGCTAATGCATCAGGAATAAATGATGGCGCAGTTATGTTCGTAGTAATGTCAAGAGCTAAAGCAGACCAACTAGGACTTAAACCACTAGTTACAATTAAATCTTATGCATCAGCAGGAGTAGATCCAAAAATAATGGGATATGGACCAGTTCCATCATCTAAGAAAGCATTAGAAAAAGCAGGACTTACTGTAGCTGATTTAGACTTAATAGAAGCTAATGAAGCATTTGCTTCTCAATCATTAGCAGTAGCTAGAGATTTAGGACTTAATCCAGAAATAGTAAATGTTAATGGTGGAGCTTTAGCTCTTGGCCATCCAGTAGGATGTTCAGGTGGTAGAATACTTATCACATTAATATATGAAATGATTAAAAGAGATTCTAAAACAGGACTTGCTACATTATGTATAGGTGGCGGTCAAGGAACTGCAATTATCGTTCAAAGATAATTGTTGAACATAATTTTAAAAAACCAGCAAATGCTGGTTTTTTTTATTTTCTACAGAATTATGTAATTATTTATTAACTATTGTAATATTAATTAAATAAGAATAAACTTTAAAGGTTAGATATAAACTAGGATGAGAAAAATTTAAGGTGGATTTAATAATAATGTTGCACATTACCAAAGAATAACCTCTAGTGTTATGGTATAATTATTAGGATAGGAGTGATATAGATGGTTAAAATAAAAAATGCTGTACCAAACATTTTTACATTAAGCAATATGTCTTGTGGAATTATGTCTATACTTATGAGTTTTGATGAAAATTATAAATTAGCAGCAATATTTATTCTTTTGGCAGGAATATTTGATAGATATGATGGCAAGATAGCTAGATTTTTGAATGTAGAAAATGATTTAGGAAAAGAACTAGATTTATTATGTGATTTAGTATCTTTCGGCGTTGCACCTTCCATATTGATATTTAATATTTATAACTTTGCGGGACTTGGATATATTGGTTATTTAATGGTTTTGGTTTTCCCGGTAGCAGGAGCATATAGACTAGCAAAATATAATATTACAGATTTTGATGGAGTTTTTTCAGGAATTCCTATTACCATTACAGGAACATTTTTAGCAGTGTATGCTTTATTCATGTTTAATAAGGCTTCAAATTTAGGGCCTACAATATTTCTAATGGTTGTATTATCTTATTTAATGATAAGTAAATTAAGATTTAAAAAACAATAATTATAATAAAAATAATTAAAACGCAATTATAAGTAAAACCTCACTTTGTAGTGAGGTTTTTTTGATTTTTGAATTTATAATAATATTCAGGGGTATTCTCAGTAATAGGTTTAAATTCATAACCTAAATTAAGATAATATTTTATGATACCTGGCAGTGCCTTTACAGTATTTTTGTTATTAGAATTACAGTGCATAAGTATTATTGCCTCATTTTTGTTTCCTTTAATGGTTTGTGAATTTTTAATAAGTTCTGAGACACTTAAATTAGGGTCAATACCATCACATATATCAACATTCCAATCATACACCTTATAGTTATTTTTATGAATATTATTTAAAGTAAAGGTGGTTAAGCGTTTGGAACTACCACCTGGGAATCTGATAACTTTAGGTGCAAAACCAGTAACTTCTTCAACTTTAGCGGATGTTTTTTTCATTTCGTCAATAAATTTTTCCGGGCTTCTATATATTTTTTTGAAATTATGGCTGTAGGTATGAAGACCTATGCTATGACCTTCGGTGTAGATTCTCTTAAGAATAGTTTCTCTACCTTCTATTTCTTTTCCTACAACGAAAAAAGTAGCCTTTATATTCCATTTTTTTAATGTATCCAGTAAGGAATCAGTAACTACGTGTGTAGGGCCATCATCAAAGGTTAAATAAGCAAATTTAGGAGCCTTAATTTCACGGGCATCTTTTAGCGAAATAGTCAGAGGTATAAATGTCTCTGCACAAAAGCGATTAATATTTATATGGGAACTGATAGTCAGTAAAAAACAAATAATAGTACAAGCAAAAATAAATACAACATTTGTTTTTCTAAAATTCATAGTATCACTCACCTTTAGTTTTTGTTGTAGTTAGTGTACCCAGAAAAAACTAATTAAAGCAGTGAGGTTACAATTTTATTAAATAAAAAAATTAAAATTCTGTATTAATTTTATAGTAGTTAGTGTAAAATTAAGTATGAATAGAAAACATGAAGTAGATTATAAAACGAATATAAGTGAAACTTAATTGAAGGGATGATAGTATGATAACAATTAGTGTTTGCGTTGGCAGTGCCTGTCATTTAAAAGGATCTTCTAAAGTGATAGAGGAATTACAAAAGTTAATTGCAAAAAATAAAGTATCAGATATGGTAGAACTTAAAGGGGCATTTTGTATTGGTAGATGCACTGAGGGAGTTTCAGTAACTGTGGATGATAAAGATTTTTTTTCATTAAATGAGAATAATGTACAAACATTTTTTAACGAAACTATTATGAGAGGTATGCAATATGAGTAATATAAATTTTTCTAAAGCAAATTGTACAAATTGTTACAAGTGTCTTCGATCATGTCCTGTAAAGGCAATAAAATTCGAGAATGGGCAAGCTACAATAGATGAAGAAAGATGTATAGAATGTGGACATTGTCTAACGGTATGTCCGCAAAATGCTAGAGAGATAAAAAGTGATGTGGATATAGTTAAATTGGCAATATATTCAGGAAGAAAAGTCATAGTAAGTTTAGCACCTTCTTTCGCTGGTTTTTTTGATGTGCAGGCAAGTAGAGTTGTTGCTGCTTTAAAGAAGTTAGGATTTAATATAATAGAAGAAACTGCAGTAGGGGCAGAAGTAGTATGTGAATTATATAATGATTACATAAGAGATAATAAGCAAGATGTTTATATAACTACAGCATGTCCATCAACTAATTATTTAGCAGAAAAATATTATAAAGAAATTATACAATATTTAATTCCTAGCGCATCTCCAATGATAGCTCATGGTAAGTTACTAAAAAATAAATTTGGTGAAGACAGTTTTGTTGTATTTATAGGCCCATGTCTTTCAAAAAAATCTGAGTTTGATAGTTGTTTACAAGAAAATATAATTAATGCTGTATTAACTTTCGATGAGGTGGATTCTTGGATTCTTGAATGTGGTATAAAAATGGAGGATCTTGAGGAAGAAGACTTTAATACATCTCCTTATAGTAAAGGTCAAGGATTCCCTATGGGGGGAGGTATTATAGAGGCAATGCGGGATAGATTAAAAGAAAGTAAGCTTAATGTTATTACTGTAAGTGGTATGGAAGAGTGTATAGAAGTGTTTAATAGCGTTAAGAATGGTGATTTAAAAGACATTTTTATTGAAGTCAGTGCCTGCAAGGGGAGTTGTATTGGTGGACCAGTTATGGTTAAAAATGGTGAAAATTACTATGCTAAATTAAATAAAGTGAAAAATTACATAAGTAGTCGTAAAAATTATAATAATCCAAGATATATAGAGATCCCTGGGGATATGAGTTTCTATAGGGGATTTACTGAAAAACCTATTAAAAGAGTTATAGCTACAGAAGAAGAAATCATAACTATTATGAAAACAATGGGGAAACATGAACTTAAAGATGAACTAAATTGTGGTGTGTGCGGATATGACACATGCAGAATAAAGGCTCAAGCTATATTTGAAGGTATGGCGGAAACAAATATGTGCCTTCATTATATGAGAACTAAAGCAGAAAGTCTTTCTAATGAAATTGTGGAAAATACTGCTAGTATTCTAATTCTACTTGATGGAGAAATGAATGTAAGAGAGATAAATCCAGCGGCTAAGGCTATATTTAAAATACAAGCTGAAAATATTATAGGTAAACCTATATCTGTAATTATTGATGATGAGAATTTTAAAAAGGTAAGAGAAACTGGAATAAGTATAATAGGGAAAAAAGTTGATTATCTAAAGTATGGAGTAATGTTTATAGCGAATATTGTATATCTTTCTAAACAAGACATGGTACTTGTAAGTATGATTAATATTATGGCGGAAGAGAAAAATAAAAAAGAATTAAAGAAGGTTAAAGAAAATACTCTAGATGCTGCTCAAGAGGTTATTGATAAGCAAATGAGAGTTGCTCAAGAAATAGCAAGTCTACTTGGAGAAACAACTGCAGAAACAAAAATTATTTTAACTAAGTTAAAAAAAATAGTGGCAGGAGAAGATGGTGAGTAAAATGGATTTGTTTATTGATGTAGCATATAATAGTTTGATAAAAAAAGATGAGGAACTCTGCGGTGATAGAGTAGAAATAATAAGACTTGAAGATAGCACTATAATTGTCATGGCAGATGGATTGGGAAGTGGAGTCAAAGCCAATATACTAGCTTCTCTAACATCCAAAATTGCAAGTACTATGCTTAAAGAAGGAGCAGACATCTATGAGACCGTAGATACTATTGTAAATACGTTGCCAGTGTGTAAGGTTAGGAATATTGCCTATTGTACTTTTACGCTTATTAAAATATATAATGATGGAAGGACATATATAGCAGAATATGATAATCCACCTTTCTTTTTAATAAGAAATAATAAGGGTATTCAAATTGTGAAAAAAGAAACTATTATTAATGGGAAAAAAGTAGTTGAAAGTGAATTTAAAATGCAAGATAATGATGTGCTTACAGTAGTGAGTGATGGATGCATTCATGCAGGCATTGGGAATATATTAAATTTAGGTTGGAGCTGGGATAATGTAGAAAATTACTTGATTCGTAATACAAAGTGTAGACGAAGTTCAAAAAACATGACAAAGGACCTAATTCAGGTATGTTGGGATTTATATGGAGGAAAACCAGGAGATGATACTACTGTTGTATGTGTAAAAGCTCGAAAACCAGAAGTTATTGATTTATTTACTGGGCCACCAAAGGATGAGCGAAATGATAGTTGTGTTATTAAAGAATTCATGAGTGGACCTGGGAAAAAGATACTATGCGGTGGGACCACTTCTAACATAGCAAGCAGAGAACTAGGCCGCAAGCTTAAAGTAGAATTAGACTTTTTTGATAAAGATCTACCGCCTACAGCAACTATGGACGGAATAGAATTAATAACTGAAGGAGTCTTAACTTTAAGTAAGGTTATAGAAAAGTTGAGTAATTATGAAGAGAGTTTTGGGCATGAGGATAATTTCTGTGATTTAGAAGGTAAAGATGGAGCTAGTAGAATTGTAAAAATGCTAATAGAAGATTGCACTCATTTTAATTTATGGGTAGGGGAGGCTGTAAATCCAGCGCATCAAAATCCTGATTTTCCAATAGATTTAAGTGCTAAGCTAAAGCTTGTGGATCAATTAGTAGAATATATGAAAAAATTAGGAAAGCACGTTAATATTAATTATATATAAAAAAAACAGCAGAAATATCTGCTGTTTTTTTATTTACTCTTATTAACATTTTACGTAATGTTATTACGTGAAACGTAATGTGTATGAAGAAGCTCATGAGCTTTTTCGCCATATGGCTCTCCAAGGAATTCTTCATATATTTTTTTAATGTATGGATTATCATGAGATTTTCTTATAGTTTTGTTTTTATCTTCATTATATAAAACAGACATTCTCTTTTCTAATATATCTTCATAACCAGTTGAATATGGTTGTCCACCACCATTAATACATCCACCAGGACAAGCCATGATTTCAATTAAGTGATAGTCAGCTTCGCCTGCACGAATAGCTTCTAATAATTTACGAGCATTTCCAAGTCCACTAGCTATAGCAACTTTAACATCGATGTCGTTAATTTTAACAGAAGCTTCTTTTATGCCTTCCATACCTCTTACTACTTCAAAATCTACATTTTCAAGTGTTTCATTTGTTAACCACTCATAAGCAGTACGTAGTGCAGCTTCCATAACTCCGCCGGATGTACCGAATAAAACTCCAGCACCAGTAGATTCCCCAAGTGGATTATCGAAATCTTCTTCTGGTAATGAATTAAAGTTAATTCCAGCCTCTTTTATCATTTTAGCTAGTTCTCTTGTACTTATTACGATATCAACATCAGGTACTCCATTTGTAGACATCTCAGGTCTAGTAGCTTCATATTTCTTTGCAAGACAAGGCATTACAGATACAACTATCATGTCTTTTGCTTCTATATTCATTTTTCCGGCAAGATATGTTTTAGCAACAGCACCCCACATTTGTTGTGGTGATTTACAAGTAGATGGAATATCTAATAAATCACTAAATTGATGTTCAAAGAAATTAACCCAAGCAGGACAACAGCTTGTAAGCATTGGAAGTTTTCCACCATGCTGTAATCTATGAGCAAATTCGCTAGCTTCTTCCATTATTGTTAAGTCAGCTGCAAAATCAGTATCAAATACTTTAGTAAAGCCTAAAGCTTTTAATGCAGCAACCATTTTACCAGTAACAGAAGTGCCATGTTCAAGTCCAAATTCTTCGCCCAGGGCTGCTCTAACTGCAGGAGCAGTTTGAACAACAACAACTTTTTCTGTTTGGCCTAAAGCATTCCAAACTTTAGAAGTATTATTAACTTCTGTTAATGCACCAGTAGGGCATACTGAAACACACTTTCCACAGAAAGTACAAGTGGTTTCTCCTATCGGCAAGGAAAAAGCAGTGGACACAACAGTTTCAAAGCCTCTGCCTACAGCAGATATAGCGCCAACAGTTTGAATTTCATTACAAACTGTTTCACAACGTCTGCATAATATACATTTATCTAAATTTCTAACAATAGAACTACTTGAATGGTCAATTGGGTAAGTGGACATCTCACCTTTATAGTGAATTTCACGAATACCTAGTTCTGCAGCTAATTTTTGTAATTCACAAGCAGTATTTTTTTCGCATAATAGGCAGTCTTGTGGATGGTCAGATAGAATTAATTCAAGTACAGTTCTACGCGCCTTAATAGCCCTGATTGAATTTGTTTTTACAACCATTCCATTTGTAGCAGGAGTACAGCATGAAGGTGCTAAGTTACGTCTACCTTCAACTTCAACCACACACACACGACAAGAACCTGGATGATTTGTAGTTTTTCCATCATGCATATTTAAGTGACATAATGTAGGAATTTTTATATTTAATCTTTTAGCGGCATCTAGAATAGTTGAGCCTTCGTCTACATAGACTTTTTTATCATTTATAGTAAGAGCAATTAAACTCACAGCGTGCACCTCTTTCTTAAATTTTATTTTTTGATAATTGCATTAACAGGACACGCGGTTTGACAAGCACCACACTTAATACATTTATCTTGATCAATAACATGTAATGTTTTAACTTTACCGCTGATACATTTAACAGGACATATCTTTGCACATTTTGTACAACCGATACATTTATCCGTGATATTGTATCTTAATAAATGTTTACATACTCCTGCAGGGCAGGTTTTTTCATATACGTGAGCTTCGTATTCGCTTTTAAAGTATTTTAGAGTGCTTAATACTGGATTTGAAGAAGTTTGTCCCAGTCCACATAACGCAGTATCCTTAATTGTTTCTGCAAGTGAACTTAGTTTCTCTAGGTCTTCTTCTGTTCCTTTTCCGTTTGTAATTTTTTCGAGTATTTCAAGAAGACGTTTATTTCCAATTCTACAAGGAGAACACTTACCACAAGATTCTTCTACAATGAACTCTAAGTAGAATTTAGCTATATTAACCATGCAGTTATCTTCATCCATAACAATCATACCACCAGAACCCATCATAGATCCTATAGCACCAAGTGATTCATAATCAATTGGTGTATCTAAAAATTCTGCTGTAATACATCCACCAGATGGACCACCTGTTTGAACAGATTTAAATTCACGTCCGTTTTTAATTCCGCCACCGATGTCATATATGATTTCTCGAAGCGAGGTTCCCATTGGAACTTCTACAAGTCCAACGTTATTGATCTTACCTGCAAGCGCGAAAACTTTTGTTCCTTTTGATGTTGCAGTCCCTATGGAGCTAAACCAAGCAGCGCCTTTGTTAATGATGGCTGGAATGTTTGCAAGAGTTTCAACATTGTTAACACAAGTTGGTTTATTCCATAATCCGCTTTGGGCTGGGAATGGTGGTTTATTAGTTGGTTCTCCACGTGAACCTTCAATAGACTGAATTAACGCAGTTTCTTCTCCACATACGAAAGCACCGGCGCCGTATTTAATTTCTATATCAAAGCTAAAATTAGTTCCTAAAATATTTTCTCCAAGAAGGCCACATTCGCGAGCTTGACCTATAGCTGTTCTTAATCTACTAATAGCAAGAGGATACTCTGCTCTAATATAAATATTACCTATTGAAGCACCAATACTATAACCAGCTATTGCCATAGCTTCTAAAACACTGTGAGGGTCACCTTCAAGAATAGAACGATCCATGAAAGCACCTGGATCTCCTTCATCAGCATTGCAAATTATGTATTTTTGGTCTGCATCATACATTTTTGCAAAAGCCCATTTTTTGCCTGTTGGGAAGCCTCCGCCGCCCCTTCCTCTTAAACCTGAATCAATCATTAATTTTATAATATCATCTTGAGACATTTCGGTAATTACTTTACCTAATGCTAAGTAACCATCTTCAGCTATATATTCATTTATGGCCTCAGGATTAATAAGTCCACAGTTCCTAAGTGCAATTCTTACTTGCTTCTTATAGAAATGCATATTTTCCTGCTTTTTTATTTTTATTTTTGAACTGGGTTCTTCAAATAAAAGTCTATCAATAATTTTTCCTTTTAATAAATGCTCGCTAACTATTTCTGCAGCGTCAGTTGGTTTAACAGTAACATAAAATACGTTATCAGGAGAAACCTTAACTATTGGACCCTTTTCACAGAAGCCAAAACAACCAGTTATAGCAGCAGTTACTTCATCAGCTAGTCCTGCAGCTACAATTTCTTTTTGTAGATTTAATAATATTTCATTACTTTCAGCTGACATGCAGCCTGTACCACCACAAACTGATAAATGTCTTATACACCTTGTGCCTTCGGAAGCTTTTTCAAGTTCTTCGTTTATTTTTCTAAGTTTTAGTAATTTATTGTGTTTATTTTGAATGCTTTTAAGTTCATCAAAAGAATTAATTTTAATCAATTTATTTTCCCCTCCCTACTCTACATATTCTGGTGCAGAATGCTCACTTTCAGTGTACTCACCGTTGGTGTACTCACTTACAGTGTACTCAGCTAGTATTTTATCTACTTGGTCTACTGTAACATGTCCATAAACTTTATCATTTACAGTTACTACTGGTGCAAGACCACAAGCACCAACACACCTTAATGAGCCTAATGTGAATTTACCATCAACAGTAGTTTCACCATTTTTCAACTTTAATACTTTCTCGAATTTTTCAAGTACATCTCCAGAACCACGAACAAAACAAGCTGTTCCCATGCAAACATTTACTACATATTTGCCTCTTGGTTTAATAGTGAAGTAAGAATAGAAAGTAACAACACCATAAACTTTAGAAACTGGGATATTTAATTTTTCTGCTACAAAAGCTTGTACTTCTTGAGGCAAATAGCCAAATAAACCTTGTGCTTTGTGAAGCACTTCGATGAGAGCACCTTCTTTACTTGGAAGGTCATTAACATACTTTTCTAAAATTTTAAAATTCTCGTCATTTGAACAATTAGAACACACTAATATATACCTCCTTTAGGATAAATAATTACTTATCGACGGACTGAAATTAAATTTTACAACTTAACATTGTTAAAAATTAATCTTTTACAAACATATGAATACTAATATAATTATTCAATGGAAGGGTAAGTGAAGACAACGGTTACAATACATGGATATACGTTTAATTTTATTATTTATTTTAATGTAAGTAATAAAATAAATGAACTAAGTTCATTATAATAGAATGTAAGTGAAAAATCTACTAGCATATTAAGTTAATTTTTTATCATTATAGATATTTTTAAATAAAGCTAGCAAAAGTAGAAAAAAATGATTGAAAACGAATAAATTTTTCCGTAAGTATAGGGGATACCATAGGAGGTGGAGGAATTATTAAATACACATATAGAAAAAAATTTTATTAAATAAAAAAATTAAGTTGACTTATTTATTATATAGTATATATTTAAGTATATACTAGTATAAATTACCAGTTGGAAGGGGAGATTTAAATGAAGAAAAAAATGTACATTGATGGAATGAATTGCTCAAGTTGCGTTAGTCATGTGAAGGAAGCATTACTTGATCTTGGTGCTACTAAAGTAAAAGTTGATTTAGAGGAAAAATGTGCAGTAGCTGACTTTGATGATGAAACAACTGATGATGATATCACAGAAGCTATTGAAGAAGTAGGGTATGAAGTTACGGAAGTAGAAGAATATTAATATAAAAAAGCCTACCAATACAAATGGTAGGCTTTTTTTATAAACTGAAAAAAATCTAATTTTGATTTATTTTAGAAATTAAAAGGTTAATTAAAAAAATTCAGTAAAACATTTATTTTCTTATCTTGTATTTCTAAAATAACATAAGAATACCAAGGTTCACGTCTTTTATATGATGGTGAACCTGGATTTATCATTAGGATTTTGTTTTTAGTTAAAACAAGCGGTTGATGAGTGTGTCCAAAGATTATTATATCTACCTTATCATCAATAAATTTATCATAGGCTGTTTGTAAAGTGTTTTTACTATTGCCATGGCCGTGATATAAACCAATTTTATAGCCTTCTATGGATAAAATTTCTTTCTCCTTTAGTATATTTCTGATGGATCCCTTATCATTATTTCCCCATACACCCACAAAATTATTAAACTCTCTTAACTTTGACACTACACTTGGGGAAATATAATCACCTGCATGGATTATCATATCAACTTCTTTAAATAAAGTATCTATTAATCTAAAGAGTTTATCACTATGTTTTTTAGCATGAGTATCGGATAATATTGCAATTTTCATAATTCATCACCTGCTAGTAGTATATTATTTTATATTATGCTTTGATACATAAATATTATGCATTTACCCTGATTTTTCAATATGCAATTTTAATTATATAATATTTCTGTTATAATTATTTTATAATATAAGTAGTATATTAGTAGAATTGTAAAAAATATTTAAGCTTAAATTAAGAGGTAGGAGAGAAAATGGGAGAATCAGAAGATATAGTTTTAATTTATGAGCAAAATGGAATAAATATAAAAAATGAGAAGTCGTTACACTCATCTATTAAGCAGTGGTATATAGAGCCTGGCGACAGATTTGAAGTGAAAGTTGATAAATATGTAATTGATTTAGTAAGAGAAGATTCATTAATTGAAATACAAACAAAGAATTTTAGTGCCATTGCGAATAAATTAAGAAATCTTGTTAAGTATAATAAGGTAATGCTGGTACATCCTATAGCTATCGAGAAATATATAGTGACAACAGATATCACAAATGAAATAATTAGTCGAAGAAAATCACCTAAGAAAGGGAAACTAATGGACTTATTTGATGAACTAATTAGGATTCCAGATTTAATGTCGCAGGAAAATTTTATATTAGAGATTTTAATGACTAAGGAAGAAGAGATAAGATGCAAGGATGGTAAAGGAAGCTGGAGAAGGAAAGGTATAAGTATAAAGGATAGAAAACTTATAGAGGTAACGCAGAAAGTTACGTTTAAAGAAGAAAAGGATTTTCTTGTGTTTTTACCAGATGAATTGCCACTAAAGTTTACTAATAAACAACTAGCAAAAGAATTAAAAGTTACCGTATATAAAGCAAGGAAAATTACTTATTGTTTTAGAAAAATGAATCTTATTTGTCAAGTAGGAAAAATTAAAAATGAACTTATATTTGAGAGGTTGTGAAGAATGGATAACAAACCCAAAGCAATTATACTTATATTAATATCTGCTTTAGCATTTGCTATTATGGGGGCAATGGTAAAACTTGCAGGTGATATTCCATTATTTGAAAAAGTGTTTTATAGAAATCTAACAAGTTTGGGAATTGCATTTATTATGATAAAAAACAAAAACGTGAGTTTCTTTGGAAAAAGGGAAAATCAGAAGTACTTACTTTCTAGATCATTATTAGGGTTATTAGGTGTGATTTTAAGTTTTTATGCCATAAATTATTTAGTATTATCAGATGCAAATATGCTTAACAAAATATCACCATTTTTTGTAACTTTGTTCGCTGTATTCTTTTTAAAGGAGAAACTTTCTAAAATACAGATTCCAGTATTAATTATTGTATTTATTGGTGCGTTACTAATTATTAAACCGCAATTTAGTTTTTCAGTTGTTCCATCAATTGCAGGACTTTTATCTGCTATGTGTGCAGGTGCCACCTATACTATAATTAGATTCTTAAGAGATAGAGAAAAACCTTCGACTATTGTATTTTATTTTTCTTTAGTTTCAGTGGTGGTAATGTTTCCACTTATGATATTTAATTATCAAAAGCCTAATATGATTCAGTTTTTATATTTAATAGGAATAGGGATTTTTGCTGGAATTGCGCAATTTGCTTTAACTAATGCATATAGATATGCACCGGCATCAGAAGTTTCAATTTATATTTATACTAGTATAATATTTTCTGGACTTATAGGATTTGTGATTTGGGGAGAGGTGCCAGATATTTTAAGCATTATGGGATCAGTACTGATTATAGGAGTAGCTATTTTTGCTTTTATCTATAATGAGAAATCAAGTTTAAAGAATACTAATTAGTTTTTATGTACTAAATAGAGTACGTTATACGTATTTAGAATTGTAGGAGGTGGGCACATGAACAGGAAAAAAGTCTACGTAACAAGAAGAATCCCAAATGAGGCTATTAAACTTTTAGAAAAACATTTTGATGTAGAAATAAATCCTCGTGATAGAGTTTTATTAAAGGAAGAACTTTTAGAGAAGGTAAAAGGAAAAGATGCAGTTTTATGCCTTTTATCTGACAATATTGATAAAGATGTATTTGAGGCCGCGGGAGCACGTTGCAAGATATTTGCTAACTACGGCGTGCCCTGCGATAATATTGATATTACTTTTGCAACTCAAAGGGGAGTAATAATTACAAACACTCCCGAGGTCTTAGATGATGCTACAGCAGATCTTGCATGGACACTTCTTATGGTAGTATCTAGAAGAATAATTGCGGCAGATAGGTTTACAAGGAATGGTGCCTTTGAGTCTTGTGATCCTATGATGTTCCTTGGCAAGAAAATTACTGGTACAACACTGGGACTTGTAGGGGCTGGGTCAATTGGGTTTAACTTTGCAAAAAAAGCTAAGGCATTTGATATGAAGGTGTTGTATACTGATATAATAAGAAATTATGAGATGGAAAAAGAATTAGGCGCAATTTATGTTGATAAAGATACATTGTTAAAAGAGGCAGATTTTGTTTCACTACATGTGCCACTTTTGCCTTCTACTACTCACTATATTAGTAATAGAGAATTTTCTATAATGAAAAATACTTCAGTTATTGTTAATACTTGTAGTGGACCCGTAATTGACGAAAAAGCATTAGTTAAAGCCTTAAAGCAAGGGGAGATATGGGGAGCCGGACTTGATGTATTTGAACATGAGCCAAATATTGAGCCCGAGCTTTTAAACATGTACAACGTTGTAATTGTTCCACATATTGCGTCAGCTATAATGGAGACAAGAACAAATATGGGATTAATAGCAGCGCAAAGTATTATTAAAGTGCTTTGTGGTGAAGAACTGGATAGTTGCGTTAATATAGAAGTATTAAAATAATTTATTAATAAAATGCTCCCCTTAAATAAACAGATTTTTGTTTTACAATCTGCTTAATTTAAGGGGAGTTTATTAATTTTATCCTAAGGAGGAGTATTCTATTAAATTTTTTTAATAACAATAATTAGTAATTTTTAAAGTATATAGTTCATACAATATATTTGTAGGGATATATGCTTTTTTCTACATTGATTTTTTGTGTATTGATAAATTTAATATGGGGGGCGGGGATATGCGTGGACTTAGTACATCAAGATAAAGTAAGAGCCATTTTTTCTAAAAATTCCAAAAGGGTTAAAAGTTAGGAATACATATTGAAGATACTAGTCTTGATTAAGGCATATTTATGAAAAATATGGATGAATAGAAGGAGGGTTTTCTATGAATGTAGATTTTCAAAAGGTCCTACAGAAAGCGGAAGAGTACAAAGGGGATATATCTAGGTTTCTTCGCGATATAATTGCTATTCCTAGTGAAAGTTGTAATGAGGCTAGAGTTATTGAAAGAATAAGAGAGGAAATGCAAAAGGTTGGTTTTGACAAGATAGACATAGATAAAATGGGGAACATAATTGGTACCATAGGAAATGGGAAACATATTATTGCTATGGATGCACATATAGATACAGTTGGTATTGGAGATAAAGATTTGTGGCAGTACGACCCATATAAGGGATATGAAGATATGGAAGTTATCATAGGGCGTGGTGGTAGTGATCAAAAGGGTGGTATGGCTTCGATGATTTATGGTGGAAAAATTATTAAAGAACTGGATATGTTAGGTGATTATACTTTACTGATTTCAGGCACAGTGCAAGAGGAAGATTGTGATGGGCTTTGTTGGCAGTATATGATAAATGAAGACAAAATAGAGCCAGAATTTGTTGTGATTACAGAACCGACCTCATGCAATATATATAGGGGACATAGAGGAAGAATGGAGATAAGAGTAGTTACCCATGGACTAAGCTGTCATGGATCTGAGCCAGAGCGAGGAGAAAATGCTATTTATAAAATGGCGCCTATACTCGGTGAGTTAAAAGAACTTAATGAAACTTTACGTTATGATGATTTTCTTGGAAAAGGAACGCTTGCAGTGTCCGAGATATTTTTCACTTCTACATCAAGATGCACGGTGCCTGATAGCTGTACTATATCTATAGATAGAAGACTTACTAATGGAGAAACTTACTTTGACGCCTTAGAGCAAATAAGAAACCTTAGATGCGTTAAAGCTGCGGGTGCTAAGGTTTCTATGTATGATTATGAGAAACCTTCTTATAAGGGAGTTGTTTATCCAACAGCTGCTTATTTTCCAACTTGGGTTTTAGATGCAGATCATCCAGTTTGTGAAACATTAGTTGACTCGTATAAATCCTTATTTAACCAGGAACCTATTGTTGACAAATGGACATTTTCTACAAATGGAGTCTCGATAATGGGTAGATATGAAATACCTTGTATTGGATTTGGGCCAGGGCATGAAGAAGAAGTACATTCCCCAAATGAACGAACCTTTAAGAGTGAGTTAGTAAAGGCAGCAGCTATGTATGCAGTTATTCCTATTTTGTATGTAGACAAAATATCAAAGGATGATTTATAAGCAAAGTTTGTTTAGAGAAAAACTCTTGTTAATAAAGTGAAAAAATATTTACTAATACAGTATATACTAAAGGCTTTATCTAACTAGTTAGATAAAGCCTTTAGTATATGCTGCATAATGGTTGAATCATCTGCTGCGAAGCTGCAAAACACTAGCTCAAATATACAAATCAATGTAGGTTTTTTACTCTATATTAATTATTGTAATAGAATGAGCATCATATTCTATTAATCCATCTTTTCTCATCTTATTTAATTCACGAGAAAGAGAAGGTCTTTGAATTCCAAATTTTTCAGCTAGTTCTTTTTTTGTGTGTTCTAATTTAACTGTATTGCTACTTTGCGAGAAACTTTCATATACTAAAAAATCAATAATACATTGTCTTATAGTTTTCATAGATAGTGATTTGATTTTAGTTGTTAATATTAAAGTTTTGTCTGATATTGATTGGAGGAAATTATTTAGAAAAACTACATTTATTTGACAAAGTTTTAAGATTAAATCTTTTTTTATATGAAGTACTATGGTTTCAGTTTTCGAAATAATGGTCATTGGATAGAAATTTTTATGTGAAAAAAGTAAATTTCCACCAAATACATCACCAATATTAAAATCAGTAATAGTTAATACATTGCCCTTTAAATCAATTTCTTGAACTAAGATAGCTCCTTTTAAAATTATGTCAAAGCGTGTGCATTTTTCGTTTTGAAAATATATCACAGAATTTTTTTTATAGTTTTTGATTTCATATAAATCTTTGGTGAACAAATGGTTTAGATCTTCAAAAGGAAGATCTTTAAATAAATCAATGTTTTTAATTAAAGGTATATAGGTTAGCATAAACTAATTAACTCCTTTTTTAAAATTAGTAACCATGGTAACTGATTTATATTATAAATTAAATTATAATACAGGTAGAGATATTTTGAAAGGGGAAATTATAATGATAGAAAAAAATTATAAATTTAATAAATCTAGTCAAAAAAACGTTGCAAAAGCACCTAATTCTAAGAATTATGTAGGTAACTAGCATGGATATGTTTACTATTATACTTTGGGTTATTACTGGATCGTGGTTTATTTGGTCAATAATTAAAGACAAAATGAGAACGTTAAATTCTATTAAGATGTCAAAAGGCCTTATGGGAAACATGATGGGTGAAATAGTCGGTATACTTTTTCTTATTGGTTTAATATTAACGTTTATTCCCCCAGATACAATAAAGCAATATATGGGTCAATCTAACGCTTTAATATCTACAATTGTATCAGCTTTTGTAGGAAGTATAACGCTAATACCTGCTTTTGTTGCTTTCCCGCTAGTGGGTTCTCTTGTAAGTGCTGGAGCTAACATAGTCCCAGTGGTTGCATTCTTAACAACGCTAACTATGGTGGGTATAGTTACCTTCCCTCTTGAAAAAAGAGAATTTGGTTTAAGGTTTACTATAATAAGGAATTCTTTGAGCTTTATATTTGCAATTATAATTGCTCTATTAATGGGGGTGTTAATGTGAGCTTAATTATAAAAAAGCTTAAAAATAATTTGTTCTTAACTTTAATAGTTACAACTTATATAATGTTAGGAATTCTGATGCCGAGCAAAGCGGTTCAGTCTTTAAATAATAGTTTATATTATATAAAGGAAATGCTTATAATTATGCCAGTTATATTAATACTAACTTCTCTTATTGAAGCCTGGGTTCCTAAGAAATCAATAGAAAAGGCCTTGGGTGAAGGTTCAGGATTTAAAGGGGCTGTATTTTCTTTCTTACTTGGAAGTTTTTCAGCAGGTCCTATATATGCTGCATTTCCAGTTTGTAAAATGCTTTTGAAAAAAGGAGCAAGTGTTTCAAGTATTGTAGTTATACTTAGTACCTGGGCAGTAATTAAAATACCAATGCTTGCCAATGAGGCTAAATTTTTAGGGCCAAAATTCATGGCCACTAGATGGGTTTTAACTACAATCTCAATTTTTATAATGGCCTATATTACTTCGAGGTTAGTAAAAAAAGAGGATATACCAATGGATGACGGTTTAACCAATGAAGAAGAAAGTGAGCTTACTGTAAATGAGCAATATTGTATTGGTTGTGGGCTATGTACAAAAATATCACCCGATACATTTATTATGAAAAATAAAAAAGCAAGGGTTATTAAAAATATATCAAAATTAGAACAAGTTGAAAGTATAAAAGCAACAATAAATAAATGTCCAGCTAAGGCTATTGGATATAAAAAAATAGTATAGTTTCATATAGTGGTGTGATTCATATTATGTATGAATATATTTTTATAGTAAAGGATAAAATAGATTAAAAATCATTTTAACCTTTACTATTTTTACATTATAATTGGCATTTGACATTAACTAATAAAAGGAGTAATATAATAATTGTAAATAGCAAATGCCAATATATATCTAAGATGATTTAGTAAATTTATTATATTAAAATATAAGGAGGAATTATTAATGAGAATAGCAGTTGCAAGTGAAGAAAAGAAAGTAAGTGGACATTTTGGGTATTGTGAGGGTTTTACAATATATGAAGTAGTGGAAGGTAAAACAATAGATAAGAGTTTTACTGCAAATCCGGGACATAAACCAGGATATCTTCCAGTATTTTTAAAAGAATTAAATGTTAATATTATTATTGCAGGAGGAATGGGAGAAACAGCACAAAATTTATTTAATGAAAATGGTATTGAAGTAGTGGTTGGTGCAGAGGGATTTAGTGATGACGCAGTACAAAAATATGTAAGTGGTCAATTAAAATCAACTGGTACTGTTTGCCATGAGCATATACAGTAAGTATAATGTAAATGAAAAAGGATGATTTTATGGATGAAGATTTAAATCATTTTAAGAAACTTTTAAAAAATAATGGTCATGAATTTACGTCTCAAAAGCAATTAATACTTAGAACTATTTTAAATTATAAAACTCATTTAAATGCAAAAGAGATATATGAAAAAATAAAATATAAAAATATAGGCCTTGCTACGGTCTATAGAGCTTTAAAGGTATTTAACGAGCTAGGAATAATAAAAGAAATAAACATTGATGGTATAAGTTATTATGAAATGGAAATATTTAGTGGAAAACCTTTGCATATTCATTTCAAATGTTGTAAGTGTAATAGGATAATTGATTTAGATAGTCAAAGTTTGAATCTTGACTATTTAAAGCTAAATAAAAAAATGGAAAAAGAAAAGGAATTAGAAATATATGATTCCAATATTATATTTGTAGGATTATGTAGTAAATGCAAAGAAGAAATAAAATGTAAAGATCAAGAGAATTTAAAAGAGTAATATAAAAGATGAGAATTGCAAATGGTAATATATATAGGAGATGATTTTGTGGCAGAATGTAATACATGTCCATCAAGTGATGGGTGTTCAAAGGATAAGGAAACTTGTATGATTGAAAATAATCCTCTAAATAATGTGAAGAAAATTATTGGAGTTATGAGTGGTAAAGGTGGAGTTGGTAAATCTTCAATTTCTGTTCTTATTGCAAAACAATTAAAGAAACTTGGATATAGCGTAGGAGTATTAGACGCTGATATAACAGGTCCAAGTGTTCCGAGACTTCTTGGGTTAAAAGGTAAAAGAGCTACTAACAATGAACAAGGAATATTACCTGTTGAAACTTATGATGGTATAAAAGTTATGTCATTAAATTTTTTGACGGAAAAAGAAGATGATCCTGCAATTTGGAGAGGTCCTATGCTTTCGAATGTAGTTAAGCAGTTTTGGACAGATGTCCTTTGGGAAGATCTTGATTACTTAGTAATTGATATGCCTCCAGGAACAAGTGATATTGCGTTAACAGTTATGCAAACTATGCCAATAAATGGTATAGTAATGGTATCTATACCACAGGACCTTGTTTCTATGATAGTATCGAAAGCTGTGAATATGGCAAGAAAGATGAATATTGATGTTTTAGGGGTTATTGAAAATATGAGTTATATAACTTGTCCTGATTGTGGTAAAGCAATAAAACTTTTTGATGGTGAGAATACTAATAAATTTTTAGAGGGAATGGACTTAAAACTTTTAGCAGAGCTTCCTATGTTAAATAGTATAAGTCATTTATCAGAGTGTGGACATGAAGATATAAATGAAAGTCTTGAGCTTATTTTTAAGCCAGTAGTAACAAGTATAGTAAAAGATTTGGAGGAGCAATAATGAGAATAGCGATTTCATCAGCAGGAAAAACTAGTGAAGATTTATTAGATATAGTGTTTGGAAGATGTGAGTTTTTCCAAATTCATGATACAGAAAATGGGGACATTAAGGTTATAGAAAATAAAGGTAAAACAGCTAGTGGTGGAGCAGGAATTGTTGCATCTAATCAATTAGTTGATGAAAATATAGATGTTATAATTACAGGCAACCTTGGACCTAATGCTTTTGAAATTATTGAAAAAGCAGAAATTAAAGCATATAAATGCGGAAACATAGTTATAAGTTCAGCAATTTCAAAGTATAATAATGGTGAACTAGAACAATTAAAAATGTCTGGTCCTGCAAGACATTAAGTAAATATATTTAAATTTTAAACAGCACAAGTTGTATTCAATACATCCTGTGCTTTTGTTTATATATTTACTGCAAATATAAATGCTCTAAATAATATAAACGAGTTATAGAAGGGGGGATTATTATGAAGAAAGTTATGGCGTTGGTACTTGTATTATTTATTGGATTTATTGGATTTATAGGGTTTACAGGATGTGAAAAGGAAATAGTTGGGGGCAAAGCAAATGTAGTAGCTTTAAAGGGCCCTACAGGTATGGGAATGGTAAAACTTATGGAAGATGACGAATTAGGTAAAAGTACTAATGATTATACATTTAACTTGTCAGGTGCACCCGATGAAGTAGTTGGGATGATTACTACAGGTCAAGTAGATATTGCTGCAGTTCCTACGAATTTAGCAGCAACACTTTACAAAAAGACTGAAGGAAAGGTAAAAATTATAGCTAACAATACTTTAGGAGTTTTATATATAGTAACTAATGGAGTAGAAATTACAAAGGTTTCCGATCTTAGAGGGAAAAAAATATATGCAACTGGTCAAGGAACAACTCCAGAGTATGTTTTAAATTATGTGTTGGAACAAAACGGACTAATAGTTGGAAAGGATGTAGAAGTGGAATACAGAGCTGAGCATTCTGAAGTTGCGACTTTAATGGCAGCTGGCGAGATAGAAATCGCATTACTTCCACAACCATTTGTAACATCTGTTTTAATGCAAAATAAAAATGTTAAGATTGCATTAGATATGACAAAGGAATGGAAAAACGTATCTGGTGAAAATCCAAGTGCTCTAGTAATGGGAAGCATTATTGTTCGAACAGAATTCTTAGACAAGAATAAAGAGGTTGTAGATTCATTTTTAAGAGAGTACGATGCGTCAACGGAATATGTTAATAATAATGTTGATGAAAGTGCTACATTAATTGCAAAATTTGATATAATGAAAGCAGCACCAGCAAAGATCGCTATTCCTAAATCTAGTATCACGTATATTGATGGCGGTGAAATGAAGTCAATGACTAGCGGGTTTTTAGAGGTGATATTTAAAGCAAATCCAAAATCTGTAGGGGGAGAATTACCTGATGAAGATTTTTACTATGAGGGTAAAAAGCAAAATAAGTAAATTTGGAATCAAGGCAGGAGTATTATTAATTTGGCTACTTATATGGCAATTAGTTTACCAGTTTGTGGATCAAGAGCTTCTAAATTGTTACACACGTGAAAGCTGAAATAGAATATTTGAGTGCCGATATAGTATATTTGTATTAGGTTAATTAAAAGAAGCACTGAGATTCGTGTAGTCCTCAGTGCTTTAGTTATTTACATAGTAGTTTAATTATTTGTACAGATCTTTTTCTTGTAAATATTCCATTAATAATTTTCCTGTATTGCCTGTAATTTTCAAACAGGTTGTTAAATGGTCTTTGCTTCCAAAAGGGGCTGTATTTAGTATGCGACAACAAGATGCTCCAAATTTTTCTACAAAACAATCATGAAATTCTTGTGCACAGTCGTATGCAGCTTTTTTGTCACCTTCCTTTGAAGTTCTTCCTTTTAACATATTTAGTGCAACAATTGAACTAGACAACGCGCCACAAATACACCCTGCTTGTCCTACACCATTTCCAAACCCTGTTACTAACTTAACCATTGCTGGATCCATATCTGGTGCAAGATATTCCCTAAATGTTAAAAATATTGCCTCTGCACAATTGTTTCCTTCTTTAAAATAATTTCCAGCTTTATTTCTTGCTTCTATTACAAGTTCTTTATTCATTTATATTTCCTCCAATTCATTGTATATTATATGGTTAACATTATGTTTGTTTTTTTATTATTGGCATTTGCTAATTATATATTATACTCGTTTTCTATTATTGTCAAACGTTAATGTAGTGAGTAGTGGTTATTAGAATATTGGTTAAAGGCTGTTGAATTATCAGATAGTACAAATTTATATCCTAATCAATTAAGCGGAGGCATGAAACAAAGAGCCTAAACCTGTTGTTTTTTTACACACTAATTTCCAAGAAACATTTTACACAATCCTATATTTCGCGAAGAAAAAGGTCATCCTACAGTTAAGAAAAATAAGCTAATGATTTGAACTTATAAGACTCAGAACAAAAAATCTAAACAATAATAGGGGTATTGACATATGCCCAAAACAGAGTATAATAAAAGTTGTAAAGGGCATATACCCAAAATAAAAAAGAGGAGATGTTTTTAATGGCTGGAAGAAATGGTACAGGTCCAATGGGAATGGGATCAAGAACAGGAAGAGGAATGGGATTTTGTAATGTTAATAATGGTTTAGGATTAAATGGAGGTTTAGGAGTAAATAGAGGTTTAGGTATGGGAATTGGTTGCAGAGGAGGTTTTGGAGGTAATAGTTTTAATAATACAATGAGTGCTGTAAGTCAAAGTGATTTACTTGCGCAAGAAAAAGCTATTATTGAAAATAGACTTAATACAATAAATAATCAATTGAATACTACGCAAGATGACAAAGAATTATAATCTATATGCTTTATTATTCAACAGACTGTACAATTATTTCATATAGATAATTGTACAGTCTATTGTTTTATTTGAGTAATTGAAGCTTAAACATAAATATAAATGTAATTAGCATTTGACAATAACTGATAATAAGAGTAAAATAAATAGTGAAAGTGGCAAATGCCAATATACATAAGCTTATTTTATAGCTAAGTCATTTATAAGTAGATATAAGTATGGATATGTTAAGAATAAGATGATTTTAAATTGTATTAATTAATGTAATAAAAATATTGGAGGTAAAATAATGAGAATAGTGATTTCATCAACAGGGAAAACAAATGAAGATTTATTAAATACTAGGTTTGGAAGATGTGAATATTTTCAAATTCATGATACGCAAAGTGGTGAAGTTAAAGTTATAGAAAATAAGGGTCAAAATGCCAGTGGTGGAGCAGGGATTCTTGCATCAAACCAAATAATTGATGAAAATATAGATGTTATTATTACAGGAAATCTTGGTCCTAATGCTTTTGAACTTATTGAAAAAGCAGAAATTAAAGCATATAAGTGTGGAAGTATTGTTATAAGCGCAGTACTTGAGAAATACAACAAAGGCGAACTAGAAGAAATACAAATGTCTGGTCCTGCATATCATGGTGGAGGTAAGTAAAATGGAAATAAATATAGCAGTTCTTAGTGGAAAAGGAGGAACAGGTAAAACTACAGTTTCAACTAATCTTGCTCTTGCATTAAAGGCTAATTATATAGATTGCGATGTTGAAGAACCAAATGGCTTCTTATTTTTAAAACCTGAAGTAGATAAAACAGAAAAGGTTATGGTAGAGTACCCGATTATAAATAAAGCTAGTTGTACTTCTTGTGGGGCTTGTGTAAATGCATGCCAATTTAACGCTCTTGCAAAAGTCAAAGATGAAATTTTACTTTTTCCTAAACTATGTCATGGATGTGGAGCTTGTGAACTTGCATGTAATTATAATGCTATAACTTATGATAAAAGACAAACAGGTAAAATTGAAATCGGGAAAGTAAGAGATATAGATTGTAGTAGAGGGATTTTAAATGTATATGAACCTATGGCAGTCCCTGTTATTAGACAATTGCTTAAAAACATATCAGGAGGAGTTAATTTAATTGATTGTCCACCAGGCACTTCTTGTAGTGTAGTAAATGCACTGAAATTTGCGAGTGCAGCAATACTTGTTACAGAACCTTCAGAATTTGGACTTCATGATTTGAAAATGGCTGTAGGAGTAGTAAAAATGTATAATATACCTTTTGGTATAGTTATAAATAAAGATGATGAAAAAGATAATATAATTAAAAGATATTGTAGGGAAGAAAAAATAAATTTATTAGGAACTATTCCTTATAATAAAAATACAGCAATACTTTATTCTAAGGGAGAAATATTATATGATGATCCACATCATAAAGCACTATTTGATAAGCTTTCAAAGGAAGTAAAGGAGGTGATCTCTTGGAGTTAGTGATTTTAAGTGGTAAAGGTGGAACGGGTAAAACTACAATTGCAACAGCACTTGCTGAACTTGCTAAAGATGTAACAAGAATAGATTGTGATGTAGATGCACCTAATCTTTATATGTTTTACAAAGGACAAGATATTGAAAAAAGTGATTTTGTAGGTGGTAAAAAAGCTGTAATAGATGAATCGCTTTGTACTAAGTGTGGTAAATGTGAGACAGTATGTAAATTTGAAGCTATAGAAAATTGTAAGATAGATTTGTTTGCTTGTGAGGGGTGTGGTGCTTGTACACTAGTTTGCCCATGCAATGCTATAAAATTAAAATCAGAAAAAACAGCAGAAACATTTATTACTAAGTTAGATAAAGGTATAATTTCAAGAGCGGAAATGGACATAGGTAGTGATGGTTCAGGATTACTAGTAACTCTTATTAGGAAAAATGGTAAAAAATTTAGTAATAATGAACAATTAACTATATTAGATGGTTCACCAGGTATTGGGTGTCCTGTTATAGCATCAGTTACAGGAAGTGATGCGGTACTCGCTGTTACAGAACCTACAAAATCAGGTCTTGGAGATTTAAAGAGAGTAGTGGAGTTATTACTATGGTTTGTATAAATAAATATGACATAAATGAAGAAGTTTCTAAAGAAATAGAAGATTTTGTTCACGGTAAAGGTTTAAAAATAGTTGGTAAAATTCCATATGATGATGTGGTTATGAAATCTATAAATGAGTTAAAGCCAATTACTTGTTATAAAGAGAGTATAGCTGAAAAAGCTATTGAAGATATGTGGAGTATTATAAAAGACTCATTTAAACTTTAAAAGAATATGTAAAATAAATTTATTAATTAAAATATAGTCGTATTATAATTTTAAAATGGTTAATATAAAAATAAATTGTATAAATAAATTATACAAAATGGAGGAATTAAAATGTTAAAAATTCAAGCGGATATGAAATCTTGTCTTCAACCAATGCCTAAAGTAATAGTTTCTTGTAGAGGTCTTGATGGTAAAAATAATGCATTAGTAGTAGCTTATTGTTGTAATTGTAGTTATAATCCACCAATGATTATGGTAGGTATTGTTCCATCACGATATTCTCATAAAATCGTGAAAGAAACAGGTTCTTTTGTAGTAAATATAGCTACTAAAGATCAGAAAGAAATGTTTGACTATTTGGGTAGTACAAGTGGTAGAGATGAGGATAAATTTGCAAAACTTAATATAAATGTTGAAGAAGGAATAAAGGTTAAAGCACCATTATTAGCAGATTGTCCTATAAATATAGAATGTACGGTAGTAGATTCTATACTTACAGGTTCACATGAAATGTTTGTAGGTAAAATTGAATATATGCATACTGATAAAAATGTAGTTGATGATAAAGGTCATATTGATTACTCTAAAATTGATTTAATTTAACGATATTTTAGCTCCGTGGGAGATGATTTAACGTTATCACAATAATTATTGATATATACCCAAAATGGAGTATAATAGTAAGTATAAAGGGTATATGATCATAATCAAAAGGAGACGATGTTATGTCAAGAAGAGATGGTACAGGTCCAACAGGAATGGGACCAAAAACAGGAAGAGGATTAGGATTATGCAATGTAGCTAAAGTTGCAACTGTAGTTGGAGGATTAGGACTTAAAATGGGTCTTGGAATTAAAAGAGGACTTGGTAATACAAACAATCCTAATAATAAAAAATAAATAATTAAATAATAAACAAGAGGTAGTAATCTACCTCTTGTTTATTATTAATTTTTAATAAATAATATGGTGAATGAAAGAAGGAATTAATCAAATGAGAAATATACATAAATTTAAATGCAAAGGTGATAATTTCGTTTTAGATGTAAGTTCAGGTTCTATTCATGTGGTAGATGATATTATTTATGACATACTTGGTGATGAGGGTGTTGAAAGTAGAAGTAATGTTATAAATAAATATAGAGGGAAATATGAAGAGCACGATTTAAACGAATGCTATGATGAAATAGAGGAACTTATAAAAAATGGGCAATTATATTCAGAGGATGCATATGAGTCTATTGCTAAAGAATTTGAAAAGGAACCCAATTATATAAAAGCTGTATGTCTTAATATAGCGCACGATTGTAACTTGAGATGTAAATATTGTTTTGCTGATGGAGAAGGTTATGATAAGCAAAAGATACTCATGAGCTTTGAGGTTGCTAAAAAAAGCATTGATTTTTTAATTCGAAATTCAGGATCAAGAAAGAATATTGAAGTGGATTTTTTTGGTGGAGAGCCTCTTATGAATATGGAGGTTGTTAAAAAAACCGTTGATTATGCAAGGGGACTTGAAAAACAGAATAATAAAAATTTTAGATTTACAATTACAACAAATGCAACGTTATTAACTCCTAATATTATGGAGTATTTAGATAAAAATATGATAAATATTGTTTTGAGTCTTGATGGTAGAAAAGAAGTACAAGATAACATAAGAACGAAAATTAATGGTGATGGGACTTATGATGATATTCTTCCTAAAATTAAAACTATGGTCGAAATGAGACATAGATCTAAAAAACAATATTATATAAGGGGAACATTTACAGCTCAGAATTTGGATTTTTTTAAAGATATAAAGCATTTTATAGATCTTGGATTTAAAGAGCTTTCAATAGAACCAGTAGTGCTTCCAGCTGATGATGTGCTTTCTATTAAGGGAGAACATTTAGAACAAATATACGATGAATACGATAAAATATTTGATGAACTATTATTACATGATGATGTAATATTTTACCATTTTAATATTGATATTAATGGGGGAGCATGTATTTATAAAAGAATATCAGGTTGTGGAGCTGCTTTTGAATACATAGCAGTAACACCAGAAGGAGATATATATCCTTGTCATCAATTCGTAGGAAATACAGAATTCCTTATGGGAAATGTGTTTGAGGGAATTAAAAATAAAGAAATGCCAAGTGTTTTTAGACAAGCTAATATATATAACAAACCAGATTGTAAAAAATGTTGGGCTAGATTTTATTGTAGTGGAGGTTGTCAAGCTAATAATTTTAATTCAACTGGAAATATAAAAACACCTTATGAAATTGGATGTAAAATGCAAAGCAAAAGAGTTGAATATGCTATTGCATTACAATATTATAGAAATAATAAAAAAGCAAAAAAATTATTAGAAGATAATAAGAACAAGTAATTTAAATGGTAAGTGGAGGAGATATTATGAACGATTCAAAGTTTATATACGGGCCAGTACCATCAAGAAGAATGGGAGAATCTTTAGGAATAAGTCCTATACCAAAAAAAACATGTAATTATTCATGTATATATTGTCAACTTGGAAGAACAGATAAATTATCTAATAAACGTTTAGAATTTTTTTCTGTGTCTGATATTATAGAAGAATTTAAAACTTATTTAAAAAGTGGATCTGAATTTGATGTAGTTACAATAGTCGGTGAGGGTGAACCAACTCTCTATCTAAAACTTGGTGAATTAATAGGCAAAATCAAGGAACTTACGTCTAAACCTGTAGCTGTTATTACAAACGGAGCATTGCTTCATGATAAGACAGTCCTGGATGAATTGTGTGAAGCGGATATTGTACTTCCATCATTAGATGCTTATGATGAAGATACTTTTAAAAGAATAAACAGGCCTTATCCTAAGCTAAACTTTATTAAATGTTATAATGGACTTGTTGAATTTTCAAAGATTTATAAGGGACAATTATGGCTTGAAATAATGCTTATAGATGGAATTAATGATGATAGTGACTCACTTCAAAAATTAAAGCTAATAATTAAAGAAATAAAATATCATAGATTATATATTAATACCCCTGCAAGACCACCAGCTGAGGAATATGTGAAAACTGTTAGTAATGAAAACATGAATATGGCTATAGAAATGTTGGGTGGTATATCTATAGAAAATTTAGTTTCCGTTGGATTTTTTAGCGGAATCAAAGATGATTATCAAGCTATTTTAAGTATTATTAAAAGACATCCAATGAATCAGTTTGAAATTAAAAGTTTTTTAAATTCTAGAAAATGTGAATATATTGATAATATTATTGAAAGATTAAATCTGGATAATACTATAAACCATATAGATTATAAGGGATTTATTACTTATAGATTAAGATAAAACTATTAAAAATAGGTTAGGTAATTTTGAATTGATGGATTAAATAAATGACTATGGTTATAAGATGGAGGTTAAGCATGGACATTAGTTTAGAATGTATTAAGTGTATTTTAAAAAAATACATGTACTATATGATAAGCATGAAATAGACAAAGTTAAAAAAATTAAATTTATGAAAGAAGTAACTAAAATTATATCAATGTCTAAAAGTGGGGATACATCTCCATATTTGAGTGCAAGAATAATGAGACGTTTAGATAGCGAATTAAACCTGGGTGATATTTATTATGAAATAAAAAAAGAGTATAATACACTTTTACTTTCTATGGAAAAAGAAATTTTAAGAATTATTTATGATTCAGATGATAAGCTTCTTACAGCACTTAAATATGCGATGGTTGGAAATTTTATTGATTTTGGAGCTATGGATAAAGTTGATATGGATGAACTTAAAAATTTAATTTATAAGGCCCCAAAACAAAAAAATGATATTGTGGAATATGAGAATTTTGTAAAAGAAATAAGAAATGCTAAACATATAGTATATATTGTTGATAATGCAGGAGAAATCGTTTTTGATAAAATTAATCAAACTTTAGAGGGTGTAGAATGCAGAGTAATAATGGGATAAAGAATTGGTTTAAAATAAATAATACATAAATGCAGGAGGAATTAAAATGCCAAGACCAATAAAATTTAGAAGAGTAGAGTTTTTTCCAGAGGATACTTATTTTGTCCCCTGGGGTAAGCCTAAATGTGAAATTGAAGAAATAGCTTTAAAAGTTGAAGAACTTGAGGCAATGAGGCTTAAGGACATTGAGGAACTAAATCAAGAAGAATGTGGAGAAAAAATGCAAATATCAAGGCAAACTTTTCAAAACATTATAGAAAGTGCAAGAAAAAAGGTGGCTATTGCGTTAACGCAGGGAAAAGCTATAAGGATAAGTGGCGGTAATTATAGAACAATATTTTGTGAATTTAAATGTTCTAATTGCAATAGTATATATGAATTAAATTATGAACAAGACAAACATATTTGTCCTGATTGTGGATCTGATAAAGTTATTTGTGTTAAAAAATCAAAGATTTGTAAAAAATGGTGTAATGATTGTACTTAAGAATTTAAAGTGCTTATAATAAAGTTTTGGAACTTTTATTTTTTTTGCAATTAATATACCTAAAATATAGTATGTTAATTGCAAAGGGTGAAGTTTAATCCATTATTGAAATTATACATAACTATAAAAACATTATTATAGAGGGAGAATGAAGTATGGCAATAAGAAATATTACTAATTATAATAAAGATGTTATATTAAGAAAAAAATCAAAATATGTTATAAAAACCGATAAAAGAATATTACAATTAATAGGTGATATGATTGAAACAATGTATAAAGAAAAGGGCGTTGGGCTTGCTGCACCACAGGTAGGAATATTAAAAAGAGTAATTGTTGTTGACATAGGAGATGGACCTATAAAACTTATAAATCCTGAAATAGTGGGAATAGAAGGTAAACAACAAGATATAGAAGGATGTTTAAGCATTCCAGGAATAACAGGGGGGGTTGAACGCCCATATAAAGTAAAGGTTAAAGCTATGAATGAAGTTAATGAAAATGTAGAAATTGATGCTACGGGATTGCTTGCTAGGGCTTTTTGTCATGAAATTGACCATCTTAATGGCGTTTTATTCATTGATAAGGCTATTTTAGATACAGTTGTGAATACAAAATTTTAGGGACGCAATTTTTACAATAGATATAATAATATGGAGGAGATTAAATTATGGCAAGACCTAAGAAATGGAGAAGAGTTTGTATATTGCCTGAAATTATAAAATTTGGTCCTTTAGATTTATTGGAAACAGTAAATGAATCAATAATTATGACAGTAGAGGAATATGAAACTATAAGGTTAATAGATTTAGAAGGTTTAAATCAAGAGCAAAGTGCAAATGTAATGGGAGTTGCACGTTCTACATTACAAAGAACATATGATGATGCTCGCAAAAAAATAGCGGATATTTTAGTAAACGGTAAAATATTAAAAATAGAAGGTGGCGATTATAAGCTATGCAGTGATTTTAACGACAGAGAAAATTGTGAAGATTGTATTTGTTGTAGACATAGGCATGGTAGAAACAACAAAGGTTAAGGTATCTTTTAAATAATATTTAATAAATGAAAGTGGAGGTTTAAAATGAATTTTAAAATAACAACTTTAATTGAAGATAATCCAAGTGCTGATAAAAGATTATACAATGAACATGGTTTGTCGCTTTACATGGAAATTGATGGGAATAAGATATTATTTGATACTGGTAAGAGCGGGGACTTTATTAAAAATGCTGAAACACTAAATATTGATTTAAATAAATTAGATTACGTTATTATAAGTCATGGGCATTATGACCACAGCGGAGGAGTTAGAAAGTTTGTTGAGGAAACTTCAAATTCATATAAATTAATTGTAGGAGAAGGTTTTTTTAATAGAAAGTATGGAATAATAGAAGGAGATAATTACAAGTATCTTGGTAATTCTTTTGAAAAGGAGTATATTTATAAAAATAATATTGCAATAAAATATATTAAAAAAGATATATATTATATTACTGAAAATATAATGGTATTTACTAATTTTAAAAGAAATAATAATTTTGAATTATCTAATAAAAGATTTCAAATCAAACAAAATGAAAAGTATATTTTAGATGATTTTTCTGATGAAATAGTATTGGTATTAAAGGGTAAGCGTGGTTTATTTGTTGTTGTAGGATGTTCCCATGTAGGGATAGTTAATATATTAGAAACTATTATAGAACGTACAGATATGCCAATATATGGTGTTATTGGGGGAACTCATTTAGTAGAAGCAGATGAGCAAAGACTAAATAAAACAATTGATTTTTTGAAGGAAAAAGATATAAAAATCATAGGGGTATCTCATTGTACGGGAGAAAAAGCAGCTGAAGAACTAAAACGACAATTCGGGAAAAAATTTTTATACAATAATACAGGTAACATAATAGAAATGCAGGAGGACTAAAAATTATTATTTTTCAAAAAGAGATTATTGGCATTTGACATTAACTAATAAAAGGAGTAATATAATAATTGTAAATAGCAAATGCCAATATACATCTAAGATGATTTAGTAAATTTATTATATTAAAATATAAGGAGGAATTATTAATGAGAATAGCAGTTGCAAGTGAAGAAAAGAAAGTAAGTGGACATTTTGGGTATTGTGAGGGTTTTACAATATATGAAGTAGTGGAAGGTAAAACAATAGATAAGAGTTTTACTGCAAATCCGGGACATAAACCAGGATATCTTCCAGTATTTTTGAAAGAATTAAATGTTAATATTATTATTGCAGGAGGAATGGGAGAAACAGCACAAAATTTATTTAATGAAAATGGTATTGAAGTAGTGG
>NZ_JBOITN010000036.1:0-121081 GCF_050717545.1 Clostridium sp.
CAGCATTTTAGAATAATCCATTTTATAAATATGATCCCCTGATAAAATAAGAACATATTCCGGATCAAAGCTATCAATATAATTTGTATTTTGAAATATAGCGTCAGCAGTACCCTTATACCAATTACCACCATCTTCACTTTGGTAAGGTGCAAGCATGCTTACTCCTCCATCTCTCCTATCCAAATCCCAAGGAGCCCCTATGCCTATATGAGCATTTAATTCTAGTGGTTGGTACTGAGTTAGAACCCCTACTGTGTCTATATCAGAATTAGAACAATTGCTTAAAGAGAAATCTATAATTCTGTATTTACCACCAAATGGCACCGCCGGTTTTGCCGTAATCTTCGTTAACTGTTTTAATCTTGATCCTTGACCCCCTGCCAAGATCATAGCTACCATTTCTTTTTTTTTCATTATAGTTCTCCCCTTTCTATATCTCATTATTTGGATGTGCCTCACTATTTACCATAAACCACTTTATCATGATAAAGCGAAAAAATATCCTATAGTTTGATGTCCCCACGAATCATCTAGCGGATGTTCTGTAATTGGGAGCAGCTCTATGTGTGTATATCCCATATAGATCACATAGCTTAGAAGCTTGTCTGCAATTTCTCTATAAGAATAAAAGTTATTATATCCATCCCAATTATTAAATTCTCCAACCACCCCCACTTTGAATATACACAAATCACAATTTATTATAATATGTTTTGAAAATATATTTTATACCACATATCTATAAAAAATAATTTTTAGATGTTGAAGTTTTTTTAACTAAATACTAACCTTTTTTCCCCTTTGTTATAATATTTTTAATATTATATTCAATAATACATTTAAAGTATATAAAAATTATACCATATAACTATCCTAAAATGAGGTAAATTTTGTAAACATTTATTTTTATTTTAATATTTTATGAAAATTTGTTAATTTTATCAAAAAAAGCTCTTTAACAATAAAATACCTCCACAAAGAAAAATTCTTTGTGGAGGTATTTTATTGTTAATTATTAATTAGAACTGTCATTTCCATAAAATATTTCAACCATTTCTTTTTCTAGTTTTTGTATAATATCATATTTCTCACCCTCTGTTAAATCTTCTTCTTTAATATGGAATAAGTAATTCTCAAGATCAAAATCATTTAACTTCATTTTTGTATGAAATATACTAGATTGATATATATTCATGTCAATTAAACTATATCTATTAATTGTTTCCATAGCAATGTACTCTTGTATAGAATTAATTTTATGATCTATAAAATGTTTTTTACCGTCCATATCTCTAGTAAACCCTCTAACTTTGTAGTCTATAGTAATGATGTCAGAATCAAAGCTACCTATTAGATAATTTAATGCTTTTAATGGAGATATAGTACCACAAGTTGCTACATCTATATCTACTCTAAAAGTACTTATATCATTTTGAGGATGACTTTCAGGATAAGTGTGCACTGTTACATGACTTTTATCTAAATGTCCAACAATATTCTCTCGAAGAGGCGTTAAAACTCCTCTATTACAAGAAGGATCTACCACATATAATGGGATTTCTTCTTCTGATATAAGTAGTGTTACACTTGCCCCTTGAGGGTCATAGTCTTGCTTTGCAATGTTTAGTACACTAGCTCCTATCATCTGAGTAACCTCGTTTAGAATTTTTGTTAACCTCTCAGCATTATATTGTTCATCAATATATTCTATATATTTCTTGCGGTCTTCTTCTGTTTTTGTATAACAAACATCATAAATATTAAAACTTAATGATTTTGTTAAGTTGTTAAATCCATATAGCTTTAATTTATTTTTGTCATTTTCAATATCTTTATCGTTTTTATTAATTTTAAACAATTCTATTCCCCATTTCGCTTAGACTCCTTATAAAATATAACTTCATTTTTAAGGTGTGAATTTATTCTCCATAACCATTCTATATAATAATTAGCTTGAAGTATATGCTTTTTAACACTATAATCATTAATAATAGTAACATATATGTTTTTACTATTCCTTTTATAACATAATATTAATATATTTAGTATAATATTTATATTTTATCGCATTTATACATCATTAGAATCGGAGGTATTAATACAATGGTTAAAAAATTAAAAGTTGGATTATTAGGTGGAACTGGATTCGTTGGTCAACGTCTTGTTACACTACTTGAAAATCACCCTTATTTTGAAATAGCTGTTATTGCTGCTAGTGAAAATTCTGTGGGTAAAACTTATCTCGAGGCAGTAAATAATAGGTGGAAATTAGATGTTCCTATGCCCGAAAGCGTTAAAACCATAATAATTAAAAATATAAATGAAGTAGATGTAATTAGTAATCTTGTAGATTTTGTATTCTGCGCTGTTAATATGAACGCAAATGAAATAAGAGAAATCGAAGAAAAATACGCAAAAGCTGAAACTCCTGTTATTTCAAATAACTCTGCACACCGAAAAACAACAGATGTTCCAATGGTTATCCCAGAAATAAATTCAAACCATTTTGAACTAATTAAAGCACAACGTAAGCGTTTAGGAACTAAAAGAGGTTTTATAGTAGCGAAACCTAACTGTTCAATTCAAAGTTATGTTCCTGCTATAAGTGCACTTATGGAATATAAACCCACAAAAATATTAGTATGCACATACCAGGCTATTTCAGGTTCTGGAAAGATATTTTCAGACTGGCCAGAAATAGTTGATAATGTTATACCTTATATTGGTGGAGAAGAAGAAAAAAGTGAGCAAGAACCTTTGAAAATTTGGGGTCATATAGAGAATGACAAAATAGTTAATGCAGCTGATCCTATAATATCAACTCAATGTATACGTGTCCCTGTAGCAGATGGTCATTTAGCTGCAGTATTTGTTTCATTTGAAAAGAAACCGTCAAAAGAAACTATTTTAAAACTTTGGGCTGAGTTTAAAGGAAAACCACAACTTCTAAAACTTCCAAATGCCCCTGATCAGTTCATAACATACTTTGAGGAAAATGATAGACCTCAAACAAAACTGGATAGAAACATTGAAAAAGGTATGGGAATAGCTGTTGGAAGACTTAGAGAAGATAAATTATTTGATTATAAATTTGTTTGTTTGTCACATAACACTTTACGTGGCGCAGCCGGTGGTGCAGTGCTATCAGCTGAACTCTTAATGAAAGAAGGCTATTTGACTTCCAAATAAAAAAGTAAAAAAGTATATATTACACGTATTGCATTATACGTAATATATACTTATTTTGCGTATAAAAACATCTGTTAGCAACATTAAATTCTTATACAGTAAAACTCTTAAAGGCCTCTAAGAATTTTTCAATATCATTCTGTGTATGCTTAACATTTAAGAATATCGCTTCAAACTGAGAGGGCGCAATATTTATTCCACTTTTTATCATATGTTCAAAATATCTTGCAAACAGTTTTACATCACATGTTTTAGCATCATCAAAGGTTTTCACTTTATTACTCTTTGTAAAAAATGGTGTAATCATTGACCCACATCTATTAACAACCATAGGAATATTTTTTTCTTTTGCAATTTCCAGTAATCCAAATTGAAGTTTTTCTGAAAGTTTTTCCATGTTTTCATATACAATAGGATTATTATAAAGTTTAGTTAAAGTTTCATAACCCGCTGCCATCACCACAGGATTACCTGACATAGTCCCTGCTTGATAAACTGGTCCCATAGGTGATAGAAGCTCCATTATCTCTCTTTTCCCACCATAAGCACCACAAGGAAGTCCACCGCCCATGATTTTTGCATAAGTTATCAAATCTGGAGCCACTCCGTAAATACTTTGTGCCCCTTTATACGCTACCCTAAATCCGCTCATTACTTCATCAAAAATAAGTAGACTTTTATATTTATCACACAAATTTCTAAGTCCTACTAAAAATTCTTTTTGCGCTGGAATAACTCCCATATTACCTGCTATCGGCTCAATAATTATGCATGCAATATCATCACCATACTTCTCAAATAATTTCTGCACGCTACCTAAATCATTGTAATTTGCTATTAATGTATGTACAATACTTTCCGTCGGAATACCTGCTGACCCCGGTATTCCCTCAGTAAGAACTCCTGAACCAGCTTCAACTAGAAATCCTTCAGCGTGTCCATGGTAACAACCTGCAAATTTTACTATTTTATTTTTGCCAGTATATCCTCTTGCAAGTTTAACTGCACTCATTGTAGCTTCTGTACCTGAATTAACCATCCGAATCATATCTACATTATCCACAGTTGAGCAAATATGTTTTGCAAGTTTTAGTTCAATCTCCGTAGGCGCGCCAAATGCAATAGCCTGCACCGCAGTATTTTGTATAGCTTTTACTACATCATCGTCACAATGTCCAAGTATCATAGGTCCAAAGGCGCATACAAAATCTATATACTTATTACCATCTTCATCATAAACGTATGCACCCTTACCTTTTTTTATAACTTTCGGAGTAATACTTACATCTTTATATGCCCTAACTGGGCTATTAACTCCACCCGGCATATATTCTTTTGACTGCTCAAATATATCTAAATTTCTCATAGTAGTTTCCTCTTTTCTTATTGTGATTCTAATACTTTTTATAATCATATTGGATTTGCCATCCCTAATTGTCTGCTTTAAATTGCAAGTTTAAGATTAAAATGATGATTTACTGCCTGATCCACCTGCATAAATCAATTGCATAATAAGTAATTATCATATCCGCTCCAGCTCTTTTCATAGACAAATGCATCTCCATAGCTATAGCCTTCTCATCAATAAAGCCCATTTTTGCAGCTGCTTTTACCATAGCAAACTCTCCACTAACACTGTAAGCAGCTACAGGAACGTCATGTTTATCTCTAGCCCATCTTATTACATCTAAATATGATAAAGCAGGTTTTACCATTATAATATCTGCGCCCTCCTCAATATCAGCATCAATTTCGCGCATAGCTTCTCTAATATTTGCTGGATCCATCTGATAAGTTTTTCTATCCCCAAATTGTGGCGCAGAATTAGCCGCCTCTCTAAAAGGGCCATAAAATGCTGATGAGTATTTTGCACTATAAGCCATTATAACTATATCTTTAAATCCATTTGCATCCAAAGTTTCTCTTATTGCAACTACATGACCATCCATCATGTCAGATGGCGCTATCATATCCGCTCCTGCTTTTGCATGAGACAGAGCTATTTCTGATATATATTTTAAACTCTTATCATTATCCACTTTTGTTCCATCTAATATCCCACAATGTCCATGAGTAGTATATTGGCACATACATACATCCGTTATTATAACTAAATCTTTTGATAGTTCACGCGTCTTCTTAACTGCCCTTTGAACAATGCCTTCATCGTCATATGCCCCGCACCCAACTTCATCTTTATGATCTGGAAGTCCAAATAAAATTATTCCACGCACCCCAGCTTCTTCAACTTCTTCTATTATTTCATGGAGTCTATCTATTGAAAAATGATAATTCCCTGGCATAGAAGATATTTCTTCTTTAATATTTTCACCTTCAACAACAAATATAGGTAATATAAAGTCTGAAGGCGATAATACTGTTTCTCTTACTAAATCTCTTATATTTCTTGTTTCTCTGAGTCTTCTGTTTCTTTTGAACATAGTTATCCACTCCTAACCAAATCATCTTTTACAAAGCTGCTATTTTAATGTTATCCACATTTTATTATTTATTAATACTTAATCATGCTTATATAATCTACTAATTCTCTATTACATTTCCAAAAGCTTTTTAATAATACCTTCTTCACTATAGATATCACATACAGTTGATTCTATACCTAAATCTGAAAGTGCCATAGCAGTTATGCGTCCTATAGCAAGTGATACTTTAGACTTTATAATATTAATACCCACCATTTTAATCATATTTTTAACAGTGGATGGAGATGTAAATACTATAATATCTACATCATTTATTTCGTTCTCAGATCTGAGCTTACCACATAATATTTCATAAGTAAAAACCTCATCAACATTACATTTAAGCTCCTTTAATGCTTCTACCAAATAAGGCCTTGCATCTTTTGACCTAGGCACTAGTATTTTGTCGCCAGCTTTTACAGAGATTTTCATTTTTGATAGTAATGACTCAGCAACAAAATGATCTGCTACTATATCAGCAACAATACCCCTATCGCTCAGAGCCTTCGCCGTAGCTGGTCCTATAGCTGCAAACTTTGCTTTAAGTTTTCTTATGTCAAATCCAATATCTTTTAAATAATCAAAAAATATATTAACTCCATTTACACTTGTTAAAGCTAAATAGTCATAACTTGCAATCTTGCCTTTGTAATCATCTAAGTTGTGAGAAGTGTTTTTAAATGCTATAGAATTTATTTCAACAACTTCTGCACCTAAATCTATTAAAGTTTCATGTAATTTCTTTGATTGCTTCTTTGACCTAGTTATGCAAATACTCTTTCCAAATAGTGGTTTCTTTTCATACCAATTAAATTGATCATTAAATTTAACTACTTCACCCACTACAATAATGCAAGGTGATGATATCTCTGATTTTTGAACCTTACCTATAATTTCTATTAAAGTACCCACTACTTTCTTTTGTTTTGATGTAGTTCCGCGCATTATAACTGCGCAAGGTGTATTTTTACTCTTGCCATTAAATATAAGACTTTCTGCAATCTTTTGAAGATTTTTAAAACCCATCATAAAAACAAGCGTACCATCAAGCCTTGCAACTGCATCCCAATCTATATTAAGTTTTTCGGCACTCATTGCTGTAAACACATGAAAACTTTGAGCTATACCTCTATGAGTTATAGGTATTCCTGCATAACTAAGTACTGATATTGGCGACGTAATTCCCGGTATGACTTCAAACTCAACCTCTTCCTTAAGAAGCTCTAAAGCTTCCTCACCGCCGCGTCCAAATACAAATGGATCCCCACCCTTAATTCTTCCAACTATGTGACCTTTCTTAGCAAGCGTTACGAGCATTGTATTTATTTCTTCTTGTGTTTTATAATGAGATCCTGGCTCTTTACCACAATAATATATTTCACAATCATCTTTTAGATGTTTAAGTACACTTGTACTAGCTAGCCTATCATACATAACTGCCGTGCATTTCCCTAGCATTCTAATAGCTTTTAGAGTTATAAGTTCCTCATCTCCTGGACCAACCCCGATTAAATAAACCTTTCCCATAGATATCCTCCTTTGCACTTTCAGATTATTAATTATCCTCTAGAATCATCTTCGCTAGCATCACACCTAGCTTTATATAATCATTTTTATGTCCTGATAATTGCTTTTTAACTATTTTTCCATTAACGTCAAATATGCTGAGCATGTGCATATTATCATTTTCAAGATAAGCATAAGCTCCTATACAACCATGGCAATCTCCATTAAGAGTCGCCATAAAACTTCTTTCAGCCTCTACGCAAATTCTAGCATCATAGCAATCTAGTTTTTTAATCATATCTATTTGAGGATGTGTTTTAAGCATCTCTATGCCTAGTGCTCCTTGAGCTATTGCTGGTACCATTTGGGTCACGTCAAAATAATTAGTGATTATACTTTCCATGTTAAGCCTTTTAAGTCCTGCCGCTGCAAGGATTATTCCATCTAGATTTTCCTTTTCTATTTTTGCTATTCTAGTTTGAACATTACCTCTTATAGGCACAATTTCTATATCCGGTCTTATCATTTTAACCTGAACACCACGTCTTATACTGCTGGTACCTATTCTTGCACCTTTAGGCAAGTCATAAAAGCAAATATTGTTAAAAGCAACAAATGCATCTCTAGCATCTTCTCTAACTGGAATAGCCGCTATTTCAAACTCCTGTGGTATATCATAGGGTACATCCTTCATGCTGTGCACTGCCATATCCACTTTTTCCTCAAGCATAGCGTATTCTATCTCCTTTACAAAAAGTCCCTTACCACCTATTTTATCTAAAGTAACATTTAAAATTTTATCTCCCTTAGTCTCAATTAGTACCTTTACGCATTCAAGATCAAATTTTTCTTTAATCATAGCCATAATTGTATTTGCTTGAACTTGTGCAAGCTCACTTTTTCTAGTTCCTATATTAATTTCCATATCCAATACCTCCTTTAATCCATCTCCATAAAACATCTCTAATATATAATCTTGTAATCCCAAATCATAAAAAAAGTAAAAATCTTCACTACATACAAAATTCATAATATCCTTTTTATCCGCCCTCTTCATCACTTTGCCTCTTATAGTAAAAGTATAATCTATAAAATCTTTATATTTTAAAAGTTTATTTTCAATGATTTGAGCCATAAAAAGTGCTGTTTTAGGGCTACTATGTTTAGTATGTAATGCAAATTTCATATTAGATGTATTCCCTTGAACTGGCATTACAAGTAAGCCTTTTTTATGATCTTCACAATGTACATACAGCTTGCTTTTATTATCACAGTATTTTTTTATAATATCATTTGTTTCACTATCATTCGTAGCAATAATAACAATATGGTTATGATCCACGTAACCTTCATTATAACCACCCTTTATTAATTCTACATTGCTTAAGTCCTTAACTTGCTTAAACTCTTCGCAAAATTCTTTTGATACTACTGTAACATTACAACCTTCCTTTGAAAATGACCTACATTTTATAAAAGCAGCCTCTCCCCCACCAACTATAAGTATATTAACTTTATTTGATAGCAGTGAAATCATTGTATAGTTTAAAGCTGAAAAATCTTGCTTAGTATGACCTCGCATTCTCTAGACCTCCCCTTTAAATGCTCCTCTTTTAAAACATCTATTGCCCTGTTTACATAGGCGTTTGAAGTGCTTTTTAAAAGTAGTTCTGCAAGCTTTTCATTATCCTTAGTCTCTTTCTTGTGTCTAAAAGTCTCTAGTCTCTCCTTGTAGACTTCATCACCATTACATCTTATCTTTTTAATAAATGGTGCTAGCTCTTCTATGGTTTTCCAATCTATATACTCTTTTATAGCCTTGTCTACAATAGGTTTATGATATTGCATTAACGCTTGCCGTCTTTTGTGATTTGCATCATGAATATCACCTAACATATCTATATCATATACTTCATATAAAGGATTTTCACTTACTATTTCTTCTATGTCTCTTGGAACTGCTAAATCAAACAATAATATTTTTTTATTAGGCAATTCCTTTAGATGAACTACAGTATGAGGCGCAGTTGTACAAGATATAACACAATCAACTTTTTGATAATATTTATATGTATCATTAAAATGTATTATTTTAACTCTTGGGTCCTCTATATTAACTTTTTGAGCATCACGTACTGCAATATATAGCGAATTTATTTTCGCCTCTAGTATATATTTTGAAGTAAGCTCCCCTACAGATCCATATCCTAAAATCATAAAGTTCTGGTGTCCTCCATCTATTGCCTTTTTAACAACCATAGAAGATGAAGAAACTGGTATTTCACTTATTTTAGACTTAGTTCTAAAATGTTTACCACAAGCGATTGCATTTTCAAAAAGTCTCTGAAGCTCTTTTTTACTTGTCTTAATCTTTTTTGAAATTTCATAAGCATCCCGCACTTGTCCCAATATTTGATCCTCACCAAGTAATAGTGAATCAAACCCACACACAACTTCCATCAAATGTTGCACTGCCTTTTCATCCTTATACCTGTCAACACATTTTATTAAATCCTCATCCCAATTTAGAGCTTTAAAAATTTTAACTATAATATCTTCGTCTCTAGATTTAAAATATATCTCTGTTCTGTTACAAGTACTTAAAATAACTGCCTCTTCACATATTTCTAAAAGCAATTCCAAGCACTTCTTTTGACGTTTTGGAATAATTGAAAATTTCTCTCTAATTTCTATTTTAACATCATGTTTTAATCCTATAAGTTGTATCATAACATCATCTCCAAAAGTACTTAAGTATTTCAAATAGTGCATTAATTATTACCAAATAAAACATGGCTCCATACATTAATTTTATAGAATCAACTATATGTTCTTTCCCTAAATCATTTGTTTTATTTCCTATAGGTGGTTTATACATTTCTTCTCCAAAATATACATTTATACCACCTAATTGAACCCTCATAGCCCCCGCTGCTGCACCTTCTGGATAAGCACAATTAGGGCTTTTATGATTTTTTCTATCCCTAATCATTACTTTTATGCTTTCCACTATATTCCCATGAACTATGGGAGCGGCCAGACAAATTAAAAATCCGGTTATTCTCGCAGGAATAAAATTAAATACATCATCTGTTTTAGCTGGAAAGAACCCAATATACTTATATTTTTCATTCATATACCCAAGCATTGAATCCATGGTGTTTATACCCTTATACATCATAGCAAGCGGTGCTCCCCCTAATATTGCAAAAAGTATAGGAGCTATAACACCGTCTGATGTATTTTCCGCAATTGTCTCCACATCTGCCCTTACTATTTCGTACTTCGTAAGGGTTTTTGTATCCCGACCTACAATGTACGATAATTTAACTCTCGCGTCATCAATATCATTTCGCGTTAAGGAGTCATACACCTTTATACCTTCCATATGAAGACACTTAGTAGCTATTGTAGTCCAAATCAAAATTATATTAAAAATATGGTATACAACAAAAACTTCTTTAGATATCTTTAAAATTGCAAACGGTACTAAATAGCTACAAAATGCTACTATAATTACAATAAATCCACCAAAAACTTTAATGCCACTATTAGTATTGCATAATTTCCGGCCTAACTTATCTAATGCTGAAATAAGTTTTCCTATATAAATTACTGGATGTTTAAACCAATATGGATCCCCAATTAATAAATCTAACACAACTGCTAATATTAAATCAATTACATTCATCCCAAATATCATTCCCACTTTTTTCCCTTCTATTTCTTTCTATTCCCAGGATTTTATATATAAAAGGCATAAAACTCCTCCTTACGTACTTTTTTTATGAAAATTAAAAAAACAGCAAGCTCCCACACCTGCTGTTACGCATGATTTTTCATTACGCTAACTTAAATACTACAAGTTCTTTCCCGCCGAAAGCTTAATAATCCTATATATATAACAAATTTTTATTAATATTCTACAATAACTTAGCCCTCAGGAACATAGCTTTTTTACCTAATGCATAAAATTTAGCCTCATATTCTGTAACTACGTTTTCCTCAAAACCGCTTTTATTTAAATCATAAGTTGAATACAGTATTTCAAATCCACATTGTTTGAAATATTCTAATGAGTCTTCAAATAGCTCAATATCATCAGTTTTGAACCAAACTTCAGATCCAGGTTTTAAAAATTTCTTATAACTCACTAAGAATTTACTGTGCGTTAGCCTTCTTTTGTTATGCCTTCCCTTTGGCCAAGGATTACAAAAATTTATATATATTCTACTTATCTCATCTTTTTCAAAAACATCATCAATAAAACTAATATTTAATGGCATAAGACGTACATTTACATTTTGCTTGTCATGAACTTCGCGAGCCTCTACCACTTTTCTGAGAGCAAATACTAACACCTCATCTTTTAAATCTATACCCACAAAATTTATATTAAGATTTTGCTTAGATTTTTCTGATATAAACCCGCCCATGCCGCAACCTAATTCCAAATGTATTGGATTATTATTTTTAAATTCACTGTCCCATTTCCCTTTATAATCATATTGATCTGTTATAACAATGTGACTAATTTCCATCTCTGGCCTAGCCCAATATTTTTTTCTTAATCGCATATCTTTCTCTCCCTTATATTTAAACCAAATAAAATTTACAACATATTTTTATGACTTAACTCTTAGTTAAATCATCTCCTGCCTAGCTACATTATTCATATAATATTAAAGTATTGTTATGATATTTAAAAAAACCTTTGTAAAAATATCAAATAATCCCTGAGATGGTACTTGAACAATATAATAAAATACTGATACCCCACCTGGTAATATAGGTAATATCAATACCATGAATATTAGAAACTGGTACCTATTAATTGAATCTGATAACCCGTAAAAAAACTTTGGAAATAAATCCCGGACTATATGGTATCCATCAAAACCTGGAACTGGAACTAAATTAAGAAAAAACAACAGACAATTTATGGACCCTGCAAGCTGTAACATATTCATAATAATTGAAAATAATGCTCCTTGGGTTGATGAAAATCTCCAAAGTAATACATAAAACATTGCAAATACAAACCCTAATATCAAATTAGCAATAGGCCCTGCTATTGAAACTTTTAAATCATCCTTGTAATAATTTTTAAATGCACCAGGATTTGTTTGAACAGGTTTTGCCCACCCAAATCCCATTATTAATATTAATATAAACCCTATTGGATCTATATGAACAATTGGATTTAGCGTAAGTCTTCCTTGAAATCTCGGAGTTCTGTCTCCTAACTTATCTGCTACTAAAGCATGTGCATACTCATGAAAAGTAAATGCAAGCAAAATCCCTGGTATCATCATAATCTTATATAATATTACTGCTTTATCCAATTTTTTTTCCTCCTCATATTTACACAAACCAGATTAAATCATCTCCTGCGGAGCTACATTATCTGAAATGTCATTAAATAAAAACTATGCCTTTAGCATAGTTAAAAATAGAAATTATTTAAAGGGAACAAAAGATACTTTGTTATTTACTATAGATACTAACCCTTTAGTATACATTTGTGATAATTCACCTTCATAACTAGTTTCAATTCCAGAACTTATTTCTGTTATTACCCCTCGCAGGTCATCATTTTGATATACTTTTCCATCTGCTGATACAAATAAATCTTTTTCTTTTGAAGCATTTTTTAAATCAAGTTCTTTCCACTCACTAGTGTCTTCTGATGTTTTGCCATAATAAATCTTACTTACCAAATCATCTTTTAATTCCCCAAGATACACATCATCATTCTGAGCACCAATTAATGTAAGCCTTTCTACGCCTTTAATACTTATACTTTTATCACTATCTGTAACATATATTTTATTATAGACTGATCCCTCATATACCAATTTATCTTCACGTCTAAGTACTGCAATATTACTAACTAATTTAGGTATTGTATTAATATTTGTAATATCTCCCATCCTGTCAATTCTATAGATACTACTACTTATTCCTTCATTTGAAACCTGGACATATGTAACTCCTGTTAAAGTTGATAATTTGATATTTTCCACTTCGGATTTTGTACCACTCCAAGCTACTTCTTTCACTAATTCTTTTTCATCCTTTGATACATCATAAGAATATAATAATAAGTTACTAGATTCATTACCACTTTTTTTCTCAATTAAAAGTATTCTATTTCTATCTGGAAGCCATTCAGAAAAAGAAATTTTAGATCCCTCTTCTGAATTTATATTTTTGATTTTCCCATCCTTGCAATTAACAAGTTTTAATTTTTCATCTTCATTATATGTTAAATATTTAGCATCATATGATACTAATACAGTTTCTGCATCTTCTGGCACAGTAATATCTACATTTTTTTCTTTCTCCTTTTTATCTTCAACAACCTTTTTTGTAACCACTTTTGAATCAGTAGCTAAAAGATATTTATCTATGTAAAAGAGACCTAAACATTGCAGTGACAGCGAAAATACTATCCATATACTTATTCTTTTCATCCATTTCATAATACTTTCTCCTTTAATTTAAAATAACCAAGATTACCTTTTCTTCTTACCAATTTATCTACTGCACTACATATATTATTGATGGTACAGATCGCTCTCCCAAACTGTCACAAGGCCTGTTAATAATCTCATCTTTATATAATAATGTAGAAGAAGATCCACCATCTAAATTAGTAGCATTATAAGCTCCATATTCATCAAATAATAAATCTTGTACCTCTTTGAGCGTCGCTCCCAAGCTACTTACCTGTCTACCGTCTATAACTAATAATATTATTGCTCCATCTTTTCTTTGTGCGATAGCCGTTCTAGGCGCAATTCCCCAGCCACCATCACCTGTAGTTATAGTTTTCTTTCCATTAACTATAAGTGCCGGTCCAAAAGAAACTGCTTCTGTCGCTCCTAGTTCTTTCATTTCTTTAAGTGAATGAAGTCCAACTAGTAACCTTCCAGATCCAGTTAATGCTACCACTTGTCTTTTTTCATCTTCATTTTTTAAACCGTTATGTATAATATTCCCACCAGTCATTATAATTCCAGCTGGGTTTGCTCCCGTCCCTGTCCATTTTGCCCCCGCAACTTCGTCTGTAAATCCTCCACCATTAATTGCTGCTATTGCATTATTATCTTTTGCAATATCACTAGTTAGTTGCCCTTCCTCACCCAGCATACTGCTGTACCCTACTTTAATCCTAGTCGGGTCCTTAATTATTAGAATATAACCTTTAAATTTATTTCCTGTTACATCATATCTTTCAATATTATTATCATCTTTATTTTCTACCGTTACACCAGAATTTTCACCATCTGTTTTATCTTGAACTATAGATTCTACTTTTTGTTCACTCATAATCTGCTCAATTTTTTCATCTGATAGAAAAGATGTTGCAAGCCACTGCAATGTAAGCGTAGTCATTGCTGCCCCAACCACTGTAGTTTTTACATTTTTAAAAGGACCATAATATACCATAAACGGTCCTGTAATAGCCGTGAAAGTTAATTCAAATATTATAAATAATAAAACAATTGTGCTTGTACTTTTCTTTTTCTTTTTATGTATTTCCATTTCTCTCATGTTTCCCATCCTTTTGTTTATTATGTACTATCACATTGTACATTAAAACTATATATTTTAAAACAAAATTTAGATGTAATTTCTGTGAATAAGACTATTATATGTTTTTTTTTTGCAAAAGAGAGCATAAATCTTTATACCCTCTTCATAGAAATGCACTTTTATAGTTTTTTAGACCCCTCATATGCTATTGGAGACCTCTCACATTCATCATATTTTAAAGTAACTTGATAACACAAGTCACTACCTTTCATTTTTTCTGAGGCATAACACAAGCCATTTGATCTTGAATCAAGGAAAGGATGGTCTATTTGCTCTGGGTCACCTATTAGTATAAGTTTTGTTCCAGCGCCAACTCTAGTAATTATTGCCTTGACTTGTTTTGGGGACAAATTTTGTGCCTCATCTATAATTACCCAGTTTTTAACTATAGATCTTCCTCTAAGGTATGCAACAGCTTCGGTAGTTATAATTCTTCTTTCAAACAAGTCATTTATCTTATCTAATAATAGCTTTTCATTTTTATAACGCTCTTTTTCATCAGATTCCACAAGTATCTCTAAGTTATCAAATATTGGCCTCATGAATGGTGATATTTTTTCTTGTTCTGTACCAGGTAAAAAACCTATTTCTTCATCCATGGTAACATTAGGCCTGCAGATCAAAATTCTCCTATAATGCTCACCACCTTGGTGGTGCTCACCACCTTGGTGGTGTTCACTAGTGTCTTGCATTATCTTTTGAAGCCCCACTGCCAATGAAAATAGTGTTTTAGCTGTTCCCGCTGGTCCTTTAATAATTACGAGTGGAGCTTTCTCAGCATTAATACTTAAAGCCTCTAGCATAAATCTTTGTCCTACATTTCTTGGCACTACTCCTAATGGTTTACTTTCTTTATTATAAAGTGGCACCACGCTCTTCCCATCATATCTGCCTAGAGCTGTTTGTTTAGGATTTTCAATTGAATGTATTATTAAGAATTGATTTGTGTATAAAGATGGAATGTTATATTCATTCAAATCCTCATCATACTTAAGTAAAGCATCAACTTCTAAATTTCTATTGCTGTAAAATTCCTGAAGTTTTTCTGTAGATACAAACACCTCTTCTCTTCCAGTATATTGGTCGTCATACTCAGGTACAAATTTTTCATAATAATCTTCAACATTAATATCTACTGCATCCGCTTTTATTCGTTGAAATATATCTTTAGTTATTAACCATACATCCTCACCTTGTTCTTTAAGACCTTTACATACCTGTAATATCCTATTATCGGCTTTATCTTTATTCCAAGAAGCAGGAATTTTAGTATCATAGTGGTTCATTTCTACTCTAAGCCTTCCCCCACTTTCTAAATCAATACCCTCATTTAGTTTTCCTTGCTTTCTTAGTTTATCAATAAGCCTAGCGGCGTATCTGGCATTAGCTCCCAAATCACTTTTATCTTTCTTAAAACTATCTAGTTCTTCTAATACTACTTCAGGTATTATTACATCATTATCTCCAAAAGATAATATAGCACTAGGTGAATATAAAATAACATTGGTATCTAACACATAGGTCTTTTTCAAAATATCAGCACCCCTCTCTCTATTACTAATATATGTTAGTTATCCTATAAATGAATTGAAAATTAAATAAAATTTATAATTGCTGTTAGCTTTATATTATTTTTTTGACAAGTAATAAGATTTATTATATAATAAAACTTATAATAGATTAATAATATTATAGGATGGTGTATATGGATAACATTACGACAATTTTTAAAGAGAAAAAATTAAAGCTTACGCCTCAACGTATTGCTGTTTACAAATATCTTCAATCTACAAAAGAACATCCCTCAGCAGAAGTAATTTACAAAGCTCTACAACCAACATATCCTACTATGAGTTTGGCTACAGTTTATAAAGCATTAAAAACGCTTATAGAAGTAGAACTTATAATAGAACTTAACGTAGGTGAAGGTAATTTTAGATATGATGGTAATATGTCATCACATCCTCACATACAGTGCATAAATTGCGGTAGAGTTGATGACATAGAAGGTATAACTTTCTCAAATGCCTGCCAAGATGTAAAACAGTATACTAGCTATGAAGTTATCTCAAGTAAAATTTATTTCTATGGTTTATGTAAAAATTGCAAAAAATAATTTAGTAACTTAAAATGGAGTATGAAACTTAATTCATGCTCCATTTTTGATTTATTATAGAGATTCAATCCAAATTATTTATAACTTTTTTCCAATAATTCTTCCCACTCTTTAGAATTATACCCACCATCTAAAATCCTCTTTAAAGTTAAAAGCAAGTTGTTTTTTACACTTTCCGGTAAATTATTTAATATAAGCATACTATTATCGTTAGCCTTATACATATGTTCAATCATCAATTTTCCATTACCTGATACTTTATTATTTGCAATAATGTTTCCACTTATAATCCCCTTTTGTACAATTTTTGCTTGAACTTCATCGCTATATATATGTTTAATGAAAGCATCAACATTTTGGGTATTTTTTGCATTAACTGGCACACTTAGTAATGAATTAATTATAATAGGAATGTTTGTACCAAAGTTTGAATCATTATCATACTCTCCTATAACGCCAATATTTTCTGCGCTAAGTACAGAATTGTAATAGGAGGTAGATACGAGTAGTGGCGAGTCTCCATTAACAAAGTTAATAACGGTTTGTTTGTTGCCTAAGACAAAGGAATTATTAGTAATTCCTTTGTCTTTTGTAATGGAACTAAATTCTTTAAATATTTCCTGTACATTCTTCAACTTTTTATACGACTGCTCACCACTATCATACTTATCTTCGATTTCATGAATATTTATATACTTACTAGATATTAGTGAAAATAGGTATCCATTTACATCCATATTATCAGGTAGCGCTACTGGAGTTTTATCACCTTTCTTGTTTAATTGAGTTAGCACACTTAACCATTGATTTAGATTATTAGGATTCGAAATATTTAGCTTCTTTAAATTTGTCTTATTGTATAGTAGTTCAATAGAATATGGCATAACTCCGATACCATAGTACTTATCTCCTACTCTTCCATAAGATCCCATAATATGATAATATCTATCACTTATAGTATTTTCATCATAAGTTTGTTGTAGATCACTCAAAACTCCATTTTTACTAAGTTCAATAAGCGAATTTCTATTTGTAAAAAGTATATCTACTTCCGTTCCCAAATTAATAGTCTCCATAATATCACTCTTATCCACTAGTAAGTCATTAAGTTTTATTTCAACATCTGGATTGTTTTTTTTGAAATCATCAATTAAAAATTTTATTACCTGGGAAGAATATTCGTCAGTAGTATCTAAAAATATATTCAATTTTTTTTGTTCTTCTTTATTAGATTTACATGAGCATAGTCCAAGTACCATAGTTAAAATTATAAAAACACTACATAGTTTCTTCATTGTCATTAAAGTTTTTTTCACAAGTTCACCTCATTATATTTTTAATTTTAATTTTATTTATTTTTAAAATAGATTAATTAAATAGATTATTGATACATATAATTTAATAGGGGGTGGAATATATGAAGTTACAGGTAATATTTTTTAAAAAGAAAAATATTTATTATACACTAGCGATTATTATCTTTCTTACAATAATTACGTTCCTTTTGTTATCTCAAAAAAGTTCTACAACTACCTTTGATATTGTTAATGAACCAAAAATGATGTTGTCTGATCTAACAGGGGATGGAGTTAAAGATATTCTCTACATAAAAACTGAGAAGGATAAATATTATATTCAGATAAATTCAGAAGATAAAAGCTATTATCTAGAACCATCTAAAAAAATTAGTACTGTTGGAAATTATTATCCACAGTGGCCAATGAGAATTACTTTAATGGACATATCCAGGAACAAAATACCTGAAATATTTACCCAAGCCTCTGTAGAGGATACAGCATCACAAAATACTGAACCTATTCAGCATGTTTTTCTTTGGAATGGCGAAAAATTTGACGATATATTTTGCAGCACTAACAATATCTTAGGTTTCATAGATAGTAAAAATAATAAGACACCTAAAGTTATATCTGGAAGCATTAAAGAAGGAAGCCTTAATTTTACCAGTTATATTTTGATTAAAAAAAGTCTAAAGTCTTATGACTACAACTATACTAATAATTATATGGGTAAGAACACGGTACTAGGTTTCATAAATCTTATGGAAAGTTTTCCACTTGCAGAATTAAATATATCAAAAGATCTTTTCTCAGCTGATTTAAACGGTAATGACATCTCGTTATTAGGTGATTTATCAACAAAAAAAATGCGTTTTAACTTTCAGGATGCTGTTTTCAAAGATTCCAATTGGGGTAAAGATGGCAATGCCAGTGAAATTCTTTGGACATTAAATTTTAAAGCATCTAATACAGAGAACTTGAAAGAAACAAAAAACTATACAATAGAATTAATCGTAAAACTTCTAACTAGTAGCGATAAAAATTCCACATTTAAGATAAGTTCTATAAATATTAAGTAATATACTAAAGATATTAAATCATATATATTAATATCTTTTACAAAATTACAAAAGGGACCGTATTATCGGTCCCAAGGGGATGGGGGGGTTACGCATAAAATAATTAATTTTATGCAAATAGAGATTTCACTCTCATTACATTAATAATATTAACCTTTTCACGTAATTTTATTCATTATAAATATAATTTACAATATTTTTATAAATTATATTTATCTTAGAATATGATTTAATTCAAGTATATAATTTAATTGGGGGTATTTATATGTTTAATAATAAGGAAAAAGACACAGATAGAATTGAAACTTTAATTGGTGCACAATGTCATATAATTGGTTCTTTGAATGGAAATGGTTTATTAAATATAGATGGTTCCATAGATGGGGATATAATTTGTGATGACGATGTAATACTTGGTGAATCCGCTCGTGTAAATGGAAATACGGCTTGTAATAATGCTTATATAAACGGTTTAATCCAAGGAAATATATCTTGTAAAAGTACCTTAACCATACAAAGTTGTGGTAAGGTTACAGGGGATATTTCCGTAAAAAAATTAGTAATTTCTGAAGGTGGCCTTCTTGATGGAAAATGCACTATGATAAATTATGAGAATCCTAACATTGAACCTGATAATCTGATGACAGAATAATTTATAATAAAAACAACATATAAAAATAAAATTTATATGTTGTTTTTATTAATATATAATAGTTTATAAACTATTATTTTTAAAAATACTAGTGTCTTAAGTTGTAATTTTCTTCTACAATTCTATTGAGATTTTCAAGTTTCTTCTCATCTACAAGGTGAGCTAATATATATATAATCTCACCTTTATCTCCATCCTCTAATTCTTCTAAGACACTATGTGTACCTTCTTTAGTACTAGTATGTTTAAATTCAACATCATTATTTTCAGATGAATTATTGCTATCAAATGAATCATTATCTTCGAACGAATTATTATTTGATACCGAATTCATCATATCGGTAAGATTTAAATTATTTAGATCTAAATTATTTAAGTCTATTCCAGATAACATATTTGAAATTTGGCTTAAATCTATATCACCCATACCTGAAAAAAGATTTGATAATTCATTTTCTTGTTCAGCATCGTCTGTACCTACAAAATTATTATTACCTTTACTTTCATTATTATTATTATTATTATTAGTTTTGTTATTATTATTGGTTTTGTTATTGCCTTTTGAACTATTTGATGTTGTATTAGTATTAGTATTAGCTGTATTAGAATTTCCTACGTTTGCCCCATTCGTTAAGTTGCTTAACATGTTATTACCCTGCCCTCCTAAACTACCTAACAAATTTGATAACATATTATTATCTTGCCCACCTAAACTTCCAATTAAATTTCCTAATATATTATTATCCTGCCCACCTAAAGTTCCCATCAGGTTTCCTAATATGTTGTTATCTTGCCCTCCTAAACCTGAAAGTAAGCCTTCAAGCATACCACCACCACTACCACTGCCACCGTTATTATTTCCTCCGAGAAAACTAGAAATTAATCCAATTAAAGGACTTGCAGAACTCCCATTCAACATTTGTGCCAATGGGTTGTTATTCGAGCTATTATTGTTATTGTTATTCCCATTATTATTATCGTTATTACTGTTATTACTGTTATTACTGTTATTATTGTTATTTCCGTTGTTACCATTGTTACCATTGTTACCGTTGTTACCGTTGTTATTGTTATTGTTATTGTTGCTATTCCCATTATTCATATTATTTCTATCATGCTTATGATGTTTTGACATTTTTATCACCTCATTTATAAATGGGAGAGCATTAAGCTCTCCCTGATTTTTTAATTAGCAACCGCAGCTTTTGACTGCATTTCCACCATATCCACCTTTGCAAAAACAAAAACCTAAGAATAATAATATTAATAAGAAAGCATTCTTGTTTTCAAGTAGGCATGTTCTTTGAAGTATTATTAGTAGTATTATTGCACAAATTGGATTTGTGCATAAACTTGCAGCTGAATTGCCACCGCATCCTTGCTCAGTAACTCCACAGCATTTATTTTCACGACATCTTCTTTTAGACATATAAAACTCCCCTTTCTGGGCCAAATTTTAATGTGTTACATATTTCAGCTAAAGTTAAGAACATTTTATTTTTCGAATTGTTACTCTATAGTTATTCATCCTAACAATTTATATTAATTATTCATCGTCACAACTGTCTAAGTTAATAATATTGTTTGTACATCCTTTGTTTTGTCTGCCATTTCCACTACATACGAGTAAAAGTATTAATACTATAATCCAAATACCACTTCCTCCGCCACATCCGCCACCGAAACCGCCTAATCCAAATATCCCATTGCCACTACCACTTGATCCACATCTACAAAGTTCCTTGCAGTGTTTCGGCTCGCATCCGCATACAGTTCCATTATCTTGTCCTTGTCCTTGGTTAGAGAATAAGAGCAATAAAACAATAATCCAAATTATTGATCCTCCGCCACCAAAGCCTCCTCCACCGCCATGATCACAGTCACAACTGCCGCCATTGTTGTTGTTACAGCTATTATTGGATCCGTTTTTTTGAGACTCAGCTAATCCACTTAATAAGCTATTCATGTCCATATAAATTCCCTCCTTATATTAATTTTTGTTTTTTTAACTTTTAATCTTTTTCTTTTGTTTCTAATATATACTATTCTGCTGAAAACATATTGATACAAAATAGTTTTTTTCTTGTATATAAAAAATAGTTTTTTCTTTTTTAAACTTTCAAAACCTTTTCTTTTGTTTTCTAATATATACTATTCTGATAAAAATAAATTGATACAAAAATCATCTATAACTCTAAGTAAAAATCTCATATTTCTTTACCACTATAAAAAGGTAAAAAAAATAGACCTTATCACTTTGTGCACTAAATATTAGCTTGCACGCCATAATATAAGTCTATTTTAATATGATTTATTTTTAGTTACATTATTCTTGTATATCATTATCATGAAACATATTATTAAGTAAATCATTCACACCAGTTTTTTTGAGTGATGAAATATTAATAATTTCTTCATGTGCTTCAAGTTCCAGTGTTTCCCTTATTAATTTATTGTTTTTCACTAGTTCCGTTCTATTTAACTTATCTTTTTTAGTTGCAACTATTACAACCTCATATCCAAAATGTTTAATCCATCCATACATTAAAAGATCGTCTTTAGTTGGCTTACGTCTACAATCCACAAGTAATGCTACCTTTTGGAGTTGTGGTCTACGAATTAAATAATCTTCCATCATCTTACCCCATTTAGCTTGTTCACTTTTAGATACTTTTGCATATCCGTATCCTGGCAAATCAACAAAATAAAAGCTGTTATTTATTAGAAAAAAGTTTATAAGTCTAGTTTTTCCAGGTGTCCCACTAACTTTAACTAGCTTTCGTCTATTTGTTAAAGTGTTTATTAAAGAGGACTTACCCACATTTGACCTACCTACAAAAGCATACTCCACTCTATTATCAGTGGGATATTGTGCAGGTTTTACTGCTGAAATTATGAACTCTGATTGTTTTATCTCCATTATATATATCTCTCCATTTAATGTATTTTAAAGCAATGCATTTTCAAGTACGTCTTCTACTTTATTTGCAATTATAAACTTTAGTTTATCTTTAATAGTCTTTGGTATTTTTTGTATGTCCTTTTCATTATCCTTAGGAATTATAATTGTATCAATACCTGCTCTATAAGCAGCTAATGATTTTTCTTTAAGCCCACCAATAGGTAACACTCTTCCTGTTAGCGTAATTTCACCTGTCATTGCTACATTGTGTCTTACTTTTTTATTAGTTAAAGCAGATACCATTGCGGTAATCATAGTTACTCCTGCTGAAGGACCATCTTTAGGCACTGCTCCCTCAGGTACATGAATATGAATGTCTTTATTTTTATAAAAATCCTTATCAATATTATATTTACTTGCATTAGCTCTAACATAACTGTACCCAGCCTTAGCAGATTCTTTCATAACATCACCTAATTGCCCTGTAAGTTGAAGCTTTCCAGTTCCGTCCATAGCGCTCGCTTCCACAGGCAATGTAACTCCACCAACCTCAGTCCATGCTAATCCAGTTACAACACCAACTCCATCTTCTGTATCAGCCTTATCATATGTATATAAAACAGGACCTAAGTACTTTTTAACATGAGTTGTTGTAACATTAACATTCTCTTTACCCTTTTCAACCATTTGTGTTATTGCTTTTCTTATAACAGAAGCAATCTTTCTTTCAAGGTTTCTAACTCCTGACTCTCTTGTATAATTTTCTATAATACAATTAATTGATGAATCAGAAAAAATTATTTTTTCTCGCTGCATATTATGTTCTTCTAACATCTTTGGAATAAGATGATTTTTAGCAATATGGAATTTTTCTTCTGATGTATAACCTGATACCTCAATGATTTCCATTCTATCTAATAATGGTCTTGGAATAGTATCTAATTTATTTGCAGTAGTGATAAATAAAACCTTTGATAAATCAAAGTCGAGTTCTAAGTAGTGATCCCTAAAACTTGCATTTTGTTCACTATCCAAAACCTCCAGTAATGCATCTGCGGGGTCACCCTTAGAGTCACCGCTCATTTTATCAATCTCATCTAACAGGAATAACGGATTTTTAGATCCCGCTTGTTTCATAGCATAAATAATTCTACCTGGAATTGCACCCACGTAAGTTTTTCTATGTCCTCTTATTTCAGCCTCATCTTTTACTCCACCTAGTGACATTCTAACAAAGTTTCTATTTAATGCATTTGCAACGGATTTAGCTATAGATGTTTTACCTACTCCTGGTGGACCAACTAAACAAAGTATAGGTCCCTTAAGTGTATTGCTAATTTTTTTAACTGCTAGATATTCTATTATTCTTTCCTTAACTTCCTCAAGCCCATAATGTTCTTTTTCAAATACTTGTCTAGCTTTTTTAATATCAATATTATCTTTAGTTGATTTATTGAAAGGCAACGCTAATATCCAATCTAAATATGCCCTTATCACTCCACCTTCAGCGGAATAATTCCCTGAGTTTTTCAATTTATTTAATTCATAAGTTGCTTTTTCTTTAACATCTTTAGAAAGTTTTGCTTTTTTTATTTTAATTTCATATTCAGCTATTTCTTTCTTATTTTCGTCGTCTTCCCCTAACTCTTCTTGTATAGCTTTCATTTGTTCTCTTAGATAATATTCTTTTTGGATTTTGTCAATTCTACCTTTGACCTTACCGCCAATCTTTTTTTCTATTTTCAACACTTCAAGCTCATTTTTTAATATAGATAACAATTTTTCAAGTCTTTTAATGACATCTAACATTTCAAGTAATTCTTGTTTCTCACTCTGTTTTAATATTAAGTATGAACTTACCATATCACAATATCTGCCTGGCTCTTCTGTTTCCTCTAAATTAAGTAATGCATCCGGAAAATTGTTAACAGATAGATTTACATATTCTTCAAATGCCTTATCTATAAGTCTAATGTATGCTTCACATTTCTTATCATCAGAGCAAAGTTCATCTTCTATAATTTCTACTTCAACTTTTACGAAAGGTTCCTTGTCTTTGTATAAGAAAATCTTACCTCTTTTTATTCCTTCAACTAGTACCCTAATTGTATCTCCTGGTAACTTTAATATTTGCTTAACATTACAAATAGTACCAATATCATATATATCCTTTTCTTCTGGCTCTTCAATTTTTGATTGCTTTTGTGAAACCAAAAAAATTTCTTGATTATTTAGCATAGCATCTTCTAATGCAAGTATAGATTTTTCTCTACCAACGTCAAAGTGCAATACCATATACGGAAATATATTCATACCTCTTAGCGGAATTAACGGAAGAAGTTTAGTGTTTTTATCCATTTTTCTCCCTCTTTTCTATATTATATTAATCGTCTTCTATTTAATGTTATATCATTTTTGATTTTACATTAATCAGATATCATAAACTATAAATACTAATTCATTATGTTTTTATAGTTACACTATATTTATATAGTGCCACTACTATATTATACCTATAATATACCTACTTTTCAATACTACATAATTTAAAAAAGGTAATCCATAATAATTAAATATGGATTACCTTTTTTATACTAAAATATATTAAATTTTTATTGATTCTGCTACTACTGACTCTGCTGCTATAATATCCACTTCCGGCTCAAATATGTTCGTAATCTTTTTAGGTGTATCCTGAATTAATGCTTCCTTAATTACCTGGTCAATACTACTCACTGGTATAATCTTGATACCTTCTATATTTTTAAAGCTATCTTGCCAATTATCACGGGGAATAATAACTCTTGTAGCCCCTGCCTTTTTTGCAGCAGCAATCTTGGCATTAACCCCACCTATTGGTTTTACACTGCCATGTATTGATATCTCTCCTGTCATTGCAACCATATTATCAACTGGTATACCTTTTATTGCACTATATATTGCTGATAATATACTTACACCTGCTGATGGACCATCAACAGGTGATCCTCCTGGAAAGTTTACATGGATATCATAATCATCACAATCTATACTAAAATATTTTTCAAGGACTGTAACAACATTTTCTACTGAAGACCTTGCAGTACTTTTTCTTCTTAATTTTTTATTAGTACTACTTATTTCTTCTTCTTCAATAATCCCTGTTATTTTAAGAACACCTTTTCTTAGTTTTATTCTTTTGGCACTAGCCTCAATTTCCATTACCGCACCTATATTGGCTCCATAAACCGCAAGGCCATTTACATAACCAATTTGTGGTTTATCGGATATTCTTGATTCAATCCTTGGAGAGTACTGTCCATTTTCTATAACCCATTCGATATCTTCAATACTCACTTCTTCTCTTTCCTCATTAATAGCCATTCCACAAGCTAATTGAATTAAATTAACAGTATCGCGACCATTGCTAGAGTATTTGCCTACAAGGTCTAATGCCTCATCACAAATTTTAAGGCCCATTTTTTTTATTGAATTTGCAGCAATTATCTGTAATTCTTCTGGAAGTAACGCCCTAAAAAATATTTCTATACACCTCGACCTTATTGCCGGAGTTATTTCCTCTGGATTACGTGTAGTTGCACCTATCAGCCTGAAATCAGCAGGTAGCCCTTCATCAAAAACTTCTTTTATATAAAGTGGTGTATTGGGATCTTCTCCATTATAATAAGCACTATCTAGAAATACTTTTCTATCCTCTAATACTTTTAGGAGTTTATTCATTTCTATTGGATGTAGTTCTCCAATTTCGTCAATAAATAAAATTCCACCATGTGCTTTTGTAACTGCTCCAGGTTTTGGCTGGGGCACTCCAGCCACTCCCAAGGGTCCAGCTCCTTGGTAAATGGGATCATGAACTGAACCAATAAGCGGATCAGCTATTCCTCTTTCATCAAACCTAACAGTAGTCCCATCTATTTCTACAAATTTTGAATGTTCATTAAAAGGAGATTTTTCTCTTTTTTTAGCATCTTCAAGAACTAATCTAGCAGCTGCCGTTTTACCTATACCAGGCGGGCCATAAATTATAACATGTTGTGGGTTAGGTCCACATATTGCTGCTTGTAATGCTTTTATCCCTTTTTCTTGGCCTATAACTTCTTCAAATTTAGTTGGTCTACTTTTTTCTGTAAGCGGCTGTGTAAGACTTATCTTTTTCATTTTCCTTAAGTTTTCCATTTCTTTTTTATTTTCCTTATTGACAGTCACCTTGCTACTTTGCTGTGACTTTAATGCATTAAAAAAGTATAATCCAATAACTATTGTAAAAAAGAGTTGAATTGCCATTAAAAGTTTCATTGTCATATTAATTAAAGCTTAACACTTAATATATTAAGCTAATCCTCCTTCACATATTAAATTTGCATATTCTAGTAAATATTGCATTATTTTTATTATGCTCAAGTATCGCTTAATATATTCTTTTTTAACATAGAATTTTCATATTTTAACGCAATTTCATAATATTTTTTATAATACTATCCTTGTTATAGTTTCAAAGTTTTACTTTTAAACAGAAAAAAAGACAGATACATAATCTGTCTTTTAACTACATTTATAATATTTATTTACTATGCTGTTTCAGGACCTTTTTTAGTTTTAATTTTTTTTGTAAGTTTTAAATTCTCTCTTTTGCCATTTTCAACTAAAACTAATTGTGGAACTCTGGTTCTAATAGTTTCTTCATTAATTATTACTTTAGATACTTGTTCATTCGACGGAATATCAAACATAATTTCCTTCATTGTATCTTCTATAATAGATCTAAGACCCCTAGCTCCAGTTTTTCTTTTAATAGCTTCTTTAGCTATAGCTTTTAAGGCTGCTTCTTCAAACTCTAACTCTACGTTATCCATCTCGAATAATTTCTTATATTGTTTTATAAGCGCATTTTTAGGTTCACTAAGTATACTAACTAATGCCTCTTCATCTAATGCTTCAAGAGTAACTACTATAGGAAGTCTGCCTACAAACTCTGGTATTAAACCAAATTTTAATAAATCTCCTGGCATTATAGACTTTAAGAGTTCGCCTACATTTACTTCTTCTTTTGATCTTATTTCAGCTCCGAAACCAACAGATGTTGTTCTAGTTCTTTTCTCTATAATTTTATCAAGGCCATCAAACGCTCCTCCACAGATAAATAAAATGTTAGCTGTGTTTATCTGGATAAACTCTTGGTGAGGATGTTTTCTTCCACCTTGTGGTGGAACTGATGCTGTAGTTCCTTCTAATATTTTAAGTAATGCCTGTTGAACTCCTTCTCCAGACACATCTCTAGTTATTGAAGGATTTTCAGATTTTCTAGCTACCTTATCTATTTCATCAATATATATAATACCTTTTTCCGCTTTTTCTACATCATAATCAGCATTTTGTATCAATTTAAGTAGGATATTTTCTACATCTTCTCCTACATAACCTGCTTCAGTAAGCGTAGTCGCATCTGCTATAGCAAAAGGAACATTTAAATATTTTGCTAATGTTTGAGCGAGGAGTGTCTTACCACACCCTGTAGGTCCAAGTAGTAATATATTACTTTTTTGGAGCTCTACGTCACCTTCATTAACGTTAGAATTTGTTCTTTTATAATGATTATAGACTGCAACCGCTAGTGACTTTTTAGCAGTATTTTGACCAACTACATAATCATCTATATATTTTTTTATTTCTGACGGCTTAGGTAATGAACCTAGGTCTAGTTCAACATCTCCCTGGAATTCATCTACGATTATTTCAGAACATAATTCTATACATTCATCACATATATATACGCCTGGCCCTGCAATTAATCTTCTAACTTGTTCTTGGGTTTTACCACAAAATGAACATTTAAGTTGTTTTTTTTCATCAAATTTTGTCATATTTTCACCTCTACTAACATTATTTGTCTTAAAATCATTTCTTTAAAGTTATTTCTTTTTAGATATAACCTCATCTATTAATCCATATTCCATAGCCTCTTGTGCACTCATGAAATAATCTCTTTCAACATCATGTTGAATTTTCTCTATTGGCTGTCCAGTTCTTTCACTGTATATCCTATTTAATGTATCTTTAGTTTTTATGATTCGTTTTGCATGGATGTCGATATCAGTTGCCTGACCTTGAAATCCACCTAAAGGCTGATGTATAAGTATTTCACTATTAGGTAACGCAAATCTTTTTCCTTTTTCTCCAGCATTTAATAAGAAAGATCCCATTGATGCTGCCATACCTATACAAATAGTTGATACTTCTGGTTTTATATATTGCATTGTGTCGTAAATCGCCATTCCTGATGTAATTGATCCTCCTGGACTATTTATATATAAATAGATATCTTTATCAGGGTCTTCAGATTCTAAATATAATAACTGAGCAACAATTAAACTAGCAGTAACATCATTTACCTCTTCTCCTAGAAAAATTATTCTTTCTTTTAATAATCTTGAAAAAATGTCATAAGACCTTTCTCCTCTATTAGTTTGTTCAACAACCATTGGCACTAAACTCATACAACTCACTCCTTTACTCTAATAATAGTATTGCTTGAATAACTAATCTATTCCTTAATTCTATCCCAATTAGATATTTTTAATCATATAACTTTATCCTGTATTTAAAATTAATTGCCAGAGAAATATCTGACAATTAATTTAATGTAATCTAAGCAATAACTTTAGCACTATCCACTAACATTTTTATTACTTTTTCATTTACAACATCAATTTTTAGATATTGTTTTTGTGCCTGCATAATTAAGTCTGCAGTTTTATCTATATCTTTATCTCCATATTGAGTAGCAACTTCTTTTGCTTTTATAAGCATTTCTTCATCAGTAGCGTCGATTCCTTCTGTTTTAGCTATTTCAGTTATTACCAAATCAGTTTTAACTCTCTTTTCAGCTGATTCTTTCATAAATGCTCTAACTTTTTCTTCAGTGTTATTAGTATACTGATAATATGACTCAAGATCTAATCCTTGATTCTTTAATTTATTTTCTAAATCTTTAAGCATTGTGTCAGTTTCTCTTTTTACCATAATTTCTGGGATGTCCATTTCAACATTAGAACATACAGCATCAATTACAGCTTCTTCAAATTCTTTCTTTTCTTTATCTTCACTTGTTAATAAAAGTGATTTTTTAATATCATTTCTTAATTCTTCTAAAGTATCAAATTCTGATACATCTTTAGAAAATTCATCATCAATAGCTGGTAATTCTTTTTCTTTCATGCTTTTAATTGTTACATTAAAAGTTGCAAGTTTTCCGTTTAATTCTTCTCTTCCGTATGCTTCTGGAAAATTAACTTTAACTTCCTTACTTTCTCCAACTTTTAAGCCAACTAATTGTTCTTCAAATGTATCAATAAATGATCCTGACCCAATTTCAAGTTCAAAATCATTTCCTTCTCCACCTTCAAAAGGAACCTCTTCAATAAATCCTTTAAAGTCTATAATTGCTATATTGCCCATTTCAACTGTGCCTTCAAGTTTTTCTTCAATTCTAGCATTTTTTTCTTGCATACCTTTTAATTGGTTTTCAATTTCGTCATCTGTTACTTTATATTCAGTTTTCTTAGCTTCTAGTCCTTTATATTCTCCAAGTTTAACTTCTGGTATAACAACAACTGATGCAGTGTATACAAAGTCTTTTCCTTCCGCAATTTCAATGATATCAATTTTAGGATAATCTAATGGACTTATATCATATTCCTTTAGAGCTTCTGGATATGTATCATCACAACAGAAATTAATAGCATCTTCAAAGAAAACACCTTCACCATACATTTTTTTGATTATATTCATTGGTGCTTTACCTTTTCTGAATCCTGGAATGTTCATAGTTTTTGAATTTTTTGTTACAGATTTTTTTAATGATTTATTAAACCTCTCTGCTTCTACTGTTATTTCTAATTTAATAATATTTTTCTCTAATTTTTCCATTTTAATATTCATTATATTACTCCTCCTAATCGACACAAATGCTTATTCCTTTAAATATTATAACATAACTTTTCAAGTATTTACAAATATTATTAAGCATATTTGCTCAAATAGTCTAATATTATGATTATAACTAAATTTTTTATAATTTACAACATAATTTTAATAATGTTAAAATCTATTAATGTATTTTATATAATAGCTATTATATAGCATTTAACCTCAATTTAAATCAATTAAATTTCAGAGAAACGAAATTTTTCACTTGTATAAGTTCATCATAACTTGAATAATTACTTTTGTAAACTTCTATAATTCCTTTTCCGCTATATCCTACTTTCTTAAGCATATTAGAAATATGCTCATAATTTAAATTTCCTCTTCCAGGTAACAAACAATGATGATTTTCATCTCTATCATTAATATGAAGGTTCACTAGATTACTCCCCATAACATTTATATATTTTTCAATAGAAGTATTAGCTTTGCATGCCTGTTTCAAATCTAAAGTAAAATATATTGGGTACTTACATGAATTAGATAAAAGATTTAATAACCTCAAATCTGATGACATACACCAAGATACATTTTCTTGTGCTAATTTAACACCTTCATCCGCTGCAATATATGAAAGTTCATTATATATGTCCATTACAAATTTAGTGTCAAGCTCATCAAAATTAGTATAACGCATACCATGAAAAGTATAACAACTGGCGCCTAGCATCTTTGCTGCCTTGCATACATCTTTAAAATGTTGTAACATATCAGAGCGTCTCCTATCATATTTATCAAAGAGATATGGTTCAAACGAAGCTGAAAACGCATGAACTGAATTAATGTTAAATTCATAAAGTTCTTTTTTCCCCAGGAGCACCTTCAAAAATTCTTTCTCATATTCACTAGGCGTATTTAAAAATATTTCACCGTGATCAAATCCTAACTCTTTCATCGTCCCTATACTATTTTCTGTATACACATCAGGATAAAAGCAGGCTGAAGATAATCCTATATCCATTGCTTTACACCTTCTTATTTTATTATTTTCCCAAGTGGCGTTATATAAACCACATTACCATCTATATTTGCCGCTAGGCCCTTAGATTCTATATTTTGAAAAATTATTTTTTTGCCTGATGAACGATTAACCTGCACATGCTTATTATTTTTTAAATTCACCTTCCATATATATTGCAGTTTTTTTTCATTCATCCAAGGCAATTCGCTAACGTATGCAATATTATCTTCATCAATAAATTTAGGTGTAATTGACCAAACGTAGTCTGGTGTCTTTATCATCTTTTCTTGTTTTGTAAAAGGCACTTTTTTACTAGAAACATATACTTTTTTTGTTATATCTTTTGTAGTTTCATTTACATTAACATATAACATATCTTGATTTTTCATATTCTGAACTACTATTGCCTTTTTATTAGGACTTATATCATACGATATCTCTTTAGCGTTTGACACGCCTACTATATTTTTTTCTGTTCCCGTCTTACTATATTCAATATTTATCTTTTGTCCATCCGAGAGAGTGGCTACAAATATTTCATTTTTTGTAGTATCCTCTTCCTTAGCAGGTTCAGTTTTTTCGGCACTTGCTTGCTTTTGGGCAACTTCTTCTTGCTCCTTTTTAACTTGTGCTGCCTTAACTTGTTCTTCTTTTTTAACTTGTATCTCTTCTTTAGTGTCGTCTGACTTGTTTAACAGAATATTATTTATACCATTCTTCATGCTTATACCTTTATCTAATAAAGAATTAAAATCTGTAATTAAAAATATACCTAGCCCTACTATGGGCATTATAATCAATAATATTATTATCTTTTTTCTTTTTTTTATTTCTTTATCATAATTCTTGCTAAAAATACTTGGTTTCTTCATATAATTTACCTCCATTATAATTAATAAACCGTTATTATTTAGGCACTCCCCATTAAGAGAATGGCTAAGTAACTAACTATACCATTTTTATTATACCTCATTACATATAAAAATAGTACGGTTTTTCAAAGATGCTTAGCCTCTTTATTGTTTAGATTTTTTTCTTTAATGTTTTTTCACACTGTAAACCTTTAGATACTTCTCCTGAATATTAGCTACATATAATATATACAAATTATTTATCTTATTAATAAAAAGATTTCAAACTTGCTGTAACATACACACTAATATAAGCTATTAAAATACCCGCTAACTTATATTGTTTCTCTCTACAAATCAAGATAATACAGCGTTGTTTCATTTTAAAATATTCCTGTTATTTTTTATTGTTAAATGTTTGACACCTTCAAAACCTTACATACCATACCTTTAAAGATTAACTAAATATTCTTAATATTACAACTTTTATAAAACCCCTTGAACTGTTTCACTTTTAATATTACAATACAAATATAGAAATATTCACCCTACGTATTGAACTATCAATTAATAATTACTTTATAAATTAGTTATTAATTTAAAGTGTAGGTATTAACAAACGCAAGAAAGTATTGTATAATCTATTTGAACAACAAATGTTACTTAATAATGTTTATTATTGATGTACTTCACCCATATGACTATATGATAAAACGATAGGATTAAAATTAATATATTATCAAGGAGGAATTTAAAATGACTAAACAATGGAATAACTTCAAAGGTGATTTATGGAAAGATCAAATTGACGTAAAAGACTTTATACACAAAAATTATACATTATATGAAGGTGATGATACTTTCTTAGCTGGAACATCTGATAAGACCAATAAAGTTTGGGACAAAGCCAATTCACTTATTATAGAAGAAATTAAAAAAGGTATTATAGACGTAGAAACAAATGAGATATCAGGAATAGATAATTTTGCACCAGGATATATAGATAAAGAAAATGAAGTGATTGTTGGACTTCAAACAGATGCACCACTCAAAAGAATAGTTAACCCATTCGGTGGATTTAGAATGGTAGAACAATCACTTGAAGCTTATGGTTACACTTTGAATAAAGATATAAAAGAATTTTTCCCTAAATATAGAAAAACTCATAATGAAGGAGTTTTCGACGCATACTCAGATGCTACAAAAGTTGCTAGAACTGTAGGACTATTAACAGGTCTTCCTGATGCATATGGTAGAGGTCGAGTAATTGGAGATTATAGAAGAATAGCTCTTTATGGAATAGATTATTTAGTAGAGCAAAAGAAAAAAGATCTAAAAGAATTTACAGGCATCGCTACAGATGATTTAATAAGACATAGAGAAGAAATAAGTATGCAAATAAGAGCCCTTGGTCAAATAAAGAGCATGGCCTCAAAGTATGGCATTGATATTTCACAGCCATCAATCACCGCACGTGAAGCTGTTCAAGCAGTTTATCTAGGATATCTTGCAGGAATAAAAGAAAATAATGGTGCTGCAATGTCACTTGGTAGAACTACTACTTTCCTAGATATATATTTTGAAAGAGACTTAGCAGCAGGCACAATAACTGAAATTGACGCTCAAGAAATTATTGATCAGTTCGTAATTAAACTTAGAATGGCAAGACATCTTAGAACTCCAGAGTACAATGATTTATTTGGTGGAGATCCAAACTGGGTAACAGAATCAATTGGTGGCGTTGCACTTAACGGAACTCCAATGGTAACAAAAACATCATTTAGATTTCTTCATACATTAACAAACTTAGGATCAGCACCAGAACCTAATATGACTGTTCTTTGGTCAGAAAAATTACCTGAAACATTTAAAAAATATTGTGCTAAAATGTCTATTCAAACTGACGCAGTTCAATATGAAAATGATGATATAATGAGACCAATATACGGAGATGACTATGGCATAGCTTGCTGCGTATCCGCTATGGAAATAGGAAAGAGAATGCAGTTCTTCGGAGCAAGAGCTAATCTTGCAAAATCTTTATTACTATCACTTAATGGTGGAGTAGATGAATTAAAGGGCAAACTTGTAGTACCTGGAATTGAAAAAACTAATTGCGAAGTTATTGATTACAAAGTAGCTAGAAAAAGATATTCAAAGGTTTTAGAATATGTTGCTAATATGTATGTAGATACAATGAACACAATTCATTATATGCATGATAAATATGCTTATGAAGCTGGTCAACTTGCTCTTCATGATACTGATCTTAAATATTTTATGGCGTTTGGAGTAGCAGGGCTTTCAATTGCAGCTGATTCCTTAAGTGCTATCAAATTTGCTAAAGTATCACCAATAAGAGATGAGAATGGAATAACAATTGATTTTAAAATTGAAGGAGACTTCCCTAAATACGGAAATGATGATGATAGAGTTGATGATTTAGCTGTTGAACTTATCAAAGAATTCAGCGATGCTCTTAAGAAACATCCTGCATATAAGGGAGCAGAACACACTTTATCAGCACTTACTATTACATCAAATGTAGTTTATGGTAAAAAAACTGGTTCAACTCCTGATGGAAGAAAACGTGGTATACCACTTGCCCCTGGAGCAAACCCAACTCAAGGACATGATGAAAATGGAGCATTAGCATCATTAAACTCAGTTGCTAAGATTCCTTATAGAAATTATTGCCAAGATGGAGTTTCAAATACTTTTTCAATAGTACCAGCTGCCCTTGGAATAGATGAAGATACAAGAATAAACAACCTAGTTTTCCTTCTAGATGGTTATTTTGCACAAAGTGCACATCACTTAAATGTAAATGTATTAGATAGAGCAGTTTTAGTTGATGCTATGGAAAATCCAGACAAATATCCAACACTTACAATAAGAGTTTCAGGATATGCAGTTCATTTTAATAGATTATCAAAAGAGCAACAACTTGAAGTTATCAGTAGAACCTTCCATAAGAAAATCTAATTAAATTTGAGAGTAGAGGGGGAGTATATATGGTAAAAGGTAAAATTCATTCTATAGAAAGCATGGGCCTTGTTGATGGTCCTGGTATAAGGGTAGTAGTTTTTTTTCAAGGATGTAAACTAAGATGTGCCTATTGCCATAACCCTGATACTTGGCAACTTAGTGGTGGCAATGAAATGACTCCAGAAGAACTTATCCAAAAGATTGTTCGCTTTAAACCATATTTTAAAAGATCTGGCGGAGGAGTAACTTTCTCTGGAGGAGATCCACTACTGCAACCAGAATTTCTACTTGAATGTTTAAAATTATGTAAACTTAGCGGTGTTCATACTGCGTTAGATACAGCAGGTTTTGGTAACGGTGACTATACGCAGATATTAAAATATACAGACTTAGTTCTCCTAGATATAAAACAAATAACCGGTCAAGGTTATGTTAGTTTAACTGGTAGAGATTCAACTGATGTCAATGTATTTCTGGAGTCACTTCGAAAATCTGAATCCAGAGTTTGGGTACGACATGTTGTTGTACCAGGAATTACAGATTCCGTGGAGCATATAACAAAACTTGCAAAGATTATACGTCAAGAGGTTCCGCGCGTTGATAAAGTAGAGCTTCTCCCATATCATGTTCTAGGAGTAAGTAAATACGAAGCTTTAGGTATCCCTTATAAGTTAAAAGGGGTAGAACCAATGGATAAAGATAAAAATGATGAACTCCAAACATTAATAAATAACTTGCTTAAGATCAAATAGCAATATGAAGTTTCTCCTATATGGAACAAAATAAAAGTTATCCACATTGTTTTTCTCAAAATGTTCACTAAGTAACAATAAAGGCAGAAGATTGTATTATTAAATCTTCTGCCTTTATTCTTTTCTGTATGATTTTTTTAAAGATATTATAAAATATCATCTATAATCTATATATACGCTATCAGCCTAGTGTTTTATTTCAAAAATATAGATTACATGGTATACTTCTATTACAGATAATGTATATTTATAAAATACGCTTTATTCAACATTGTAATACAAGAAGAAGGGAAGTAGTCTTTTATGAAAAAATTTAACAAATTATATTTAGGTGTTATTTTAGGTATTATAGTAGGAGTTATAAATGTTTTACCGATGATTTTACAGAAAACAGGTTGGGATGCTAATATATCAACTTTTTTAACTTGGATTATAATTGGATTTTTTATTTCAACAACAAACTTAAAAATTCAAGGAATTTTTAAAGGAATATTTATTTCTATACTTATATTTATTCCTTCAACTATTTTTGTAATAGAATCTACTTTAACAGGTGCAATTTGGATTATAATAATGGCCTTATTTTTTGGTGGTTTATTAGGATATTTAATTGATAGACTTGGCGAGTAATAGCAATCTAAAAATATATACGCACAGGTTTACTATCCAATAGCAGCTAAGAATTTATAGAAAGGTAGTGAAGTTTATAATATGAATGGTCTAATAATATTAATCAGTGTTACCTTTGTAGCATATTTCACATTTACAATAACAAAAACTAAAATACTAAAATATATTTTGCCTCCCATTGTTAGCCTTTTATATGGATTTATGCTTTTCTTTATTGGTATAAGTATAAGTGGTATTTTATATTATGTTCTTGCAGCATTACCAGTTATTGTTGTTATATTTCATGCAATTTTGCTAAAAAACAAGAAGTAACTAAAATTAATACTTTGCATCTTTCTTTCAAATAACTCTTAGACACCGTTTCTGCGCGCCTTTAATTTTTTTCTTAGATAATGCTAATAAAAGTATATATTGCGTACAATGCGTTCGAAACGAGTCTTAGTAATTCTAAAATCAAATAAATTTTAGAATTACTTGGCGACGCGACCGCATTTAAACAATGTATACCTCTAGTTATAGCATTAGCTAAGAAAATGGATACACTTATTTTATGTTTCTACTTCCTGGTTTTACATATGCAGATCCACTTTTACAAAGCGGACATTCTGCTGGATCATAACTTTCAATATCAAGTTTTATAGAGCTATATATAGGATAATTCAAAATGCTACTTCCTCTATCAACTATGCAGCATATACCAACTACTTCTGCACCAAGTTCTTTTAGAACCTCTATTGCTTCTAAAGAAGATTTACCCGTAGTTACTACATCCTCAGTAATTAAAACTTTTTGTCCCTTCTTAATTTCAAATCCACGTCGAAGTTCAAAGATTCCATTAACCCTTTCAGTAAATATAGCAGGTTTTCCGGTTTGTCTACCTACTTCATAAGCTACTAATATTCCACCCATTGCTGGTCCTACAACTATATCAAAATCAATGTCTTTTATTTTTTCTGTTACTATACTTAGAACTTTCGCAGCCTTATCTGGATATTGAAGCAGTTTTGCACATTGGCAATATCTATTGCTGTGTCTTCCTGATGATAACAGAAAATGTCCCTCAAGTAATGCACCGGATTCTTTTAGTATATCTATAACGTTAATACTCATAATATCTCCTCCAATTTTAAGTAAATCATCTCCTGCGGAGCTGAAATGTCGTTAAATACTCTTAAGTTTTTATATAATTCCTCTAATTTCACTTAAATCTTTAATACCTTCTTTTATCATGTACTTCTCTATTCCATCTATTATATCTAAACAAATATTCGGTTTTATAAAACTCGCTGTTCCAACTGCAACAGCCTCAGCTCCAACCATTATAAACTCTAGAGCATCTTCTGCGCTACTTATGCCACCCATCCCTACAACTGGTATATTTACCGCTTTACATACCTCATGAACCATTCTTAGGGCCATAGGTTTTATTGCAGGACCAGATACCCCTGCATATATGTTGTTAAAAATCGCGCGCCGTTTATGTATATCCACTGCCATGCCTTTGAATGTGTTTACTAAAGATAATGCATCTGCGCCAGCTTCGCAGCATTTATAGGCCATATCTACTATATCTTCCGCATTAGGTGATAACTTAACCATAAGAGGTTTTTTGCATATACTTTTCACCTCTCGTACAATGTCATAGGCAACTCCAGATTTAATTCCAAAAGCCATACCTCCACATTTTACATTAGGGCAAGAAATATTGAGTTCAATTATATCTACGGCCTCGTTATTTAGCATTTCAATAGCGGCTAAATATTCTTCTACACTGCTACCACCAACATTTGCAATAATAGCTGTATTATATCCTTGCATTACTTTGAGTTCTTTTTTTATAAAGTTTTCGATACCCGGATTTTGTAGTCCTACACTGTTTAACATTCCACCACGTGATTCATAAATCCTTATACCATCGTTACCTTGTTTTGGGTTAATCGTAAGGCCTTTCCCAGATATACCGCCAAGTCTTCCTACATCGAAATACTCATTATATTCCTCTCCAAATCCAAAAGTTCCGGAAGCTGCTATAACAGGATTTTTTAAACTTACACCGCATAATTCTACTTTAGTCATTAAAAATCAAATCCTTTCCATTAAACACTGGACCATCCTTGCAAGTTCGCATGTTTCCAGAATTAGTTTTACAAGTACAGACAAGACATGCGCCTATTCCGCAAGCCATATGATTTTCCATAGACACAATTACCGGAATATTTACTTCATTACACATACTTATAACTTTTTTCATCATAATCTCTGGTCCACAGCAAATAACCATATCATATTCTCGAGGATTTAGTAAATCTGTAACGTATCCCTTATGCCCAACTTTACCACTTTCTGTGGATAAGTTAATTTCATTTACATATTTTTCCACAGAATCCACAGAATAATCCACAGTTCTAAACCCTGAGTATAAATCTATTTCACAAGAACTAAGCTTTTTGATTAAATAAACAAGTGGCGCTATGCCAATTCCACCAGAAACTACAGCAATTTTACCTTTTATTTTCTCTATATCAAATCCATTTCCCAGCGGTCCCATTATTTGAAGTTCATCATTTTCGCGTAGATTACTAAGATGTTTTGTCCCTTGCCCTACTATTTGATATAAGAAACTTATTTTCTCATCGTCAGCGTCATACACACTTATAGGTCTTGGTAATAATGGTTCTACTTCTCCTCGTTTTAACATAAAAAATTGACCCGGCTTTACGTCAAATTTTCCTTTTATAGAAAGCTTGTATATGCCCTCACTTATTTCAACATTTTCATATGTCTTTACTACTAAGCACATCAAATAAACCCCTCCAGTATTTTGATAGTGACCATGGATTTTACTATTTATTTGCTGCTTTTCTTATTGCATCTCGCATTTTTATTGTCTCTTCCCTTGCACATTGCTCAAAACGGCTTGATCCATTTTCTGATTTCTTATATGCAAGTAATATACTTCTAGATGCATTAACAACTCCGCCATTTCCATTTTTTAAATATATAGCTACATCTTCTGCAGCGCCACCTTGCGCACCATAACCAGGTATTAAGAAAAACATTTTTGCAAGGCCTTGTCTCATCTTTAAGCCTTCATCTATGTGAGTACAGCCAACAACTCCACCTATAGAACTATATCCGCATTCTCCCATATATTCGCTACCAATCTTTATTAACTTCTCCCCTACAATATCATAAACCTTTTTATTTTCTTTATTCTCTATGTACTCTATATCCTCTGCACCTTTGTTTGAAGTTCTTACTAGTGAAAATAGTCCTTTTTCATTGTTTTTCACATAAGGAAGATATGGCTCAATGCTATCCATTCCCATATATGGATTCACAGTTATAAAATCACTTTCGAAATCCCCTTCAAAATGAGCTTTAGCATACATTTGTGCAGTTTTCGCAATGTCACCTCTTTTAATATCTGCTATAGCCAAACATCCTTTACTTTTTATATAACTTAAAGTGTCTTGGTATACTTTAAGCCCCTTAAGTCCCAGAGCTTCATAATATGCTATTTGCACCTTATAACATGCTGATACATCACATGTAGCATCAATTATCATTTGATTAAATCTATATAATGCATGTTCATCGTGCATAAACTTATTTCTAAACTCCACTGGCAAATATTCTAAATCTGTATCAAGTCCTACACATACATGACCATTTTTTTCTACACTTTTAAATAATCTATCTATAATCAAAAATTATTCCACCTTCACTATTTTTATTGTAAGTCTTTTTTTTATCTAAGTATTACTATTTTTTATCTAAGTATTACTATTCTTTATCTAAACCTTCCTTAGCTTTATAAACTACTCTTCCTGCTTTAATTGTGCACATTACTTTTCCCATTACGCTCTTTCCCTCAAATGGCGTGTTAATTCCTTTAGATAAGAACTCCGTAGTATCAATGTTATATTTCGATTTAATATCAAGTAACACTAAATCTCCATCTAATCCTATCTTTATTTCGCCTTTGTTTAGATTCATAATTTTAGCTGGATTCCTTGACATAAGCTCAGAAAGTTTATTTAGTGAGATATGCCCCTCACCTACTAGCTTAGTGTAGCATACAGGAAATGAAGTTTCTAGCCCTGATATACCAGGAGATCCTTTTATTTTATCATCAATGCTATGTGGTGCGTGGTCCGTAGCTATGACATCTACAAAACCATCTTGCATAGCCTTAATTAAAAAATTAACGTCTTCGCTTTCCCTTATAGGCGGGTTAACTCTGTACCTAGTTTCTGAAGTTAATGCTACATGATGCGGCGTAACTTCACAGGTTATTAGACCCCCCTGCTTCTTTGCATTTATAACGTCTCCCATAGCTTCTTTTGTACTAACATGAGCTAAATGAAGTTTGCAACCCGTGAATTTTGAAAGTGCTATATCTCTCCATGTCATCATATTCTCAGCAAGTCTTGTATCAATTTCAACAAGTTCTTCATTTTCAGCATGAGATATTATCGTTAGATTCTTTTCTTTAGCAGCAATCATTGCCTCAAGCATTACTCTGCTACTGGAAACTCCCTTGCCATCATCCGATATAAATCGTACTGCATTAGTTAGCTTCCACAAGTGTTCTATAGATTCCCCCAGCAAATCTTCTGTAATGGAAGCGCATTGGTGAATATATATCAGATTAATTTCCTTAGATTTTCTTAGTACTTCATCAATTATGTTCATTGAGCTACATACTGGTTTTGTATTTGCCATAAGATTTACTGCAGTATATCCGCCGCGCGTTGCAGCCTTACTTCCTGAGAGCAAGTCTTCCTTATATGTATATCCAGGTTCTCTAAAATGACTGTGAAGATCTATAAATGAAGGGGCTAAGATATATCCCTCTGCATTTATTACCTCACAGTCTTTTTCTATTTTTTTTCCGATTTCATATATTATACCTTCATTTATATAGACATCGCCAATAAAATCCTGAGATGAATCAACGACTCTTGCATTTTTAATTAATAACTCCATAAATTCATCATCCCCTACACTATATTAAGATCTGTTAGCATAATTTAAATCTTAGTTTAAATTATAAATACTTTATAATTCTAATTATGTGTTTTATTATGATATTCCATTATTGTTATCACTCTCATCACAGTACATACATCTATACTCGCCCTTTTCTCTATTGGCTAAATAAAAACTATGCAAAATTTCTTGTTCTGTAGATGTTATACATCTTGGGTTTGTGCATTTTATAACATTCTCAATTTTATCCGGTAAATTTAATTTAAGTTTACTTTCAATTTTTTCTCCATTTATTATGTCAATTGTTATGTTTGGGTCTATAAAACCTAGTACAGTATAGTCTATATTAACCTCATTTTCTATTTTTATTATATCTTTTCGTCCTAGTTTCTTACTAGGTGCATTCATAATAAGTGCTACCGTGAAGTCAGCATTATCAAGACCTAGATAGTTAAATATTTTGAGCCCTACTCCTGCTTTAATATGATCTATTACTATTCCTCTTTTTATGCTATTAATTGTTACCATTATTTATCCACCCCCAAAAGTTTAGCAATAAGTGCCATCCTTGCATACATCCCATATTTTGCTTGTTTAAAGTAACATGCCCTTGGGTCAGCATCTATTTCCACAGCTATCTCATTAACTCTAGGAAGCGGGTGAAGAATTATCATATCTTCCTTAGCATTTTCCATTTTCCCTTTATCTAATATGTAGCTATCTTTAAGCCTTATATAATCTTCCTCATTAAAAAATCTTTCTCTTTGAACTCTAGTCATATATAAGATATCTAGATTTCCAATAACATCATCTAATTTTTCAACTTCAACAAATTGCACATTATTTTTTTCTAATACTTCATCCTTAATATATTTAGGAATTCTTAATTCATTAGGAGCTATTAGCACGAACTTTACATTATCATATCTTGACATAGCTTTTATTAATGAATGAACTGTTCTGCCAAACTTTAAATCTCCACAAATCCCTATTGTTAAGTTTGATAATGTTCCTTTAATATTTCTTATTGTTAAAAGATCTGTAAGTGTTTGCGTTGGATGTTGATGTCCGCCATCACCAGCATTAATTACTGGCATCGCACAACTCATAGCTGCAACCTTAGGAGCTCCTTCTTTGGGATGTCTAATTGCTGCAATATCTGCATAACATTCCACTGTTCTTATAGTATCTGCAACACTTTCTCCTTTTGATGCTGAACTTGATTGAGCTTCTGAAAAACCTAACACTTGTCCTCCGAGTCTAAGCATTGCTGCTTCAAAGCTTAATCTCGTTCGGGTGCTTGGTTCATAAAATAGTGTTGCCAAAATTTTACCATCACAAACATGAGAAAACTTTTTAGGATCCTCTATTATTTTATCTGCATAATTAAAAACTTCGTCGAGCTCCACTAACGAAAAATCCATTGGATCAATTAAATTTCTTCCTTTTAACATATTGATTCATCTCCTTCTCAGCCTCTCGGGACTAAATTTAAAGATACTAAAGTATTTTTAATATTATATTCTTTACAATCTATTATAACCAAAAAACGCCTTCTCTATTATGAGAAGGCGTAGTAAAACCACATTAAAACATCTACTTCCTTCTCGGTCTCTCGTACCAAATTAAAGGTAATCTATTATTAATTCTTTCATTTATACTACAATAAATATTGATTTTTGTCAATATAATTGTTTAGTACTACCTTCTAATTAATAATTTTAGATGTAACACACTAAAAAAGTATCATTTTCAATTAAGCCTCATATTATATAGTGTCTAAAGATAGGAAGTGATAATATGTCAAATTGTAAAAATATACATGATATTGAAGATGCTTTCAATAATCACTGTAAAAGAAAACATTCTCCTAATAATTGTTGTGACAATTCTTTTGATAATAGTTCTGACCCATGGAGTGAACCTTGGATTGAACCTTGGAGCGAAACTTGGTGTGACCCTCGGTGTTGCCATTCTAATAACTCTTCATTCGAAGATTGTTGCGAAAATTGTGATGAGAGAAAACATCATTGTCAAGATTGCTGTTAAAAATAAAACTACTAAAAGAGCAGAATTGGTATTCAACTCTGCTCTTTTATTTATATATTTATTTTACTTGTGAATTAATAAATTCCATAATATCCAATGTATTTTCTGCGTTAGAAGCTGGAGCAGTTATAGAAGTTACTTTATTAATCTCACTTAATTTACTATCAATTTCAGTTGTGTTATTCATATTATCATTAACAATATTAAGTTTAACATTTGTTTTAGTTATAAGCTTATCCTCTATAGTAAATATAGATACTAAATTAACTGTTTTATTCTCATCAATTAATTTATTAAACTTCGAAATAAGTGTTGCAGCATCGCCCAAATTCGTAGCTTTTACTTTTCCAGCTGAACTCACTTTTGAAACATCCTCAGCTTCCTTTACAGCAGCTTTATAATTATTAAAGTATTTTTCATTACCTATATAACTAGCTGCGATAGCTTTAATGTCCTCTTTTGAGAACTTAATAGTATATACTCCATTCTTGGAAGCTTTTTCATCACCAAGTTTTTCAAATGTTTTTACCTTTTTCTCATTTTTATCTAAATAAGAATTAAAAGTTTCCAACATATCTTTAGAAACTTGAGCATTCTTGCTGCTCTTACCTTCAAACATGTTTTTCATTGTATCCTGAAAGTTTTTATATTCCTGCGAAGAACTATTTGTTTTTATATAGCTATCCAAATCTTTCGAAGCCAAATGTAAATTTGTTGTATTGGCTAATTGATCACCAATCATACTTTTTAATATCTCAGGCACACCTAGAAAAAGTTCAAAATCTAATTCATTATTAGAACTATCAAAGTATATTGGTGCTTCAAAAGATATTCCTGCAGCAGACGCTTTTACATTACCGCTAACCTTTGTCCTATCTTCCTTGTTCAACATCTTGCCATTAAAGTTCAGCGATAACTTCCCTGAGTTTAAGACGCTCAATGTTCCTGCATCTAGGTTGTTACTCTTAATCCCTGTTGTTGTAGTAGCTAAAGTAATGTCATACGCACAAGATTTAATAGTTGCATTGTTTATTATACCTGTTTCTAACTTTACTTGTTGACTACAACCACTAAGCCCAATCACCATAGCTATTGGTAAAAAAATTGCTAAAATTAATTTTTTCAATGTTTAATTCCCCCTAATATTCTTTATATGTATATATTATTACATATTTTTCAACGGCTTTCAATAGATGTGGATAACACCTTAAGTTATAACTTTATTCGTTTTTATAAGTCAGCTATTTTAATATGTTAAAAATGTTTCTAAACAGTGGTAAAAGCAAAGTAAAATAAAAATATAGCAAGCTCTACATCTCTGTAAGGCTTGATATATAACGTTTATGGTGCGCCCAGAGGGAGTCGAACCCACGGCCTACAGATTCGACAGAAATAGTTTTTGCTAAGTTTAAAAACCCATCACTCCCTTTTAAATAGTCATTTTACTTTTTAACTAAGTTTAGGTAATACCTACTAAATTCAATCTATAAGGGATAAAAAAAAGGGTCAAAATTAGTTTACCTTTATCTAGATAACAATTAATTAAATTTTGATATCTAAAAGTTTCTATAAAATTAATCTATATAGTTTTTGAATAAGAAAATACCGCTTAGTTGAGAAGCCCTAATAAAAGAACTTGATAAGTTCGCGTTTTATCAATTAAAAGTTCGCTTTCATGTAAGTTTAGTGTTGGGACTTTTCAAACGCAGTAATATAGCTAAAGTTCGCCTATTCTGTTAAACACGAACTTTTATAAAATCCAAAAAATACAGATTAATAGCTAATAAAACGTATGGTCTAAAATAATTACCTTTTTAAATAACTAAATCCTATCTTAGCCATTATTACATTCCAACATTTCTGCAATACTTTAGTATTGCTTTTGTATTTGTTTGAAATTACACAAAAGTAACCCCTGAGTTATATAAATAGGGTTAATAGCATAAAAGAATAGTAGAAAAGCAAATAAATAATTTGAGATTTTATTAAGGGGGATATATGTCATCAAATAAATCTATAAGTAGGACTAAAAAGGAAAATTTTCATGAAAATGTTTTTGATCAAGAGTTGGCAAATAATATAAATATATCTATTAATGAATACATCACTAAAGAAGGTTATGAAGGTGGAAACACGCAATTAATTGGTGAAAGATTTTGTGAATGGGTTTTATATAATTTATTTGAACTTAGAGAGGATGAAGTATTAGAAGCTATATCTATAGGTGGAAAATATGATAACGGTATTGATGCAGTTTTTGAAATCAGCAATGAACTTTATGTAGTGCAATGCAAATATAAAACATCTCATTCAATTGATGCAATGTGTAGATTTGAAAGTGATTGCAAAAGACTAATAGTAGAGGAACCCTTAACTAATAGATCAATTGTAAAAGAAAAATGCACACTAATAAGGGAAACACATGAAAATAAGGACACAATTCATTGTTATTATGTAACAAACACTGAGTTTCAACCATTAGATAAAAATCAAATTAAGAAAAATATATATATAGATACAAATGTTAATACCTATAATTGGGATATTACAAATATGGTTGATAAATTAGAAGAAATAAAAGGATTATTACCAAAAAAATTTAGGAATGCAAAGTTTACAATAATCTTATTAAAAAATTCTGAAATGGACGATAATACAATAGTAGCTAGTGTAAGTTTAAATGAGCTTGCCAAATTTGTTAAAGCTGGAGACAATATGATATTTATGTCTAACATAAGAAATTATTTAAATAAAACTAAAATAAATAAAAAAATAGAGGAGACGATAGAAAAAGACCCTGAAAAATTTTGGTATTACAATAATGGGATTACAATTGTTTGTAAAGATTATGAATTAACAAATCAAGTAATAAATATGACAGAGCCACAAATTGTTAATGGCTGTCAAACCGCTAAATCAATATTGAGTTATTTTAAAACCAAAACTACTCTCGAAAAAAACAAAAACAATAAAGGCAAGATTCTTATAAAAATTATTAGAGTAGCAAAGAAAAGCAATAACGAAAAGGATATGAAGGAATTAAAGGATAATATTACAAGGTATACCAATAGTCAAAATGCAATAAGAGGCTTAGATTTCTATGCCTTGGATCAATTCCAAAGAGAACTAAAAATCAAATTTGAAAAATTAGGATATTTCTATGAAATTCAAAGAGGTGCTTATGTAACTTTAAAAATCGCAGAACAAAAAAAATATAAAGGTGATTTAAACTATAATTATTTATTGTATAAAAAATATACTTACGTATTGCCTGCAAAAGAAGTTATACAAGCATTTACAGCTGGAATTAGACAAATGCCTAATGTAGCTTATGGGCATGCTGGAGAATTAACGCCAACAGGTAACCAATGGCAGTATATATGTAATGAGGAAACAAAATCATTATCTATTGAATATTTTTTGTTCCCATATTTATTATTAACATATATAAAAAATAATAATGGATATAAGCCTGGAGTAGGTGATTTTAGAAAATCATCATCATTGTTATTTATTGCCACATACTTCATGTTTATATGTGAAATTTATAGGGAAGTTTTTAATTACACATGTGAGAGTCCTTTGGATATTAATGTTGAAGTATATAGAAGCATATTTAAAGATGAAAAAATTAATAAAGAACTAATAAACATAGTAGATACGATACTTCATAATTATTTTGAAGATAGTAAAATTGATGATGATTATGTTAAAGATGATCTAAAAGGTTTTTTAAAAACATCTATAAAAAAAGATGTGCCTTGGTCAATACTCGAAAAAAAAGTAAATCATTCATTAAACAAAGCAAAGGATAAAGGAATTACAAAGAAATTTGAGGAAGTTCTAAATAAACTCAATCTATAATCAATACACTCATGAATACAATTTATTCTAATAAAAATCGAACAATTATTAAGAATACCGTACCCACCCCTAACATTTGTGTAATGCTTCTGTATTCCTTTCACATTTTCCCTAGTATAGTTAATCCGACAATGTTGGCGACACCCCTTATAGAAAAAAGATTAAAGGTAAAAAATATGTTAATTTTAATATAAGTTTTGATTAATATTATAGTTAACGTAGATATAATAAGACATTCCGTAGCAAATACATTGATTTATTTTAAGAAAATCAATGCATTTACTGCGGCTTATTTTTTTAGGAATTAATCAATTTATATATAATTACTAAAGTATTACAATAGTAATATGAGTTGTTTTTATGACAAAAGCAAACAAAGATTATTAATAATATAATCAATCATTCAATAAATTATGTAGCCAGTTGGGGTAGCATACGCAAAAATGATATTTCGTACGTTAATGAAAGCATAGCCCCATAAATGTAATTATTTAGGTTGAAAAGTGGGTACAGCCGAACGAATTAATATAAAAGTATGTTTCATGTAATCATCTCGTTATACTATTATATTAATTCGTTCGTTTAAAATCCATATATTACATGAACGGTTTATATGTATATTCACCACCATATAATATCACTTTGAAGGCGATTAGTTCTCGTTCGTCTGCGGTATACTCCAAACGAACTATATTTTGATATATGCATCATAAAAAAATTACTTTTGTTCTTGTTAACCATTAAGTTAAATTTAACTTAATGCTTAACAACCCTTATAAATCAAGTTGTTATTGATTTAATTCATTTTTGAATTAGATTTATATATACAACATTTTTGGGAATACCTTTATACCATAACTAGCTCTTTTATAAGTTACATTTAAAGTGAAATTTTTAACGAATAGTCAATAGCCCCAATGTGAAAGTAACACAATTACTATTGTGTTACTTTCACTAATCCAACCCATTTTACAAATTTGAGTTTATTTTATTATAAATTCAAAAATTGAGAACACTAAAGAAAGTATCGCAGCCAATAAAAGACTTTTAGAAACCTCTTTATTTTTCTTCCAATACTGAATGGATTGAATTAACATTGACACACCCAACAATGGAACAAATACATCTGTTTCAATTTTCCAAACACCTAAAATCTGCGTACATACAAATATTATTATGCCTATAGAACAAATATTGTTAAGTACAGACAGCACTTTTTCATATGTTTGTTTTTTATACCATTGTTTTTTTCTCCAGCTACCATTGCTAAGTACAGACAGCGCTTTTTCATCTGTTTGTTTTTTACTCCAGATACCTCTCACTTTTCCCATTGTACCTCCCCCAATACGATTAATTATTATTTTATTATCTAAAACGCAATAATCTATAAGTTCGCCATAAAATACATATTTAACTATAACATAATTACCATAAATTAAGTATATTTACAATTTTTTTAATAAGTAACAGCCTCAATCTGAAAGCAAACAACCCCATATCATTAGATATGAGGTACTTGTGCCAAATTATAAGAATATTTTTTATTATTAATGTCTAAAAAGCACCCTAATTTGAACTTATTTCTTCAAATGTACCTTTATCTATATGTAATTCAATATCAATATCTGATTTTTCATAGCCTACTATTTTTATACGATTATTACCTTTCTTAATTGGTGCAGTTAATGATGTTGCTCCCTTTATAGTAGCTTTGTCTGTATTTTCTACAAGATTAACAACTGTATTGTCAGGTGATATTAAAACAATTTTTGCCTTTCCACTATTTACTGATAAGGTATATGGAATTTTCAAATCAAAATCTGTACTACTTTCATATGTCCAAAGAGTAGCACTTCCACTTAATTTTAATTTCCCTTTATATATTCCTGATTTTATTGTTTCCGTACTTTCATCTAATCCAAAGGTATCAGATACATTGGCTATTTTACTATTATCGTTATAAATCTTATTCATAGTATTAGTACCACATCCAAGAAATAAGCTAATCATCATAATTGTCATAGTTAGGAATGCTATTCTTTTTTTAGAATTCATTTTCAGCCCCCATTCACTTAATTTAAATAATATTCATCATTTTCAACAATCCAGACTACTAATATATATACTATTATACCATAATTTACATAAATGAAGTGTTTTTACAATTCTTTTAAAATGCTCAATAGCCCCAATGTGAAAGTAACACAATTGGTATTAAGTTAATTTCAAAATATTAATGTAACGTAAATATATTAAACCCCATATCGTTAGATATGAGGTTATCTGAAATGATTTATTCTATTTAAATTTTTTCTGAACGTTCTCTATATCATTTTTATTATCAATCCATTCTTCAGAATATCCACATTCACAGCACAGATATCTTGTTACCTTTACTATATTGAAGCCAAAAAATCCCCACCAAATATTGTTACCAGAATTAAATGGTCCAATTTTACCTGGTATTCTTATAATATTCTTTGAATTACATTTGGAACATGTTTGTGTGTTTTTCATATTACACGTCACTACTTTTTATTAATTAAATTATTGCTACAATATAATCTACAATTCCGACTAATAATATATATATTAAATCATACCACAATTAACATAAATTAGGTATGCTTACAATTATCAAAAATGAGTACTAGCCTCAAAGTGAAAGTAACTCAATTACAATTGTGTTACTTTCACTTATTAATTATGACTTTAATTTAAAACTGATTAAGTTGCTATTCCAATATCGGGGGTCTCGCCAACATTTCTATGAATCACACCAACAGTAATAAAAACTTCTTTAAATCAATGTATATAAGTATCATATACATTGATAGTTAGTAATCTATATTATTGACAAAAAGTTTTAAATAATGTATATATAGTATATATACATTATACTCTTTTAAATTAAATAAATAATTTATTAAAAGAAATTGGTAGGAGATAAGATATGGACATTACTATTATAATTTCAAATTTATCCAATGATCCTATATATCTGCAAATTATTGATCAGATTAAAGGACTTATATTTTCTGGCGAAATAAAAAAAGGTGATGCACTTCCATCTATGCGAAATTTAGCAAAGGATCTTCAAATAAGTGTAATTACCACAAAGAGAGCTTATGAAGAATTAGAGAAGGAAGGCTTAATTATTTCTCTTACAGGTAAAGGGTCATTTGTATCAGGGCAAAACAAGGATTTACTCCGCAAGAAAAAAATGAAGATTCTAGAAGAAAATTTAAAAGAAGTTTTAAAGGAAAGTAAAATACTTAATTTATCTATGGTAGAAATAATAGATATAATGAGAAATCTTAAGGAGGACGTAAAATGAGCAGTGTATTAGAAGTTAGAAATCTAAACAAGTCTTATGGTGATTTCTGTTTAAACGGATTAAACTTTAAGCTTGAAAAAGGATATGTAATGGGATTTATAGGACCAAACGGATCAGGGAAAAGTACCACAATAAAAGCAATTATGAATTTAATAAAAAAAGATAGTGGAAGCATCAGTATTTTTGGTATGGACAGCGTTAAAGACGAAAGGAAAATCAAAGAAAAAATAGGATTTGTTTATGATGAAAATATATTTTATGGCATGCTTACCATAAATGAAATGAAAAATATTATAGCAGGTTTTTATACAAAGTGGGATGAAAACAAATTTAAGGAGTATATTAAACATTTTGAATTAAATCCCAATAAGGTGATAGATAAGCTTTCAAAGGGAATGAAAACAAAATTCGCCTTAGCCATAGCACTCTCCCATGGAGCTGAACTTATTGTTATGGATGAGCCTACTTCAGGACTTGATCCTGCTTTCAGAAGTGAACTTATGGATATTTTATATAATATTATTCAGAATGAAGAGATGTCAATTTTTTTCTCTACGCACATTACGGAAGATCTTGAAAAAATTGCAGATTATATAACTTTTATTAATAAAGGAAGTATGGTGTTTTCTGAGTCGAAGGAAGAAGTGCTACAAAAATACGCACTAGTGAAAGGTGCTTCTAAGCTTTTAGACTTAAATATACGAAAGGAATTTATAGGTATAAGGGAAACTGCTTCCGGGTTTGAGGCATTAACTGATAATAAAGATAAAGCAAGGATTTTATTTAATGAGAATTGTAAGATTGAAAAAGCATCACTAGAAGATATTATGGTTTATACAATCAGGGGTGATATTCATGTTTAATCTTATAATGAAAGACATTAGAATTCAAAGAAAGGATAAAACCGTATTTATGTTTTTATTTTTAAACATATTAAACATATTTATATTTCAAAACAATTATGCACCCACTATATTGTTATGTTTTTTAAGTATATATCTACTGGCAGTTTATGCTAATGCTTATGATTTTAAATATAACAGTGAACTAATGATAAATAGTTTGCCTGTTAATAGAAAAATTGTGGTGGCTGCAAAATATTTATCAGTATTTGTATTTCTTATCTGCGCTATATTAATAACACTTATCATGGGCAGTTTATTACATTTTGTTGCTCCAACTTTAGTAAATAAAACCCTAGGTATAAATACTATTTTTATTGAATTTTTTATCGTATGTGCTTATTTCTCTGTTTTCTTCCCATTTTATTATAAACTCGGATACCTAAAATCAAGGTGGGTGAATTTTATAATTATGGCTGTAATGGGAAGTCTTATCTCTTTTACAAATGAGATATTAACGAATAATACAATTTTTGGGGTTGATTTTGGATTACTGCAAGGAATTGTACTGACAGCCATACCTATAATTTTTATAGTAGTCTCATTCTTTGCTTCAATTAAAATATATTTAAATAAAGAATTCTAATTGGTTTTATGACATTAATTAAACTTCCATATGGAATAGTAATAAGTCATTGCCATACAACATAATAAGTTTGCAAACATCTAGCCTATAGACTCAAAGTGAAAGTAACTCAATTGGTATTGTGTTACTTTCAGAATATCAATAAGTGCTTAATAAAGTGCCACTATATCTAATGATATGGTGGCACTTTTGACGATATATACGAATGCTACGGACTAAATATTTAACTAACAACTTTAAAAAATAATGGTAATACTAAGATAAAAGGAATAAATGTTGCTGGGAATCCTTTATACCATTTTTTATTATATATAAAAGAAACTATAATCCAATTTTAAAGTACATCCTAAGAATATTAGACATTCACTAGTTCGCCATAACCTAGTTATTCATTTTTACTGCACTCATCAATTAAGTACTCATTTTTTCGACTGCCCATTATTAGCCTAATGTGCATATGAATACTAATTATACATGTGTTATGGATTATTACTATGAAACAGGTGGTGGGAGTTATCAAAGTGGAAGTTATAATTTTAAAATGTATGATTTAGGAAGCTTAGTTAGTTTAGATGGCCGAAAAAAAATATGGCACTTGCTAATTTATTAGATGAAAATGAAAAAGTAAAACTTCAAGAGTATTCTAAAAAATATAACAAAGTTATTAGTTTAAATGGTAATTTAAAGGAGGAGCAGATTGTAGATATTAAGAATCTCCTGTTATCTAGAAAAGATGGTAGATGGGAAGTTTTAATTTAAATATAGTACATATTAATATGCTGTTTTTCAAATTATGAAATGGATATCAAATTTAATATATTTAGTATCTTGATACATACTATAAAATTTTATAAGAGGCAAAAAAGAGGGCAGAACTGTTTTTTATGACAAAGTTAAAGCCTTGCAAACCTAGTATTTGCAAGGCTTTGTGGTGCGCCCAGAGGGAGTCGAACCCACGGCCTACAGATTCGAAGTCTGCCACTCTATCCAGCTGAGCTATGGGCGCATATTAAAATATGTTCGCATAATAAAATAATTTTTAAAAAGTCTCTAGTATAAATACTAAAGACTTTTTATTGGAGCGGGTAGAGGGAATCGAACCCTCGTAATTAGCTTGGAAGGCTAACACTCTACCATTGAGTTATACCCGCAAATTTGGAGCGGGAGACGAGATTCGAACTCGCGACGTTCACCTTGGCAAGGTGACGCTCTACCACTGAGCCACCCCCGCATGGTATTCTTTTTATAAATAGTAATGGTGCAGGTGAAGGGAGTTGAACCCATACACCCGAAGGCGCTAGATCCTAAGTCTAGTGCGTCTGCCAATTCCGCCACACCTGCATATTATTACTATTATGGTGGCTTACCGGGGAATCGAACCCCGGACACCATGATTAAAAGTCATGTGCTCTACCAACTGAGCTAGTAAACCGTATTATTTAAACTAATAATATAAATCGAAATATTTCTATTTCTTTCTATTCAAATTAAAAATGGGGTGGACGATGGGACTCGAACCCACGACAACCAGTACCACAAACTGGCGCTCTACCAACTGAACTACGTCCACCATATGATGAATTATTAGTTACTAAAATTATCAATAATATAATAAATTTAATCTATTCTAATTTTATGCATTAAAATATTTGGAGCGGGTAGAGGGAATCGAACCCTCATAATTAGCTTGGAAGGCTAACACTCTACCACTGAGTTATACCCGCATATTATTTTAAAATGGTCGGGGTGACAGGGATTGAACCTGCGACCTCATGGTCCCAAACCACGCGCGCTCCCAGCTGCGCTACACCCCGGCAATATTTAAAAAATGGTGCGACATCGGGGGTTTGAACCCCGGACACCCTGATTAAGAGTCAGGTGCTCTACCAACTGAGCTAATGACGCATATATTGGTGTGTCTTAAGGGATTCGAACCCCCGGCCCACGCCTTAGAAGGGCGTTGCTCTATCCAACTGAGCTAAAGACACATATGTAATTTAATATGTATTAACATATTTGGAGCGGGAGACGAGATTCGAACTCGCGACGTTCACCTTGGCAAGGTGACGCTCTACCACTGAGCCACCCCCGCAGAATTATGTTATACCTATAATATTTTAGAATTATATAAATAGTAATTTACTTGTTAATAGTAATGGTGCAGGTGAAGGGAGTTGAACCCATACACCCGAAGGCGCTAGATCCTAAGTCTAGTGCGTCTGCCAATTCCGCCACACCTGCATATTATTACTATTATGGTGGCTTACCGGGGAATCGAACCCCGGACACCATGATTAAAAGTCATGTGCTCTACCAACTGAGCTAGTAAACCTTATTGGCTGGGAAGGCAGGATTTGAACCTACGAATGCCACAGTCAAAGTGTGGTGCCTTACCGCTTGGCGACATCCCAGCATTAAATGGGGTGGACGATGGGACTCGAACCCACGACAACCAGTACCACAAACTGGCGCTCTACCAACTGAACTACGTCCACCATATGGTGCGTCTTAAGGGATTCGAACCCCCGGCCCACGCCTTAGAAGGGCGTTGCTCTATCCAACTGAGCTAAAGACGCATATATATCAATACCTTGACGCATTAATATATTTTGGAGCGGGTAGAGGGAATCGAACCCTCGTAATTAGCTTGGAAGGCTAACACTCTACCATTGAGTTATACCCGCGTATTAATTTTAGTGGTCGGGGTGACAGGGATTGAACCTGCGACCTCATGGTCCCAAACCACGCGCGCTCCCAGCTGCGCTACACCCCGATATCCATTAAACTATAATGTTTAATGTCCTAAATTAACTGTTACGCCTTATCATTCAAATTCAATGATTTTTTCTGACGACATGGATTATTCTACACCATATATATTAATACGTCAATGCTTTTTTTAAACTTTCGCTAAAATCTTATTAAATTCGTCTCTATCTCTTCTTTATCGATACTTATAATAGCAAAACTTCGATCTCCATCTCTTGGTAGCGACGCACTTCCAGGATTTATATACCATATTCCTTCTTCAAAATCTATTTTAGCAATATGTGAATGTCCGTATAAAACTATATTAGCTCCTGTCTCTAGAGCCTTATATCTTAATTTATCTAAACTCTCTTTTACATTATATCTATGCCCATGGGTTAAGAAAATCTTTTTCCCACCTATTTCTTCTAATCTATCGTCAGGTGTTTTTACACTGAAATCGCAATTACCTTTAACATTAATTATTTCGCCTTTGTAAAACTTTTTCATTAATAAAACATCCTCTACATTATCTCCCAAGTGAATCACTACATCCAGTCCCTTTATTAGGCCTCTTAGTTGCTCTATACTGCTAGTAATTCTATGTGTATCACTTACAACACCTATGCGCATTTTAAATCACCCTCTTCATTATTAAATCATATATTGTAAATTTGATCCTTAGTTCTATTTATATACTTTATAAGTGTATACACTATCTTAATTTTTCAAGTTCTTTTTTTAATTTATCTAATGCCCTTCCTCTATGACTAATAGCATTTTTTTCTTCATTACTCATCTGCGCAAAAGTTTTCTTATACTTCTTCACAAAAAATAATGGATCATACCCAAACCCTTCTTCTCCTCTAAATTCATCAGTTATTATTCCATCTACTTCGCCCTGTACTTTTATTATTTCATCCTCATTAATTATAAGTACCATTGCACAAATAAATTTGGCTTTTCGTTGTTTCTGTTTTGCACCCTCTAAAAGATATAATAATTTTTCATTATTTGCTTTAGCATCTCCATGAACACCAGCAAACCTTGCTGAGAAAACACCTGGAGCTCCATTTAATGATTCCACTTCTAGACCTGAATCATCTGCAAGAACCATATTTCTTTCAGCTATTTTATAAATTTCATTAGCCTTTATCTCTGCATTCTCCATAAATGTGCTTCCGATTTCGTCTACATCAATATTAATATTGGCTTCCTTTAAAGATAATACTTCAAAAGGAAATTGTGATAAAATTTCCTTTATTTCTTTAATTTTATGTTCATTATTACTAGCAATTATTATTTCTTTCATAATTTTCCCCCTCGTAATCCTTTATTTCAAGATAATAACTGTTAATTATTATCCTTTTCTTTTAATATATTTATAATTTATATACTAAATAGCTCATCTCTAGTAGGTGGTAAAACGTCTTTTTCAATTCCATCTACTACTAAAATCCCTCTAGATGCTGTTATTATTCCAATCATTGTAGCTTGTACTCCACTAGCATTTAATTTCTCTGCAAGCCCTTTTCCACTACTTGCTGTTATTAGCATGCTTCCTGAGGATATAAATTTTAATGGATCAATTTTAAGTTTTTCACAAATCTTATATGTAATATCACTAATTGGCATTTTATCGTTATATACTTTAAATCCTAAGTTACTAGCCTGTGCAACCTCCCATAATGCTCCTAGTACTCCACCTTCTGTTATATCATGCATAGAATTAACACCAAATTTACCTGCTATAAGGCCCTCGTTAACCACGCTAATACTATTAACATAGTCTTTAGCCACTTCTATTTCCTTATTAGTTAAAATGCCTTGTACCCTATCTAAATGATCATTTACTATAATTGAAGTTCCCTCCATGCACAAAAGTTTAGTAACAACAATTTCATCCCCAAGTCTTGCTCCCGAAGTTGACACCGCCGCTTTTGCTTTTCCTTTTCCTATTACCGTACATGAAACTACTATTCTATTCACAGCTTCTGTGACCTCAGTATGTCCACCTAATATCTCAACGTTCATTTTTTTTGTTTCTTCATCGATTTCTTTCATAATATCTTTTATATCATCCATCGTTGCTGTTGGTGGTACAAGAATTGTAACTAAAATGCCTATAGGTTCAACCCCACAGGAAGCTATATCATTACAATTTATATGAACAGCTAGTTTACCTATATTTTTATCAGCCCCAGTTATTGGGTCAGTAGATATGACACACTCATATTCACCAAAATTTATAACACTACAGTCTTCTCCTATTCCACTTCTGATTCTAACATCACTTCTAACAACACTTTTATTATTGTCAATTATTTGTTTTAAGTCATCCCAATTAAGTTTTCCAACTTTCATTTAAATTCTTCCCCTTTATTTTTATAAAACTAGCACATTCTAGTAAGTTTAATCATACTATCTATATAAGGATTAATATATGGCGGTGATATTTTGAATTTTCTAGGACCTTTTTTAAGAATTAATACATTAAACAAAAACAACATAAAAAATCAATTTTTCTACTTATCAAAAGAATCATTAAAGGATATAGTTTTTGACTCTAAATGTGGAATATATATCCCTAGCAACGATTTAAGAACTAAATCTTTTTCTAAGACTGATATTAACACAATTAATTTAAATTCTCCACTTTTATGTATTTACAAAAAAACTGATGCTAAATTAAAGTTAAGAGAAGGAACATTAAAATGGAATGAAACCAAAGCAAAAAAAGAAATAACTATTAGTAGTAATGCATTCATGACCTTATCATTATTAGAACTCGTAGACTATTACAGTAGCTTTAGAGACGTTGATGATAATAAATATGCATTAAGCTCCCTACATCTTAAATTATGCAAAGAACAATTAGAGTTTTATGCTTCTCACTTTCGAAATAAAGATGGACTATTTGTTGATAAAAAAGATTTAACTGATCCAATGCATCAAGAATTCAATTTTGAAGATAAAAATAATAAATTTAAATTTTCTGATCAAGCTTTTATGATGGCTGCTTACTACAAATATTCTTCTGATGATAAATGTGAGCATGAACACGAATACGAAAAATTTTCTCTAGATATATTAGATATGTTTGCCCAATATAAGGAAGAAATCTACAATGTTTCATTCGAGGAACTCAATAAAATATGCTTTGCCTTAAACATTTTTTACAAATACTCCGGCCTTGAAAAATGTCAAACTTTATTGCTAGATTTTTTAGATCTTCTTATCGAGCAATATAACGCTAAACCAAATTTAATTATAAATGCTAAACTAGATCATGCGTGCATGCTATTTATAAATTGTACTCTTATGTATAATAATACTTCTATGCTTAAGTTTAAAGATACTAGCGACGATTTATTCGAAAAACTTTCGAAATTATATGATAGTGATAAAGGTATCGTGATAAAAGAAAGTGTTGATAAAGAAATACTTTATACCCCAGATGAACTTATACTCTACATGTACAGTTTAATCTTATATTCTGATTTTAATAATATAGAGGATAATTCTCACATGCTTGAGGATATATTTAAAAATCAAATTTTAAATTCTGGTTTGGTTTTAAGTTGGCCTGATGCACCATCACTAGATAATATAGAACATTACAGAAATTACTCACTAAAATCAGAAGATTTGATTCAAGATGATGATTTTAAAATGCCACAAGTTCCAACACCTGAAAATAATGAATTAGCTTCTATATTTATTAAAAACGTAGTGTACAATAAACGAAAGGAAAGTTTTAAACAAAGTAAGTTATCGTTTGATAGCAACAAAAATATGTTTATATTTTTCTTAATATTATTTTTCCGCAACCAATAAATTTTTATTTAATGTGAGACTACTTCATCTTTTATTTTGAGGTAGTTTCATTATCTTTATAGGCATAGTCAAATACCAGATTCCCACTTTTAGTGGTATAGATTCCTTTAATGTTTTCTTTCTTGCATATAACCGTGTTAGCTATATATATAGGTATACATGGCAAGTCTTTTGCTAATATTTCTTGTGCCTGCTTATAAATTGTTACCTTATTTTTATCATTATTTTCACTCATTGCCTCTGCTATAGTTTGATCATAATTTGAATTGATATATCCATAAACATTGTCTTTTGAATAAGCTGTCCATTTTGAAAAAAAACTATAAATATCTCCGTCTTCTACATCATCTTTTAAAAAGACCATGTCGTAATTTCCATTTGCAATCACTTTTTGGAGCTCATCTTTTTTATAACCAGTACAAATTACTTTTACCCCTAAATATTCTTTTATATTTTTAGCTATTTCATTAGATATCTTCATATCAAAATTTTCACTTTCATATACCAAATCTAATTTACGATTTTTCTTATAATTGCTAATGTTTTTAAGTTCTAATCCCTTAGCCTTATTAAGGAATGTATCAAAAATCAATTTAGAACTAGTGTTGTCAAAACTATCGCCACTTGTATAATTTATTGTTGGAACTGCCAAGTCCGTAGATACAGTTTCTATAATTAATTCTCTATCTATTATAGCACCAATTGCATTTCGAAAATTAATGTCTAATGCATCTGATTTATCTAACCCCTTTTTATTTTTCAAGTTAAAGTTTAAATAATACATGCTCTGAGACGGTATAATCTCAGTTTTATTTTCTGCAACAAGAGAAGTAAGTTCACTTATTGGTGGACTTACAAATACATCAATCTTTGAAGTGTTTTGCTGCTCCATAGTTTCAAAATTGGCTAAAGCTTTTTCTTCATCTTTTATAGAAGTAAATAACATCTCATCGCTAACAATCGAGCTAGCTCCCCAATATTTTTGATTTTTCACTAAATCAATTTCTCCATGTTTATTTACATCTTTTATAACATATGGACCACTATATTGAATTTCACCATAACTAGTTTGCCAGTTTTTCATATTAGCGCTTTCTTCCCTTAAAGTAAAAACTGGATTACAAAGAATTTTTGTGAAATACTCATTAGGGCTATTTAATCTTATTACTAAAGTTAAATCATCCTTTGCAAAAATTCCAATGTTCTCAAAATCTATTTGTCCAGCATTAAAATCCTCCGCTCCAAATATACAATATAATTGCTTTGCAAAAGCGTTATCTTTTTTTGATAGAATGTTATAAAAGAGTCTTTTAAAATCATTAGCATTTATATCTGTTCCATCGCTATAATGAAGATCTTTTCTTAAGGTAAATGTATACTGAATTTTATCTTCTGAAGTTTCAATGTTTTCTGCCATAGCAGGCACTATTTCTCCATCTTTATCCTCTTTAACTAACCCTTCAAACAAAACTAATAATAAATCCTTTTGTCTAACATCATCACTATCTATCATTAACAAATCTTTTGGCAAACTTCCTAAGTTATAAACTAAATATTTCTTCGCTGTTGAAGGTACTGCTTTTTTTTGAATACATCCACTGGCAAGCATTGTCATAAAAATTAACATTAAACATAATAACTTTTTCATATTTACCTCCGTCTAAGTCACACCCCTATAAATAATAATTAGGTATTTCACTTTTTATCATGTGCCTTATTAGAAGTATTAACTTTTAACATATTAAATAATCAAAATATTTTTTTTATACAAGTTATTTCTGTTAACTTTTATTGTTTCATTATGTTATAATAAGTGCATATCTATTTACAATTTATATATATTTGATATGTATATAGGAGGCTTTCTCTATGTTAATTACAACTATTCAAATAATCGCTATACTTTCAATGTTAGTTTTTATGTTTATTGGAATATGGGGTTTTATTTTATTAATTAAAATATATAACCAGCTAACATATAAAAATTACTTAATGGAAAAACTTATACAAAATACGTCTAAATTATCACCGAATCATGAAAATAAAGAATATTCAAAATGTAAGCCTAATCCAATCGACATTACTAAAACAACTGAAAATGAACCATTAGATGTTAACATAAAAAAAGACGCCATCTGACGTCTTTTTATTTTTTACAGCATTTGTTCAAACTCTTCCTCATTTAGGACCTTGACGCCAAGTAATATTGCCTTATCGTATTTTGATCCTGGATCTTCACCTACTAAAACATAATCTGTTTTTTTACTAACAGTACCAGCAATATTTACTCCTAAAGCTTCTAATTTTTCTTTAATCTCAATTCTACTATAAGAAGCTAGAGTACCTGTAACTACCATTGTCTTATTCATAAATATATTTTCTAAAGTCAAAGTTTCTTCAAAAATCGGATTAACTCCAAGTTCTAATAATTCAGATATACTCTCTATTATTTTATCTTGACTGAAAAATTCCATTATGCTTCGCGCTACAATATCTCCTATGTCTTGAACATTTATTAAATCCTCATAAACTGAACCCTTTATGTTTTCTAAATTTTTAAATCTATTAGCCAAATCTTTAGCTGTTTTCTTTCCTACATTAGGTATTCCTAAAGCATATATAAATGAATCCAAAGAACAATTTTTACTATTTTCTATGGAGTTAATTAGATTTCCAGCCTTTTTCTCTCCGAATTTCTCTAAAACTAAAAGTTTATCTTTTTCTAGTTTATATAATTCTGATATAGCTTTAACCCCTAATTTTTCAAATAATTGCTGGGCCGTTTTCTCGCTAAATCCACCAATATTCATAGCTTCACGGCTACCATAATGTACTATACTTTTCACCATTTGAGGCATGCAAGATAACGTATTATCACAAAAATAATGTACTCCATCTCGAACAAGCTCACTACCACAACTTGGGCAAATTTCAGGCACAATTATATCTATACCCTTTTCGATAGTACTATCCACTACACCCATTATTTCCGGAATAACATCATTAGATCTACGTACAAAAACATCGCATCCAATTTTTACACCTTTTCTATTAATATCATCAATATTATTTAAAGTAGCTCTTTTAACAGTTGCACCAGCAAGTCCTACTGGTGCAAGTATCGCCGTAGGAGCAACTCTACCACTACGCCCTACATTCCACACAACATCTAATAAGGTTGTAGTCGCTTCCTCCGCTTCAAATTTATAAGCAATAGCCCATTTAGGAAATTTAATTGTGTAACCAAGTACTTCTCTAGTCCTTATGTCATTTATAGCTATAACAACACCATCAATATCATATTCTAAATCCGCTCTAATAGCCTCAATATGTACTATTTCTTTTTCAATTTCTTCTAAAGTTTCACACTGAGCGATATACTCATCTATGGGTATGTGTTTCCTTTTTATAAAATCCATCATTTCAATGTATGTTTTAAAAGGGGTTCCTTCGTTATATCCTACATCATAGAAAAATGCAGAAAGCCCCCTTCTTGATGTCTCACGCACATTTAAGTTTCTAAGTGCTCCAGCTGCTCCATTCCTAAGATTTTTAAGAGGTGTAGCCGAAGTTTCGTTATACTTTTCAAACGCACGTTTTGTCATAATAGCTTCGCCGTGGACCTCAATTACTGCATCATATTCAATTTGAAGAGGAAGAGTTTTTATTGTTTTTGCCTGGGCAGTAATATCTTCTCCTATAACTCCTGTCCCCCTACTAGCTGCTTTAATCAAATATCCCTCTTCGTTATAAGTAGCATTTACTGTAAGACCATCAAACTTTTTAGTTAATACATACGTAAGATGATCAAGCTGAACCTGATGATTTAAATTATATTCATTCATGACTTTTATGTTTCTATTGTGCCACTCTTCTATTTCTTTTAAACTTTGAGCTTTATCTAAACTCCAAAGCTTAGCCTTGTGAGTATATTTAGAAAAGCCTGGCAACACTCCTCCACCTATCCTTTGAGATGGGGATAATGGAAGTATTTCGCCTAGTTCTTTTTCTATACCTATAAGCTCATCATATTTTTCATCATATTCTTTATCCGATACTAGATGATTGTCCTGCACATAATAAGCATTTGCATATATATTAAGTTCCTCTACCAATTTAAGCATCCTTATTCTTTTATCATCCATATTTATATATTACACCCTTTCCTCATCGCAGCAGACAACTTTAAGACATATTAAATAAAATGACCAGCATTCATACTAGTCATTTTGTCCAAAATGTCTTTGCAACATACATGATTGCTTAATTACATATTACTTATAAAATTTCAAGTGGTGCTTTATCTAATATCAACTTCTTTATTCCCATGTTGTCAAAAGCTATGGCAATTAGTGTGTCACCATTAGAGTTTGAAGTTGAAACTATTGTGCCTACTCCAAATTTAGTATGCCTAACTTTTCTACCAACAGTAGCTTCGCTTTTAATAATTTCTTGCTCAGGGGTACTGCTCTGCGTGCTGGTTGAATGGTCTTGCGTAGGATTCGTATGACTAAGAAGGCCATGAGGATTATATTTTTGAGAATTCTTAGCGTTTTTCCTCTTGAGCACTGGCACTGTCCTGTTTCTATCTCCTCCTATAATTTCTTTTAAATCCGGAGAAATTTCACTTATAAAGTCAGATGGTTGATACCCAACATTTCTTCCAAATATCATTCTACTCTCAGCCGAAGTTATATAAAGTTTTTCTTCCGCTCTTGTTATAGCAACATAACATAAACGTCTTGATTCTTCCATCTCAGTAAAATTGTTTAAAGAAGACATGCCTGGGAATATCCCATTTTCCATACCTACCATAAATACTACTGGAAATTCCAGCCCCTTTGCACTATGTACTGTCATCATGCCTACAGTATCAACTATTTCATTAGGATCCTCAGTTGTTGAACCTAAACTTACCCCTTCTAAAAATGATAAGAGGGATTTGTCCTCTGAAGTTTTTTCAAATTCTACAGCATCTGATACTAGTTCCTTTATATTTTCTACTCTCGACTCATCTTCTGGTTCCTTAGAATTTTCTAATTGCTTTAAATAGCCTGTATCAGCAATTATAGTCTTAATTAGCTCGGATACAGATATCTCTTCGTTTTTAGCCATAAAACTGTTCATTAGGCTCACAAACTTATTTATAGATGACTTATTTCTAGTTGTAAGACTTGGGATAAAGTCTACATCTAAAACAGCACTATACAAGCATTGTTCTATTTCAGTTGCGAATTCTTGAACCTTTTGAATAGTTGCATCACCTATATTTCTTTTAGGTACATTTATAATTCTTTTTAGTGCAATATCATCAAGTGGATTATTAATAAGCTTTAAATACGCCATTATATCCTTTATTTCTTTTCTATCGTAGAACTTAAGACCTCCGACTATTCTATATGGGATTAAATTTTTACGGAAACTTTCCTCAAAAATACGTGATTGAGAATTCATCCTATATAAAATAGAAAAATCTTTATAACTCCTATTTTCGTCTTTCATAATTTTCTTGATCTGGCTTGCTACAAAATTTGCCTCGTCTCTATCTGTATATGCTCTATATAAATTAATTTTTTCGCCACAATCTTTCTGCGTCCTTAGCGCTTTATCTTTTCTTTGGGAATTATTTATTATAACTTCATTAGCAGCTTTTAGTATATTTCCGCAAGATCTATAATTTTGCTCAAGTTTTACTACTTTTGCCTTTGGATAATCTTTTTCAAAATCCAATATATTTGTTACATCAGCGCCTCTCCAAGCATAAATACATTGGTCATCATCTCCAACTACGCATATGTTCTCAGTTTTATCTACTAAAAGTTTTATAAGTTCATATTGAGCTTTATTAGTATCTTGATACTCATCCACCATAATATATTTAAATTTCGAATGGTAAAAGTCAAGAATATCCTTATTGTTTTTTAAGAGTTCAACAGCCTTAAAAATCAAATCATCAAAATCTAGAGCGTTATTCGCTTTTAATCTTTTTTGATACAAAACATAAACGTCAGCTATTTTATTTTTCCTATAATCGCTTTCGTTCTCTTTTTTAAATTTATCTGGAGAAATAAGTTCATTTTTAGCGCTTGAAATTTTGCCTAATATTTCTGAATCTGTTAGATCTTTTTCATTTATCTGAAGTTCCTTCATACACTGCTTGATCAAACTTTTTTGATCATAACTATCGTATATAGTAAAATTCTTATTATATCCTATCTTATCTATTTCTCGTCTTAAAATTCTAACGCAACTAGAGTGAAAAGTAGAAATCCACATATTATCGGCTATGTTACCTACTAAAGATCTAACTCTGTCCTTCATTTCACCAGCTGCTTTATTAGTAAAAGTTATGGATAAAATTTGAGATGGGTATATAGCTAAATCCTCAATCATATGTGCAATTCTGTAAGTCAAAACTCTGGTTTTACCTGATCCTGCACCTGCTAGTATCAGTAGCGGCCCATCAACTGTTATTGCAGCCTCGCATTGCTCTTTGTTTAATAAACTCTTTAAATCCATGGAACCACTCCTTATATATTATATTAATACTAGATTCTCTAGCATTACTTTAGTGCGACATATTTTACTACTTTACGTTAATAGATAAACCCCTTAACGAGAATATATTCGTAATCATGAGTTTACGTTTATGGTATAAGCTTCTACCATCTTTATATAATATTATAGATTTATGATATAAACATACACCTAATTATATCACAGTCTTTACGAACATACCCACTAAAAAATATAGACGGTTAATTTATGTTCACTCTTTAACAATATTTCATCGCCTATGGCGCGAATCATTGCTAATTTAACTGAGTAAATATATGTTAACCGTCTCTTCTAGGCATAGCTTCTCGCATATTAAATCATCTCCTGGGTCGATGAAATATAGTTAAAAAAGTCTACTTATCTTTTGATTCTAGACGCTCTAGTATAAGTTTGTATCCATCACTACCATAGTTTAACGCTCTGTTTATTCTACTTATCGTAGCAGTACTAGCCCCTGTAGCTGCTGCTATATCCAAATATGTCTTTTTATCTACAAGCATTTTTGCTACTTGAAGTCTTTGCTCAAATGCTTTAATTTCATTAATTGTTGATATATCCTCAAAAAATCTATAACATTCTTCCTTTGTTTTTAGGCTTAAAATTCCTTCAAAAAGAAAATTCATATGTTCACTTTCTAATTTAGAACTATATTCACTCATTATTCTTCACCTCTAATAATCGTAGACTAAATTCCAAAAATATATAAAAAATGCAGTTTATTAAAAATCATCTAAATAAACTGCTGAGACTGAAAAATTATATTAGTTAATAAAATTCATTAAAAGTATTATTACAGCAAACAAAACTCCTGAAACTGCTGTAATTTTTGCTAAAACTGATTCTGCAGTTTTTGTTTTGTTTTTAGCAAAAAAAGTATCAGAACCTCCGCCTCCTACAAGTCCACTTAATCCATCTGATTTACTAGGTTGCATCATAACAGATACAATTATAACAATCGAAACTATAACTAATAAAACTATTAGAAAACTTTGCATGTGTACACCCCCTGTTCGTTGAATGTTGAATTATCTTATCATACTCTAATGCAACGTGTTATGGAATACAATTATGGACTGTACCCACAATATACTGCTAGAGTTTTATTTTTAAATTAATTTTAACACAATTTTTTCTAAAAATCCACATAAACACAAGTAAAATATAAGAGTATAGTCTAAAGCAACTATACTCTTATTTAAAACTAATTATCTGTTTATATTGTAGAATGCTTTGAGTCCTCTATATTCAGCCATTTCATCTAGTTCTTCTTCTATTCTTAGAAGCTGATTATATTTACAAACTCTTTCACTTCTAGCTGGAGCACCAGTTTTAATTTGTCCTGCATTCATAGCTACAACTAAATCAGCTATTGAAGTATCCTCAGTTTCTCCTGATCTATGAGAAACTACTGCAGTATATCCTGCACGTTCTGCCATTTCTATAGCATTTAATGTTTCAGTAAGTGTGCCTATCTGGTTTAATTTTATAAGAATTGAATTTGCAGTTTTCTTTTCAATTCCCATTTTTAATCTATCAGTGTTAGTTACAAATAAGTCATCTCCAACTAATTGAACTTTATCGCCTATTTTATCAGTTAAGTATTTCCATCCTTCCCAATCTTCTTCAGCCATACCATCTTCAATAGAGATAATTGGATATTTGTTAACTAGTTCTACATAGTAGTCAGCCATTTGTTCTGGAGTAAGTATTCTTCCTTCTGAAGCTAAATTATATTTACCATCTTCGAAGAATTCGGAAGCCGCTGGATCAAGTGCTATAAAAATATCTTTTCCTGGAACATATCCAGCTTTTTCTATAGCTTCAATTATGATTTTTATAGCTTCTTCATTTGATGATAAATCTGGAGCGAATCCACCCTCATCACCAACACCAGTAGCAAGTCCTTTAACTTTTAATAATGCTTTTAATGCATGGTACACTTCTGCACTCATTCTTAATGCTTCTTTGAAAGAAGTTGCTCCTACTGGCATAACCATAAACTCTTGTAAGTCTACATTGTTGTCAGCATGGCTTCCACCATTTATAATATTCATCATTGGAACTGGTAAAACTTTAGCGTTTACTCCGCCAATATATTGGTATAATCCAAGCCCTAGTGACTCAGCAGCAGCTCTAGCGCATGCAAGTGATACTCCAAGAATTGCATTGGCGCCTAGTTTTGCTTTGTTAGGTGTTCCGTCAAGTGCTATCATTGCATTGTCAATTGCTATTTGGTCATATACATTCATTCCAACGATTTCTTCAGCTATAATATTATTTACATTATCAACAGCATTTAAAACTCCCTTGCCGTTATATACATCTTTATCTCCATCTCTTAACTCTACAGCTTCGAATATACCAGTAGATGCACCTGATGGCACTGATGCTCTTGCTATAGTTCCATCTTCAAGTGTTACTTCAACCTCAACAGTTGGAAATGCTCTTGAATCTAAAATCTGTCTTGCATAAATATCAATTATTTCAATAAAGTTTTTCATATTATCTAACCTCCAAAGTTTTTTTCTATTATATTGTTGCCTAAATTAAATTAAGATAATCCTAAAATCGAATAAAAATTTATTTATTTTATTAAACATTTTCCTGTCATTTCACTTGGAACATCAAGCCCCATAACGCTTAGCATAGTTGGAGCAATATCTGCAAGTATCCCAGCATCGCGTAGCTGCGTGCTATGATTTGAAACATATGTGAAAGGAACTAAATTTGTAGTATGTGCTGTCATTGGTTTGCCAGAGGAATAATCAATCATTTGCTCAGAGTTTCCATGATCTGCTGTTATGAATATGCTACCATCTTTAGCCAGAACTGCATCTACTATTTTTCCAAGACATTCATCTACTGTTTCTATAGCCTTTTTAGCAGCATCAAAAACTCCTGTATGACCTACCATATCTGGATTAGCATAATTTAATATTATCATGTCGTATTCATCAGTTTCAAGTCTCTTTAACAGTTCACTTGTAACCTCATATGCACTCATTTCTGGTTGCATATCATACGTTGCAACTTTTGGTGATGGGATTAAGGCTCTGTCTTCATTAAGATTTGGAGCCTCAACTCCTCCATTAAAGAAGAATGTAACATGAGCATATTTTTCAGTTTCAGCTATTCTTAATTGTTTTTTACCCATCTTGCTAACATATTCACCAAGTGTATTAGTATAACTCTCAGGTGTATATGCTACATCAACATTTTCTATAGATATATCATATTGTGTAGTACATACATAGTTAAGAGTCAAAGTTTCTCTAATAAACCCTTCGAATGTTTTATCATTTATTGCTCTTGTGAGCTCACGAGCTCTGTCTGGTCTAAAGTTAAAACAGATTACAGTGTCGTTATTGCTAATGGCTGCAACAGGTTTGTTATTTTCCATTATAACAGTTGGGAGAACAAATTCATCCGTCTTATTATCATGCATAGCTGAACGCATTGCATCTAGAGCTGAAGTGTTTTCTTCACCCTTAGATAAAACCATAGCATTATATGCAAGCTCAACTCTTTCCCATCTTTTATCTCTATCCATAGCATAATATCTACCAGCTATAGTTGCGATTTTTCCAAGACCAATCCCTTCCATATATTCTTCTATTTCTTCTATATACCCTAATGCTGAACCGGGTTGCACATCTCTACCATCTAAAAAAGCATGAACATATACTTTTTTAGCGCCTTTATCTTTAGCAAGCTTTATTAAAGCTTTTAAATGATCAATATGAGAGTGAACTCCTCCGTCAGACAATAATCCTAAAAGATGTATTGAAGAATTTGCTTTAATAGCTTTATCCATAGCTTCATTAAAAGCCCTATTTTTAAAGAAGTCTCCTTCCTTAATTTCTTTTGTTATTTTTGTAAGTGCTTGATATATTATTCTACCTGCACCAATGTTTAAATGTCCAACTTCTGAATTTCCCATTTGACCCTCTGGTAATCCTACCTCTAGGCCACTTGCAGTCAATTTTGTACTTGGATAGTTTTCTATCAGCTTGTCATAGTTTGGTTTACTCGCTGCAACTACTGCATTTCCATCAATGTTACTTGATAATCCAAATCCATCTAAAATCATTAGCATTACTGGCTTCTTTGACATTTTTGTTCCCCCCCACCATTTATTTATAATATCAATGACATTAATTTGCATTAATATTTGTATTCATAATTAGGAAATAATGTAGCTTTATCTACTTCGTAGCTTTATCTACTTCGTAGCTTTATCTACTTTGTAGCTTGCCACATTATTTCATTTGTTTTCTAAAAAGTCTTAGTAATTTACTATTCCAGCGAAGTCTTCTGCTTTAAGGCTAGCTCCACCAATTAATCCACCATCAATATCTGATTTTCCCATTTGTTCTTTTATAGTTGAAGGTTTAACTGAACCACCATATTGAATTCTAAGTTTTTCTGCAACATCTTTTCCAAACATTCCACCAACAGTTGCTCTTATAAATGCAATTGTATCATTTGCTTGATCAGCAGTTGCTGTCTTACCTGTACCTATAGCCCAAATTGGTTCATATGCAAGAACTAACTTTTCTACTTGTTCTTTTGTAAGTCCATCAAGTCCTAATTTTACTTGGTTTTCTAAAACTTTTTCAGTAACATTTCCTTCTCTATCAGCAAGAGTTTCACCAATACAGAATATAGGACTAATGTTATGTTTATAAGCAGCTTTAATTTTTTTATTTACAGTCTCATCAGTCTCATTGAAATATTGTCTTCTTTCACTATGACCAATTATAATATAATCAACGCCTAGTTCCTGAAGCATTGCTGGTGCAACCTCACCTGTAAACGCACCATTTTCTTCATAATGCATGTTTTGAGCTCCTACTTTTATGTTTGAACCCTTAGCTGCTTTTATTACTGCCTGTAGTGCTAATAATGTAGGACAAACTACAACATCACATTTTGCATCTTTAACTAATGGTATCATTTCTTCAATTAAAGTTACAGATTCAGCTACGGTTTTATTCATTTTAAAATTTCCTGCAATTATACCTTTTCTCATCAAAAAAACCTCCAATATATTTTGTTATTAATAATAATTATTTATTTACTATTTATTTGTAAGGGCTTCAATTCCTGGTAGCAATTTGCCTTCTAGGAATTCAAGTGATGCTCCACCACCTGTAGATATGTGGGTCATTTTATCGCCGAATCCTAATTGGTTAACAGCAGCTGCGCTGTCTCCACCACCTATTACAGTAGTTCCATCAACTACCGACATAGCCTTAGCTACAGCAATTGTTCCTTTTGCAAAATTCGCAAATTCAAATACTCCCATTGGTCCATTCCAAACTATAGTTTTAGCTGTAGATATAGCACCTTTGTATATTTCTTGAGTTTTAGGTCCAATATCTAGTCCCATATAACCCTCTTTAATATTTTGATCTTCTGTAACTACTGGCTCTGCATCAGCTGAAAATTTATCAGCAGTAATATGATCTACTGGCAATAAAAATTTAACGCCTTTTGCCTCTGCCTTTTGCATCATGTCTTTAGCATATTCAACTTTATCTTCTTCGACTAAAGAAGTTCCCACTTTGTATCCACCAGCTTTTAAGAATGTATAAGCCATTCCTCCACCGATTATTAAAGTGTTTACTTTATCAAGTAAATTGTCAATAACAGCGATTTTATCAGATACTTTTGCTCCACCTAAAATTGCAACAAATGGTCTAACAGGATGATCTACTGCGTCACCTAAGAATTTCAATTCTTTTTGAATTAGATATCCGCATACTGAAGTTTTAACAAACTCAGTTACACCAACAGTTGAGCAATGGGCTCTGTGTGCTGTTCCAAATGCATCATTTACAAATATATCTGCAAGTGAAGCTAATTCTTTAGAAAAGTTTTCTTTATTTTTAGTTTCTTCTTTTCTATATCTTGTATTTTCAAGAAGAACAACATCTCCATCTTTCATTTTTGCAACGCCAGATTTCACACTATCACTAACTACATTTGGGTCAGCAGCAAAAAGTACTTCTTTTTTCAACATCTCGCTTAGTTTTTTAGCAACCGGTGCTAGTGAAAGTTCAGGTTTTGCTTCTCCAGCAGGTTTTCCAAGATGGGAGCATAAAATAACTTTTGCTCCATTTTTAACTAAATATTCTATTGTAGGCATAGCACCTACTAATCTATTTACATCTGTAATTACCCCATCTATTAGTGGTACATTAAAATCACATCTCACTAATACATTTTTACCTTTAACCTCTATATCTTCGATTGTTTTCTTATTGAATTGCATACACATTCTCCTCTCGTTTGTCTCATAATAAAAAAGGTCTGATTCCATAGAATAACTATAAAACCAGACCTTTTACTATACTTACAATATCTTAAAATCAGATTTTATAGTCTATCTGCAACAAATTTAGTTAAATCAGATAATCTATTTGAATAACCTGCTTCATTATCGTACCATGAAACAACTTTAACCATATTTCCTTCAATAACCATAGTTGACATTGCATCAACTATAGAAGATCTTTCGTCCCCTTTGAAATCAATTGAAACTAATGGTTCTTCACAGAATCCAAGAATACCCTTCATTTCATTTTCAGATGCTTTTTTGAATGCTGCATTTACTTCTTCTACAGTAACATCTCTTGAAACTTCACATACTAAATCTGTACATGAAACAGTAGGAGTTGGAACTCTTAAAGAGAAACCATTTAATTTTCCTTTTAATTGTGGTAAAACTAATGCAACTGCTTTAGCAGCTCCAGTTGTAGTTGGAATCATTGATAGTGTAGCAGCTCTTGCACGTCTCATATCTTTATGAGGAGCATCTAATAATTTTTGATCTCCAGTATATGAATGAATTGTAGTCATTAAGCCCTTAACTATTCCAAATTCTTTATCTAAAATTTTAGCAAATGGTGCTAAACAGTTAGTAGTACATGATGCATTAGAAATTACATTATGTTTTGTTGAATCATATTTTTCTTCGTTAACTCCTAAAACTATTGTTATATCTTCATTTTTAGCAGGAGCTGATATAAGAACTTTTTTAACACTTACTCCTAAATGCTCGCTTGCTTTAGTAGCATCTGTAAAGAATCCTGTTGATTCTAATACTATTTCTACTCCAAGTGAACTCCAATCTATGTTTTTTGGTTCTTTTTCTGCAAATATTTTAATTTCCTTACCATTAACAACTATTGAATTTTCTTTAGCTTCAACAGTTCCAGGGAATTTTCCATAAAGAGAATCATATTTTAAAAGGTGTGCTAATGTTGCGGCACTAGTTAAATCATTAATTCCTACTACCTCTAACTCTGCTCCGTAATTTTTTACAAGTGCGTTAAATACGTTTCTTCCTATTCTTCCAAATCCATTAATACCTACTTTTACCATATTGACAAAACCTCCTAAATTTTTTTAACTGATTATATGTAAATATATAATTCTCTATTTAATAAAATCATTATATAGTTTACTCTATTTTCTCTAAAATATTTACTATTTCTACTGCAGCTGCTTCATCAATTACTAAAACAGTACTGGAGCAGTTGATTTCAGTTGCTATGATGGCTTTAGCCTTACTTTTCCCGGCCGCTACTGCAATCAAAATCTTATTGCTTTTCTCATCCTCGTTCTTAACCACAATAGTAGGTACAGTATAAATTTTTTCCCCTACTTCATTATAGTATTCACCAAACGCTTCCCCTACAGCACCTACTTCTTCAAGTTCAGCTATCACATTTTGCGGTAGCCCTCTTTTTAATGCCATCTCAGTCGCGACACCTATTCCATAAATAAGTATATCTGCGTTTCTAATCTTTTCAATTATGTTTTTTATGTTTTTTTCTTTTAATATAGTTTCTAGTGCTGCATTACTCAAATTGTCAGGTACATGAAGTAATTCATAATTCCCACCAATTTTATCTGCTAGTCTTGCAACTAAGGTATTAGCTTGAATATCTACATTTCTAGCCATTCCGCCTCTAGCTGGAAGAACCAAACTATTATTGTATTTCTTATTTGGCAAAAAACTATCTACAACTTCCTTGACTGTTGATCCACCTGTTAATGCAATAACACTATTTTCACGAATAACATCCATAGCATAACCGGCTGCTGCTTTCCCAAGTTCTTTAAGGACGCTTTTATCAATTTCTACATCTCCGGGAACAACTATAACTTGAGCAAGCTTCAAATGTTTCTCAATAAATTTTTCAATTTCAGACAAACCTTTGATTTCATGAATAAATTCTTTTAGCTGATTTATAACTTCTTCTCCATCTCTTGTAATAAACATTCCTAGTGCGTTAACTTCAATTAAGTTTTGAGATTTTAGAAAATTTATTTCATTCCTTATTATTCTTTCACTTATGCACATATGATCTGCTAAAATCCTTCGTCCTATAGGTTGATTATAACATATCATCCTTAATATATCATGCCGTTTTTCAAGAAGATCTATTAATTCAGGCACTATCTTTTGCTGCAATTTTATTATTTTCTCCACTTGAACACCTTTCTGGACTTGATAAGTCCCAGCACATATTTTTTGCTCCCACGTACATTATAGATGAAATACTAACTTTTTACAAATTAGTATTTCAAAGAAATTGTTAACATTATGTTAACGAATCGACAAATAAGCATATTATTAAAATCTTTTCCTTTTACTTGAGCTTTTAATTTCCATCTCTTCTCTATATTTTGCTACAGTTCTTCTTGAAATATGCATACCTTCAATATTTAATCTGTTACAAATTATTTGGTCTGATAGAGGTTTTTTAGGGTCTTCCGTATCCACTATAATCTTAATAACTTTTTTAATATTAATTGTTGATATATCCTCTCCACCTGACGCAGATACTATTCCATTAGTGAAAAAATCTTTTATCTTAATTATTTTTCCATTGTTTATACTAACATATTTTTCTCTAATCGCACGACTTATTGTGGATTCATGCATTTCTAAATTATTAGCAATTATCTTAAGCGTCATTGGTTTTAAATATTCTTCGCCAACTTCAAAATATTCTTTTTGAACGGACAAAATTTCTTCTAGAACTCTATACACTGTGTTCTTTCTTTGCTGGATACTTTTAATAAGAAACATTGCGCTATTAAGTTTCTCTTTAACATATTCTACAGCCTCTACATCATTTTCGTTTTTAATAATTTCCTTATACATACTATTTATATTAAGTTTTGGAAGCACATCTTCATTCATATAAATAAAATATTCACCGTCAATTTTATTAATGTATGCATCAGGGACAACATATTTAACACTCTCACCGGTATAAAATCCCCTTGACGGCTTAGGTTCTAATTTTTTTATTATATCTGCATATTCTTGTACCTCGTAAGTTTTAACCTTTAATTCTTTAGCTATATCATTATATTTATTTTCTGCTAATAACTCTAAATAATTATAGATTACTTTATAGATATTTTCATCATCATATCCCAAATTATGTAATTGAATTGCTAGACATTCTCTTAAATCCCTAGCTCCTATACCTTCAGGATCTAAACCTTGAAAAACTTTAAGTGCATCTTCTGCCTTTTCATTTGATATTGCGAGTTCCTTGCATATCTGAGATAGATTTTCAGATAAATAACCCTTGTTATCCAAATTCTCAACTAGATATTTACATATGTTAATAATATCGAGGTGTTGATTTAATTCGCCTATCTGTTCCTTAAGATAATCCTTAAGAGATTTTTCCTGTGCAATGTAATAAAAAGGAGATACCTCATCACCTTCACTTTTATTTACATAATTCGTTCCCTTATAACCATCCTTATCTAGATACTTAATTATCTCTTTGTAATCATTTACATCGTTTGTAGCATTTTTATTGTTTTGTAACTCTCTTTCCTCAAGCACTGGATTCTCTTGCATCTCTTTACTAACATATTGTCCTAACTCATATGCTGACATTTGAAGGAGTTTAATAGACATCTGCATTTCTTGCGTCATTATCAATTTTTGTTCTTGAACCAGATTTAATCCAAAATTAATGTTCATATTATCTATCACCTCACATAAATCACATTATAAATATTATAACATATCACTGATATATTATGCATTAGGTTAAAACAAAAAACCTTAGCATATGCTAAGATTTTTTATTTTTAATATCTTACCTTGATCCCTTATCGTATGGCTTACCACTAGCTAATGGTCCTGTTGTTTTCCCAACAAACCCTGCAAGAGCAACCATAGTAAGTACATATGGAATAACTGTATATACTTCTGAAGGAAGATTTATGCTAAGTCCTTGAGCAAATATATCAAATGCACTACCAAACGCAAACAATAAACTAGCACCAAACGCTCCAAAAGGCTTCCAATTCCCGAATATAACAGCTGCTAAGGCTATAAATCCACGTCCTGACACCATTCCTTCTCTGTAAAGCGGAGTTATTCCAAGAGACAAAGCCGCCCCGCCAATGCCCGCAAGCATTCCTGATAAGATGACACATAAGTATCTTATTTTATAAACATTTATTCCTAATGTATCAGCAGCCTTTGGATGTTCTCCCACAGCTCTAATTCGAAGTCCTAAAGGCGTTTTATATAATACATAATGGGATATAAATACTAAAACAATAGCCAATATAACAAACCAATTTAGCTGTGATATTAACTTACCTATCAATGGTAAATTTTTAATAAAATCTGGTATGTTATATGATAACCCTGCAACTATATCAGTTTGACCACCTTTACCATCAAATAACTTAAATATTAAGAAGCTAGAAAGAGCAGTTGCAAAGAGATTTATGGCTGTACCTGAAATTACTTGGTCTGCGCGTAAATGTATACTTAAAACGGCATGTATTAGCCCCAAAACGCCCCCAGCTATCATGCCATAAATTATACCTACTACAGGGCTTCCCGTAACGTAACTACCATATACTGCAAAGAAAGCTCCTATAGCCATCATGCCTTCAAGTCCAATGTTTACTACACCTGATTTTTCAGAAAATATACCACCAAGGGCCGCGAAAATTAGAGGCGTAGCTATTCTTAAAGTTTGCCCAACCAAATTAATCAAAATAATACTACTCATTTGCAATCACCTCCTTCTTTTTCTTTTCAGAGAAGTACTTAACAATATAATCTGTTGCTACAAATATAATAATTATAGCCTGAATTAAATAAACTATCTCTTTTGGTATTCCATTGAGCTGAAGAGTTCTAGAACTACTATTTAAAGTTCCAAACAATAAAGCTGAAGCTATACATCCAATAGGATTACTTTTAGCAAGCAGCGCAACCGCAATACCATCAAAGCCATAAGACGGAAGTGCCATAAAGTCTTTTACATTATGAAGTACACCTGCAACATGGGTCGCCCCACCAACTCCTGCTATTGCTCCAGAAATCACCATAGCTAGCACAATGTTTTTTGCTACATTAATTCCACCATACTCTGCAGCGTGTGGATTTATACCTACCGCTCTTATTTCGTAACCAACGGTAGTTTTCCATAATAACCAAAATATGAATATAGCTACTGCAATAGCTAAAAATATACTAACATTAGCACCACTTCCAGCAACAAACCTATGAAGCTGCGCGCTCTTTTGTATGTTTGGAGTACTTGATTTACCTGCCACTCCAAATCCAGTTCTTAATACAAGAAAATTGGCAAGTGCCATAGCTATATAATTCATCATAATAGTATTAATAACTTCATGAGTACCTACTTTAGCCTTTAAATATCCAGGTATAGCACCCCACATTCCACCAGCTATAAATCCAGCAAGAATCATCAAAATTATATGAATTACAGGATTTAATCCTGTAATTATTCCTACAGCTGCTCCCGCTAGCATCCCAAGTATAAATTGCCCGGCAACGCCTATATTAAACAGCCCACATTTAAATGCTACAGCATTTGCAACTCCTGTAAATATTAATGGAGTTACTTCTGAGATAGTAACAAATGTTACTCTCTCGTTACCAAACCCACCTCTATATATAAGTCCAATCAAATCACCTAAAGCAGAAAAATACTGTAATATGGAATACCCTTTTGCCCACATTACAAATAACACTGCAACAAACATAGAAATAACTATAGAAAGAAAAGGAAAGGCAAGTACTTTAATTATGTTTTTTACCATTTGTATAAAATTATTATTTTTATCTACTTCTTTATTCATTATCTATGCCTCCTTCTCTGACCTCTTTAAGCGTTCCACCAGCCATAAGTATTCCCAGTTTTTGCTCGGTAGCATCAACCCTTTCCAGGATATCTACTATTTTCCCATCATACATTACAGCTATTCTATCTGATAATGACAATATTTCATCAAGTTCTAGGGATACGAGTAAAACAGCCTTACCTTTATCACGTTCTCCAACTAATCTTTTGTGAATATATTCAATTGCACCAACGTCCAGCCCCCTTGTAGGTTGAGCCGCTATTAGAAGTTCTGGATCTTTTGAAATTTCCCTAGCTGCTATAAGTTTTTGTTGATTACCACCTGATAACGCCTCAGCGTTTACATCTTCATTCGGAGTTCTAACATCAAATTCTTCAATAAGTTCATTGCAATGTTTCCTAATTTCTTTGTAATTCATAACAATGCCTTTACTAAACGGTTTATTTCTATGAATCCCAAGAATTGAATTTTCAACTAGAGAGTAATCTAATATAAGTCCTCTTTTTTGTCTATCTTCTGGTATATGTCCAACACCCGCTGACATAATGTCTCTTGGTGACTTGCCATATATACTTTTACCATTTATTGTTATACTTCCGCTCATTGGTTTGCGAAGTCCAGTAAGAACCTCTAGAAACTGAGTTTGACCATTTCCATCAATTCCAGCTATTCCTAGAATTTCACCGCCATAAACTGTTAGGTTTAAATCCCTTACTGCGGGTAATCCTCTTTGATCCTTGGCGTTAAGATTTTCAATTTTTAATATTTCACCGCGAATCACAGCTGGATTCTTTTCCACAGTTAAATTAACTTTTCTACCTACCATAAGCTCGGCTAATTCGTCTATACTTGTTTCTTTAGTTTTTATTGATCCAGTTATCTTTCCTCGCCTAATTATAGTAACTCTATCACTCATACTCATAACTTCCTTTAATTTATGGGTTATAAGAATTACAGATTTTCCTTCTTTTTCAAGATTTCTTATTATAATTCCGAGTTCCTTAATTTCCTTAGGCGTTAAAACCGCCGTGGGCTCGTCTAGTATTAGAATTTGAGCTCCTCTATATAATGCCTTTAATATCTCAACTCTTTGTTGTTGCCCAACAGAAATATCTTCTATAATTGCAGTAGGGTCTATAGCAAAACCATATTTCTCTGAAATTTCTTTAACATCATGTATTGCTTTTTTCATATCAATTTTAAAACCTTTTCTTGGTTCTATACCTAATATTATATTTTGAGTAACAGTGAAATTATGTATAAGCATAAAATGCTGATGAACCATTCCTATGCCTAGTTTTATTGCATCATTAGGAGAAGATATATTAACTAGGTTACCGTTTACATAAATCTCGCCTTTTTCTTGTTTATAAAGACCATATAGAATATTCATAAGGGTTGTTTTTCCTGCGCCGTTTTCACCAAGAAGAACGTGAGTTTCGCCTTTTAACAACTGAAAATCTACATTATCATTAGCAACGGTTCCAGGGAAAATTTTAGTTATTGCTTTCATCTCGATTACCTTTTCGATCTGCTTTTCCATTTGCTCTTTCCTCCTTAAAGATTGAATCACCACTTATAGATGTAGAGGCTTTCCTCTTGAAAAATTACAAACTAACACTCTTTTAAAAAGAGCTAGATGTACTACATCTAGCTCCTATTGTATACTGAAATTCATTTACAAATTATTTTGTTTTAAAATCCATTGCTTCTTGTCTCGTTGCTGGAACAACTACTTCTTCAGATATAACTTTATCTTTGTAAGTTTTAACTTCATCTAATACAGCTTGAGGTACATTTTTACTAGAAGTATCTGCTATTCCTACGCCTTCCTCTTTTAACCCAAGTGAAATAACTGTGCCACCTTTAAATTTATTTTCTACTTGAGCTTTGGATTCATTATAAGTTGCTGTGTCAACTCTTTTGATCATGCTTGAAAGTATAACATCAGCATATTCTGGAACTTTCACAGCTTGATCCATATCTACGCCAATAGCCCAAACCACTTTTCCATTATCCTTTAATTCTTGAGTTGCTTTAAATAAACCAAGACCAACACCTCCTGCTGCATGATAAACTACATCGCAACCACCTTGATATAATGATTTAGCTAATTCATACCCTTTTGCTGCATCTGCAAAACTGTCTGCATATTTCACAGTTGTTCCTGCGCTTTTTCCATCAGAGCTTAATAGACCTTTTGCAGCTTCTGGATTAACTGATTTAACACCCGCTGCAAATCCAGTTTCAAACCTAAGTATTAACTCAGTATCTTTTCCACCAATAAACCCAATTTTATTAGTTTTAGTCATTTTTCCAGCAATAACACCCATTAAGAAAGAACCTTCTTGCTCCTTAAAATTAATTGATACTACGTTTGGAAGATTCACAACATCATCTACAATTGCAAAATTTTTGTCGGTATGATTGTTAGCAACATCTGTAATTGCATCCTTCATTTGATATCCAATAGCAAATGTTAAATCAGAACCCTCTTCAACTAATGATTCTAAATTTCCTACAAACTCTTCTTTTTGTTTAGATTCAAGTGGTTTATATGTAAACCCAAATTCATCTTTAGCCTTATTAACCCCTTCATTCGCCGATTGATTGAACGACTTATCGTTTAATCCACCTTCATCAGTTGAAAGTCCTATCATAATATCACTTTTTGCTACTTCCGTTGTTGGCGTTTCTGTTTTAACTTCTTCCTTGGTAGATTTGCATCCAACAAACAATGTTGCAACTACTGCCACTGATGTAAGTACTGCAATTAACTTCCTTTTATTCATATTAATTTTGCCCCCTTAAATAATTAGATAATTTTATTGTACTACACACATAATTATTCTACATGTACCTATTCTATAATTGTTTTAATAAAACCTCTTTATTATATATTTTTTATTATTTATAATCTCTATACTAATTACTAGCATACCTAGAGAACTTATCCCTAATTGATTTCACCCCAAAAATAATTTCATCTATATCTAAAACCATTTCCATCACTGCGCACTGCTCTTCATAAACTGATGCCTGGCAAATATCCTTTATTTCAGGTTCTACCATGTGGTATATAACAAGTCCCAAAGCAATTCCTGATAAAGGGCCCATTGATGTTTGATCTCCTTGCGTCACAACCACTGCGCTTTAATCCACTTTAATTAAATTTTTCCTCAATGTAATGCTCAGCATGGGTTGCTGCTATTGCACCGTCTGCAGTCGCTGTAATTATTTGTCTTAGTAACTTTTCTCTTATGTCTCCAGCTGCATACACTCCGGGTATATTAGTTCTCATTAATTCATCAGTAATAATATCTCCTCTAGTCGTCATATCTATTTTCCCTTTAAATAATTCTGAAATTGGAAGATATCCTACAAATACAAAACACCCATCTGCTTTTAATTCACGGGTTCCTCCTGTTTTAATATTTTTAAGTACTAAGTTTTCTAGCATTTCCTCGCCCTTAGCTTCCTCAACTACTGTATCCCAAATAAATTTTATTTTAGGATTACTAAAAGCCTTTTCTTGAAGAGATTTCGCAGCTCTTAGCTCATCTCTTCTGTGAATTACGGTTACCGTTTCACCAAATTTAGTAAGGTATATTGCTTCAGCTATAGCTGAGTCTCCACCTCCCAGTACTGCAATGTCTAAGCCCTCAAAGAAGTCAGCATCACAAGTTGCGCAATAAGAAATACCTTTTCCTCTAAGCTTCAATTCGTTTTTAAACCCACCAAGTCTAGGATATGATCCTGTTGTAATTATTATTGTTTTAGCTTTGTAATTTTCTTTCATGCATTTAACAACTTTAATATCACCTTCAAGTTTAACCCCCGAGACTTCCTCTGATACAAACTTAGTTCCAAACTCTTCCGCTTGCTCTTTCATTCTTATGCTTAATGATGCCCCTGTACAATTTTCAATAGAGCCTGGATAGTTATCTATTTCATTAGTTGTAGCCACCTGTCCACCGAACTCTGCCCTTTCAATAACCAAAGTGTCCATTTTTGATCTTGCTCCATAAAGTCCTGCAGATAATCCTGCCGGGCCTCCCCCAATAATTATAGTATCGTAAATATGTTCCATAATTTAAACCTCCTTATTTACATCTTTTTTATTTCATATCCTTAAATCCTATTTGCCTAAGAGCTTCATATACCACAATAGCTACGGTATTGGAAAGATTAAGTGAGCGAGTACTGCTGCTGATCATAGGAACTTTTATGCACCTATCTGGGTCACTGCCTCGTACACTATCTGGAAGTCCTGATGACTCCCTTCCAAATACTATAAAGTCCCCTTCCTTAAATTCTACCTCTGAGTGAAATTTCGTACTTTTAGTTGTAGAAAAATAAAAGGTTGAATCTTTATATTTTTCTCTAAGTTCTTCATATGATTCATGTATCTCTAGATCTAAAAATGGCCAATAATCTAATCCCGCCCTTTTAAGTTGTTTCTCCTCTAAACTAAAGCCTAAAGGTTTAATAAGGTGAAGTTTACAATCAGTTAGTACGCAAGTTCTCCCAATATTCCCAGTGTTTTGTGGAATTTCTGGTTGAAATAAAACTATATTTAAGTTCATTAATTAATCCTCCTATTATTCTATTGTCTCAGCCCTTTTATATGCTCCATTTGTTATTACTTTTGGATAATGCATATATTCTAAAAGCCTAATTGCATTTCTCGTTTGTGAAATACCCTTTTTTATCTTATAGTCAAAGCTTAAACCTTTTTTAGTATCAACTTTTTCACTAAAATAATAAAAGCCGTAATTCTTTTTCAAAATATCCACTAATTCTCTATCATGCGTAGCTACAATAGAAACACTTTTCCCATTATTTATATATGTTAATATCTCTGCAGACATAGATATTTTTTCTATTGGATTTGTGCCTCTAAATATCTCATCAATTGGACAAAATACAGGTACTTCCTTTTCTAGAGCTTTAATTATCCTAAGAATTGATTCAACCTCCGCCATATAGAAACTCTTTCCCTTTGTTAAATCATCATTAGGACTAATAGACGAGACTATATTGAAAAAAGGTGCCTTGTAATCTTTGGCCAAAACAAAATAAAAGGTTTGAGCCAAAATTATGTTTACCCCAAGCATTCTTAAGAAAGTAGACTTACCAGCCATATTGGTGCCAGTAAGTACTATCCCTCCTTTATCTATGTTAATTGAGTTGGCAACAGCATTCTCTATAAGTGGATGCACACCATCCTTTATATTTAAAGTAATTTCCTTTATAAAAGTAGGTTCTACATATAACTCTTTTAAATTCTCTTTATAACCAGCTATAGAAATTAATGCTTCTAATTCTCCAACTATATAATAAAGATCCATTAACACTGGTTTTTCCTCTTTTATTTTAGCTGATATAGAATAATAAGCACTCTCTTCTAGGAGAAATATTACAGATATAAATTCAAAAAATCCTCCCCACATATTTATAACCCCAATTAATTTTGTACTTCTTTCTATACCCTTTACATTTTTAAGCAAAGATGTTATTTGCTCCTTATAATAAGTAATACCTTTGTTATTTATACTTGCAATTTTTTTAGCTGCAACAATATTTTTTCTTAAATATAATATACCATTAGACTTAATCTCTTTTACTTCCGACGAATTTATAAGCATATTAATAGAACTTATTCCAAGTAACGCAAGCATATAACTTTTGTCTACAAATATAGCAAGTAAAATTGTAATCATCGGGATTATTTTACCAAGGAATGTATAAATATAATATTTAGCTTTATTTACGACAACATCTTGCCCCAACATATCTAAAAGGTAATTCTTGTAATCGCGATTCAATTCAAGAAAAATACACGAAAGACTTTCCCTTAAGTTATTATCCTCTTTTAATAACTTAATTACTCGTCCTCTTTCTTTAACCTTCTTGTCATTGAGTAGTGGATTTCTAAGCATGGAATATAAAGCAGCTTCCCCTGGAGTGCTATAAGCCCTATCCAATTTTGCATATACCTTATCCATATTCAAATCATCCCAGGTCTGATCATCTAAGGTGTATTCACCTTTTTCATTCATATCAAAATATTTTCTTGTCTTATTAAAATCTCTTGTCTTGTCAACTTCTCTCTTGTAATCACTTCTTATTGAACCTAAATACTTTCTGCTCATAGTAAAATAATCCTCCTGTGTTTATTATATTATACTCAAACCTAATAAATATTTCCAATATTTAAAGGTATTTGTGTTTTTATATCCCAATATCTAATATCTTCTCTGTACTATTGAAATAATGAGAGTTCTATCAAGCAACCAAAGTTACTTATCTATTCTTTAGCTTTATAATATACAACCTTATAATCCTTTAACTTAGTTTTACAATTCCAAGTATTTTATTTCAAAAGAAACTGTTACGTATCAAACCCGCAGCCTATCGGCTAAAACCTTTTGAATAATGGCTTTTAAAGCTTTTAAGTCTTCTCTTTTTTACTAATTCCCTCTTTTAAATACATCTTATTATTTAAACACCTTAGTATAATGTTTTTCCGGAGTGACTTGCAACAAGAAACGATAAACTATTAAATTTAATTTAGTAATTCTTCTTTTGCGAAGATAAACTTCCGCACTCCATATAGGAATCATAGCATTTTGATAATTATATGTTTTTCTTAGATTTTGCTAACGAAATTATATATTGCGCAGAATGCATTGAGCAAGCCTTAGTAATTCTTAATTTATTTTATTTGCAGGTGCGTAAGGAAAAATGCATGTTTGAGCGTTAGCGAGTTTGCATTTTTTAGCAACTGGTAATAAAATGAATTTTAGAATTACTTGGCGAAGCGAATGCATTTCTAGCAATATATAATTTTCGTTATAGCATAATCTAAGAAAAATCTCGTAACCATTAATTTTTAATTTCCTATTATTACATTCCTAGCACAAACTTCTCGATAGCTTTAGCTACCCCATCACAATTATTGTTATCAGTAACATATTTTGATGCCTCTTTAACATTCTCATCTGCATTTCCCATAGCAATTCCAAGCCCCGCATATTTAATCATAGATAAATCATTTTCACTATCTCCTATGCAAATAATTTGCTCTCTATCTATTCCATAATAATCTCCTAAAACTTTAACTGCATTTCCTTTTGATACTCCCTTATCCGTTACTTCAAAATTATCAAAATGAGAACCTACAACTTCAAACTCGTTCATATCTCTTATTGTTATTTTTGCTTTCATAATTTTTTCTAAATCCGAATCTATTCCTATCGCTTTAAAAATTTCGGCGTCATATTTTTTAAATATATCGTCCCAATTTTTCACCAGAACTACTTTAATTTGCTTGTCCTTTGGTAATGTTTTATTAATCTCCTCATAAAAATGTGAAGAGAATTCTACATTTTCTGTAAAAATCATCTCATTAGTATAAAAGTGTGGGTATATATTGTATTTTCTAAACACAGATATCAATTTTCTACATTTTGTAATACCTATTGATGCTTTATACACTACTTCATCCCTATCCTTTTCCTTAATATACGCCCCATTTGCTGCTATAACCGGTGACTTAACCCCTAATAAGTCCGAGAAAGATTCTGCTGAAGCAAAAATTCTACCTGTACATACCGCTATTCGCACACCTTTATCATTAGCGAGCCTTATAGCTTTAATATTCCTCTCACTAATATTTTTTTTATCATTTAATAAAGTACCATCCATATCTATACATATTAATTTATATTCCATATTTTTTTCTCTCCTCATACTTCTTTAGGTTTCATTATTTATCTATTAATTAAATTGTTTACTCTACTTATTTTACTATAACAAATAAAACATAACATAACGTTAATTAAACCGTTATGTTATGTTTTATTCTATTTCTTAGTATCAACTTCTACAATACTATAATTACCTTTTTCTTAATATACAATCTTTTTTTCTACTAATAATAAGTATACTACAAAAAAACTTTTATTCCTATACGATTAAGTTATTTGATTAAGTCTATAGATTGCAATATAAAATATCCTCTTACTACCTTAATCTAAATGTTTTAGTTCTAATCGGACTTGTTTCATGGTAAAATTATACTCATAATAATCCTATGATGAGGAGTGATAATATGATTTACGATGAAGAAAAAATTAAGTATTATTTAAAAAATATTTTATCAATACCGAGCCCTTCTGGGTTTACAGACAAAATCATGGACTACATAAAGGGCGAGCTTAAAATCCTAAACGTACCATATTTAATTACTAATAAAGGTGCAGTTATAGCTACCTTAAAAGGTAAAAATAATGATTATCAAAGAACATTTTCAGCTCATGTAGATACACTTGGTGCAATGGTTAAAAAGATAAATGACAGCGGCACTTTAGCAATAGATCCTATAGGTGGGTACATGATGAACTCAATAGAAGGTGAGAACTGCGAAATAGAAACTATTGATGGTGAAACCTTTACGGGAACTATTCAAAGCATAAAACCTTCAGTACATATTAGTGGTAATGATGCACGGGAGCTTAAAAGAATTGCTGAAAATATGGAAGTAATTCTTGATGAAAAAATTTCATCAAAACAAGAAGTTGAAAAACTAGGTATAAATGTTGGTGATTTCATTTGTTTTGATGCTAGAACATTATTTACAGAAAAAGGCTTTGTAAAATCTAGGCATCTAGATGATAAAGCTTCAGTTGCCATTCTACTTTATTCTATAAAATGCATTTTAGATAGTGGGATCCAGCTTCCATATACAACCAATATATATATTAGTAATTATGAAGAAGTTGGACATGGAGCATCGGCTGCAATTCCTCAAAAAACTAAAGAGTTTATATCTGTAGATATGGGTTGTCCTGGCCCATCTCAAAATTCATCTGAATATAGTGTTTGTATTTGCGCTAAAGACTCATCAGGTCCTTATGATTTAGAAATGCGCAAAAAATTAACATCTCTGTGCATACAAAAAAATATAGATTATAAAATAGATGTTTACCCTCACTACGGTTCTGATGCCTCTGCTGCGCTAATAGCTGGATGGGACATCAAAACAGCTTTAATCGGTGCTGGTATTTTTGCTTCACATGGATATGAAAGAACTCATATGGACTCAATATTAGCTACACTTAGCTTAATACTAAGTTATAGCATGTTAGAGTAATTAGCGCTAAAAAATAGAGTAGAAAATTTTCTACTCCATTTTTTATTTAATTAGTTACAAAATCTATGTTTACCAATTACTTTTATTAATTCACGTGACCATATCCACTTATTAGTACTTGTTGCAGGATTAAAATAGAACACAGCCCCTCCAGAAGGGTCCCATCCATTTAATGCATCTCTTGCAGCTCTTATTGAGTTTTCTGCCATTACTGCATGGATTTGTCCATCGACTATAGCTGTAAACGCTCCTGGTTGGTAAATCACTCCTGCTATTGTAGACGGAAATCTTGCATCTCTTGTTCTGTTTAAAATTGTTGCTCCAACAGCTACCTGACCTTCATAAGGTTCCCCTCTTGCCTCACCATTTATAAGCCTTGCTACTAAATCTACATCTTTACTATTAGCTGTATTTTTACTAGAGGTCTCTCCTCCAGAATCCGGAGTATCCTGGATACCCATGGCTGCTAGTGTTGACTTACCTACAATCCCGTCTGATGTTAATCCGTTGCTTCTTTGAAAGGATTTAACAGAAAGATATGTATTGTAACCAAATATTCCATCAACGCTATACTTATAATATCCCCAATTTTTTAATCTAGTTTGAATCTCTTTAACTTGTTCACCTCTTGACCCATGTTTATAAACCTGCGCTATAGCGTTTCTACTTGAAATGTTAAAGTAAACTTCACCTGTAAAATATGTTATTAAAATTATCATAACAATAGCGCAACATCTTTTGAGTAAGTGTTTTCTAATTTTCAAATGTATTCCTCCTTAGATAAAAATATAAACACTATTAACAATATTAGTTTGCGCATAATTCCAAAAAAAATACACTATGCTACTATAATCTATTTTAGTAACACAGTGTATTTATATAATTCTTATATAAGCTTTATATTATTTTTTTAAGTTTTCTTTTCCATCTAGGAGATAATAATTCTTCAATTATATCATTCATGATTACTATTCCACATAATTTTTCTTCATCATCAACTACAGGCAGAGATATTAAATCATATTTAAGTGCTAACTCAACAGCTTCCTCAATATCCTGATAATCCTTTATTTTAATTACTTTCTCATCCATAATATCTTTCAACTTTTGCGTTGGAGACGATAGAACTAAATTTCTTAGGGAAATGGATCCTTGAAGTTTTTCATCTTCATCTACAATATAAATATAATGTATTACTTCGTCTTCTGGTTGAAGCTCCCTTAGAATCTCTATGGTTTCACTAGCTGTAATATTAAATTTAAAAGATATAAAATCTTTATTCATTATACTACCAACAACTTCTTCTTCATAATCCATAAGGTCTCTAATTTCCGCTTCATCATCCTTGTTAAAATTCATAAGAATTTTTTCTGCGTCTTCTTCCTTCATTTCATCTAAAATATCTGCAATTTCATCATTAGGCATTTCATCTAAAATTTCTTGAGCTCGCAAATTATTTATACTGCTTAAAATATCGGCTTGAACTTCAGGTTGCAACGCTTCTAATGTGTGTGCAGCCATTTCTTTGTCAAGACTTTCAAATATTTTATTTCTGGCGGATGTATCTAACCCCTCTAAAATATCTGCAAGATCTGCTGGATGAAGTTTTGTTAATTTTCCATATGGCTCCGTTAATTTTAAACTATGATCTACCATTTCAAGTGACTGAACACTTTCCCATGTAATACTATTTTCTCGCGGTTTTTTACCTAAAATATCATAAAAAGCTCGTATTATTCCATCAAGTTTATATTTCCTAGTAGCTGCAATAATACCCGATTCTACGGCCACAACCCTTATCTCTCCGCCTACCTTATTCATAGTTAGATCATTAACTTTAACCACTTTCTTGCCATTCACATCAACTATTTGTTTGTTCAACAAATGTTTAGATAAAAGATAAGAAAATTTCCTAGGAATTATATCCCTGACTCCTTTAACTCTTATAGTCATTTTTTTATCATCTTTACATATTTCAATTGTTTTAAATTCGTAATTGAAAATTTCACTTGCTTTCTTAATTTTATACCCTATAACTCTTGGATATCCCTGCTCAGTAGTAACATAAATATCAAATAACCTACCGATATTGTCGTCGAATTCATCATACACATTTTGATTTAGTATTTTGCTTAAAAAAAACTCTGAAATTTTTTCCATAGATATCCCTCCCATTATGCAGAGAAATATCAAAGTATAACTTTAACCAACTAATTTATAATGGCTACCTATCTATATTAATTTCTATTAAAGAAACTCTCTCTGCATATTATTTAATTTTTGAATTAATATTGACCTTCTAATTCGAGGGCCATTTTCCATTTATTTTCACCACCTATTTTTTTCCCTTGCTTAACAGTATATTTTACATTTTGTATTTTTTATTAAAACCAAAAAAATTCTTTCTATATAATTATATTATATAAACTTCAGATTGCAACCAAAAAAGAGAAATTCAATTAGATTTCTACATTTAAATTTCAAAATTTTATAACAAATATATAATAAACAAGCTATAATAAACAAGAAATATAAACTTTTATAGTTCATATTTATCAGTAGATATGTTAATATTAATAAATACGGTTAACGCAAAACATTGAACTTTATTTCAACTAGTGAACCTAGGTTCAACTAGTCTTTCAGGAGGATTATATGATAGTAAACAAGCAATTTTTACCCATTAGCATGAATGATTTAAAAGAAAGAAATATATCTCAATTAGATTTTATAATAATTACGGGGGATGCATACATAGACCATCCATCCTTTGGAACTGCTATAATTGGAAGAACCCTAGAACATGAAGGCTTTAGCGTTGGTATTATAGCACAGCCCAATTGGGAAAATGCGGATGATTTTAGAAGACTTGGAAAACCTAAATATGCGTTTATAATAAATTCAGGCAACATAGATTCTATGGTTAATCATTATACCGCTGCAAAGAAAAAGAGACACACTGATCTTTATTCACCTGGTGGCGAATCAGGTCATAGACCTGATAGGGCTATAATTGTGTATTGTAATAGAGCAAGGGAAGCTTTTAAAAATGTTCCAATTGTAATTGGTGGTATAGAAGCAAGTCTTAGACGCTTTGCGCATTACGATTATTGGGATAATAAAGTAAGAAGAAGTTTATTAATTGATGCTAAAGCAGATTTATTAATTTATGGTATGGGAGAAAGAACTATAGTTGAAATGGCTAATCTTTTCAAATATGGCATGAAGATAGATAAAATGACTAGTCTGCTTGGAACAGTTTATGCAACAAAAGACATTAGTAAGCTTAAGGATTTCGTAGAGGTCTCTTCTTTTGAAGAAGTCTCCACAGATAAAAAGGCCTATGCCCAAAGTTATAAATTGCAATCTTTAGAGCAAGATGATATAAGAGGGAAAACAGTAGTTCAAAAGCATAATGATCGATATATAGTTCAAAATGCTCCTCAAATTTCTTTAACTCAAAAGGAAATGGATATAACTTATGGTTTACCTTACACTAGAACTTACCATCCTATATATGAAGCTAAAGGTGGTATTCCTGCAATAATTGAAGTTGAATTCTCTATAACCAGCCATAGAGGTTGTTTTGGTAGCTGTTCGTTTTGCGCCCTAACATTTCATCAGGGTAGAGTTATTCAAAATAGGAGCCAAGATTCAATAATAGATGAAGCGAAGCTTCTAACTACTTTAAAGAATTTCAAAGGATACATCCATGATATTGGCGGGCCTACAGCAAACTTTAGACATAGGGCTTGCAAGATTCAGGAAAAAGTTGGTGTGTGCCGTGATAAACAATGTATGTTCCCAGCGCCCTGCAAAAATCTTATTATCGACCACACTGAATATCTGGATTTATTAAGAAAAGTTAGAGTCATTCCAAACATTAAAAAAGTTTTCATTCGTTCTGGAATAAGATATGACTATTTAATTTATGATAAAAATCCTAAGTTTTTTGAAGAACTATGTGAACATCATATTAGTGGTCAATTAAAAGTGGCACCTGAACACATAAGTGACAAGGTACTGGACCAGATGGGCAAATCAAAACAAGAAATTTTTGATCGTTTTGTTAAAAAGTATAATGAAACAAATAAAAATTTAGATAAAAATCAATTTTTAGTTCCTTACTTTATGTCAAGCCACCCTGGTTGCGACCTTAAGGAATCAATCAAATTGTCAGAATATATAAAAGAAATGGGATATACTCCAGAACAAGTTCAAGATTTTTACCCAACACCTGGCAGTTTATCAACTACAATATTTTATACTGGGTTTAATCCTTTCACAGGGGAGAAGGTTTATGTACCAACAGATCAAAAGGAAAAAAATATGCAAAGAGCTCTTATGCAATTTAAAAATCCAGATAACTATAACATTGTAAAAGAAGCGTTAATAAAAGCTCATAGAGAAGATTTAATTGGTTTTGATAAAAAGTCATTAATACCACCAAGACCTATTAAGTCAAATGCTAAATTTTCTAAGAGAAAGAGATCTAAAGTATCCTCCTCAAAGTCCTCACCTGAAACCTCTGTGAAGACCGATGTTAATAGTAATTTGAAACCAACTTCAAAGTCATCAACCAAATCATATGCTAAAAGCAGACCTAAATCTAGTACAAAACATAGCCCTAGAACAAGACAAGGGTAAACGTAAAAAAACATATACGGCTATAGATTAACCTATAGCCGTATATGTTTTTTTAGTGCCTCGCTTTTTTATGACTTCGTTTTTTAAATTTTATTAACCCATAATTCACAGTTATAATCCAAGAAATATCTCCTAGTAATAACCATGCAAAATCTGAATTTACGGAAGTTAAAATCACCGATACTAATGTAACGCAGGAAGATATTATTATAAATAAAGCGCCTAGTTTGCTGGAATAAGTTTTATAAAAAAGCTCTATACCCCTAATTATAAAAATAGAATTTACTATAACAAGCGTTACATAATAATAATCTTTAAATTGTAATTCTATAGTGTATCCACAAATGTTTGATATATTGATATTGGCAGATGATTTGTACACCCCAACTCCATAGGCTATACACAAAATGCTACAGATAACTAAAAGTCTCATAAGTTTAATTTTATTATTTTTGGCAAATATAAAAATTGATATAACACCAAATATTGGTAGACACAAAATATTTGTATTTATACCAAATTTTAATAAATATAAGTAGTTCTGATTATTTACTACAAACAGAATTACTAAAGATATGTATCTAGCACTCATCATAATTAAAGCTATAAGACTAATGATCTGAATTTTTTTAGGCGCATAAAACATACTAGATATTATGCCTTGATACAATAATAAAAACATTATTAACAGTAGTAAAAAATATATACTCACTAATATACTCTCCCTAAAATTGTTACTGTTAATATTTATTAATTTATCCTTGTAAATATGCTTATATTATTTTATTTTAGTTCCTAATATAGATAATCCAGCTTTTTCACATGCTATAGTAAGTGGAAAATCCGGTCCTCTTTCCCCATCTATATCTGTAACAATATCTTCAAAACATTCTATTTCTAATTTATTAGTTTTAAAATAAACAATACCCTCTATATTTTCTATGTGCTCATTTCGTAGCATTTTGATAAAAATGCTTAAAATATTTTTCATAACTCCAGCTTTAATTATAATTACATCTAAAAGTCCATCATCCACTTTGGCATTATATGCAAACTTTAAATTTCCTGCAGTTTGTCCATTAAACACTAACATCAAATACATATCTCCATTAAAAAAAACTTCATCAGAGTTAACTTTTATTCTCAATCTTCTGAAATTAGGTAATTGTTCTATTCCCTTTACATAATACGCCAACTTACCTATAGTATTTTTTAAATTTGTATCCATATTTTGAGATATATCCGTAAATAAACCTGTACTTGCTACATTTATAAAATATTTATCATTTATTTTACCCAGGTCCACCTTTTTTACTTTACTAGTTAATATTTGATTACAAGCTTCTTCAATATCATGGGACATTCCTATGTAATTCGCAAAATCATTTGCAGTACCTGTTGGAAGAATTGCTATAGGTAAATCAATATTCCTTTTTTTCATCTCATTAACTACACTATCTACTGTACCATCTCCACCAGCTATTAAGACATATTTGTAACCTTTATCAACACCCTCAAAAGCATCTGAAATAGGGTATTCGTTGCATATTCTATATGGAACTATTGTATGTTTATATTTTTGATGAATCATTATTATAGTATCTAAATCTGATGCTATAGTGTTTTCTCCAGAATATGGATTGTAAATAAATTTCACCTTATTCATAACATTCTCTCCTATTTCCCGTTTAAATAATTATTTACGGTCATGTAATATTATTGCATTATTCTGTACATTATACCTCTTTAAAAATAAATCCACAAGATTGACTTTCTTGTGGATTTTTACATAATTAGATACTACGTTGGGATGGGATGGAAATTTCCCCAAGTGCATCTATTGTCTCTTCTCGAAGGTTTGGTTCTAATACTAAGTCTCCAAGTGAAACCATTCCTACTAACTTATCACTTTGAGTTATTGGTAATCTTCTTATCTGCCTTTCACTCATAATTCTAACAGCATCATTAACATCTATATTTTCATCGCAAGCTACTGGATTTGAAGTCATAATACCACGAACAGTTTGCGTTTTTATATCCATGCCTTCCGCTGCGCACCTAAGTATTATATCCCTATCTGTTACAATTCCTATTATCCCTCTATCTTCTGCGTTTACAGGAATTGATCCTATATTATACTGTTTCATAAGCTCAGCTGCATGCTGCACTGTATCATCTACTGATAAACTTATGACTTCTTTAGTCATAATTTCAGAAACTTTCATTTTATAATCCTCCTCTTTATTTCTTAATTTTAAATAAAAATTATTTATTGTTTTTATTTTATCCAAAAATAAAAATTAATATTAATATTTCTTTTATTTTGCCTATTATTTTTCTATAATCCCCAGAAAATAAAAAATATTTCTGTATACTTAAATATTGATGTAAAATGATGTATACTTAGGATAATGCTTTATAAAATATCTGTTAATATTATATTTAATTTTTTAATGAAATTTTATTACTTTAGGAGTGATGTTTAGTGAATAAGTCTTCAATACCAAATATTCTTACTTTTGGCAATTTAGTTTTCGGTTTATTGTCCTTATTAATGACTTTTCAAGCTAATTATAAATTATCTGCGGTCTTTATATTATTAGCTGCCCTTATGGATAGGTATGATGGCCAATTAGCACGTTTTCTAAAAGTATCTAGTGACATCGGAAAAGAATTAGATTCATTAGCTGACTTAGTATCTTTTGGCGTTGCACCTTCATTGCTAATGTTTAATTTGCATGATTTGATATCTTTAGGTTATTTAGGTTATATTTGTTTTTTGATTTACCCTGTAGCTGGTGCATATAGACTCGCGAGGTACAATAATTCTGAATTTAATAATGTTTACTCAGGTATCCCTATCACTTTGGCCGGAATGGTTATAGCACTTTATGCCTTAGTAACTTTAAATTCGCCTAATAATTTCCCACTTACTATTATTATAATGCTTGCTCTTTCTTACCTTATGATTAGTAAATTTAAAATTAAAAAAGTATGATAAATGCACTGGAATCTATAAAATAAAGTTCAATATTTTTTTAGATATATATTCTATTTTTCCTTGTAAGATATAGCTTAACCCTATATTTATATCTAGATTTGCAATTTCTATTCCTATAAAATAACCTTTAATATCGAGTTTATACATGTTAATTAACTCTAATAAACCCAAAGAATGAATAGATTTACTCTGCCATCCAATTTTTTTTATATCATCTAAACTTTTAAAAGTTACAGTACCTGGCAAGTTCCCATAATATGTTGAATCGATAATATAAAATGTATCTACTTCATTTAATTTTGAGAAACAAAATTCTACATCTGTTTCTCCTATAATACCCTCTATATCATTATCCTCTAAAATATTTTCTATTTTTTCTAAAATTATAACTGCCACTGCATCATCCATCATTAATCTATTACCTATAGCAATAACTTTTTTACCCATATTACCCACCCTTTTAAATAAAAAAATCCTGTTATAAACAGGATTTTTATTTAATAATTATTTACCTTTTTTCGTGCCTCATCCAAAATCCATTGACTTAATTCATCTATTCCTTCATTTAACCTACATGATGCTAAAAAAATTTTAGACTTATCATTTATTAATTTAATATCTTTGTAAAATTCTTCTTTATCAAAGCTCGTAACATTAATTAAATCAATTTTATTTAGAATTATAGCTGTGCTTTTTTCAAACATCAGTGGATATTTTAAAATCTTGTCATTACCTTGATCCACACTAAGAATAGAAACCTTTATATCCTCACCTATTTCAAATTCTGCAGGCGACGTTAAGCACCCCACATTCTCTATAACAATAAGATCTATCTCCCTTAAATCAAAGTTTAATGATGCCTCTCTTACCATTCCTCCGTCTAAATAGCAAGGCCCTACAGTATTAATTTGTACCACTGGAACTCCCATAACTTCAATCCTTTGTGCATCTTTAGTTGTATATATATCCCCTTCAATTACCGCCATATTTAATTTATCTTTAAGCTTTGGGATTAACTTTTCAAGTATAGATGTTTTACCAGACCCTGGAGCGCTCATTAAATTTATAACAAAGATACCTTCTTCATCGAAAAGATTTTTATTTTCATCATGGATTTCCTCATTAGTATTTATCATATTAATATTGATTTTAGCTAAACTCATTTTGCTATTCTCCTTTTATTGTATATGAATATAGCCCACATACTTTTTAAAATGTCTTAATTAATATTTATATAATAAGGCTCACCGTACTGCGTATTAACATGGGTAGCGCACGATATGCAAGGATCAAAAGACCTCACTATTCTACCTATCTCCACAGGACTTTTAATATTTTGAATTTCAGTGCCAATAAGAGCACTCTCAAGAGGCCCATGTCTACCAAGCTCATCTATTGGTGAAAGGTTCCAAGCAGTAGGTGTAACTATATCGCAATTCTTTATAACACCTTTTTCTATAGTAATCCAGTGCCCGAGAGCTCCACGCACAGCATCACAAAGCCCTATTCCATATGCACTATCTGGAATTATATATTTCTCCTGAACTGCTGGTATAGGTTCTATTTCATCAAGTATTATAAGCATTTTTTCACATATCTTCTTCCCCTCTAGAACCCTCGCCATAAGCCTATCCATAGTGGATATACTATTTCTATAGCAACCTGATAAAATCATACGAGCAAGTGGACCAACCTGCATAACCTGACCTTTATACCTAGGTGCTTTGATAAATGTATAAGCTTTCGGTTTTTTAATATCTGTTTCAGATGGTTGATTTGATGGAACTTCACTAGGTTTAGAATCTTTATACCAAGAAAATGTGGAGCTCTCTGTTATTGCTTTTGGGTCTAAAGCAGCTTGTTTACCATCAATATAACTTGATGGCAAAACATACTGCATTTCTTTATTAGGAAAATCATTAAATAGTCCATAGGTTAATAGATTTTTTGTACCACCGCCAATTTTAAAATACTCAGGATAATAATTTGCTATAGTATTTATGTCATAAACCATATTTTCGCACATAAATTCACTGATAGAATGAAGTATTGATTTAAGTCTTATAATTTTAGAAGCATCCATATTTGCAGTGGTTCCACCAACAAATACGCCATGATTGTGGGGTACTTTACCTCCTATAAGCGCTATAATTTCATGAGCCTTACGACTACATTCTATCGCCTTTATATAATCTTCATTTATTTTTTTTGTGTCATTCTTTGAAAGTCTAAAATCGCAACCTGGATTTCCCGGTGCTTGTGTTATATCTACATAATCCGGAAATACAAAGATACAAATTTGCCTAATAATGTTTTGAAGAAACTCAGCTCCATTTGCAAAATTTCTTATTTTTACTCCATTCGCATTTGGTACTACCTTTAACGCATCCTCTAGTGCTAAACTTGCTACCAGGCCATGCGTTGTGGAACATATGCCACATATTCTTTGCGTAAAATACACAGCATCTAATGGTTCCCTCCCTACTAACATTTTTTCAAACCCTCTAAACTGTATACCACTGCTTTTAGCATCTACTATCTTATTTTTTTTAATATCTACTTCTATACTTAAAGGTCCCATAATTCTAGTTATAGGGTCTATAGTTATTTTTGTAGTCACCACAATCACCTCACATATTGATAAATTTGAAATATTGATTATCATAAGCCTCTAGTTTGTAATCTATTTAATATTTAACAAAAGGCTCAGTACCATCAGGGAAAAATTCACTAGCACAGCCTATACAAGGAGTATTTGCCTCTACTGGCCAATTAATTCTCGAATTCCATAATCCAAGTGGGCAATAAGCTTTTGTAATAGGACCCTTGCATCCAACCTTTATCATGCATTCTTTTTCACCTAGTTTTCCTGCAAATACTTTATTATCAAAATATGAGCGTCTTGGGCAATTAGTATGATTGCTTTCTTTAAAAAATATTATTGGTCGACCTTTTTCATCTATTTCAACCTTCTTGTGAAGAATAATACTAGCTATAGTTCCCATTACCCACAAAGGGTTAGCAGGGCATCCCGGAATATTTATTACGTCACGTCCAAGGAACTTTCCTAAACTTAAGCACTCAGTTGGATTAGGTCTCGCTGCCGATATCCCCCCAAATGAAGCACAAGTTCCAATAGCTATTATTGCCTTTGCCTTTTGGGCTGCTAACTTAATAGCCTCCGCTGTAGATATTCGCGTGCCTTTATAGGTTGCAAATATATTATAAAAACCATCATCTATAGTAGTTATAGCACCTTCTACTCCTAATATAAAGTCAGTATTTAAAACCTCTAGGAATCTTTCATAGGCAGCTTCGCCTTCGTCTTGCATAAGACTAGGGCTAAATTTTAAATCAACCATTTCTTTTTGGAAATAAAGAACATCCGGCTCATCTGCATTAAGAAAAGAGATTATATCTCCCATGCACCCATTAGCCTCTATCCATACAAAGTTTATTTTTTTCGTAGAACCCCTATGGATTTCATCTATGGCATTTTTTATAAGTTTTCTTTCATGCAAAATATCCCCTCCTAAGCTCTAAAATATTATCTATTTATTTAACCTTTATTTTTTATCTTGTATTTTTTTCATTAACCACGAACATATTTCGTCTATACCTTGATTTTTAACACATGAAGTTTCAAATGTTTTAACATTAGCATTTAAAGACTTTATATCTTTATAAAACTCTTTTTTATTAAAGTCAGTAAATTCTATTAAGTCCAGCTTATTCAAAATAATAACACTACTTTTTTCAAACATAAGTGGATATTTAAGTGGTTTATCATTACCTTCTGTGGTACTTAAGACACAAATTTTTATATCCTCGCCAATTTCAAATTCTGCAGGGCAAACTAGGTTACCTACATTTTCAATTACTAGCAGATCAGTTTTATCAAGAGGTAATGTTTTCAATGCATTTTTTATCATATCTGCATCAAGGTGACAAGCCCCTCCTGTGTTTATCTGGACCACTGGAACTCCTTGTGCCTCTATTCTCATAGCATCTTTCGTAGTATAAATATCTCCTTCAATTACAGCAATATTTATATCATTTTTAAGTTTAGCTATTATTCGCTCAAGCAGCGAAGTCTTACCCGAACCAGGTGAGCTCATTAAATTTATTACATAAATACCCTTATCATCTAGTAATTTTTTATTTATTAAAGTTATCTCATCATTTCTTTGAAGAATGTTCATAACTATCTTTATTTCACTCATATTTTAATCTCCTTCTATAGTATTTACATAAAGCTCATATCCACTTATAATTTTCAAGCAAAACTTATTACAAATTGGGCAAAGTTTATTAAAATGATCTATTTTGAATTTGTGTTTGCAATCAGTGCATTCAGCTACTGCCTCGACTTTCTCTATTTCTAAAGTTGAACCTTCAAGCAGTGTATCCACTGTGCATATATCAAATGCAAAGTTTAAACATTCTGCCATAAGACCTGATAACTCCCCTATTTTTAAGGATACCTTATTAACCTTAGTTAATTTATTTTCAATTGCTTTGTCTGTTACTATTTCAATTACACTCTGGATTATTGAAACTTCATGCATATTTATCTCCTAATTATTTTATAATTCTATCTTTATAATATATATGTGAAGTATTTCATTAAAATGTTTTTTTGCATGTTTCTTCATATTTTTTATTATATATTCATAAGGTTAAAATAGGATTAAAAAACCTTATGTTCAGTTGATATATCTACTATATTTTGATATTATTTATATGTAAATTATATTAATGAAGTGAAGTTATTACCTATAGATATAGGAGATGTGAATTATTATGGTTAAACTTACTGTTAAGCCTATGAAAAATCCAAATAAAATTATTAACTACTGGAAAAAAGAAAAATTTGTTGTAGCAATTATTGTTATATTCGGCTTAACCTTTAACAGTGCAACGATCCTTGGACCAATTTATCAGGGTAAGTTAATAGATTCAATTATTAGAGGTTACGATTTACCCTCTGTAGTAAAACTGGCCATTACTTTTGTAGCTCTTATAGCCATAATTCAATTGATGCGCTACTTTAAGCGTTTTTACATAAGACGATTTGCCAATAGTACAAGTGCTACCATGAGGCTTATGATATACAATAACATAATGCATAAAAACATCGAAAAGTTAGATAAAGAAAATATGGGGGATTTAATGACTAGGGCCATTTCTGATGTTGACCTATGCGTTGAAGGTATGCGTAAATTTACCACAGAGATATTTGATACTGGAGTCCTTATGACTTCCTATTTCATATCAATGCTTTTTTATGATGTGAAAATAACTGTTCTATCTAGCCTATTTATTCCCGTTGCCATGATACTTGCTGAAAAACTAAAAAAAATTATTTATAAGTACACTATCGCCTATCGCAGCAAAAGCAGCTATGTGGCTAGTATTACCTATGATACCATTGAAAATGCTATGCTTTATCGTGCAAACGGCATGGAAGATCAGAATCTAGCCAGGTATAATGTAGAACTTACAGATTTGCAAAATAAAGCTATTAAAGCCAATATTCTAGAAAATTCAATGCAACCAATTTATAATGTTATTGCAATGATCGGAATAATCACGGTAATTTACCTTGGAGCTACGAAGGTAATTAATGGTGGATGGACTGTAGGTAACTTTTCTACTTATCTTATTATGTTCACGACTATGGCAACTAAGGCAAGTAAAGCAGCCAATTTATTTAATTCTGTGCAAAAATCTCGAATATCATGGAAACGTATTAAACCCTATCTCACTTTTTACCAAAGCAAAACTACCACAACCTGCATTAATATGGATAATACAAAAATCTCAATAAACAATTTTAGTTTTCGTTATCCAGATGGTAAAGACAATATAATTGAAAATATCAGCTTTGATGCAGTTCAAGGACAAATCATAGGTATCACTGGCTACATTGCCTCTGGTAAATCTACACTTGGGCTATCCCTGCTTGGACTCTATCCTTATATTGGTAGCGTTATGATAGATGGCAAGGAACTTAAAAACTACTCTGAATATGAGCGAAGTCAGATGATTTCTTATCTCGGTCATAATCCTCAATTACTAACTGACACCATTTATAACAACATAACTCTTGGAAATGATCAAAATATTTCTTCAGTTTTAAAGGATGTTTGCTTCCAAGCTGATTTATCATCAATGCCTCTTGGAGAAAACACATTAGTTGGCAACAGTGGAACTCGCCTAAGTGGTGGCCAACAAGCAAGAATATCACTTGCAAGAACGCTTTTAAATAAAAGCAAAATTATAATTCTAGATGACCCATTTTCCGCAGTCGATATGAAAACAGAAGAGGAAATTATTAAAAATATTAAAAATAATTATAAAAAAAGTTTAATTATACTAATTTCACACCGCTTAGCTATTTTTAGTCAAATTAACCATATTGTTTTTCTAAACAAAGATAAAACAGTAGGTTATGGTTCGCATAATGAACTAATGAACAGCTCTGAGGTTTATAAGTCAATATATAATCTACAAACTACTGGGGGTGATAATTATGAGAAGTAGCTTAGTAAAAAGTTCCCTTATTAAAGTTATTAAGAAAAACATAAAAACTGATATATTATTGATTTTTTCTATTTGTGGCGTTGTTATAGCAAGTTTAATTCCTCCTCAAATTTTAAAATATATTGTGGATCATATCCTTGTACCAAAAGTCAGTGATAAACTGCTAAACTTAGCACTTATTTATATGGGGGTACTACTCTTTATTGGTGTCTTTGATTTTATGAAAAATGCTGTACTTACCATTTTAGGCCAAAAAATAACCAAAGAAATTCGGCTTGAAATGATGGAAAAGTTAAAGAGAATAAATGCCATGTTCTTTTCCTCAAATCCAACTGGTGCAGTTGTTTCAAGGTTTACCAATGATGTAGATGCCATAAGTTCCATGTTTACAAGTGGAATTATTGGAATGATGATTGACTGCCTCAAAGTTGTAGGAATTGTTGTTTCTATCTGGACATTCAGTACAAAGCTTGGAATCTCCACTTTACTGTTACTGCCTATTATTTATGCGCTTACTCGGATTTTTCAAAAGAAAATGCTGAAGGCTCAAACAGAAAATAGAATTATAGTTGGCAAGGTAAATAATCATATCTCAGAAAGTTTAAAGAATGTACAGATGATTAAGTCCTACAGTAAAGAGCTTTACATGGAAAACAACTATTCAAAGTATTTACTAGATAACTACAAAACCGTAGAGAAAGTAAATTTCTATGATTCTATATTCTCTCCAATCATCCAACTTACTCGTGCTTTGGTAATTGGTTTTATTGTAATACTATCCTCTAGGCAGCTAAACTACTTGGGTATATCACTAGGTATGGTCGCCGCATCTATTGAGTTAATCTCTAATTTATTTACACCTATAGAAAATCTTGGTATGGAGCTTCAAAACATTCAGCAGGCAGTATCAGGTATCCATAGAGTAAATGACTTTTATAACGTGCCCGAGGACCAAACCACGTGTAGCAAGCTTAAAGCGGAAGATATTATTCCAAACCCTGCGGATATAAGACTATCCTTTAATGATGTATCTTTTCAATATGAAAAAGATGCTGATATTTTAAAAAATATTAGCCTTCATTTAAATCCTCAGGAAAAAGTTACTTTTGTAGGCAGAACAGGTGTTGGAAAATCAACATTATTCAAACTTGCTATGGGATTTTTAAAACCCTCTAATGGAAGTGTCACCATAAATGGAATTGATGTTTATAACATATCAAACTCTGAAAAGCGTAAAATGTTTGGATATGTTAACCAAAGCTTTCATATGATAACCGGAACAGTTGCAGATCAAATTAGTTTGTTAGATGAGAACATTAAAAAACAGCAAATTGAAAATGCACTAGAATTTGTAGGCCTAACTGATTATGTAGTGACTCTCGAAAATGGTATTGATACTCAGGTAAATAGCGATTCGCTTTTTTCACAAGGTCAAAAGCAGCTTCTTGCAATTGCAAGAGCAATAGTTACAGATCCCCCCATACTACTACTTGACGAAATCACTGCAAATCTTGATTCTATTACAGAAAGAAATTTTATATCAGTACTTCAAAAGGCAAGCCAGACTCACACAATATTATCTATAACTCACAGGTTATCATCTATGATCGACTGTGACACCGTTGCTATTTTAGAAGATGGCATGGTCAAAAATGTGTGCTCGCCTGAAATGCTTTTGAAAAATGATGACTACTATCGAAGTCACAATGAACTTGAAAAATTGAAATGGAGCTAGAATTCAGCATATTCTTGGAAGCTGAATTCCAGATGGCATATCAACTAGTCTTTTTCCACCTACTACTGTGTTTAAATAAACCTTATTCCCTAGTTCCCTAGTAACTTCTCCGATAATTGTAGCCTCAAGGCCCAGTGGATGTTTTTTCATTGCATTAAGCACCTTTTGCGCATATGCCTCTGGTACAAAAGCACAAAGTTTTCCTTCATTAGCAATATATAATGGATCAAGTCCAAGCATTTCGGTGGCTCCTTTTACTTCTTCTTTAAGTGGTAAATTATTTTCTTCAAGGGCTATAGTTACATTGCTAGATTCACTAATTTCATTAAGCACTGCTGCTACGCCGCCTCTTGTAGCATCACGAATAACATGAATTCCCGGGTATGCTTCAATCATCGAGTCTACTAAAGAATTAAGACAGGCGCAATCACTTTTTAAATTCCCTTCAAGCCCCAGTTTATTTCGCTCACACATTATAGTCATTCCATGGTCTCCGAGTGTGCCATTTACTATTACTACATCTCCAACCTTTGCATTGGCACAATTAATATTGACATTTTCATAAATCCTACCAATACCAGAAGTGTTAATGAAAATCCCATCAACATTACCTTTTTCTACAACTTTTGTGTCTCCTGCTACAATTTTCACCCCTGCCTTACTTGCTTCTTCTGCCATTGATTTTACAATTTGTTCTAATTTTTCAATAGAGAAGCCTTCTTCAATAATAAAAGCGCTGGTTAGGTAAAGGGGTTTTGCACCACTTACAGCTATATCATTTACAGTTCCGCAAACTGCTAATTTACCGATATTACCGCCATTAAAGAATATTGGATTAACTACAAAAGAATCCGTAGTAAAAGCAAGTCTTTTAAAATCTATATCTACTTGGGCTGCATCATTCATCTGATTTAAAATATCATTATTAAAGTATTTTAAAAATATATCATTAATTAATATATTAGATTGTAGTCCTCCGCTTCCGTGACTTAATGTTATAACGTCGTTCATTTGTAACCCCTCCTGTATTCCTTATAAGTACATAACAATTATCAATTGTTATGCCTCCTGCTATATAGCGTCTTTGTTATATCTATAATATGCTGCGCAGGTACCTTCCGATGAAACCATGCATGATCCAACTGGGTTTTCTGGTGTGCAGAGTTTTTTATAAAGTGGACAATCTGTTGGTTTAATTTTCCCCTTAAGTATTTCTCCACATTTGCAGCCAGGACTTCCATCATATTCTTCATATTCTATTTTAAAATGCTTAAGTGCATCAAAGTCTTCATATTCACTATTGAATTCCAAGCCACTTTTAGGTATTATTCCAAGTCCTCTCCAACTACTATCCACAATATTAAAAGTTTTTTCTAAATATTCTAAAGCATGAGGGTTGCCCTCAGTTTTAACTATTCTTTTATATTCATTACAAATTCTATAGTTCTTTTTGCTTATTAAGTTTACTAATGTATTTAACCCTTGGAGTATATCTATAGGCTCAAACCCTGTCGCTACTCCTGGAATGTTATAATCCTCACTTAAAAATTCAAAGGGCTTCGTGCCTATAATAGCACAAACATGCCCGGGTAATAAAAAGCCGTCTATTTTTAAATCTTTATCTTGAACTAAAGCTTCCATAACTGGTGGGACAATTTTGTGTGCAGTAAAGAAAAATAAATTTTTTATGTTATTTTTTTTAGCCTCGACAGCAGTAACCGCAGTCATAGGAGCAGTAGTTTCAAAACCTACTGATAAAAACACTACCTTTTTAGAAGGGTTTTGTGAAGCCATATTAAGGCAATCCATTGGTGAGTATACTATTCTTACGTCAACGCCTTCTGCCTTTGCCTTGCTCAGTGAACCCTTTTTTCCAGGAATCCGCATCATATCCCCAAATGTTGCAATAATCACATCCTCTTTTACGCTCAGAGTTATTGCTGCATCTATATAACTCTGAGGTGTAACGCACACAGGACAACCTGGACCTGATATCAAATTTATGTTTGAAGGAAGTACGTCCCTAATACCATATCTAAATATAGCCATAGTATGTGTACCACAAACTTCCATAATATTCATCTTTTCACTAGAAATATTATTTAACTTTTCAACCAGTTTTTTTGAGTATTCATTGTTTCTAAATTCATCAACAAATTTCATTTTGGCTAAGCTCCTTTAAAATATCTAAAGTTATTTTTGCTTCATCTTCATCTATCATTTGTATTGCACAACCTGCATGTACAAGTACATATTCATTAACAACTGCTTCTGGCACGAGATGCATAAAGACTTCTCTTTTCATGTTCCCGACCTCGACTATTCCTTTATTCCCTTCTATTCTTAAAACTTTCCCTGGAATTGCTAGACACATTTTTTCTCCTCCTTTTTCTTCTTTCATTTAAATATATTACCCAGATACTTACTTCATACATTAATAAAACAGCAACTTCTAAGTAGCTGATTATTTATTATAAATAATGTTTTGATTTACAGAATCTATTCAAGATTTTATAAATCATTTTCAATTATTTCATTTGCTACTATTATCTGCCCAATTGCTACGCCTCCATCATTAGAAGGTAGGTCCTTATGCGTGTAAACTTCAAAATTATGACCTTTGAGATTAAAACATATTTTTTTAAGTAAAAAAGAATTTTGGAAAACCCCTCCACTAAGTGCTACTTTATTTATACCTGAGTCCTCTCTAATTCGCATGCATGTACTTTCAGTTAAATTAACAATAGTATTTTGAAATTTGGACGCGATAATTTTAGAAGATACACCATTCATTTTATCATTTAGGGCTTCAATTATCATTTCATAGATCTCTATAATATACATATCCCGCTTTATTACTTTATAGTTATATGATTCTTCAATATCCTTTTCTGATATAGCTTCAAGCTCAATGGAAGCCTGCCCTTCGTAAGTAACTAAATCCGTAATTCCAATTATATTTGACATAGCATCAAAAAGCCTACCCATGCTTGAAGTCTCCATGCAATTAATGTTTGAATTTAAGATATTAATTAAAGTGATAGCCTTATTACCATATAACTCAAAAATCATATCTGAAACTTCTTTTTCGATTTTTTGCTTACTTAAAGCCTTATAAAGATAAGAAACTGCCATTCTCCAAGGCTGCCTAATTGCCTTTTCTCCTCCAGGCATTTTTATATAATCAAGATGAGCGACCCTTGTAAATTCATGGCGGTCGCAAATCAAAAATTCTCCACCCCATATTTTACCGTCAGTACCATATCCCGTTCCATCAAAACAGACTCCAATAACCTTTTGCTCTAAATTATTTTCAAACATGTTGCAAGCTATATGAGCATGATGATGTTGCACCGCAATCCTTGGCGAATCATAACTCATCGCATACTTAGTTGACATATACCCTGGATGCATATCATGCGCTATATATTGTGGTGAAAAAGAAAATATTTTTTTAAAATAATCCACATTTTTTTTATAGTGTTCATAAGTTTCTAAATTTTCGAGATCACCATTAAATTGACTTAAAAACAAAAACCCTTCCTTACTTATACAAAAGGTATTCTTCATATTTGGACCACAAGCTAAGATATTTCTTTTATTATTCCACTTAAAAGGTTCGGGTACATATCCCCTAGCCCTTCTTATAATTGTCTGTTTACCCTCTACAACCTTTAATACAGAATCATCAATTGCTACATGTATTTCACGATTATGCATAAGAAAATAATCTACAATACCCGAAAGACCTGACCTTGCAGAATCGTCTTTATACTCTATAGGTAGACCATTAACATTTGCGCTAGTCATGATAAGAACATCAAGTTTTTGTGTAAACAATAAAATATGAATAGGTGTATAAGGGAGCATTACTCCTATTGTCTTTTGATTAGGTGCGATATTTTGGGGTAAATTATATTCTTCTTTTAGATTTAAAATTACAATTGGTTTTTTTATTCCCGTTAGTATTTTTTCTTCTATATGGTTTACCTTACAATACTTATTAACAGTTGCTATATCTTTTATCATAACTGCTAGTGGCTTAAATGGTCTTTTTTTTCTATCCCTTAACTTACTCACAGATGTTTCATTAAGTCCATCACATGCTATGTGAAACCCTCCTAGACCTTTTATAGCAAATAGTTTCCCTTCGCAAAGCTTGTTTTGTGCAAAACTTATAGGGTCTTTAACATCTAATATATTACCTCTTGCATCCTCTATCCAAAGTTCAGGCCCACACTGAGAGCAAGCATTGGGTTGCGCATGAAATCTTCTATTTGTAGGATCTAAATATTCACTATTACATTCATTACACATTTTAAATTCACTCATTGTAGTTTTGTCCCTATCATAAGGTAATTCTTTAATTATAGAAAACCTAGGGCCACAATTTGTACAATTAGTAAAAGAGTAACCCGACCTCCTATTATTAAAATTCAGTATATCTTCTGTGCATTCACTACACGTAGCTATATCCGGCGATATAAAAGTGATTTTATCTACACTCAATTCACTTTCCCTAATTTCAAAATTACAATAATTTAAAACTTTATCATTTTTCACAGTTATTTTTTCTACTCTAGCAAGAGGTGGTGGATTAATTTTAACAAATTTTATAAATTTATCTATATCTTCCTTGCATCCTTCAACATCTATATAAACTCCCTGTGAATTATTATTTACCCATCCTTTTAGCCGAAAATTCTTCGCTAGATTATATATAAATGGACGAAATCCTACACCTTGAACTATTCCTTCCACCACAATAAAACATCTCTTTTTTACCATAATTCTTTCTCCTTTTACCCTCATATTGTATATATACATCTTGTCCCTGATATATATAACTTATGGATTAATAAACGTAATTCTTTTTTTGGAACTATTAAAAGTATAATGAATAAAATGATAAGGAAGATAAATTACTTAATGGAGGAATAATAATGCAATTACAGGGTAGTAATACTGAAAAAAACCTGCTTAGCACTTTTGCTGGCGAATCAAGAGCAAGAAATAAATATACATTTTATGCCGAGAAAGCAGAAAAAGAAGGATATGAGTATGTGGCTTCTATTTTTGAAGCTACTGCAAACAATGAAAAGGCTCATGCAAGAGAAGTTTTTAATAGGTTTCTTAAAATGAATAAAACTACTGCAGATAATTTAAAAGACTCAGCACAGGGCGAGGCTTTTGAAAGTACAAAATTATATAAACAATTTGAAAAAGAAGCAAGACTGGAAGGTTTTATAGAAATTGCAGATTTCTATAAAGAAATACAAGAAGTAGAAGAAGGTCATGAAATGAGATTCATGAAAATATATGAAAATCTCAAGGCAGGTATGATGTTTAAACGGGATGTTGATGTAAAATGGCAATGTATGAATTGTGGATATATTCATATAGGAAAAGAAGCTCCTGATTTTTGCCCACTTTGCATGTATCCAAAGGCTTACTTTAAAATCTACTGCGAAGATTACAAATAGGAGGCATTAATATGGTAATTTCTTATCCAACCCACTATATAGTATCAGCAATGCCTATAATATCTTTAGATGAAGATGATTACATCACCAAAGGTGATGACTACCTTCTTCGTAGTGATGAATATAGCATTCAAGACAACTTGGACGAAAATGAAGTTTATAATACATCCAGACATGTTAATATTTTCGAAGAAATTGATCAAGAGTACGTAAATAAAACATTAAATATCATTTAATTTTTTTGTGCAAAAAGAACTTATAGAATGAACATTTATTCTATAAGTTCTTTTTTACATACTTTTCGTTAATGCATCTCCTGAGGAGATGTGAAGCTCCACAGGAGATAATTAATCTTTTAACCTTAAATCCTCATCAATTTCTGTTTCTATAAATTCTATTTGAATCTTGTCTTTCATAATTTCGGTTTTCATTCTGCAATAAGACATATAATTATAACTTGCATCATCTAGTACCTTTATCGTCTCGTCTATAATTCCTCCCAGACTGTCAGCTCTTTTAAGAGCATCTTTAACATCACTTTTTTTAGATAGTGCAATTCTATTTAATTCATCTGCTCCACCTATCATTAGTCTATAAGAACTAACTAGTTTAGTTAAAATATCAGCTAAATTATTTATATCATTATAATAACTTTGTATTGCTCTTCTATGTGCCAAATAATCACCTTTTAGTTTAATTATATTGTTATATAAAACAGATTATGCTTAGGCGCATAAAAATAAATAACAAGTCAATATACTAAGATGCTGACTTGTTATTTATTTTAGATGCATCTACACAATATAATAATATGCCAAAGTAATTATTATATAAGTAGTAATTAAAATGCTCCCCTCTAGCCAATAGGTTTTTCCATCCTGGAATACCAAAAATGACATCCCCACAGCAATGCTGCACATTATTATATGAAAAACTGGAAACAGAAGTGTCAAATCCAAACCCATAAAACAAGAGAATATTACTAGTACTGGGGTAACAAAAAGTGAAATTTGTATACTCGACCCTATAGCAGTTTCTAAACTCATATCTACCTTGTTTTGCATTGCACACATTATAGTAGAAACATTTTCACCTATATTACCTAAAAGTGGAATTAATATTATTCCTATGAACTCTTGTGATATATTATAGTCTTTTGTAAAATCTCTGATATTATAAATTAGCTTATCGCTTATAAAATAAAGTAATACAGATATACAAATTAAAGTTATGCTGCTCTCAATAACTTTTTTATCCATAGTAACCTTTTTTTCTTCTTTATGTTCACTTACAACAAACAAATTGTTATGAGTATATAATGAAAATATTAGCCCTAAGATGTAAATACCTATTAGCAAAAAAGCAACCTTCACACTTATGGATATAAGCACTGGCTCTTTAACCACAGCATAGCTATTTAAAGTTGCTATAATTACCATAGATGACAATGCTAAAAGCAACATATTAAAATTTGTTCGTGCTATTATCCTATTAAAACTTTGCTCTCTAAACTTAAATCCACCGAACACTACTGCAATTCCAAGACCTAAAAGCATATTATTTACTATTGATCCTATTAAAGACGCTTGAACCATAGGTATCATTCCATATTTTATTGACCATATTCCCATCATAAGCTCAGGAACATTTCCTACAGTAGCTGCTAGTAGCCCTCCCTTTTTCTGCCCTATATAATCTGATATACTAGTTGTTTGATCTCCAAGCACTATAGCTAATGGAACAATGGCTATAGAATATATTATTGTGTTTACTAAACTTGAAGAAGTGTTTATAAACATCAATGCAATTACTAAAGTAATAACAAAATACGTTTTTTTCATTTATCGCACCAGATCATCCTCACTCCTCCTATACATAATTTATCTTCTTTATATTCTATTCATTAGCAATATAACGGTTACTCACAAAAGAGGGACATCCCTTCGGATATCCCTCTCAATACTTATAATTGTAGTTGTAATATTTATTTCTATTCGGACAAAATTTCCTTTGCAAGTCTAAGTCCTGTAGGTGTAGTTGCACAACCGCCCATAGCTGTCTCCCTTAACTCACAAGGTAATTGTTTGCCCACCTTATACATGGCAATTACTGTATCGTCAAAAGGTATTCTACTTGTTACACCACTCATAGTAAGATCTGCCGTAGTTAAAGCACTTACGGCTCCTGCTATATTTCGTTTAGCACAAGGCACCTCAACCAGCCCTGCAACAGGGTCACATACTAGTCCTAATATGTTTTTTATTACGATAGCTGCTGAATCTAATGCCATTGCAGGGGTACCACCCATCATTTCAACTACAGCAGCCGCAGCCATAGCAGCAGCTGAACCACATTCAGCCTGACATCCACCTTCTGCACCGGACAAGGTAGCATTTTTAGCTATAATAATTCCTACACCAGATGCGGTGAACAATGCATTAATTAACTCATCTTCAGTTTTACCTAACTTCTCTCCAGCCGTAATAATTACCGCTGGAATAATGCCACAAGACCCAGCTGTAGGCGCAGCAACTATCTTACCCATAGCTGCGTTTACTTCTGAGCAAGAAACCGCTCTAGCCATTGCTTTTATCATAAAGCCACCTGTAAGAGAGTTTCCAGCTTCCTCATATCTTTTAAGTTTAATAGAATCCCCTCCTATTAAACCACTTATTGATCTAGTCTCATTTGTAAGGCCATATTCTGCAGCTTTCCTCATTGTATTAAGATTTTTTCTCATCTTTTCAATAATTTCACTACGCGTGTTACTACTTTCCTCTTCTTCACACATTATCGTATATTCCCAAATAGGTATATCCCTTTTCGTGCATTCATCTATAAGGTTTATTCCGTTGTCTACAAACACAATTTTCGCCTCCTTATTAATTATTTAGCTTATACCACTTATCAGTTTTAGCTCATGTTTTTTTGCAATATATACTAAGACTGCAATACTGGCGATATTTGTCTTATATTATAAATATGTTCCATAGCCTTAATTCTATCCATTACATTATCAGTCACTATACTATCTGTCTCAAATATCATAGATGCTTTCAGCCCCCTGCTATTTCTAAACACCTTCATTGATGCTATGTTAACATTTTCTTCATATAACAATGCACTTACTTTTGAAATCATACCTGGGATATCTTTATGACTAATTATAATTGTTGGATAGTTACCCGTGAATTCAACTGGTTTACCATCAACTTCATATATTAGTATATTTCCTCCTCCAACCGAGGACCCAGCGATTTCAACTATAACTCCATTCTTTTTAGTAATAATAAATTTTACTGTATTAGGGTGAACATCCCCTAAATCAGCCATAGTAAACTCTACCTTAAGACCTTGCTCTTTTGCAATTCCTAGGGAGTCTTTAAGTCTATCATCCCAAGGATCCATTCCCAAAATCCCAGCAACTAATGCCCTATCTGATCCATGCCCCTTGTATGTTTTAGCAAAAGACCCATGTAAAACAAATTCTACTGATTCAATATTTTTACCCGCAATTATAGACGCAATTTTGGCAAGCCTTGCAGCACCAGCTGTATGGGAACTTGATGGACCTACCATAATTGGGCCTAATATGTCAAAAGCACTATAGTTTTTCATTTTTTCTCCTTATCCATCTCTGCCAACTACTAAATATTACTATACTTATAACGCAGAGATATATCCTATTCTTTTGTATTTAGATATTAGTAATTATTTTTCTACCTAATTGTACCTCAATTTGATTATACAATTTTTCATGCATCATTTGCAAGTAACGAAGGGAAAATTTCATGTTAATATTTATAAAAGCAACTTCCCCCAGTAAATTCTCTAATTATTGAATTATCCGGAACTAAATCTTTGTCTACATCTTTAAAAAAATTCAAGAAACTTCTTAACCTAGTTGCTTGATAATATACTGGACTTTCTTCCTTAACTTTCTTAAGCTCTTCTAGTGCAAACTTCTTAAGCACACAAAGTTCATAAACAGAACTAGAATTGAACATTACATCCGCCTGCTCTTGGAATATAAAAATATTTTTTTCCTCTCCACGTTTTATTGAAGGCCACATTTTTAATGTATCTTCCACATCATATCCTCTAGATAAATAATCTCTTACAATTCTTCTTGTCATTCTTACGTCTGTTGTAGAAATCCTGTTATGATCATCTAAATTAAGCTGCGTTAGAGGGCTTATATATATTTTAAATTTACTTTCCGAAGGTATTGAGGCAGTTAATATTTCATTAAGTCCATGTATTCCCTCTACAATTATAACTCCATTTTCAGGCATTTTAATTTTATTTCCAAACCATTCTCTTTTTCCTGTTTTAAAATTAAAACTTGGTATTTCTATTTCCTGACCCAACATCAATAATTCTAAATCCTTGTTGAAAAGTTTCAAATCCAAAGCATATATAGATTCAAAATCATATTCACCTTGTTCATCCCTTGGAGTGAATTCTCTATTAACAAAATAATCATCAAGCGAAATAAATGTAGGCATTAATCCATTTACTCTTAGTTGAATTCCAAGTCTTCTTGAAAATGTAGTTTTGCCTGAAGAAGAAGGACCTGCAATAAGCACTAATTTTACCTTTTCTTTCTGATGAATCATATCCGCAATGTATGCAATTTTCTTTTCGTGAAGTGCTTCAGCCACCCTAATTAGATCAACAACATCACCGTTTACTACCTCATCATTTAATGCACCAACACTTCCAACCCCTAGTATTTCGCCCCACTGTGCTGCCTCATTAAATACTTTAGCTAGTGTTTCGTGTTTATAAAATTTAGGAATCCGTTCAGGTTCTTCACTAGTTGGATATCTTAAGATAAAACCTGGTTCATAATACATTATATCAAATGTCGCAAGTACCCCCGTAGAGTAAGCCATAGGGCCATAAAAATAGTCATATCTACCATTTAATTCATAAAGTTTTATCTCCTCGGCAGTAACATATTTTAAAAGCTTAACTTTATCTTGCATATCATATCCCATAAAAATTTCTACAGCATCCGCTTTTGAAAAAGATATTTTCCTTATAGGAATATCTGCTTTTATTATTTCACTCATTCTATTTTTTATTTCATATATATCATCAATATCTAGTGTTGTATCTTTATTAATTATTCCAAATAAGCCTTTGCTTAAAGAATGTTCAATAGAAATCTTAGCTTTAGGGAACAATTCAGATATCGCTTTTATTAATACAAATTGAAGTGTTCTAACATACGTCATCATTCCGATTCTACTTGTAATATCTATTGGTTCAAAATCGCCTCCCTGCGAGATAGTGGTGCCAAGTTCATAAAATTTATTATTTAATTTACATAAAACTATTGGTAACCCATTTAATAAATTATTTTCTTTAATAATATCATTTAACATAGTTCCTTCTAGAGCTAAAATATGTCTACCATTTTTAAGTGCTATATTGAAGCTGCTCATATAATCATCCCCTATTTTTTAGTGATTAATATTATTATACGTTAATTTTCAAAAAATGTATCATGTACCCCTTATAATTTCTGAATTTAAACAAACCATATACATTATATAGTAAAGAGGTGATATTATGCTCATTTTAGTAATCAGAACTTTTTTCTTATACTTTGCGGTAATTTTTATTATGAGGATGATGGGAAAAAAACAAATAGGTGAGCTTGAACCTTTCGAGCTTGTAATTGCATTAATGATTTCAGATCTTGCAACTTTACCCATGGAAGATATAAGAATACCCATTTTCCACTCAGTGATACCTATAATTACGTTGCTATTTCTTCAAGTAACTACGTCATACCTTGAACTTAAAAGCGAAAGAGCAAGAAAAATATTAACAGGCAATCCCAGTATATTAATAAAAGATGGTAAAATTGATATTCAAGAGCTCAAATACCAAAGATTTAATATTAACGATTTACTGGAAGAACTTAGATTAAAAGGATATTTTAACTTATCAGATATTCAATATGCAATACTCGAGACTAGTGGCGAGTTGTCAGTATTGCCCAAAACTGGTCAAGGCAGTGCCACTAAAGATGATTTAAATATAGCTATAACTCAAGAGTCTTTGCCTGTACCTCTAATTATGGATGGCAATATAAATTATAAAAACTTAGAACTTTTAGAAAAAGATGAACTTTGGTTAGATAATCTTTTAAAAAAACATAGAATTTCAAGTAGTCGCAATGTTTTCATAGGAACGCTTGACTCTAAGAATAAGTTTTATTACCAGCTTAAGGAAGAAAGAGGTAAGAATAAATGAAAAATGTTTGGGTAGCCATTATCTTATTTATTTTAATGATTATAGGAATATTTTGTTCTGTAAGTATTATAAACCATAAATGTAATCATCTTCAGGATTTGAATTCTACTCTCGAAAGTTATATAATTAAAGAGGACTATCAAGATGCATACGATTTATCTTTAGATTATATAGCTGAGTGGAAAAAAGATTCTAAATTTTTAACTATATTTATACATCATGAAGACATAGACCATGTAGATAGTGAGATATTAAAATTAACTCAATATATTAAAATGAAAGATAAATCAGAAGGACTAGCAACAGTACATGTTTTAAAATATGTTGTAGCTCATATAATATCTCATGAAAAAGTATCTATAAGTAATATTTTTTAAAATTTTATACTTATAGGTATCATTTATAGAAAAAAGGTAGAATATATTCCATTTATAGCTTATAATTATCTTATATCGTAAAAAGTCCCGCAGGGACAATATATGTCCCTATTATAAAATTTGAAAGGTGGAATTAACATGGCATTAGTTACTACTACTAAAATGTTCCAAAAAGCTCTCGAAGGAAAATACGCAATCGGAGCTTTCAATATCAATAATATGGAGATAATTCAAGGTGTTATTGACGCTTGTGCAATTCACAAATCAGCAGTTATACTTCAAGTATCAGGTGGAGCTATGAAATATGCAAGACCTACTTACCTTAGAAAGATGGTAGAAGCAGCTGTTGAAGACACTGGCCTTGAAATTGCTCTTCATTTAGATCACGGTTCAGATTTAGCACAATGCAAACTTGCAATAGCTTCTGGATTTACTTCAGTAATGTATGATGGTTCTCATCTTGATTATGAAGAAAACGTAAGAACAACTAAAGAAGTAGTTGATTATGCTCATTCTAAGGGCGTTGTAGTTGAAGCAGAACTTGGTAAACTTGCTGGAGTTGAAGATGCTATTAATGTTTCAGCAGCAGATGCAACATATACAGATCCAGAACAAGCAGTAGATTATGTTACAAGAACTGGTATAGATTCTTTAGCAATAGCTATCGGAACAAGCCATGGTGCATATAAATTTAAAGGCGAACCTAAACTAGACTTTGAAAGATTAACTTTGATTACAAAAAGATTAGAAGAAGCTGGAATGCATAATTTCCCAATAGTTCTTCACGGAGCATCAGCTGTAGATCAAGATTTCGTTTCTATGATCAATGAATTCGGCGGAGAAATGAAGGGTGCAAAAGGAATACCACTAGAAATGTTAAGACAAGCTGCTTCAATGGCTGTTTGTAAAGTAAATATGGATACAGATTTAAGACTTGCTATGACAGGTTCAATAAGAAAAGTACTTAGTCAAAAACTTGGCGAAATCGATCCTAGAAAATATCTTGGAGAAGCAAGAACAAACATAACTAAATTAGTTGAAGGTAAAATCACTAACGTTTTAGGTTCTGCTAATTCATCTAAATAATTTAGATCAATATAATTTAGAATTAATTAATTAAAACAAAAATGCCCACAGTTTTTATACTGTGGGCATTTTTGTTTATGCTTTTTATTATATAGGAAACATCTTACGAAAGGCAATGTAGAAAACTTTTATATAGTTGATGTGCATGTTCCAATAAAGTCTTTAAGCAGAATAGCCCCCAAAGCACTGGTATTCATCCATCACCTTAGTTATTATGCACATTGTATTTTAAACTACAAAATATTTTCCTTTTCCACAATTATGAAGACAAAAACTGTGAATATGACTTACTATTTTATATTTGGTGTTTTAATATTTAAAACACTAAATGTTTCACCTTGGTCTGCCCATAGTGCCATGTTAGTATTAGGCGCACAAACAATAATATCAGTTGCATTAACTACAGCTTTTTCTTCCCCAATTTGTATTGTTCCTTTACCAGAAACAACATAAAAAAATACATCAACAGGAACCTTATGATGGGGAACTTCATCTCCAGGCTGTAAATTCAAATTCATAACTCTTGTGTTATCATGGCTTATAAGTTGTTTAGCTACAACGCCTCTCATGTTTTTCTTGCCTTCAATTTCATTCATTCTAATAATATTCATTATACTTTCTCCTTCACATTTTATTATTGGTGTTAATAATTATTATTCTATAGTAATTGCACTAACTGGGCAAACCCAATCTTCATCAACATCATGAAATTTTGTTTTTCCATCTATTTACTTGTTAATAAAATTCTATCCCATTAGACCTATTTTTAATGTGATCTAAATCAAATAAATCGATACAAATATAGTATTAAATTGTATAAATAATATTTATTTGTTAGATACATCCCTGATGTCCTTTTTATTTAAGATAAATCTATCAAGTAATATTAAAACTGGGGGTAATATTATAAAGGTGCTAATCAAAGCTAATGATATATTTATTACTGTCATTAAGCCAAAGTCCTTTAGTATTAGAAATTGAGAAGCCATTAGCACTGAAAATCCGCCTATGGTAGTAAGCCCTGATGCTACTATAGCTTTCCCTATCTTGGTAACAGCAATTACTATAGATTCTGTTTTGTGTTTTCCCGATTTTCTCTCTTCTAAATACCTTTCCATTAGCATTACTGTCATTTCCGTTCCCATACCAAGAACTAAAGCCCCTAGAGTTGCTGTAATAGGGGTATACTTTAAACCTAATGAATACATTACTCCACTAGACATTCCCACTATTAAAATCACAGGAAATATCGGAATAAATGCCTTAACTGGATTTTTGTATACAAGAAGTAGCGCAAATAATACAAGTCCTATCCCTATAATTGTCATCTTAACCCTACCTGACGTAAGTCCCTTGACCATTTCAACATCTAACACAGATTTCCCTGTAACTTGAACTTCCATGGGGGAATCGCTTAAATCAGCTTTTATATTTGTTACAAAATCTTGTAACTGCTCTGTACTCATATGTTTAATATTAAGTAGCATTACAGATTCTGTTTTTTTATCATTTAAAAACATTTTCTTCTGTTGTTCCGGTAATGTTTTAGCTAGTTCAATATAGTCTACATAGCTTAGATTTTTATCTGTTGAAACGTTATTAACCAAGGTATCTATGGATCTCACATCTACTACAATATCCCCATACTTTCCTTCTATATCTTTTGTTTTAGATTTTACCCAGTCTATATTTTTTTCACTCAAAATATTACTGTCTTTTATATATATAGCCATCTGATCTGTTGAACCTACTTCATTTCTAATAGCATGTATATCCTCCAAAGCTTTCATATCTTGAGGCATAAAGGTTTCAATATCCGTTTCTACACCTATATTTTTATCAACTATATATCCCATAGAGGACAAAGCTATTGCAATTATTAATACAACAACAGAATATTTTATAACTGCTTTTGTGGTGCTTTTTAAAATCCTATCTAATAGGGTTTCTTTATTATATACTTTCACTTTATTTTCTATTTGTATATCCGATTTATCCCTTAAATGTAGTATGGGCAGAAGCAGAATTATACTTCCTATAAAGCTTATTATTACTCCTATTGTTAGCATCTTTCCAAAATCTTGAATCATAGGAACTGGTGAAGCATATAGTGATATAAATCCTAAAACTGTAGCTAAAACTGCAATTGCTAGAGCTTTACCTATTTGACTTAGAGTCTTGCTTGTTGATTTTTCTTCCTCATATCTATTTTGAAATTGTATTGAGTAGTCTATCCCTAGTCCTATTAATATTGGAAATACTGCCATTGACACCATAGTAATGGGTATACTTAAAATTCCCATAAATCCTAGAGTTGCAATTACAGATACCAATATAATACCTAAGCTTAGCATCCTCCATCTTACTTTAAAAACAATAGCAAGAACTATAAACATTATAAACACTGCAAGTCCAACCATTATTGCCATATTAGATTTCATTTCACTCCTTAATGATGAATCTAACACTGGTTTTCCTGATACTATATACGAAACATTTTTAAAATCTTCCTTTTCTAATGCTGTACTTACATCTTTAGATATCTGATCTTTATATTCATCTCCTAAATTTCCTTGTAGTTTTACAACCATTAAAGTATGTTCATTATCTAATATTACATCTGAAAACATTGGGCGAATCTTATTAGTTTCATCATCATATAATACACTGTCAAGTCCTATCTGGTCTCCTGGTATATCTGCCACCATCATATTGCTTTTGTCATAAAAAATCCCTAGTCCTTTAGATGCATCTCCAAGTTTCTTTCCCATAGTAATAAATCCTGATGCCATTTCTTTTAACTCATCTGGAGAAATACCACCTGTTAGTCCCTCTTTCATAGATGAGGTTTCCGCTGTTAATTGACTGCTTATGCTTGTCAATGCTTTGGAGGTGTTTTTAGTTCCTTCTTGAATATTGGTTGTCTTTTCTCCCATGCTCCTAATCCCTTGGGAGCTTTTATTTATATTTTCTGATATACCATTTAATTTCATTTTTAGTTGTTGATTTTCACCGGCTAAATTACTTAGTTCCTTTAATTGACTTGATGCCACATTTAGTCCATCTGCCGCAGTAAGTAATCCTCCTTGGAGCTGTTTTGCACCCTTTGTTAGATTGTTTTGCCCTACAACAAGTTTATCAAAAGCCTCTGTTGATTTAGACAGATTATTTAATTTTTTTTCTAATTCCTTTGGGTCCTTTACTTTCTTTGAATTAAGTTCATTCCCAATAGCTGTTATTTTTAAGCTCATATCATTTAATCCATCACTTAATGCAAGTATTTGTTTTTTTATTTCTATACTTTGTCTTTCTGTCATTTGATGAACAATGCTGGCCGGACTCATAAATGAAAAAACATTTTCATCATATTTAAATTTCTGCTCTACATTCCACATTTTTTGTATATTTTCATGAGACAATAAATTTTTCTTTGAAGCATCCGTAAATAGAACAAGAATTGAATCTCCCCCAAAGGTTGTTTCCATAGCTTTGTTTGATATATATACATCGTTATCCATCTTAACCAAGGTTTCATTCCCTGTTGCCATTTTAACATTTGAGACTCCTGATATTAATACCCCAAATAATACTACACAAGCCAATAGTATTTTAACCGGCTTTTTTTCTATTGAACTACCCATCCATTTAAATAATCTATCCATGTATACTAATACCCCCCTGTTTATTAATTGTTTTTTATAATATAAGTGATATTATTTTCTTAACATATTTTTTAATGTTTTCTTCATTTGTTTCTGGCATATATAAAAATGATAATATTCCACCCATTAACATTCTTAAAGTAAACTCTTCATCCTCTTTAGGTATCCCTATTTTAGTTAAAATGTTTTTTAGAACTTTTAGAATTTTTTCTATAAAATTTTCATTTCCGAGTTCAGTTAAAAGATGCGATTCCATAAGTATCAACTTAATTATTTCACGATTTTCCGATATTAAGCTAATCCTATCATAAAGAATATATTCTAACTTCCCTAAGGGGCTTAATTCCTTTGAATCATTTATTGTTTGTTTTAATGTACTAAATAAAATAGGTTCAATCCCTTTTAAAAATATCTCTTGTTTAGAAGAAAAATTTCTGAATAATGTTACTTCTGATATTTCTGCTACTTTTGCTATTTCTAAAGTAGTACTGGCATTAAACCCTTTTTCAACAAATACCGTCATAGCTGCTTCTAATATTTGTTTCATTCTATCCTCTTTATTCATTCTTTTTTTTATTTTTTTAGTTTCCATATTGCCTCCTTATGTATGTAAGTACTTACTAACATAGTGTATGATAAATAAGGTATAATGTCAACGTTTTTATAAAAATAAATCACCATAATAGCTTAACATCTAAGCAATTATGGTGATTTATTTTTTTAGACAACCTAATTTAAATACAGTATACTAGAAGTAAATAATAATATCTCCTCTTAATTTATTTATATTATCCTAATATTTGTTTTAAATCCTCTTCTGGTGTGCTTATTGGTTTAATATCAAAATTGTCAACTAAGAATTGTAATACATTTGGACTTAAGAAAGCTGGCAAAGTTGGTCCTAAGTAAATTCCTTTTACACCAAGTGAAAGTAATGCCAATAAATCTGCAACAGCCTTTTGTTCGTACCAAGTTAAAACTATTGCAAGTGGTAGATCATTAATACCACATTTAAATGCATCAGCAAGCGCTAAAGCTATTTTAACAGCCGAATATGCATCGTTACATT
>NZ_JBOITN010000037.1:0-106629 GCF_050717545.1 Clostridium sp.
ACATATTATAATAATTATAGGTATCAATGGAACTTAAAAAAAATGACTCCTGTGAAATACAGAAATCATCTTTTAGCTTCCTAACACTCTTTTTTATATTGTCCTTGACATAGGTACCAGTTTATTTATGCTACTTTTTTTTATTACTATTAACTTATACCTGTTATTTCAACTTTTACAATCTTATTAATATCATTTTAAGCTATTATAAATACTAGCTAGATTTTCTGACATACTTTCTATATACGTCTTATTATCTTCATTAATTTCTATTGTATATAACTTTTGCACTTTAGCACCTGCATTAGTTGCAAGACTCTTTGATACTCTTGGGCTTGCAAGTTCCTCCATAAAAATAACTTTTATTTTATTTTTTTTACATAACTCTACCATCTTAGCAAAATCTTGCGGAGCAGGCTCTCCCCCTGAAAATACACCCTCTACACTCTTTTGGTTTAATCCAAAATCTCTGCACAAATACCCAAAGGCAGCATGGCCTGTAACAAAATTCTTATTTGTTACACCCGCAAATTTTCCTTTGTATTCATCATAAAGCTTATCCAGCTTACCCGAGAATTCCTGAAAGTTTTTCTCATAAAACGCTTGGTTTGGCTTATCAACCTTTATTAATCCATCTTTTATATTTTTAGTTTGAATTTTTGCTTCTTTTAAACTAAGCCATATATGTGGATCATATTGACCATGCTTGCCTAATGCTTCCCCTTCATTTTTTATGGGAGTTATGCCAGTTGATGAATCTACTACAACTAAATTCTTATCGTCTATAGCCGTTAACGTTTTATCTACCCAGGATTCCATTCCGAATCCACTATAGACAAACAAATTAGCTTTAGTTATATTTCCCATATCTTTAATCTTAGGTTCAAAATCATGTGGTTCAACGCCCCCTGGTACTACTGTTGTTACTTCAATTTTATCTTTGCCAACAGCCTGGGCAAATTCCTTTAATGGATTAAATGAAACTATAACTTGTAATTTTTCGTTTTCATCCTTTTGTTTTGCGTCAGTTGTAGAGTTTGAGCACCCAACTAATGTACCTATAACACATGTTAATAAAATAATACTAATAATTTTTTTCAATATTTTACACTCCTTTAGACTATTAACTGAATATCTAACTTATATTTTTAATATGATTACCGTTGTTGCAAATCACTTGCATTTACGTTTATACTATACCATATATTTGAAGTTTGTCAAGACTTAAGTACCTCAAACTATTTTAATCATTGTCATCACAAAACTCTAATCGCACAAAAAAAGTATGTATTATAATAATACATACTTTTTCACCCATAAAAGATTATGAAAATATAAAAATTAAGTTTCTAGATTTCCATTATTATTGGTATAATTATAGGTCTTCTCTTAGTTTTTATATATAAAAACTGACCTAAAGCATTTCTAATGCTAGATTTTATTACTGCCCATTCTTTGATCTTATTATCTAAGCACTGTTCAAGCTCTTTTCTAACAATGTCCCTTGCCTCATTAATAAGTTCATTGGATTCCTTCATATATACAAAACCTCTAGTGATTATATCTGGTCCTGCAACTATAGTATAAGTTTCTCTTTGAATAGTAACTACCACAGTAAGAATACCCTCTTCAGCCAAATGTTTTCTATCTCTAAGTACGATATTTCCAACATCTCCTACTCCAAGACCATCTACCATTATAGCTCCTGTTTGTACTTTTCCAGCAAACTTACATTCACTTGGAGATACTTCTAATATTTGACCAGTTTCTCCAATAAAAATTCTTTCAGGATCCATCCCTAATTTCTCTGCAAGTAATGCATGTTGTTTAAGGTGTCTATATTCACCATGTACTGGCATAAAGTATTTAGGCTTAACTAATGTATGCATTAATTTTAACTCTTCTTGGCATGCATGCCCAGAAACGTGAATTTCTTCTGTAGTATTATATATTACATTAGCTCCCTTTTTAAACAGTTCATTTATTACATTATATATAAATTTTTCATTTCCTGGAATAGGAGATGCAGATAATATAATTAAATCACCTTTTTGTATTTGAATACTTCTATGTGTTGATGATGCCATTCTTGTTAATGCAGCTAGTGGTTCACCTTGGCTACCAGTAGTTACTATTGTTACCTTATCATCTGGGTAATTACGAAGTTCTGCAACTGTAATTAGATGCTCTGGTTCTATATGCAAATAACCTAGTTTTATTGCCACATCAGATATTCTTTCCATACTTCTTCCACTGAATGCTATCTTTCTTCCATTAGCAATAGCAGAATTTGCAATTTGTTGTATTCTATGAATATTTGATGCAAATGAAGCTACTATTATTCTACCTTTAGCCTTAAAAAATATTTTATTTAAGGTTTCTCCGATTACTTTCTCAGATATAGTAAATCCAGGACGTTCTACATTAGTACTATCCGCCATTAGAAGTAATACTCCTTGACCACCTAATTTTGCAAATCGCTCTAAATCTATAACTTCACCATCAATTGGGGTATAATCTACTTTAAAATCTCCTGTGTGTATGATTCTTCCAATAGGAGTATGAACACAAAGTGAGCATGCATCCGCAATACTATGACTAACTCTTATAAATTCTACGCTAATTTTGTCTAATTTTACAATGTCACCAGCTGAAACTACATTTAAAGTGCAATCTGCTAGTATTCCATGTTCTTCAAGCTTGTTTTCTACAAGTCCAAGTGTTAAACGAGTTCCGTATACAGGAATATTAATTTCCTTTAAAACATAAGGTAATGCTCCTATATGATCTTCATGACCATGTGTTAGAAAAATTCCTTTTATTCTATCTTTGTTTTCTAAAAGATAAGTTATATCTGGAATTACTAAATCCACTCCATACATATCTACATCCGGGAATGAAATTCCACAATCTATAATAATAGTTTCATCTTTATATTCTATTGCAGTAATATTCTTTCCAATTTCTCCAAGTCCACCTATTGGTATAACTCTAATTTTATTTTTTCCTTTATTTCTATAATTATTATTCAATTTCTACCTGATTCCTAAATAATAGGCAATTTTTATATCCTATATTTTCGTTGTGTCGACTAAACATAATGGCAACTTAACAAAATTTAAGCATTTAGTTTAGTATTATTATATTAAATCATCTCCTACTGAGCTGAAACAGCTTTGAAAAAGATGCGAACAACTCCGTAGGAGATGCGAACAGCTCCAAAGGAGATGCGAACAGCTCCAAAGGAGATGAATTGACGACTTCATAAAGAGACTTACTCCTTTGTAGTTCTCTAGAGTAGATAACAATTTTCAATTGTTATCTACTCACTTATAGAAGTGGGAGACTTTCCTTCTAAAATGTCGTTAAATGTAATATAACTTACTTATGCCAAATATTTTCTTTCTGCTTGTTAACCATAAATCAGGTTTTTCACCTACCTTTTCTTTTATATTTTTGTAACATTAATCTACATAATTAGCTTAAGATATCTTTTTAGAGACAATAGTTTGTCTTTCCTATATCTAAATATAGCTAACTTACCTATATCAATCATCTACTTTGTAGCTTATCATCTACTTTGTAACTGATCATAATTCATGTTTTTTATCTTCTCAAGATTGTGAATGTCTTTATTTTTTTAGTAATTCTTTCTCCCTTCTTCAAGTATTTTCTAATTACTTATATTTAAAGTGCTGCTATTTAAATAAACATCACTTTGTTTTTTACTATATATATTATATGTTATATATTTTTATGTTTTAAGAAAATTTAAATTAATAAAATGTTTGTAGTTTCCTAATAAATACAATAAGTAAGATTGCTTTTTCTCTAATCAAATATAATTATACCATATATATTTGAATATAATCAAACATTATGTAAAAAGGTTCAAAAGTAATCGCTTAACCTCGCAATATAACCCATTATAGTTATGTGACCTTATTTAATAATACTAAACTTATTATTATCATGTCTATTATGGTATATTTTATTCATTCTATATTAAATCATCCAAGAATGAATTCGTTATCACTTATAGTTTATCATTAATGGTGTAAAAAAAGAAGGGCCAGAATGGTATTACTACCACCCCAGTTCCCCGCTCAAATCAATCTCATTGTTTTCTATTCTTTTCTTTAAATCCTTAATCTTTTCTTCTATAATCTTTGCAACTTTTATAAATTCCGCGTCAGATTTTCCAGTAGGGTCGTCAAGTCCCCAATCTTCTTCATGCCTATGTGCCACAATGGGGCAAACTACATTACATCCCATTTTCACAACAATATCAGTTTCTGGTATATCATCTATTAACTTTGATGATTGAGTTTCATTCATATCTAAGTTGTATAAATCTTTTATTATTCTCACAGCATCTTGGTTAATTTGAGGTTTAGTCTGCGTCCCTGCTGAATAAGAATCGAACTGGGCTGCTCCTATCATCTTTCCTAACGCTTCTGCCATCTGTGACCTGCAAGAATTGTGAACACATATAAATGCCACCTTTGGTTTCATATCACCATTCTCCTCTACACTTTATATTATTATTAATCATCTCCTTCGGAGCTGTCATCTCCTTCGGAGCTGTCATCTCATGGCGAGCTGATAACTAATCATTTAAATCTATTTGTTCTCCAGTAACTTTATAAACAGTGGATTCACAAATATTTGTTGTATGATCAGCAATCCTTTCCAGGAATTTACATACAAACAAAAGCTGACTAGCTTGCAGTGCTGTTTTAGCATCAAGCTTAATTACGGCAAGCAGCTCATCAAAGACTTCCTTATATATAACATCAATTTCATCATCCATTTTACAGGTACTATATGCTTTTTCAACACTTCCCTCAACATAGGCATCAATAGATAGCATAATCATTTTCTTTGCAATGTCTGCCATTATAGGGATATGTGTTAGCTGAGTAATATATGTTTCATTTTTAAGTCTTAAAGCTATTTTAGCTATATCAACTGCATGGTCCGCTATTCTCTCTATATCTGTTACTATCTTAGTTGTAGTAAATATTGTTCTTAAATCATTCGCTAGTGGCTGCTGAGTTGCAATTAATTTAATACACTGGTCTTCTATATCTCTTTGAAGATCATCCACCAAATCATCATTCTTAATTACTTTTTCTGCCATTTCGCAATCTTGATTAATTAATGCCTCTATACACTCGAATATTTGCTTTTCTGCAATACTTCCCATAGTTAATAGATCATGATGAACTTGTTGTAGCCCTATATCGAAAGACGCTCTTGTCATATTCCACTCTCCTTTAGAAATCTAGTCTAGCATACGTTAAACTAGATATATCTCTAATATTATATTTATTAAATTATCTCATTGGTCAATGAATGTCCTAAATATTTTAACCGAATCTTCCTGTTATATAATCCTCTGTTCTTTTGTCCCTAGGTTTGTAGAATATCTCTTCGGTCTTGCCACACTCAACAACTTCACCATTAAGGAAAAATGCAGTTTGATCGGATATTCTGCCTGCCTGCTGCATATTATGAGTAACTATTATAACAGTATACTTAGTTTTTAATACATCCAGTAATTCTTCAATGCTAGCTGTTGATATTGGATCTAATGCTGAAGTAGGTTCATCCATAAGAATAACTTCTGGTTCTACAGCGAGCACTCTAGCTATACATATTCTTTGTTGTTGCCCACCAGATAGACCCATTGCACTTGTTTTAAGTCTATCCTTAACTTCGCTCCATACTGCAGCCCCTTTAAGACTTTTCTCAACAATTTCATCTAACTTAGTTTTATTTTTAATTCCATGTATTCTTGGCCCATAGGCTATATTGTCATAAATAGACATAGGAAATGGATTAGGTTTTTGAAAAACCATTCCTACCTTTTTCCTGAGTTCTATTATATTACACTCGTCGTAAATATTATTACCCTCATATATAACTTGACCTTCAGTTTTTACATTATCTATTAAGTCATTCATCCTGTTAAGAGTTCTTAAAAATGTTGACTTACCACAGCCAGAAGGCCCTATAAGCGCTGTAACTTCATTTTTGTTTATATCAAGGTTAATATTTTTTAATGCTTGAGTGCTACCATAAAACAAATTAAGATTTTTAATTTGTATAATACTCATGTAATTCCCTCCTATATCATTTCTTAGAGTTTATTGTTTTTCTAAAAAATCTCTAAATTTTGAATTGTTGTAGTAATTTTCGTAAATCTTCACCTTGGTTTGCTTGACTCTCATGCCCTACCACAATGTAATCCATAGCTTTTGAAGTTTCTGATACACTTGCCGCTATCTGATTAGAACTACCAGTAACTTCTAAAAGCAATTCTAAAACTGATTTAATTGATGTGTCTGTTTTTCCAATAATAGTTTTCATATCTGTTGTGCTTTCTACTAAATAATTAGAAAAGTTATCCATATATTCTGAGTCCTTTTGATAATGACTGCCCATATCAAGCATTAAATCATAATCTTTAGTAATTTCATTATCAATAAACTCTAATATTTCATTAGAACTTTGACCAATATAAGCAAATGCTTCCTCAACTAAAACAACCGTATTTTTAATATCGCTTGTTGCATTTGTTGATGATGTTGCAAGCTTTCCAATTTCCTTCGCAACTACCGCAAACCCTTTTCCTTGTTCTCCTGCTCTAGCTGCTTCTATTGAAGCATTTAATGATAACAGTTTAGTTTGTTTTGATATGTTATCAATTAGATCTGACATAACTTTAATTTTTTTAACCACTTTACCATTTTCTATTGCCTTTAAAATATTTGCTTGCTTTTCAATGTAAATAGAGTTTACCATTTTTTTCGCCTCAAGTGTTTTACTCTTAACATTTATAGCTCTTTCTTTTATTTCCTTAGAAATACTACTTGTAGCAACTGCCTTATCATATACTAGCATAATTGATGAAAGTATGTCTTGTGATAAATCACTTATGTCAGTTACAGCTATGTTTATGTCATTTATCCCGGAATTAATTTTATAGGTTGATCCATTTACTGTTTGAATATCAGCCGATATCTCCTGGGTGCTATTATAAATATCACGGCTATATGTATTGTTTTTATTAACTTGATCGGTTATACTTACCACTAGCTTTTTCGTATTTTCACAGGCTTTATTTAGCGATTTGGATAAAATTCCAACTTCATCATTTGAGTTTATATCTATAAACTTTGTTAAGTTGCCCTCACTTAAATTCTCAGCAAAATCTACGCTTTTATTTAAACCATTAGCTATTAAAGAACTAATTAAAATGCCTAGTAAAATAGCAATAACAAATCCGCTTACTGTTATTATTAATATAGTTATAACCGACTTAATAAATAAATTTTCATTATCCAAGTTAGTTAACTTAGCACTTTCTTCATTAGCTATTATTAAATTTTGAAGGCTATTATCTAAATTACTTGATACTGCACTAAATGCTTGAAATGAGTCATCTACCTCATCAAATTTGTTCTGACTAATCAAATCAAGCAGTCCAACAATTAATTTAGTGCAAGTGTCGTTTATAGAATTTAACTCTGTATTATTTTTTACTTCTTTATTTGTAATGTTTACCTCATTGTACTTTAATAAAAGTTTATTGTTTTTTTCTAAGACTTCATTAACTTTCTCGATTTTAACCTGAGACACTGTGGCATTTTTCTTTAATAAGATTACTTCCAAATCTCCTTGAATATTAATAACATTCTTTTGGATTTGACCAAGTGTTTGTATGGACACTAAATTATGATTATATATTTGCTGGCTTCCCTTATTAATAGCCTTCATGCTGTTATAACTAGATATACCCACCATACTTATATATAGTGATATTGCCACAAAACATATAAGTAACTTACTTCTAACCTTTAGGTTAAGAAATCTTTTCGTAACAGATAACTTCCTTAAATTGTTTAGTCGCTTTCTACTAAAAATCTTCTTTAGATCGCGGAATCTTCTTTTGTTAAATAACTTCTTTAAGTTAAAGAATCTTTTCATAACAAATAACTCCTCAAAATTTTATTTGTTCCATAATTATATTAATATCTTTTTCTAGTTATAATTCTTGCTGTAACATTTAAGAATAAAACCATAATTATTAGAACAAGTGCCGCGCCCCAAGCTTTTTCTATCCAGTCAGCGTATGGAGATTTAGCATACTGAAAAATTTGTGCTGGAAGAGATGCTATAGGCTCACTTAAACTGCTTGACCAATATAGGTTACCAAAAGCAGTTAATAGGAGTGGCGCCGTTTCTCCAGCTGCTCTTGCAACTGCAAGCATTACTCCGGTTACTATACCTTTCATAGCTGTTGGAATAACTATTTTAATAATAGTTTTCCATTTACCTACACCAAGCGCATATGAACCTTCTCTATATTCGTTTGGAACTAGTTTTAAAACACCTTCAGTAGAACGCACTACAATAGGAATCAAAAGAATTGACAGTGCCATACCACCTGACATAGCAGAGAACCCCCCAAAAGGCTCAACAAATGCAATATATGCAAATATACCTACAACCACGGATGGTATACCTAAAAGTATATCAACTATAAATCTAACAAGTTCAGAAAATCTACCTTTAGGTTCATATTCGTTTAGGTATATAGCTGTCATAATACCTATTGGTAATCCAACTACTGACGCAACCCCTACTAGAATTAGAGTTCCAAGTATAGCATTTCCTATTCCCCCACCTACATCTCCAGCAGGAGTCGGAAGCGATGTTAAAAATTCCCAGTTTATAACTCTGTACCCTTTATAAATTATATAACTAAGTATACTCACTAATGGAATTAATGCTAATATCGTTAATAAAACAATTACAATATGCATAAAATCATTAAATATTTTTCTTGATTTTATATTTGTACTTGGCATAATATCACTCCCTTCTCTAAACTTTATCCATTTTACGAACAAAGAACCTTGCTATTGCATTAAGTATAAATGTTACTAAGAATAGAAGTAATCCTATTTCTATCAATGATGAGTAATAAACCGCACCAGTGGCTTCATTAAATTCATTGGCAATTACTGCCGCCATGGAATGTCCAGGTGCAAATAATGAAAGGTTAATCTCTGCTCTGTTACCTATAACCATGGTAACAGCCATAGTCTCTCCAAGAGCCCTACCGAGTCCCATTATTACTGCCCCAAGTATTCCCTGTTTAGCATAAGGTAATACTACGCGCCATATCATTTCCCATTTAGTTGATCCAAGAGCCAGAGATCCAGCTTTTAAGTCCTCTGGAACAGTTTCGATAATATCAACAACTAGTGCTGCAATTATTGGAATAATCATAATCGCTAAAATTAAACCCGCCGTTAACATTCCAAGACCTATAGGTGCTCCTGAGAAAAGCGGAAACCATCCCAAAACATCACTTACAGGTTTTTGGAAATAATCTCTTATAAAAGGTATAAAAATAAATAATCCCCATAACCCATATAAAATACTTGGGATACTGGCTAAAATTTGCACCATGAAAGATATTATTGTACTAACCCACTTATTTGATATTTCCGTTAAAAATATCCCTATACCTATACTTATTGGTGTTGCTATTACGACTGCAATAATTGAAGACACAATTGTACCATATATAAAAGGAAGTGCTCCAAACAACTCTTGCACCGGATCCCATTCAGTACTTGTAATAAAAGAAAATCCGAATTTTTTAATAGACAATTTAGATTGAACTAACAATGCAATTACCATCCATACCATTAAAACTACAATAATTACTGCGAAAAATAAAGTTATATTCTTAAACATTTTGTCTAAAAAATTTTGACTCATTTTACTAGGTTTTTGATTACTATTTTTTACGATTTTATTTTCTGCCATGGGTTTACTCTCCTTCACACGATTCTAGAAAACTACATAAACCCAAAGTGGCAAACCTTTTTTAATTAGTTTTTAACCACTTTGGGTTGATGTTTATATTACTTATAATTTATACTTAGACCAATTACTTAATAGTAGCTATATTTTCTTCGTTAAGTTTGATAATAGCATCTGGTAATTTTCCGTAATATAAATCATTTGAATATTCTTGTCCATCAGTATTTGCCCATTTTATTAAATCTACAATTACTTTTTTCTTATCAGCATCAGCATATGTTGTATTAGCAAGTATCCAAGCAAATCCTACGATACCATATGATGTGTCGCCTGATTTTTCAACTAATGACACTTTTGTATCTTTTGGCATGTCTACTGCTGCAGCTTCAGCTGCAAGAGTTGCTGCTTCTAATGATGGTGCAACAAACTTTCCATCTTTATTTCTTAATTCTGCAAAAGTTATTTTATTTACAGTTGCATATGCAAGTTCTGTATATCCTATTGAACCAGGTGTTTGTTTAACTTGACCAGATACGCCTTCATTTCCTTTAGCGCCAATTCCTGCTGGAAATTTAACAGCTTTTCCTTGTCCAACTTTTTCTTTCCACTCTGGTGATACAGTAGTTAAATAGTCTGTAAATATAGATGTTGTCCCACTTGAATCAGAACGATATACAGGTGTTATAGCTAAATCTGGAAGTGTAACATCTTTATTATCAGCTTTTATTTTAGCATCATTCCATTTTTTAATGTTTCCAAGATAAATTTGAGTTAAAGTTTCTTGAGTAAGTTTTAATCCCTTATCAACACCTTCAACATTATAGATTACAGCTACTGCACCTACTGTTATAGGTATATGGATAACACCGTTTTTTACCACTTTCTCATCTTCCGCTTTCATAAATGCATCTGAAGCTGCGAAATCAACTGTTTCTGCTACAAGTTGTTTAATACCAGCACCAGATCCTATTGATTGATAGTTAACTTTTACATTTGGGTTAAGTTTATTATATTCGGAGAACATTTTTGTGAATAGTGGATTAACAAATGAAGATCCACCAGCATTTATCATATATTCCTTAGCTCCTGTTGCTGTTTCAGTAGGTGTTTCTGTTTTAGGTTCTGCAGGTTTAGCAGCGCACCCAGCTAAAGTTCCAGTTAAAGTTGCAAGTACAGTAGCTGCTACAATAAATTTTTTAATATTTTTTATCATTGTTAATATTCCCCCTATTTCCATTCTTTTTTTATGTTCTTTTTTATTTTCTTATTTACTTTCTTAACCACATTACTATATTAGTATACATTCGGTTTGTTTAGTTTATATTAATTCAATGTTAAGTGTATGTTAAGTTATATAAACTTTCATAAATAGTATCTTACAATAGTATTTAAATTATTCTAAATATTTGAATTCGCTTCTATATAAATATATAAAAAACACCTCGATTTTAAATATCTAAATATTTTAAATCAAGGTGTTAATATTTTTTTTATTGCAGATAATTTATTTAATACTTCAGCTCCTCAGCAGATGATCTAATCGTTAAAAATAATTCTCTTTTCAAATAGACCGCCTTGCTTTGTATAATGTAAAACATATTCTTTGTCGTAAACATTTTGTATATCTAATTTTACAATTCCTTTTGTTTTTAACACTAATTTTATTTTATTAAAATCGTCAAGGTCTTGGTCTTCTAGCATAGTATATATAAGTTTTCGTGAATACATAGACCAGTTCTCTAAAAGTTCATCAAGTGGTGTGTTTACATCTATATTCATTTATTGTTCCTCCTTGTATAATATAATTTATATTGTTATAACAATTATATATTTTTTCTTGTCCGCCTCTATTATATATAATTCACTATATATAATCAACTTACATTGCAAATAGATTTGATATTTTAAGAGTTATTTGTTATAATACATTTTTTTTACCTTGCTAATACTATTATAATCATTTATAAGTATTAACACTTTTTGAAAAACAAAACATTTATTTAATATTATGTATTTAAAAATCAAATAATTAATCATTTGGCAACAGTTTTTCTCCTGCTATTTTAATACCTATTGCCCCAAGTGGTGCTGTGACAATTATAGATAGTACTGCAATTGCAAGTATTACCTCTCCAGATTTCACTCCAGCCGCTAGTGGTACTGCTCCCATAGCTGCCTGAACTGTGGCTTTAGGGATATAAGAAATAACGCAAAATAACCTCTCTTTTGCATTTAAGTTAGTACCCCCTAATGATATTAGAACCCCTATGCTTCTGGCCAGAAGCCCCAACATAATAATTATTATCCCTAAAAACCCTGATTTAGCGGCAACATGTATATTAACCTGAGCTCCTACTAATACAAATAGTAGGATTTCTGCAATTACCCAGACCTTATTTAGTTTGAGCGACATTCTATTAGCTACTTTAGCATATTTCTCGAGTAATATAAACCCAATAGTCATTACCCCTAGCAAACTTGCAATAGGTATTATATCTTTTAAAATGTCCTCAATTCCTGTTAAAATTATTGCAACAGCAATTAATATTAAAGTTTTTTTAGTATCCCTCATGTGATATTTTTTAAATACCATGGTTAATACAATCCCACAAATAGCACCAATTCCAATTCCAACGAGAATAGATATAGGAATATCTAGTATTTTCATTGGAATGTTTACATTGCTGCCACCATATAACCCTAAGAAAGTTGAAAATATGGTTATTGCAAACACATCATCAATGGAAGCTCCCGCTAGAATTATCGTTGGTATTCCTTTTTTTTCTCCCATCCCTTTGGATATAAAATTAAGCATAAGCGGTACAACTACTGCTGGAGAAACTGCCGCTATTATAAAGCCCAGCATCCCAGCCTCTATCTTAGACATTCCAAGCATATAGCTTGCAACAAACATAATCGTAAATCCTTCCAATATCCCTGGTACACAACTCATTTTCATAGCTGGTACACCTACCTTATTCAATGTATCTCTTTTTATTCCAAGTCCCGCTCTTAATAAAATAATAATAAGTGCAATCTTTCTTAAATCTGGTGAAATAGTAAGTATCTCTGGACTTATTATATTTAATACATAAGGTCCGAGTATTACTCCTAAAATTAACATTCCAAGAAGTCCTGGAAGTTTTAACTTTTCAAATAATTGATTACACAATAATCCTAAAATAATTATAATTGCTAAACTAATTGCCATATTGTAACTCCTCCTGATTATTGTAATTTTTTACAAAACAAAAGACTCCTACTTAGAATAAACCACTAAGTAGGAGTCATTAATTACAAATTTGTAATAGTTAAGGTGAACTCCATCACCTATATTATATTTTAATTATACACTAATAATATCTCAAATCAATAGTGTTCCAAAATATAACTTTTAATTTAAATCTCCATTATTATTGGTATTATCATTGGCCTTCTCTTTGTTTTTATATATAAAAACTCAGATAAAGAATTTTTTATTCTGGATTTTATTACTGACCACTCTTTAATTTCACTTTCCATACATTCGTTCAACTGCTTTGTCACAATATCTCTAGCCTCATAAATAAGTGCATTGGACTCTTTCATATATACAAATCCTCTAGTTATTATATCTGGTCCTGCTAGTATACTAAAAGTTTCTCTTTTAATAGTAACGACCACAGTAACAATGCCTTCCTCAGCTAAATGTTTTCTATCTCGAAGTACTACATTCCCAACGTCTCCTACCCCAAGACCATCTACCATTATAGCCCCAGTTTTAACTTTTCCAACTAGATTACATTCCTTTTGCGTTACCTCGAGTATCTGACCAGTTTCGCCAATAAAAATATTTTGCGGATCCATTCCAAGTTTCTCTGCTAATTGTGCATGTTGCATTAAGTGTCTATATTCACCATGCACTGGCATAAAGAATTTAGGTTTTACTAGCGTATGCATTAATTTTAAATCTTCTTGACATGCATGACCTGAAACATGAATATCTTCTGTAGTATTATATATTACATTAGCTCCCCTTTTAAATAACTCATTTATAACATTATATATCGCTTTCTCATTTCCTGGAATTGGAGATGCAGATAAAATAATCAAATCGTCATTTTGTATTTGAATGTTTCTATGAGTTCCAAAAGCCATTCTTGTGAGTGCTGCAAGCTGCTCACCTTGACTGCCCGTAGTTATTATAGTTACCTTATTATCTGGGTAATTACTAAGTTCTGATACAGTGATTATATTATCCTCAGCTATATCCAAATATCCAAGTTCAATAGCAATCGCTGAGATTCTCTCCATACTTCTTCCACTAAAAGCTATTTTTCTCCCATTTAAAATTGCAGCATTCGCAATTAGTTGTACTCTATGTATATTAGATGCAAATGTAGCGACTATAATTCTATTTTTAACATTGAAAAATAGTTCATTTAAAGTTTCACCAACTACTTTTTCAGATATATTAATTCCAGTACGCTCTACATTTGTGCTATCACACATTAGTAGTAACACTCCTTGATTACCTAGTTTTGCAAATCGTTCAAGATCTATTATTTTCCCATCAACTGGAGTAAAATCTATCTTAAAATCTCCCGATTCTATAACTCTACCAATAGGCGTATGTATACAAATAGCGCAAGCATCCGCTATACTATGTCCAACTCTTATAAATTCTACGCTTAGCATATCTAACTTTATAATATCACCAGATTTAACTATATTTAAGTCGCAGCCCTCTATCATACCATGTTCCTGTAACTTATTTTCTACAATTCCAAGCGTGAACTCAGTCCCATAGACTGGAACATTAATTTGTTTTAAAACATATGGTAATGCACCAATATGATCTTCATGTCCATGAGTTAGAAATATCCCCTTTACCTTATTTTTGTTTTCTACTAGATAAGTCACATCAGGAATAACTAAATCCACTCCATACATATCTGCATCCGGGAAACTTATTCCACAATCAATGACAACAATTTCATCTTTATATTCTATAACAGTGATATTTTTCCCAATTTCTCCAAGTCCACCTAGCGGGATAATTTTAATTTTATTTCTAACCTTTTTTTTATAATTATTATTCATTTTTTACCTCCATTATATTTTTGCAACTATTCTATTTTAACCTCTTATATATATATATCTTAATTGCATTATATTTTAATTCTATTATATTTTTTCTCCCTGCTTTAGTTTTTCCACAATTACGTACAGATCAATTTTATTAACTCTCCAATTGCGACCAATTTTAAAAGCTTACATCTTTCTATCTTATACTTTCATTATATATATTAAATTGTTTATAATCAAGTTTCATTATAATTATATTAGTTAGTAAAAAACTTCTACCTAGCGCAATTCACTAAATAGAAGTCCTTAAATAGAAGTCTTTAGGTTCAATACTTTTAGTGCCCTATTTCTCTATCTAATCCACCTGGTTTATTAAACATTGCAACCTGATCTATAATGCTCATACTATCTGTGTTAGCACCTACTATAAACACTTTTATTCCCATTTTATGATATTTAAGAACAACTTTATCTATTGCATTAACCGCTGAATGGTCCCATATATGAGAATTTGAAAAATCAATATTAACAATTTTCTTGTTTTTATCATACTTAAAAGCATTTACAAAATATTTTGCCGATGCAAAAAATAATTGCCCATGGACCTTATATACACTTTCACTATTTTCCTTATCTATTGTATATTCTATTTTAATTTTAGCAATATTTGAAACAAAGAACATACAGCTTAATACTACACCAACAAAAACACCAATAGCAAGGTTGTGTGTATATATTACTGTTGCCACTGTAACTAACATTACTACAGTATCTAATTTGGGAACTCTACTAATAGTTTTTATTGAGTTCCAATCAAATGTACTTATTGAAACCATAATCATAACAGCCACTAGTGCTGCGAGTGGTATTTTAACTACAAAACCATTTAAAACAATTATTAGAAACATTAAAAATACTCCTGCTGTTAATGATGATAATCTAGTTCTTCCACCAGATTTAACATTGATAACCGATTGCCCTATCATAGCGCAAGCAGCCAATCCCCCAAATAATCCAACAACTATATTACCTATACCTTGTGCCATACATTCTCGCATTTTATTACTGCGAGTTTGCGTCATTCCATCAACAATTTCTGCTGTTAATAATGTCTCAATGAGTCCTACAAAAGCTAAAGATATGGAATATGGAAGTATAATCTTTAATGTACTAAGTGACAAAATTACATTAGGAAATAATAGACTAGGTAACTTATTCGTTATTGTACCCATATCCCCTACTGTTCTAACACCGCTTCCAGTAAAAATAGCTATAGCGCTTATGACTACAATAGCAACTAGAGATGATGGAACAGCCTTTGTAATCCGTGGTAATAAATATATTACGACAAGTCCTCCTACAACCATGGCATACATTGTCCAATTTTCTCCTTTAAAGGATGGCATTTGAGCCATAAATATTAATATTCCTAGTGCATTAACAAAACCAATCATCACAGGATGAGGAATAAATTTCATTAAACTATCTACTTTTATAATTCCCAGAATAATTTGTATTATTCCTGCAAGTATTGTTGCAAGCAGCATATACTCTATACCGTATGCTTTAAATAATCCTGCAAGTACAAGTGCCATTGCTCCAGTAGCTGCTGAAATCATTCCCATTCTGCCACCTAAAATCGCAGTAACAATTGCCATACATACAGCTCCATATATTCCCACCATAGGATCAACTCCAGCAACAATTGAAAATCCTATTGCTTCTGGAATAAGTGCCAATGCTACAACTACTCCTGACATAATGTCTTTGTTAACATTTGACATCCATTCATGTTTAAGTCTTTTTTTAATAATTAACGCCTCACTTTTCATAATTTTATTTTAAATTTAAATCTTATTTCAATCATATAAAAGCAACTAGCTGCTCTGCTAGTGTATTCGTAGATGTTAAGACGACAATTATGATTATATATGAATATTGTGTTAAATACAATATATTTGCTATTGGCAAAATAGATAATCACCAAACCAACCTATAATAGGTTAGTTTGGTGATTAATAAATTCTTATTCTAATAATTCATTTAACTTATTGCCGCGAATCTCATCTCTCCAATCATTTTTATTATCTTATTTTTAATTGTTTTTTATTTTTGTATCTATTTTATTTATAACGGCAGCTATTATAAACATATCAATATTCAATCTCGCATATGTTCTAATGTCATCTTTATTTAGCCACTCTTTTGGGAAACCAACCCGTGGTTTTGTTTGCTATCCTTACAAGCATAAGCATTATTGGTACTTCAGTTAATACTCCTACGACTGTAGCTAGTGCTGCCGGAGAATCCATACCAAATAGCGAAATGGCAACCGCAACTGCAAGTTCAAAAAAGTTTGATGCTCCAATCATCGCAGCAGGCGCTGCTATATCATGTGGTAGTCTTAGCTTTTTACATGTTAAATATGCTATAGCGAAAATTAAACATGTTTGAATAGTTAGTGGAACAGCAATAAGCAAAATATGCAATGGATTGTTTAAAATAGTTTCACCTTGGAATGAGAATAGTAGTACTAACATAGTTTACATGCATTGAGTTTTTCCTTATCACTATTATAAAAATGCAATTGTTTTAACTGCTTTGTTAAATAAGCAAATAAGTCTCCATTTTTCTCTATAAAGTTACTATCTATTTTGTAATATGTCCATTGTGCTTTTTTGTAGCTAGCGAGTATTCCGCACCTTCTAAGAGCTGTTAAATGCCTTGAAACATTTGACTGTGTCATATTTAAACAATCCTCGATTTCACACACACACATTTCTCCTTGTAAAACTAGTGCCAGTATGCGAAGTCTATTTTCCTCTGCTAATGCTTTAAATATATCAACCACTATTTTCGCCTCCTATCCATACTTTTATATATTTATACTTTCGTATTTTTATATCACTACATACTCCTATACTCATATAGTATGTTATATAAAATTTAATGTTCCTTCATCTGATGTTATTAATTGTATATGCTCATATACTTGTATATGCTCATATACTCATATTCTAAACCCCATGAAAGATATTGTTAATAGCTACTCTTAACATAGGGGCCTTCTCATAAATTTATATCCTCTGTATTTATAAAGTTATTTAATCACCATTCATTCCACATGCCTCTGAACTAGAAACTATTTTATAACATCGCCTTCCAAAAGATGGCTTGTATCATTTAAAGTCTCTATTTTAGCATTAAAATCCTCATCAAAAATAATTTTACTAACAGAGGTATTGCCTAACATGATTTTGTGATACATAGTCATTTTAAGGTCAAAAATGCCTATTAGCCCTGCTTTAATAATTCCACTATGAGCTACTATAATAATACTATGTCCAATATGCCTTTGTGCAATTTCTAATATCGCCTTATGTGCCCTAAGGCTCGCTTTTTTAAGACTTAAATCACCACCACATAATGGTCCATTTATTTCATCAGTTCTCCATTCAATTACCTTTTTCGGAAAATTAGATTCAATTTCTTTTATAGTAAGGCCTTCCCATTCGCCAAAATTTATTTCTCTTAAGTCTTCTGCAATTCCAATATCCTTATTGCTACCTTCACTAATTATTTCCGCTGTTTTATTAGCTCTCTTTAGTGGACTTGAGTAAATAAAATCAAACTTGTTGTTAAATTTTTTACTTAGATTTTCTGCTTGATAAATGCCCTCATTAGATAGTTCTATATCACTACATCCTTGAAATTTTCCTAAAGCATTCCAACCAGTTTCACCATGTCTTACGAGTGTTATTGTTGTATTCATTATTATTCACATCCTATTAATATTATAAGTTTAATTATCTTCGTCGAAGCTACAATATTAATAATAACATACTATATAGCTTATTAATTAAGCTATATAGATATTTCACTTACTTATCTAAATTTTTAATATAAGATTTCATCTTATCTATATTCATGGCACCTATAAATTTAGAAATAATATTTCCATCTTCATCTATGAAATATGAGGTTGGAATCGATGATATCTCATATTTTGCTGCTACGCTTTGATCGGAATCTAAAAGCACTTTGAAAGTATATTTATTTTCGCTAGTAAAAGACTTGACCTCACTTAAAGGTTCTCCTATATCCACAGCAACTATAACCAAATCCGTATCTTTTGTTTCTTCATATAATTTCTGAATTTCAGGCATTTCACTTTTGCAAGGTGGACACCAAGTTGCCCAAAAGTTAAGAAATACTTTTTTACCTTTTAAATCACTTAAAGTCAATTCTTTCCCATCAAGATCCTTTAATTTAAAATCAGGAGCTTTGGTTTTTATAACATTAGGTTTTATTACACTAGGCTCTTTAATCATATTATTTTCAACGTTGCTATTTTGCAATGAATTTTCAGCAGCTGCTTTATCTTTAGCATTATTATAATTTTTTATAGTATAAATGGATACCCCTACAAGCGCTACACATGCTATTGTTATACCTATAAGCATTTTTGATGATTTTTTCATAATTATTCACTCCTCGTAATTTAAAAATTTATAAAGTTCCCATACCGACTTAAGATTGCTAATTTATTAGTGAAAATAACAACGCCCATTATTATCATTAAAACTCCACTTATTGTGGAAATTATAGGCAGGTACTTGGAAAGCTTTCTAAATTGTTTAGTAAAACTTTCTATAGCTACTGCAGTTAAAATAAATGGAACAGCAAGTCCAAGGGAATACATTATAAGAAGCAAAACTCCTTTACCTATAGAATCCATGCTTGTAGCATAAATGAGTATTGATGATAATATAGGACCAATACAAGGAGTCCAACCGGTAGCAAATGCCATTCCCATTATTATTGAGCTAAATGGACCTTTAATTTTATCAAAAGACAAAAATCTTTTCTCACGATAAAATAATTTCACTTTAAACACCCCTAGGGTATGCAGCCCAAAAACAATAATAATAACTCCACCGATCTTTCTAAACAAATCCTTATATGTTATTAGTAGTTTCCCTAGAGATGTGATAGATATTCCCATTAGAATAAAAATTATAGAAAACCCTAATACAAAACCCAAAGCTCTATATAAAGTTAAAAGTTTTGTTTTGTTTTCCTTTAATTCTTCTATAGAAGCACCAGTTAAATAGCTTATATACGCGGGCATTAGCGGGAGAACACAAGGAGATAAAAATGATAGAAGCCCTGCAGAAAAAGCAAGCAATATGGGTATATTATCCAAATTAAATCACCTCCAAATTTATTATATAAACGCAATGTAACTTTTCAAAGTAGACTCTATTTTCAAAAGCTTTATATACCTACTATGGGTATACATTATCAAACAAAATTGTGTATTGCAAGAAATATTTATGAACTAAATAATATATGCACATACCGACATCTTTATCCATAAAATTTCTTAAATTTATGTTTGACATTATCTATTATCAGATGTAAAATTTCATATAGCAAATAAATAAAACGGAGGTAAAATTTTATGAAATTAGCAATACCTAATAATGGTAGCCTGGTAAATCAACATTTTGGAATGAGCAAAAGTTTTGTTATTGCAACTATAGAGGACAAAAAAATTCAAAACATTGAAGAAATATCTGCAGCAGAACTTTCACATCAACATCAAGGTTTGGCAGATTTGCTTAAAAATAGCGGTGCAACAGTAGTTATTACTGGTGGAATTGGCGGTGGAGCAATTAGCGGTCTTGAGCAAAACGGCCTCCAAGTAATAAAAGGAGCCTCTGGAGAATACAAAGATGTAATTCAGGAATATATTAATGGATCACTAGAAAACAAAGATGTAACTTGTAATCATACAGGAGAACATCATCATCAATAAAAGTTAGTGCACTCAGTATAAAGTTTCTCCTGCGTTGCACCAAATAAGAGTTTAAAACGTGAAATTCCATTAAGAAATTCTAATCTTTTGCAAATATAAAATTCCCTATCGCTCACATTCGGCGTGCGCCGGTTCGCTAGCCTTCCTTCCAGTCAGGCTCACGAGAATTTTATATTTTCAAAAGAAGAATTTTAAATGGAATTTCAATGTTTCTGCTCTTCTTATTTGGTGCCACTCGCGGAGAAATTCATACTATATCATATTTACGCTAAGATGCATCCAGTATGGAATGAATATACGGAAATAATAAAAAAAAGAACCTGTTTCAAAATAGAGATTTCTATTTTGAGACAGGTTCTTTTAAACAATTCTATAGTTTTTCAGCATTTTTATAAATAATATCAACTTCATCTTTGGAAACAAGTGCTGATAATAAATATGCAATTATTATTATTCCTGGAATATCAATTAGAAGTCTTGTAATTGCAAACTTACTTCCAAGAGCTGATATTTCAAACAATAACATTGGAATCTTAGTAGTAGACCAAGCTCCTATAAAGATAAGTATGTTGGTAAATTTTACTCCCTTTTTCATGAAAACCGCAGCTACTGGGAATGCTCCATAAAGTGGACCCGCTGCTGCTGACCCTATAATAATTGAAAGTATTATCCCTTTAAGACCCGATCCTTCCCCCATATATTTTATCATCATTTCTCTTGGAACCCATATATCAAGCAGTCCAAGTAGCACGAAAACTGGTGGTATAACTAAGGCCATTTCCTTAAAACTATATGCAGCAATACTAAAAGATTTCATTCCTAAATCATAATTAAATATCGTTATAATACCTACTGCTATTATCATTGCAATAAAGTATTTATATCTATTAAATGATTTTTTCATACACTTAAACCACCTTTCCAATGATATATGCTACTAGAAATGAAAATATAAAAGCAAATACATTTCTAAATAATGTTAATCTTTTTCCAAAATATTTAACTTCCACAGGTATAGTAACAACTCCTACCATCATTAATGCTGAAATAAAAGCACCTATTTGCATATACCCTGCTCCATTTTGTAGTAACATTGCAGCAGTGGGGAATGCAATAAATCCAGGAATTAAAGTTATAGCTCCAACGATTGCCGCAATTACAACCCCTAGCCATCCTGAATTATTTCCAATAACCTTAGATATTAGTTGTGCATTGAAAACTGCTAGTAAAATCCCAACAAACATAATAACAGTAAGGAATTCAGGCAAAATATTTTCAAACGCCTTCCAAGCTTTTTTAAGTGCCATTTTTGTTTTTTTCTTATTTTTATAATAGGAAAAAAGCAACAATAAAATTGTTAACCCATACAAAATAAAATTGCTCATTCAATGCCCCCCCCAAAATCTAATTATAATTTATCCTTTTTATAAATACTTCTTAATTTCCTGTGTCGTTGGAACTCTTCCCATAATCTTAACTTTTTCATCCACTACTAGAGCTGGTGTTTTCATAACTCCATAGGCCATAATTTGTTTGAAATCAGTAACTTTTTCTATAGTTGCCTCAATTCCTAATTCCTCTACTGCCTTTCTTGTGTTTTCCTCTAGTTTTTTGCAACTTGAACATCCTGAACCTAAAACTTTAATTATCATAATATAACCTCCAAATTTTTTTTTATTACTAAACATTCTTAAACTAACAAATATGAAAATGCATTAAATAGATATCCTATTATAACTATGCCTATTGCAACAATAGCCACAAATATAGTTAATAATTTAGGTTTAACGACTTTACTAAGCATAACTATTGATGGAAGTGAAAGTGCTGTTACTGCCATCATAAATGATAACACTGTACCAATTCCTACACCTTTACCAAATAATGCTTCTGCTATTGGTAATGTTCCAAATATATCGGCATACATTGGTATACCTACCACTGTTGCAAGTAATACTGCAAACGGATTATTATTTCCAACTACATTTTCTATTATAGATTGAGGTATCCAATTGTGAATTGCAGCGCCAATCCCAACCCCTATCAAAACATATAACCATACCTTATGAAATACATCTTTAACCTGCTCTTTTGAATATGATATTCTCTCATTTCTTGTAAGTTCAACTATTGGTGCGTCAACATTTTCTATTTCTTTAACAAAACCTTCTACATACTTTTCAAGCCCCAATTTATCTATAATAGTTCCACCAATAACTGCTAAAATTAGTCCTACAATTACATATGCTATGGCGATTTTAGCACCAAAGAAAGACATTAAAATTAATAATGATGCCAAATCTACAAGCGGCGAGGATATAAGAAAGGAAAAAGTTATTCCAAGGGGTAACCCCGCTGAGTTAAATCCTATAAATATTGGAATACTAGAACAACTACAAAATGGTGTTATTGTTCCAAGTAATGCCCCTAGTATATTTCCCTTAATCCCCTTAATGTTTCCAAGAAGTTTTTTTGTTCTTTCTGGTGGAAAGTAACTTTGAATATAAGATATAAAAAAAATAAGCACTGATAATAATATAAAAATCTTTATTGTGTCATAGATAAAAAAATGTAGGCTTCCACCTAGTCTCTCCTTAATTGATAAGCCAAATATCTTTTCTACAAATCCCTGAATGATATTTGAGAGCCAAGTCATTTTTAATATTTCATCATTTATCCAAGTAAATATCTGCGAAATTACATTCATAATTGCCACCTCCTTTTAATATAATTCTTAATTATTTCTACTGAATTTTCTACTAAATTAACCATTAGTTTTACATTTATTTTTAAACAGTTCTACATAATCATCATTTCTTTTAATCTTTTCCAAATCCCTTTGTATAACTTCGTAATTATCTGGGTTTAAGATTATTTTCTCTAGTATTTCTTTAAGAAGATTATTCTCCTTGTCAATGTAATAGTATATAAATTGTTCTCGCCTTTCATCTTTTACAAATCCCATATCTCGAAGTTTTCCTAAGTGCTTTGATATTTTTGGCTGACCCTCTTCTAATATCCCTTGTATTTGACATACACAAAGCTCTTTATGATATAGTAATACTAAAATTCTAAGCCTTGTTTCATCAGATAACACTTTAAATAAATTCATTAGTTTTTCCATTTCCTCCACATCCTTATCCTTTAATCATTACCTTCGGTGCTGCAATATTACACAAAAAATATTACATATACTCGTATGGGTATATAAGTATAGTATGCCTAATCTAATTATTTGTCAACCATTTTTATTAAATAGTTGAATATTAAAAATTTACAAAAGTCTAATTAGTTTATTTATAACAATATAAAAAGGCCCTAAAATAGGGCCTTAAATCATCATCTACGGTGCTGTAACATTAACGACTTCTGAAATGTCGTTAAATTATATTGTTATCAAATAAAAACTTTTTATCTTCCATTATTTCCTTGTAATCCCCATCTCTTAAAATTGTATGATCATTTGAAAATACAACAACTCTTTTAAATACATCCTCTACGTACTCAAAATCATGAGTTGAACACAAAATTGTTTTTCCAGCTTCATTTAGTTCAATCATTAATTTCTTTAAAAATCTTTTAGACTCAGGATCAAGCCCATTCATAGGCTCATCAAAAACAAGTACTTCTGGATTCATAACAAGTACGGATGCTATAGCTATTTTTCTTTTTTCGCCTCCACTTAGATGGTATGGCTGCCTATCTTTTAAGTGTTCAACCTTTAATAATTTTAATATATCCAAAACCCTAATACTTACATCATCTTCTGACATATTCATTTGTCTTATACCAAAGGCTATCTCATCATACACATTTGAACAAAATAGTTGTACTTCAGAATTTTGAAATATAAATCCAATCTTTTTATGAAAACCCTTTGAAAATTTATCATTTTGAAGTTTTTTTGAGGTTATATTTTGTCCTTCAAAGTCGTAACTTCCACTACTCGGATTAACTAACCCATTAATTAATTTCATAAGTGTAGATTTACCGCTTCCATTTGGTCCTATAAAAGCTACGGATTCACCTGACTTTATTTGCACGCTTACATCTTTAAGTGCCAAAACACCACATTCATATGAGTAATAAATATTTTTAATCTGAATCACAAAATCACGCCCTAACAAAATATAAATATGAAGCTATAAAACCTATATCAATTATAATACATACCATATCATTTAACCTAAAACTTAACGTGCCATGCAATTTATACTCTCCTGTAAATCCTCTACATTCCATTGCTGCATACATTTCATCAGCCATTTCCTTTGACTTTATAAACATTGTGCCTATTATTCCTGATACCGAAGTGCTCTTATTTTTATTTTTCCCTACAGACCTTAACTTAAGAGCATACAACATATTTAATGAAAATTCTCCGAATATAATAATATACTTTATAGTAATATCTAAAACCAAGATAAAAATATCTGGTATAAAAAACAGTTTTAATGTCTTAGTTGTTTCATTCCATTGAGAAATGGATGACGTAATATTAACTATTGTTATTGTTGTTAATGTCTTAATTACAATTAATATACTATTATTTTCATTACCCATAAATATAGACGGCAAAAGCACAATAAGAGTAAAAATTGATACAATTACTGCCATTCTTATTATGTGTTTTATTTCTTCTACATTAAGTATACTAATAATAAGTAATAAACACACGTCTATTATTAGTAAAAAACCAAAACTTCTTGATAAGGATACCAATATTATAAGCAAAAATGCAGTTATAATCTTAGTTATCGCATTTATTTTAAATCTATTAGATTTATGTTTTGAACCATACTTAAATTTTGAAAGCATCTTCAGAATTGATAGTATACTCTTGTTAATAAATCCATTCTTCGCAGCACTCGGAACATAATCATCTTTTTTTAATAACCATTCTGGCATTTAGAACTCCCTCTTTTCCCTGACCTTTTTACAATTACCCTTGTTATTATTATAATTCAATTCAAACTAGTATACTAGCAATTTTTATTGGTATAATTATTATTAAGACATAAAAATAATTAACAATTAAATTATCGCCTACGGAGCTGCAATATTAACCACGTTAAATTATTATAATGTAAAATATATATTTAAAAGGAGCAAAAATGGATAACTATGAAGAAAATGCACTAAATGAATTTCTTTTATGGAAGACGAAAATGAAAAAAGAACCTTCTTTGTCCAGTGACATGGCTAAAGGAATACAAGATAAAATGAACAACTTAATTCCGGCTAAAATTCAAAATATTATTAATGGTTCAATTGAAAATATGGCAAAACTAGTCCTAGCAGGCTCCGAGTACACATCAAGACAACCAGTATTTAATGCAACTCTTGAGGAGAGAGAACTTTTAGTAAAAAAATCTCTTGATTTCTATAGAAATGCTGCTACAGCCTCAGGGGCTGGAACAGGTGCTGGCGGAGTTATAGTTGGACTTGCAGATTTTCCAATCCTACTCAGTTTAAAAGTTAAATTTTTATTTGAACTGGCTAGTATTTATGGTTATGATGTACGCGATTATAAAGAAAGATTATATATTCTATATGTTTTCCAGTTAGCCTTCTCAAGTGATAAACGAAGAACTCAGATATATGAACAAATATCGAACTGGGATGATTACATTAAAGATTTACCTATGGATGTAGACTCGTTTGATTGGAAAACTTTTCAACAAGAGTATAGAGATTATATAGATCTTGCAAAAATGTTGCAACTTGTTCCTGGCATTGGCGCAGTTGTAGGAGCGTATGCTAACTATAAATTAATGAACAAACTAAACACCACAGCAATAAATGCTTATAGACTAAGAATCTTTAAAAAGTAAAATAGAGCCCAAAATTAACTTAATTAATTTTGGGCTCTATTTTATCTAAAATTCTAGTTATACTTTTCAGCTAACACTTCATAATATCCTTGAGGGTGTTTACACACTGGACATATCTTAGGAGCATCTGTTCCCTCATAGATATAACCACAGTTGCTACATATCCAGTTAACCGGCGAATCTCTATGATATATAGTATTATTCTCTAAACTAGTTAATAATAGTTTGAATCTTTCAGCATGGTGTTTTTCTATCTCTGCAACTTTTCTAAATGCTAGAGCAATCTCCGGAAACCCTTCCTTTTCTGCAACATTTCCAAATGAGGGATAAACTTCTGTCCATTCCTCTGTTTCTCCATTTACTCCTGATAATAAATTCGCTTTGGTATCTCCTAGTCCTACAGGATATCCTGCATTAATTTCAACTGAATCACCATTTAACTGCTCATTTAAAAATTTGAAAAACACTTTAGCATGTGCTAACTCATTTCCTGCCGTCTCTGTAAATATATTTGATATTTGTATGTATCCTTCTTTTTTTGCAACCGATGCATAATAAGTATATCTATTTCTAGCTTGCGCCTCACCTGCAAATCCTCTCATAAGATTTTGCGCAGTCTCTGTGCCCTTTAACATTTTCATGAAATACCTCCTTGTTTTTCTCCTAGGAGAAAATAATTACATTTATTATTGTTCCCTAATTACTAAAAAAAACACATAACATTGAGCTACTCTGCTCTAAGTTATGTGTTTTAACGTTTTAAATTTTAAAATGCTGGAATTACAGCACCTTTATATTTATCTTCAATAAATTTTTTAACCTCTGGAGAAGTTAATGCTTTTGAAAGTGCTTTTATATAAGGTTTTTCTTTATCTTCTGTTCTAACTGCAAGTACATTTGCATAAGGTGAGTCTTTTGCTTCAACTGCTAATGCATCTGTTAGCTTTAATTTTGCTTCTAGTGCAAAATTAGAATTTATAACTGCTGCATCCACATCCCCTAAAACTCTTGGAAGTTGAGGTGCCTCTAATTCAGTTATTTTAAAATTCTTTAGGTTTTCTGTAATATCATCCTTAGAAATAAGGTCACCATCTTTTAATTTTAATAATCCTGCATTTTCAAGTACTCTAAGGGCTCTTGCTCCATTTGTAGGATCATTTGGAATAGCTATTTTAGCTCCGTCTTTTAGCTCACTAAGGGTTTTGTATTTAGAAGAGTACAAACCCATAGGTTCAATATGAACTTTTACAGTATAAGTAAGATCTAGTCCTTTTTCTTTACTGAAGGTTTCTAAATATGGTACGTGTTGAAAAAAATTAGCATCTAATTCTCCTTCAGCGAGTGCTGTATTTGGCATTACAAAATCAGCAAATTCTACTATTTCAAGAGTATACCCCTCTTTTTTAAGCAATGGTTTCACAACATCTAATATTTCTTCGTGAGGCACTGGTGATGCACCTACTTTAATAACCTTTTTGTCAGTTACAACTGTCTCTTTTTTTGCTCCGCATCCAACCAATGTCAAAATCACAACTACTGATAATACTAAACTTAATATTTTTTTCATTTTTAAATCCCCCTTTTATATTTTTGATAGTATTAAACTACTAGGCCTTTGTTATTCTTTTTTGTTTTTTTATAATGAAATTTTGTCTTCACGGTTAATCCTCACCCATCACCATCCTTAACAACTTTATATTAAAATCTATTTAATCATTTTACGGTATAATAAATTTCCTAAAACTTGAATAATTTGGACAACTATAATTAATATAATTACAGTGTATATCAGTATATCTTGCTCAAATCTATAATAACCATGTGTTATGGCAACATTCCCAAGTCCACCTGCACCAACTGCTCCAGCCATAGCAGAATATCCTATAATGTTTATTATTAATAAGGTAACTCCAAGAACTATAGATGGCATTGCCTCTTTTACCATTACCTTAAATATAATCTGATAGTTTTTTGCACCAAAAGATTTAGCAGCTTCAATAATACCGTAATCCACCTCTAGGAGTGCAGATTCTATTATTCTAGCAGCAAAAGGAGCCGCTCCAATAGTTAACGGAACTATTGCTGCATTAGTTCCTATACTTGTTCCAACAATAAACTTAGTTAAAGGTAATATTGATATTAATAATATAATAAATGGAAAAGAACGAAGTACGTTTATTATAAGATCTAAACTTTTGTAAATCATAGTTTTTGGTCTTAGACCTCCAGGAGCCGTAATAATTAATCCTACCGCTGAAATAAACCCTAAAATCACTGCCAAAATGGTGGATACTGACACCATATATATTGTTTCTAAAAGTGCAGGTAGTAAAGTATTTAAAAATGTATCTAGTAAACTATTAATATATAGCATTTTCACTCTCACCTCCATCTTCATTACTACACTCTAAATTGTCATCAATCTCCCAGGCTATTGCTCTATCATCTAAATATTTTGTTATTTTAGACTTATTATCTGCACTCGTATTTATTATAAGACTACCCATTACGTCATCCCTAAACTTTTCAAGCCTACCCCATACTATTGAAAAATTAATATCGAGTTCTCTTGCAATAGACGTTATAAGACAACTCTGGGTAATTTCCTTTGTAAAAATTATTTTAATGTTAAATCCCGTACTAGGTAATAATTCATCCTCGCCAATAAGCTTTTTCATTTCTTTTGTTGGCCTAATAAATAACTCATCGGTAACTCCGTGGCTTTTAATCTCACCTTTTTCTAAAAGAATAAACTTGTTACAAATCTCTTTAATAACTTCCATCTGATGTGTAACTACAATAATTGTTATATCAAATTTATTATTGATATCTCTTAAAAGCTGCAGTATAGATTTTGTAGTTTTAGGATCCAATGCAGATGTAGCTTCATCACAAAGTAATATTTTAGGATTAAGTGCTAATGCCCTTGCTATTCCAACCCTTTGCTTTTGACCTCCGCTAAGTTGTTTTACATTGCTACTTACTTTATCCTTAAGACCTACGAGTTCTATTAAGCTATCTACTCTTTCTTTAATGAATTTTTTATCCTTCCCCCATACCTCAAGTGGGAAAGATATATTTTGAAAAACATTCTTACTATTAATGAGGTTAAAACTTTGAAATATAATACCTACGTCTTTTCTAAACTCACGAAGTTCATCTAAATTTAACTCCTTAACGCTTTTTCCCATTATATTAATGCTGCCTGCGTCGTATGTTTCAAGGCCATTAAAACATCTAAGTAAGGTAGATTTGCCAGCTCCACTGTGACCAATAACACCATAAATATCACCTTTTTCTACCGTAAAGGAAACATCATTTAATACTTTAACTTTCGAAAAACTTTTACTCACGCCACTAACTTTGATCATGATATCCCTTCTCTCTTTTAATTCTTATAATTAGTGCAGCCCCTTAATTTAAAAACAATTAATTATAGGCTAAAAAAAATAGATCCCAAGAATAAACTTAAGCTCTACAGCCAAACTTATTCTTATCTTACAACAAATTGCTGCAGGATTTAACACCATATATCATAAATGATACTGGTTGTCGGATTTCATCGGGCCATTCCCTCCACCTCTCTTGATAAGAGATTATTAAATTTAATTTATATAAAAAAACAAAAACCTCTTTCATCAAAATAAAATGACGAAAGAGGTATAAAATTCAAAAGCACCTCTCTCATCTTCCGCTAAGCTCTAAGAACCTAACGCAGGAATTAGCACCTGTCCAGACAATTTATTGTCTGATGGTTGCCGAGGTATCATCGGGCCGGTCCCTCTACCTCTCTTGATGAGAATTAATTGATTTATTAAATTAAATTTATAATATCACTATATTAATATAATGTAAAGAATAAAATTAAATATTTTAAGCATACAACTCTGCTGCACAGATTTATTCATTCTATATAGAATCATGTGCAGGTATATTAATACATATCCACTATAATAAACTCTATTTCGTCCATTTTCTTTCGCCTTATAAAGATCGATATCTACAGCTACCTTTAACTCTTTCAAATTAAGCGTCGACTCTGGGTACATTGCAACCCCAATAGATACTGTAATATTTATAAATTTATTTTCATACATTTTCACTTTCATCTACATTATCTTACTAAATTTTTTTAATATTTCATACATTCTTAAACATTTATGTTACAATATATTATGGTAATCTAGTATGTAGAGTTATGCAATAATTTATTGATAATCAAACATATAATATCAACTTTATAGTTATGTATAAAATCATTTACATATTAATGCTTAATTGACAAAACTGTAAAACACTTATATTATAAACACATAAACTAACACTTTTTTTAATACTATTAAAGAGACCAATATAGGCACTTAAGTATATACTATTCACTCTATCTACCTAACAATAAAAAAAGAATGTGTCTTTCGCAAACAGAATTACACCTACGTCGCAATATATAAATTAATAGATGTAACCAATTCCATTTTGTCTATATATAAGGCCTAATGGTACAGGCCAACCTTTGGTCAATTTCTTTTTTTATAAAATAATGAAAGGAGGAGATATTAATGGAAGACAATAAAACTAAAGATGTGAAAAAAACAATAAAATTTAAAAAGAAACTGTGGAAAAAAATAGTTACAGGCTTATTGATATTTTCTGCAATAATGATTGTAACAGCTACGGTAACACTAGGATATATTTCTTTTAAATATGGAGATAGAATAAAAGCAACTATTAAAGATGGTAATACTATAGCTCAGACTATAAACAAAACTGCTTTCAACACCAGAAAGCCAACGCAATTTTATGATACTGACGGTAAATTATTAAAAGAATTTAAAACAACTACATACTATTATACAAAAGAAGAAGATTTAAATCCTTATGTAAGTAATGCTATTACTTCAATAGAAGATGAAAGATTTTACGAACATAACGGCATAGATTACAAAGGTATAGGGAGGTCTATTTGGGTATATATAAAATCCGGGGGATCTACTCTTCAAGGTGGCTCCACAATAACTCAACAACTTGCAAGAAATGTATTTCTTACATTTGACGTAACCTTATGGAGAAAATTAGAAGAAGCAGTTATAGCACAAAAATTAGAAGACCGATATTCAAAAGCAGAGATATTAGAGTTTTATGTAAATAATGTAAACTATGGAGGTGGATGTTACTCCTTTGAAAGTGCCGCGCAATACTACTTTCAAAAGACTAATACAGATTTAAGCTTATCCCAAATAGCCACACTTGCAGCAATCCCTAACAACCCATCTTATTATAATCCCGTTACGAATTTAGACAACACAATTAACCGTAGGAACTTAGTCCTTGGTAAAATGCTAAGCCTAGGAAAAATTACGCAAGATGATTATGATATTGCAAAAGCTGAAGTTATCAAATTGAATATAAAACATAGTGCTGCCTCAGAAGCTATGGATTATAGCGTGCAGTATGCTGTTTATAACGCAACCCTAAAATTAATGGAGCAAGATGGTTTCGTTACTCAATATAATTTTAAAGATGATACTACTAGGACAGCTTATTTTAATAAATATAATACTGAATATGCTACAAAAGAAAAACAGCTGCTTGCTGGAAGATATAGAATAGATACATCTATCGATAGTGCAAAGCAAGAAAAATTACAAGTTGTTGTAGATAATCGTTTAGAAAAATACACTGCTACAAATAGCCAAACAGGTTTATATTTAAAACAAAGTGCCAGTGTCACAATTGACAATAGCACAGGTGAAGTAGTAGCGATAGTTGGAGGAAGAAGCCAAAATGGTAACACCTATAACAGAGCCTTCCTAGGAGCAAGGCAGCCAGGTTCTGCTATAAAACCATTAATAGCATATACCCCTGCATTTGAAAAAGGATACATTCCACGAAGCGAATATGTAGACGAAGCTATTGAGAAAGATAGTACCGGTAAATCCCCTCAAAATGATGACTTTAAATATCGCGGGGAAGTATCTTTAAGGTATGCTCTTGAAATATCTATAAATACAGTTGCTTATAGATTAGTAGACGAAACAGGTGTTCAAAAGTCATTAGATTATATTAGAAATATGAAATTTAGGTATATAACTCCTGATGATAAAACACCTATTGTTGCCATAGGCGGTTTTACAAGAGGTGCTACTCCAGTGGAAATGGCTTCAGGTTATTCTACTCTTTCAAGAAATGGTATGTTTATAAGCCCGACCAATATACGTAAAATAACCAATACAGTAATAGACGAAGTGTTATTTGAAAATAAACATGGACAAACAAAAGTGTATGATAGCGGTGCCGCTTATCTTACGACAGATGCTTTAAAAGGCGTTTTAACTAAAAGTCATTCAACAGGAAGGGGTTTATCCCTTAATGACTATCCGTACGCTGCAGGAAAAACAGGAACTACTGATCACTCAAAAGATTGTTGGTTTGTTGGATATACCCCTTATTATACAACATCCGTATGGATAGGTAATGATACACCCGTATCTCAGAATATGTCTGGTGCTAGTGGCCCAGGTCCTATATGGAAAGAATATATGGAGTACTTGCACCAAAACCTTGAGAAAAAAGATTTTACACGTCCAAATACTGTAGTTACTAAAAACGGCGTGTTAATGGATACTCTATATGTTAAACTAAATGCAAATGGTAAACTCGCAAAAACACAAGCTCAGCTAAAAAAAGAAAAGAAAGATAAAATAGCAAGTGAGGCTGCCGCCAAAAAGGTTATTGCTGATGCTGCAAAACAAAAGGCTGTTGATGCTGCTGAAAAGCAAAAGACTATCGATGATGCCGCAAAGCAAAAGGCTATCGATGATGCTGCAAAGCAAAAAGCTATTGATGATGCTGCAAAGCAAAAAGCTATTGATGATGCCGCAAAGCAAAAAGCTATTGATGATGCTGCAAAGCAAAAAGCTATTGATGATGCTGCAAAGCAAAAGGCTATTGATGATGCTGCAAAACAAAAGGCTATCGATGCTACTGCGGCTCAATAGGTAATTATTTATACAAGATTGAAATATAACATGTTAAGAAATTTTAAAAAAATATAAATATATATTACAGCAAAGATGGCATATGTTCCTTCTTCGTTTATATTAAGTAAAAGGTTCAAGTAATACATTTAGTATACTACTTGAACCTTTTTAATTATTTTGAATTATATTATAATTCTATCACCACAGAAAACACTGTGAATTCTTTTAAATTATAAATAATTTAAAGAGAAATATGGAGGTGTAAATATGCTACATACAGGGCTAGTTTCTATTACATTTAGGAAATACACACCTAAAGAAATAATTAATTTGGTTTGTAACGCTAAATTGGAAAGCATAGAGTGGGGCGGAGATATTCATGTCCCTCATGGAGATAATAATATTGCAAAAGAGGTCTGTAAAAGAACCCTTGGCTCCGGACTCTTGACTTGCGCTTATGGATCTTATTATAGGGTTGGCTCTGAGGATTCAAATTTAGATAACTTTAAAAGAGTGCTTGAAACTGCGATTAATCTAAAAGCACCTACCATAAGGGTATGGGCTGGGGAAAAGCCTTCTCATGAAGTTACTAATGATTACTTTCAAAAAATTGTAGAACACTCAAGACTTATGGCAGAGCTTGCCCACGCTGCAAATATTTCAGTATCATTTGAATTTCATAAACATACTCTTACTGATACAAATAAATCATCATATAAATTACTAAATTCTATAAATCATAACAACATAAAAACCTTTTGGCAACCCAGTCAATCTATGAGTCCTATTGAGAGGATGGATGGACTAAAGCAGATTGAAAAGTGGCTTACAAACATACACGTCTTTAACTGGGATCTAGATGACAATGGCCATGAACTTAGAAAAACATTAGCTGAGGGATCTGATGAGTGGGGCAACTATATTAAGTATGTGTCTAAAAGAAAATGGGATTCATTTGCAATGTTGGAGTTTATAAAAGGAGACTGCGTGAAGCAATTTATGAACGATGCGGAGGTTTTAAAAGAATTAGTAAATAAAAATTATCCACATATAGAATAAAATTAATCACTGAGATAACACTCTTTTAACATAAACTTAATATAAAAAAAATACCAAATGATAAGATAGTGTGGTAAAATTTGGTAAGGGTATATATTAATACGTATAAATTGAGAAAATCTTAATACTGAAGGTATAAATATTATTTTTGATACAGATATAGAAGAAGAGTGAGGTGGTTAAGATATTAATATATTCTAAAAAAATTAATAAGATAACTCTCTCTAATATTAAAAATTCAGCCAAAATGGGGCCATCTAAAACGAGATGGAGAAAAAAATTCAAAGAAAATCGTGAACTAAAAAGATTGAATTATGAGAAATCAACAAGTATATATACAAGATCAGCACTACGATATCTATTATTTGATAAATTCTAATTACTGTAAACGTTTTTTATAACATTATAATAAGTATTATCTGAAATGTCGTTAAAAAAGTAAAAAATATTAGTATCCTGGAACATTTTAAATGTATTATGAATATTATATTGTATAACATTTCGATAATTAATATCATTAAATAGATATTATCCTCCTAGTGATAAAGCCTAGCAATTACGCTAGGCTTTTCTTATTCCCTATTCAATTCCGAGTTCTCTTCAGCAGCTACTGCAATTGCCTTTGTTTCGTGAACCGTACCACGTGGATGCTCAGGTGGCGCATAGATAGCATACAATTTAAGTGGTTTGTTACCGGTATTGATTATATTGTGCCATTTTCCAGCAGGTATCATGATCGCAAAATCATCATAGACTTTAGCTTGAAAATCCAACTTATCTTTTCTATCTCCCATTTTAACAAGTCCTTGACCTTCTTCTATACGTATGAATTGATCACCTGTGGGATGAACTTCTAAACCTATATCATCCCCTACCTCGATGCTCATCAAGGTAACTTGTAAATGTTTTCCTGTCCATAAAGCAGTACGATAAGTATTATTTTGCTTAGTAGCCTTATCAATATTAACTACAAATGGTTTTGGACCATAATCTTTTATTGACTGTGGAATATTTAACTTTAAATCATACTCTATATCATCAGTTGAGGTATCCATTGGTGTGGTACTGTAGTAAGGACAGGGATACCTTTTATAAAAATTATTCATATTGTATGGGTTATACATTGGCGTGTTAACATAATAAACATATGGATTATAAACCTTATATATATTTCTCATCCCTTTCATAGTCTTATAAAATATTATATGATTTATGTTTAGAAGTTGTGTCGATTCAAAGGAATGATATGTGCCTGTTTGATATTCTATTAATTGTATGTTCTTATATAAATAAAATCTATAATTTTATTAACAATAGGGAATAATAAAATTTTAAAGGAGATGATGACCTATTTATTTAGTTAAAGATCTTTTAATAGTAGCTGGCAGAATATTAACCATTTTACCCTTAATGTTATTTGTAGCCTTATACATGGGAAAACGCTCTATTGGGGAACTACCTGTTTTTGATTTTTTAGTAATATTAACTTTAGGATCAGTGGTAGGTGCTGATATAGCTGACCCTAGTGTTCCTCATATTCCTACTGCAGTGGCTATAGTATTAATTGGACTTTTGCAAATAATAGTATCACGGGCTGTTATTAAGCATAGAAAAATAGGGCATCTTCTAACTTTCGATCCCACTATAGTGATTCAAGATGGACAGTTAATTGTTAAAAATCTAGAAAAACTGAGATATTCAATAGATAACGTTCTTTCAATGTTAAGAGAAAAAGATGTTTTTAACATTGGCGATGTTCATATAGGAATTATTGAATCTAATGGTAATTTATCAATACTAAAAAATGATAACAAATCAGTTGTTACTCTGGAGGATATGAATTTAATAAAAAAGACTCCTTCTCTATCCTACCCTGTAATTGTAGATGGACAAATACATAATGATGTTTTAATAAAACTAGATTTACCATTAGTTTGGCTACAACAGCAATTATTAAATCTTAATATTGAGAGCATTGATGAGGTATTCTTTGCATCTATTAATACAAATAAGGAGCTTCATGTTTCACTTAGGAGTTTTATGGAGAATAAGGATGGTATATTCCCTATTTATAATTAATTCAAATAGAAAGAACACACAAAAGGATTATTTTGTGTGTTCTTTATTCTATAAAATTTAGATAATCCTACTAATATTTCAGCTCCACAGGAGATGATTTAACTGATTTCTATACTTCCTTTGAATACATTGGGGATGGATTTGGAGCAAGTATAACATAACATGACATATCTTTATCACTAGTATAACCTATCTTGCTCTTAATGGTTACTCCACAATTATAGCTCCCACTGGACATTGTTCTTCTGCTTCCTTTGCACTACTTACAAGATTTTCTGCAACCTCATCTTTTGATGCTACTGCTTTTCCGTCATCTTCCATTTCAAAAATTTCTGGACATACCCCCGGGCATATTCCACATCCAATACATATATCCTTATCTACATGAGCTTTCATTAATATCACTCCTCATCTTATATAGTCTAAAAAAATATCTAAACAATAACTTTAAAAACAGATAAAACTTTATTCAACTTTTTCAAAGTCAGATTTAGTAACTCCACATAATGGACATACCCAATCTTCTGGAATATCCTCAAATTTGGTTCCTGGTTTTATCCCGCCATCTGGGTCTCCTATTTCTGGATCATACTCATACCCACACACTATACAAACATATTTATCCATAAAACATCTCCCATTCATTTATTTAACATTTAACTTTTTATATTATAATATAATTATACTTTTTCCCAACTGTATTGTCCGTAACTTATGTTACTTGGGTGATTTTTATTATATTATTATAAACTCAATAAAATTATAAAAAATTATTTAATCATTTTTCATCTTATTCTATATATTAGTTTGCACATTTTCCTCCTAAATATACAAAATAAAGATTCAAAATCCAATTACGAGTATAATCACGATTAATATTAAATTTGATCGTTCTTTGGGTTGAAAATATTAAATCATCTCCTGAGTAGCTAATGCATTATTAAGTTATTCAATTATTTTTACATAATTAATTCCTCCTTATATTTTTAAATTGTACTAAGTAATAAATCCGCTGTATAAACAACTGCACTCTCAATGTTCTTTATATTGTTAACGCTTGGCGAAAACCTAATTCTTATTGGGAATTCTATATCGATCATACCAGTAGATTTAATTACATCCGAGGTACTTAAAACTTTAATATTAGTTTTATTCAAATAATCCTGAACTACTTCTATGGCTTCTCCACTCCAGCCATAAGAACCAAAAGCTACCCCGATTTTATCTTCTAGATTTAAAGTACTAAGATTTTTTAATACATCTTCCATATTTCCAATGATATCTGCATATTTTGTAGAGCTACCAAAGAAAATAACATCTGATTCATTTATAGCCTTAATTACTTCTTCGCTTGGCAACTTATTTACATCAATAATTTTAGAATTTATATTTTGTTTTTCAAATTTATCATTAATGATAGTTGCAATTTTTTTTGTCCTACCAGTCATAGTAGAATAAAGAATTAATGCCTTTTTATCTATCTCTATATTCTTACTCATATTATCATAAATATCAATAAAGCTTTGAACCTTATCTCTAAGGATATATCCATGTGATGGTGCTATCACTTTTATATCTAAATCTTTTATTTTTTCAATCATATTTTGAACATATCTTCTATGAGGATGCATTATCAATTTATAATATCCAATGTAATCAACATTTATGTCCTCTTTTGCCATATCATTAAAATACTCATAATTAGCTACGTGGGTACTAAATATATCGCAAGGGAATAAAATTTTATCTTCGATGCAATAAGTTATCATTGTCTCCGCTGTATGAAGATAAGGTGTTTCTATAAATTTTAGTGTTTTCCCTCCTATATCGAGAATATCTCCATCCCCTACTACTAAGAACTCTCTGTTATGAAGTTTATACATTTCCTTAAGTTGATCTACAGCTAGTCTTGTGCACACAATTACAGCATTTTTAGCAATAGCAGCCAAACTTCCAAGTGCACCAGAATGATCAGGCTCAGTATGATTAATTACAATATACTTTATCTTATCAAGTTCAATTATACCCTTTAAATTTTCTACAAATTCACGTCCAAAGCTCATATCAACAGTATCTATTACTGTTGGTTTCTCAGTCATTAATAAATAACTATTATAAGTGGTTCCTTTAGTTAATGTTAATCTATGAAAAGGCACCTCTCTATCATCAACCTTACCGATCCAATATATATCTTCGCCTAGCATAACTTTTTTACTCATAATGTATTCCTCCTAAATTAATTTATTTGGTATTTTTATTTGATATATATTCAAAATAATTCTCACATACTCTTGCTTTCCTATGACCCTATTGTATAATTGTTTTAATTTTTAAAATATGATTTAAATCACAAAATTAAAATATTTAAAAATTATATATATTATTATTTGACCACAATAAACTTAAAATGGTATCATAATAAACAGTAGGTGATAAATATATGGAAGAGTGTAATTGTGGAAATTGTAAACATAGCCTTTGTGCTAAGAAAGTACCGATATTTTCATTTCTATCTGATGATGAACTTGCAAAAATTGTTGATATGACGGGACATAAAGTCTATAAAAAGGGAGATATGCTCTGTAGCCAAGGTGAAAAATCAGATAGCTTATTTATTATTAATGAAGGTCAAGTAAAAATATCTAAGTTAACAAAAGAAGGTAAGGAACAAATAGTTCATATCTTCACTAGTGGCGATTTCTTTGGAGAATTAAGTCTCTTTAGTAATGATGAGATATACAATTTTGATGCTTATGCTATATCAAATGTTAAGATATGTACATTAACCAAACAAGATATGGATAGAATTATCATGAATAACCCCGAAATATCCTTAAAGCTATTACAAGTTATTTCAAAACGTCTAACTCAGACTGAAAATCTCGCTCAAAATCTAGCTACTAATGATGCAGAAATAAGAATTGCATTTATGCTTTTAGAATTTGGAGAAAAGTACGGTGTCTCTGTAAGTCAAGGTCTAAAAATAAACTTACCTATTAATAGAGAAGAGATGGCGAATTATGTTGGAGTCACAAGAGAAACCATAAGTAGAAAACTCAGCATATTTGAAGACCTGGGAATTATTAGTCTTAAGGGCAACAAAGTACTGATTATAAAACAAATAGATACGTTAAAATCATATGTAGAATAATAATCTCAAATCAACCTAAAAGCTATTATATAAGCTTGTGGTTGATTTTTTTTATAAATTAGGGAAGAATAAATAAATCGCCAATTTCGAAGAAACTAGTCTTATTTTAGAAACTTATAACGTAAGTTACCGTATTATTTACTAAGATTTAGTATTCTATTATTAAAGAAATTAATAATATTGATTATACGTTACAACGTATATTAGATTAAAAATTAGGAGGCTTACTTATGGATGCAATAGATTTAATGATGGATGAGCATAAATATATATCACGAGGATTAAACGTATTTAGGAAATTAAGCATAGAAATATTGAATACTAATACTGTTGATTTTGTATCTTTTGAAAAAATGATTTTATTCGTTAGAAATTACGCCGATAAACATCATCACAACAAGGAAGAGGTTGTTCTATTTAAAAAGATGGAAACTCAATTAGGTGAAAAGATGGTAAAAGGGCCATTATCCGGAATGTATATAGAACATGATTTAGGAAGGCAACACATTAAACTTTTAGAAGAAGCTCTATTGAAAGTTAAAAATGGCGACTTAGATTCACAAGTTGATGTAATCGCAAATTCTATATGTTATAGTGATTTATTAACAAGACATATCGATAAAGAAAATAAATTAATATATACCTTTGCTAGAAGAGTATTAAGTAAGGTCGATATGGTCGATATAAATGTGAGTTGTGAAAAACTTGAATCCATAGCCACTGAAAATCACGTGCAAAATGAATATATAGATGTTTTAGAAATGCTTGAGAAAAAATATGATATAGTTTCTCCAAAAGATAAAAACGCTATTTAAAATATAATTACTCTAGCAGTTGAATCTTAAGCTGATAGAGTAATTATTTTTTGTTTTCTCTAAACCCTACTCTTTTTCAGTATTTAAACGATAATAGAATAGTATAACACTAGTGACGGGACATTCGCATGAAAATAGTTGTTGTACAACCACAAATTAAGATAAATTATAAATGTTGAAAATTTCAGAATTTTATATAAAGGTTTAAAATTAGGGGGAGAATAAATGGGTTTATTTAAAAATAAAAAGTCTATGAATGTAAAAAATAATATATCTTTCAATGAACAAGACACATCACAGATGGAAGTCCAATTTCATAATGAAACTACTGGTTTTATTCAAGATATGAGCAAGTTATTATCGGATACTGTAAAACAGCACCATATTGTAGATAGTGATCATAATATTTTAGGTGAACTTACTGATAAAGTAAAAATTCATATGAATGAATTTTCTAAGTCCACAAAAAGTACTAACGACTTAACAGACAATTTATACTCAGAAGGAAATACTCTTATAGAAATTACACAAGATACAGTTAAGAAATCTTATGAAGGCAAGGACGCAATTTACGAAATAGTGGAAATTATAAAGTCTTTAGAAAATGAAAGTAAAACTAATACAGAAAGTATAAATGAATTGGCAAGAAAGTTTAGCAAAGTAAATGAAGTTGTCCAACTAATAACAAATATAGCAAGCCAAACAAATCTCCTAGCATTAAACGCAGCCATTGAAGCCGCTAGGGCAGGAGAAGAAGGAAAAGGTTTTGCAGTAGTTGCAAGTGAGATAAAAAAGCTAGCAGAAATGACTAAACAAAGTACTAAGGACATCGCAACTTTAATAGGAGGCATAGAAAACGAAACAAAAGTGGTGCTGGATAATTCCAGTAAATCCAATGAAGTTATAGCTAAGGGCGTCAGTGCTTCTAGTAATGCTGTAGAGAAAATAGAGGGCAGTCTATCTTCTGTATCCAAAGTTGAACAGGAAGTAAATGGAGTAATGAAGCTTCTAAATGATCAAAAACACCACATTGAGAACATGAATAAAGAAATAGTAGATGTTGATGAAATATTAAAAATCACCTCCGATAGTATAATAAACCACATAAAAGAGGCTAGTATTGTAGAGAAAAAATTGGATGAAATAAAAACACACATAGCAACATATAGTAAAGAATTAATTTAGCAACATACGTTACCAGCAATAACGAAAAAATATTAAAGCTTAAAAACTAAGTATTTTTTTGAATATGGGGTGGGCTAAAGGGATAAAAAAAATGAAGGAGTGCGGCGTGGTACTCCGCACTCCTTCATTTTTTGGGACAGACTTTATTGTTTTTGTGACAGACTTTAATATTCTTGGACAAGGTTTATTGTTTGTGTACAATAGTAATATATTCTTTTTTTATTTTACTCCACAGTTACTGATTTTGCCAAATTTCTTGGCTTATCAACATCGCAACCCTTTTGAACTGCCATGTAGTAAGCAAACAATTGTAGTGGAATTACTGCAATTACTGGTGCTAATATATCCATTACTTTTGGTATATAAGTCACAGAATGAACTGACTTTTCTATTTCAGTGTGCCCAGTAAGTGCGAAAGCATATACTTTTGCTCCTCTAGTTGATAGTTCTTTTATATTACTTACCATCTTACCAAATAGTTCTTCTTGAGTAGCCATTGCTATAACTACAGTTCCTTCTTCCATAAGTGCTATTGCCCCATGTTTAAGCTCTCCTGCGGCATAAGCGTCCGAATGGATATAAGATACTTCTTTTAGCTTTAATGATCCCTCAAGTGCAACTGCATAATCAAGTCCACGTCCTATAAAGAACATATCCTTATGCATGTAAGTTTTTGCTGTAAATCTTTGTAGTGTTTCCTTTTGTTTAAGCATTTCTTCTGCTTTTTCTGGAAGATCAAGCATGGCCACTTTAATTTCTTCGATTTCAGTCGTAGTCATAGTTTCTTTATTTTGAGCAAAGAATAGAGCTATTATATACATTGCTATAAGCTGAGTTACATAAGCTTTAGTAGATGCAACTGCTATTTCTGGTCCTGCCCAAGTGTATAGTACGTCATCTGCCTCTCTTGAAGCCGCGCTACCTACAACATTAGTTACTGCTATTACTCTTGCGCCCTTCGACTTTGCAAGCCTTAGAGCTGACATAGTGTCTGCAGTTTCTCCTGATTGACTAATAACTATCATTAATGTGTTTTTATCAATTATTGGGTCTCTATATTTAAACTCAGAAGCAATATCTAATTCTACTGGTATTCTTGCAAGTTTTTCTATAACATATTTACCTACAGCTCCTGCATGGTATGCAGTTCCACAAGCTACTATATATATTTTATTTAAATTTTTAATTTGCTCTTTAGTTATACTTATATCATCAAGTGTTATTGGCTCTCCTATTACTATTCTAGAAGTCATTGTATCTCTGATTGCCTTTGGTTGCTCATGGATTTCTTTTATCATAAAGTGTTCAAATCCACCCTTTTCAGCAGCTTGTGCATCCCAAGTTACATGGAAAATCTCTTTCTTTATAGCTTCTCCTTCTAAATCAATAAGTTTTATACCTTCACTTGAAATCACAACAAATTCATTATCTTCCAATAAATATACTTCTCTTGTATGATTTAGTACTGCTGGTATATCTGATGCTATATAAAATTCATCTTTGCCAAGTCCTACTATTAATGGACTATCTTTTCTTACTGCTACTAACTTATCCGGCTCGTCACTACATACTACTGCAATTGCATAACTACCTTCCATTTTAGTAGTAGCCTTCATTACCGCATCAACTATATTTCCATTGTAGTAGTAATCTACAAGGTGTGGTATTACTTCTGTATCAGTTTCTGATGTAAATTTATATCCTTTTGCAATTAACCATTCTCTTATATGAATATAATTCTCTATAATACCATTATGGACTACGCTAATAGTTCCTTTTTCATTAGTATGTGGGTGAGAATTTTCATCTGATGGCTTGCCGTGAGTGGCCCATCTTGTATGTCCTATACCAACATGTCCTTTAAGTGTCTCTTTTGCTAATTGAGCTTCTAAATTTGCAAGTCTTCCTTTGCATTTAATAACATTTAAAACTCCATTATCTATAACTGCAACTCCTGCTGAATCATATCCTCTATATTCTAACTTTCTAAGACCTTCTACCAAAATTGGCGTGGCCTCTTTATTTCCATAATATCCAACTATTCCGCACATATTCATCTTCCTCTCAAATTTAATATTTTGCGCTACAAATTAGGTATACTCTTCATTCGTTTTTTTATAATTAAATTCTCTCCTATAATATTTCCATAGGAATCTTTACAAAATATAATTATAATAATGAATGTAAATATACTAATCCACCTAGCACGTAATGGTGCAATAATATTTTTAAAGGTTTTAACACCAGATTGATATTGTTACGAAAATCACTTTTCGCTTTTATCAACCATTAACGGTAGTGCGCTACCGCGGGGCATCCGCCGAAGATTCGATACTCCCCATCCTCGTCAACTCACAATGTAACTATCAAGTTATGTTATGAGTCCTGGCGCTTTCAAATCATTTACTTCCTATCCTCCTTTACTCTTATATTTAACAATCTATTCTATTTTACAAATAGAAAAACTGAAAACTTATGAACCTTTACCATAAGCTTTCAGTCTATTATATTCGTTTTATTGTGTATTCGTCAACGATTTTAACAATAAGTTTATAAAATTACAATTATTTTATATATCCTTTATCATACATTCTCTATGCGTTTGCCTTTTCCTCAATAAGTTTTGCAAGAGCATGTGCCATTTCATCTAATTGACTTTGCACTTTACCTTCAAGCATTACTCTTACTAATGGTTCTGTTCCTGATGGTCTTATAAGTACTCTACCACAACCATTTAATTTTTCTTCTATCTTTCTAATTTCTTCCACTATTTCACTATCAGTTTCATGTATGTCCTTTTTACCGTTAGGTACTACCGCATTAACTAATACTTGTGGAAGTTCTGTCATCATTGCCGCAAGCTGTGATAGCGGTTTACCTGTTTCTTTAATTACAGTTGCTAGTTGAAGTCCTGATACAAGCCCATCACCTGTAGTATTAAAGTCTAGGAAAATTACATGTCCTGATTGCTCTCCACCAAGGCTATACCCCTCTTGCTGCATTTTCTCAAGCACATATCTGTCTCCAACTTTAGTTTTCACTGTAACTATTTCTTCTTGCTTCATTGCAATATCAAGTCCTAAATTACTCATAACCGTTACTACTACTGTATCATTAGTTAATTTACCAATGCTTTTTAGATGTTTTGCACAAATAGCAATCATAAAGTCTCCGTTTATTAGATTCCCTTTTTCATCTACAGCTAAACATCTGTCTGCATCACCATCAAAAGCTAATCCCAAATCACAATGATTTTCTTTAACAAATGCCATTAAGTGCTCAGGATGAGTAGATCCACAGTCTTTATTAATGTTAATTCCATCTGGATCATTATTAATTACTAAAACTTCTGCTCCAAGTGATCTTATAGCTTTGACTGATGTAATGTATGAAGCTCCATTTGCACAATCTAATGCTATTTTTAGTCCTTTTAAGTCTCCTGAAATAGTAGATTTAGCAAATTCCATATAATCATCTATTGCATTATCATTGACAAGTTTCTTGCCCAAATCACCTGCTATAGGTGATGGTACCCCTTCAAACCCACTTTCTATAACTGACTGCAAAGTATCTTCTAAAATATCTGACAACTTGAAACCATTTCTATCAAAAAATTTTATTCCGTTATATTCTACTGGGTTGTGAGACGCCGAAATAACAATTCCTGCATCTGCTCCATATTTTCTAGTTAAATATGCTACCGCAGGCGTTGGCACTACACCAAGACATATAGCCTGGGCCCCTACAGATAAAATACCTGCAACCATTGCTGATTCTAACATATCTCCTGAAACTCTTGTATCCATTCCTACTATGATTTTAGGTTTATGAGCTCCGTCTGTTAACACAAACGCTCCGGCTCTTCCCAATTTATATGCTATCTCACCTGTTAATTCTGTATTTGCTATCCCACGTACTCCATCTGTCCCGAACATTCTACTCATATTTTTCTACCTCTTTCTAAATATTATATAGTTTTATTACAGGGCGCCTAAAAAAATATTTACACATTTCGATTATATTTTATTTACGGAGCCTACATTGGCCTTTTTTTATATATAAAAATCACACATGTAAAAAAGCTTTTCATATAAAGACATAAAAACCAATTCTATTACAGCTTGTATTATACTACAGTAATAATCATTTGTAAAAACATTCTATTATTTTACATTTTCTTAACTTGAAAAAGAAAAGCTACTATAATTTTTAGTAGCCTTCCTAAATAATAAGTTATTTTATAGGTTTCCAATTTTTCATTATAATTTCTGCAATTTTTAATCCATCAACAGCCGCAGAAATAATTCCACCTGCATATCCCGCTCCTTCTCCTGCTGGAAATAGCCCTTCTAATGATATGCTTTGAAGATTTTCATTTCTATCTATTCTCACAGGAGCAGATGTCCTTGTTTCAATTCCAGTCATAACTGCATCTTCCCTTGCATACCCATTTATTTTATGATTAAATCTAGGCAAAGCCTCTTTTATAGCATCCGTTATAAAGTTAGGTAAACACTGAGTAAGGTCTGCAAATTTATATCCAGGTGTATAGCTTGGTTTTATGCCTCCTAATTCACTGCTAACGGTCCCCTTAAGGAAGTCTCCCACTAATTGTACCGGTGCATTATAGTTTGCTCCACCTATTTGATAAGCTAGCGCCTCATAATGCCTTTGGAATTCAATACCTGAGAGTGGATCATCTGTTGCAAAGTCTTTAGGCCCAACTGATACCACTATAGCTGAGTTAGCATTAGCTTTATCCCGTTTATATTCACTCATACCATTTATTGCAACACATCCCTCTTCGGACGCTGCCCCTACAACCTGTCCACCTGGGCACATACAAAAACTATATACCCCTCTACCGGATTTTTCACTATTATATGTAAGTTTGTAATCTGCCCCTTTTAACATTGGATGGTTAGCATATTTTCCGTACTGATTTTCATTTATCATATCTTGAGGATGCTCTATTCGAACTCCCATAGCAAAAGGTTTACTAGACATAAATACATCTTTTTTATTTAACATTTCGTAGGTATCACGAGAACTATGTCCTGTTGCTAATATTAAATTTTCACAAGGAAGCTCTTCTCCATTTACCATTACGCTTTTAATTTTTTTATCTTTAATTATGATGTCTTCAAGTTTACTATTAAATCTTACTTCTCCACCTAATTTAATAATAGATTGTCTAATATTTTTCACAACTTCTTTTAACACATCTGTTCCTATGTGAGGTTTACCAGCATATACTATTTCAGCAGGCGCACCAGCTTTTACAAATTCACCTAGTATAAAATCACATCTAGTGGTGTCCTTTATTCTTGTAGTTAGTTTTCCATCTGAAAAGGTTCCTGCTCCCCCTTCACCAAATTGTACATTAGATTCTGTATTAAGCACAGCTCTAGTCCAAAATTTATTTATGCTTTTTGTTCTATTTTCAACTTGTTCACCTCTTTCAATAATAAGAGGATTATAACCCTTTTGCGCCATAAGAAGGCCCGCAAACATACCTGCTGGCCCCATTCCTACGATTATTGGTCTGCTAATCATCGTGCGCGTTCCAAATTCGAACTCAGCATCATATTTAACTTGCTCAAGTTTAACATCTTTATGATTTGCTGTTTTAATTACCTTAACTTCATTGTCCATTTTAATATTAACTGCATAATTAAACTTAATGTTATTTTTTTTCCTAGCATCAATTGATTCTTTAACAATTGTGCACTGATTTATTTCACTAGAATCAACTCTCATCATTTTTGCTACTTTTATTTTAACTACATTTATATTGTCTTCGCTGCAATCATCTATATCTAAAACTATATTATTTACTCTTATTGCCATTAGTTTTTGGTACCTCCGTTGTTTTCTTCGTAATAGTTACTAATACTTTAGACGAATTTTGTGATACTAAAGTTAGGCCATCAGGCATCGACACCTTAACCTCTACGTCGTGTTCACCTTCCACCAAATTAGATAAATCTAACTCAGCTACAATTTTAGTTAAATCCAAAGAATCTATAATCGCTTGCGTGCCTGATACCACTAGTAAGTCTTTATCCGTGCTAAGTTTTGCTTCATATAACTTGTTTAAATTAATATATGTAACGCCTTGACTTATACTCTTTTGGACTGGAGCATCTGCAGTCACCTCAGCTACTGGCTTTTCTGCCACTACCTTGTCCAAATTAACTTCAACATTAACATTATCAGTTCCACTAACTAAAGTTAGTCCATCAGGTATTATTACCTTTGTACTTATGGTAGTGCTCTTATCTATTTTACTTAAATCAATATCCTGCGTATCAAGATTAGCTACTTTATCAAGTGCCTCTACGCTCCCTGTTACACTAAACTGCTTTGGTGAGGCCTTTGTACTCCCTAAAGTAAAACTAGAATTTAAAGTACCTACGGTCTTTACCGTTACCCCTACATACTTTGTCTTTCTCACAGAGACTTTAACATTTATTTGAGCCGGATTTACAATAACATTTTTCACTTCTTCCCCCGATTCATCCATCGGTTTAAGTTTATATGTTTTTGCAACATCATCTTTTACACCTTTTATATCCTGTTCTACTACTACTGATTTTACTTTATGTACAAATTTTTCCCCGCCTACTACAGAAGCTGAAGTCTGTGATAATATTGGTTGTGACGCATAATATCCATCACTGGGCTGGCCACTTACATTCACAGTTATTGGCAATTTATTTTCAACAAGAACATCTAAATTGACCTTTACAAAAAGAATGTCACCATTAACCACATTTATGTTATCAGGACTTTTACTTATTACAATAGGTATATTTTGTTCTCCACTTTTAAGTGCATATTTACTTAAATCTGCCGTTATAGTAAAATCATCTGCTTTCGTAGATAAAAGTGTGCTAGTATTAGCCGCTTTAATGCTTAATTCTATTGTTAAATTCTGATCTGGGACTAAAACAAGATTGGAACTAGTTAATTCATCAGTATTTAAAAGCTGTACAGGTATACTTTTAATCTTGTAAGTAGTCAATGGATTTTCAGTGCTTGTTATAAAAAGCCATAATACAAAGGCAGCTATTATGCACAAAGTTTTAATTATATATTGTTCTTTTTTGGCTTTATCCATGACTTTACTCTCTCCTTTAAAGTTACTTTTTTGCTTTGTCTACGCTTTATTATTTGAACAAGTATTTTTTTAAGCTTATCTTTGTCATAATTTCTTACAAGTCTTCCATTCATTGCAAGAGATATGTTCCCTGTTTCTTCCGATACTATTATTGTTAGAGCATCTGAGTTTTCTGTTATTCCTATTGCTGCCCTATGTCGTGTTCCAAGCTTTTTACTTATAACATCATTATTTGTTAAAGGCAGAAAACAGCCTGCCGCAATTATCCTATCATTTCTAATTATGGTAGCTCCATCATGAAGTGGAGTGTTAACTACAAATATATTTTCAAGTAATGCAGAAGATATTATAGAATCAATTTTAGTTCCAGTTTTAATTATTTCTCCAATACCTGTTCTTTGCTCTATTACTATCAGTGCCCCTGTTCTACTTTTCGCTAAAATTTCAACAGCATTAACAATTTCGGTTATAACCTTCTCCATTATCTCTTCGTCTTCAAATATGTGTTTATCTGTAAAAGCAGTCCTACCTATGTGCTCTAATGCTCTCCTTATTTCCGGTTGAAAGATAATAACAATAGTCAAAACACCGATTGTTATTGTTTTATTTAAAATCCAATTTAGGACCGTCAAATTTAGCAATTCACTTATTGGAATAAGTACAAAAATAAAAACTATTCCTTTTAGTAACTGTATAGCCCTTGTTTCTTTCATTAGCATATAACTTTTATAGAATATAAACGCCACCACTAATATATCTAATACAGAAAATACACTTATATTCTTGATTGTGCTTATCATTAATCTAAATAATTCCATAAAACCTACACCCCTCTATTAATACTCCTACTTACAATTATACACCATGCTTTGCTTTTTTAGTATATAATATAAGTTAAATTTATTATAATAATTAATCTTATATTCGAAATTTTTCCTATTAGATATTTAATATTTTGGTTTTAAAATGTATAATTCTATAAATTAACTAGAATAATATATGTATTATGTTAATATATGAATATAATACAAATAATACGAAGGAGTGAGTTTTTTGAGTGAAAATAAAGATACTATAGACACTAGTAAGAAAAGAAAAATATTTAAGATATTACTTTTTCCATCTATTATAATACTTGCCATAGGCATTTTCTTAGTTAGCTATTACACCTCCATAAATAAGGTATATGATTCATACAAAGTCACATTAGTTACGAATATTAACAGCATCAATGATATTAATAAAAATATAGCACAATTTAATAGTAACCAAATAATAGACGTGGATTATGCCAAACAGCAATTACCTATTATTATTAAAAATTTATCTGTACTCAAAGATAGACTAGCAAATTCTACTCCTACATCAAAATATAAAGAAGATCATGAAAATTTAAGTTTAGGCCTAGATAAAAATTTATTGATCTACAGGCAAACACTTGCGATTTTAAATAATCCCTCTGGAGGTGATGTAGAAACGTCTCTGGATAACCTTAAAACTTTTAGAAATGACTGCGTGAACTTTTACTCATTAATAGATATTAATGATATTAAAATATCACTACCAGAAACCTCTTTAGTCTTCATTGATAATGTGCTAGATTACAGTTACAGTGCAGTAATGACAAAAAAAGAAACAGATATTAAATCACAGCAAAATGATGCATTTATAAGTGAAATTGACGGCTTATCAACAAGTTTTTTAGATTCTAGAACTAATTTTTACTCATATGTTACAAAAGTGAGAGAAAAAGATATGTCTTATGATGATGTTTTGTCACTTATAGATGATGATTTTATAAAATTAGAACAAATTCAAACTAATTTTAAAAGTTTATCTGTGCCCCCAACATCTATTACTACATATGAATCCTTCAAACTTTTATTAGATAACTATGAAAATTATCTAACGGATTTTAAAGTCGCCGTTACAAGCGAAAAAATTCAAGCATTAGGTGCAGTGGCAGATCCATCTTCATTAGATACTTTATATGTTTCTTCTAATTTACTATTTACTAAAGTACAAACTTCAAATGATGATTTCAATAAAATATATACTAAGTTAAAAACTACAGAATAAACCTTTATATATTATTATAGACATACTACTAAATATTTGATATGAAAATTAGTGTATTATTTTCATAATCTAGGTAACAATACTATTAGCCTAAGTAAAAAAACGCGGAGGAACCATGCATTTGGGGTGAATCACTAGTTGTGTAGGTTAAACCTTTCCCGAACCCGTCAGCTAACTCCGTAGGCAAAGGAGAGATAATATGAAAAAATTTGCTTTTTTATCTTGTATGCTAACGTTATTATTAGCATTAACTAGTTTAAGAGTAAATGGTCAACAGCTATATGTAAATGGATCAGAATGTAAGGATTTATATAATGAACAGATAAAAGCAGTAGCAGTGTTTAATCAATCAAATAACTCAATAGGTGTAACTGACAGTGATATATACTTAATGTCCCAAGTTGTATATGCTGAGAGTTGTGGTGAATCGGATAGTGGAAAACTTGCGGTAGCATCCGTTATACTAAATCGTGCTAGCGATTCTCATTTTCCAAAATCTATTTCCGGTGTTATTAACCAAAAAAACGCATTTTCTTGCGTTAAAAATGGGGTAGTAATGCATAATGGTAAATCTGGTGTTATTCCTGATACAGCTTGTTACAATGCTGTTTTAAACGCATTGAAAGGTAAAGATCCTACATACAATGCTGTTTTTTATTACAATCCTGGAATAGCTACTTGTAAGTGGATGATAGGTATAAAAAAGGATAATATCAAAACTATAGGAAATCATGTTTTCTTTGTAGTTAAATAATAACTATATCTTACACTACAAAAACTAACTACTAATTTTATTTATGGTTCAAAAACAAATAGCGGGTAAACACCCGCTATTTGTTTTGCTGTAATTTATCTATATATGAAACTGCACCTAATGCTGCTACTAATCCTTCACCTGCAGACTTAATATATTGATATGGTTTTCCTGTACAATCACCTGCAGCATAACATCCTTTTATACTTGTTTTCATACTTCTATCAACTTTTATATGTCCGTCTTCTATTTCAAGACCAGGTACCAGTTGACTAGGCGAGACACTATCTCTTAACATGAAAACGCCATCTGTAACTATTTCACCATTTTCTAAAATAATTTTAGTTACCACGTCTTCTCCAACTATTTCTAAAGGTTTCTTTTTTATTATCTCAACATTTGGATTTAAATTATATTCACCCTTGTACATAGGGATATAATATGTTTTTGCGCTAAGCTCACTTACATAATTCGTTTCTTCTTCCCCTTCTTTATTATAACCAACTATAACAACAGTTTTCCCTTTATATAACGGAGCATCACAAGTTGCACAGTACCCTACTCCTTTTCCCAAAAACTCTTCTTCTCCTTTTAACGGTTTCGTATATTCTATCCCTGTAGCTAATATAATTGTTTTAGCTTCATACATTTTTTCATTTACCATTAAAGCAAAATATTCTCCCATTGCGTAAACATTGTTTATCTTTTCATTTACAATATTTATTCCCATAGCTTCAATATGAGCAGCAAATTTCTCCTTAAGTTCAATTCCCGGAATGTTATAAAACCCTAAAAAATTATTAACCTTTGCTGCTCTTGCAATTTTAGGACTTAAATCCTTACTTCCAAAAATTATTATATTTTTATTTCTAATTTTAGCGTTAATAGCAGCTTCAAGCCCCGCTGGACCAGTTCCAATAATAGCTATATCATATCTTTCATCCATAATTTTTCTCCTCATCTTCCTATACAAATTAGTAACATAGCACCTTAATTACAGTTGTCATAAATAAAACTTCAATAAAATCATCTCCTGCGGAGCTGAAATGTAATTAAAAATGGAGATATTTACTTAAATTATAAAAATTTAAAATATCTATCTCCATCATTTTTATTGATCATTTATATTAAAATCCAACTTATTTTATTACCATAATATAATTTTATATATGTTTTTCTATTATTTTCTTTAAGTCTGCTTTAGGTCTAAATCCCACCATAGTCTCTTTAACTATATCTTTATTAAACACCATCACGGTTGGAATACTTGAAATTTTATACTTTGATGATATTACTGGACTCTCATCCACATTTATTTTTACAAATTTAATTTTCTTTCCCATTTCACTTTCTAATTCTTCCATTACTGGAGTTAACATTTTACAAGGTCCACACCAAGGTGCCCAAAAATCAACTACAACTATGTTATCTGAATCTATTATTTCCTCATTAAAATTTTTGTCATTAACTACTTTAACCATATTATTACCTCCAATTATTATACCCCTCTAGGGTACCTTTATAATTAACATTGTATACCATATTACTAGACTAGTCAATGATATTCCAATTTCTTTTCTTATACATATATTCCTTGTCATACTTCATAAAAAGCAAAAGAAATTTTTTACACATCATATGATTAGTATACCCAAATAAAAACTTTATAATTTCTATTATTATATTGAAATAATTTTTGTTTTAATTTTTATAATATGTAATTTATTTTTCTAATACATCTTTCACTATAGAGTTATTATATAAAGAATTAGGATATTGTTTTACTAATTGTTGCGCATAACCTTTTGATTTTTTTATATTTACTTCTTTGGTTATAGTAATTAAATTATATAAAACTTCCTGCGCATAACTTCCGCTAGGAAATTGTTTTAAACTAAGTTCATAATATTTAACGGAATTTTCAAAATCAGAAACGGACTTATAGCTTACCGCTAACATATATATTATATGCTCTTGTAAATAGTTACCTTCTGAATATGGTAAAGCATATAAAAAATATTTTTTAGCCTCTGTAAAATTTTTATCATTTATATAACTCATCCCTTTATCATAAAAGAATGTTATCCCATTGCTCTTAATAATATCTTCTCCTTTTACAATAAGCAAATTATCATTCATGCCTAATTCTACATCTTTCCACTCATTAACATATCCAACTATTTGCTCCATATTATTATCTTTTATGCTTTTATCTAACTTCTGCTTAGGAAATTTAATATTTTCTTGTTTAACTAAATTTTTAGCTTCTTTTATGTCTTCTACATCTTTTATTTCTTGTAAATCCTTATTATTGATTAAAGCTGCTTTACTTTGTGTCTTTTTTAAGATATTAATTGAAAACTTCGAAAAATCGTTCACCTTATAGATATTATTTTTAGCAATTAAAACTATAATTAGAATTAGAATTATACTGGTGGTTACTATGAAATTTTTTTTATAGTTTATTTCTCTTTTTATGTTACCAAATTCTATAATTATATCTTTATTAGCAATCGCTCTTGTATTTTTTTTATCCACACGTATTACTTCATCAATGTATTGCAACGCTTTATCATATTCACCTTGCTTTATATAACAATTACTAATATAATTATTCACATTTATAAAATTAAAGTGACTTTTAGAGCATTGCTGTAAAAGTTTTAATGCACCAGATATATCAAATTTCCTTATTGCCTCCAATGCATTTACATACAACTTCAATTTTTCCTTATCCCGCACGCTATCATTTAGATACTTTATTGATACTTTATCATTATTTCTTTTATAATTTATGTTCCAGGCTTGTTTTGCTTTTTCTAAATCGCCTTTTATATAATATAAAATACCTTTCAAATTTAGGGCTGCAGCATTTGTATTATTTAAAGAAATGCTTTTTTCACAAAGAACTAATGCCTTATCTATATAACCATCATTATATTTGTTCATCGCTTTAACATATTCTTTTCCTGATTTATCCATGAACTCACCTTTTATTCTATTTATTTATAATTACTCTAATTATATCATATGATTAATTTTTTTAAGAGAATTATCTATAATAATAGTAATAAAAATATATATTAATTCATATTTTGTGATAAAATTTTAAATGTTTCATATTATTATATTAATTACTATTTTACAATAAAGTTCTAAAGAGTAAAAAGTACATATTATATATTTATATTCTACAAATATAACATACGGATATTATCATTAGTATATTATTTATAAATGCTGAGGGGGACCTTATGGTAAATAAACAATTCTCTATTCTTATATATTTTTTAAGTACTATTTTAGTATTAATTCTTTCAATATTTCTTTATAGGCTAGTTACTAATATTAACTTCAATATTTATACCCATTAATTAGAATCTATAATCAAATTTTTTATACCAAAATTATAATCTAATATACAACAAACTTAAATTATAAACTAAAAAGACATACTTTAATATGATATGTCTTTTTATATTAACAATTAGTGTACATCAAAATATATTATATTTATTCCTGTGAAACACTTTTAAAATATTCACCTACAGATTTAGTTATGGATCCTGCTATCTTTTCTTGATATTCATCCGACTTTAATTTTTGCTCTTCTTCATCATTTGATAAAAATCCACATTCCACTATAACACTTGGCATAGTATCATTATCCCTTAATAACCTGTACGCAGTTTTAGCGGGTTTCTGTACTCTCTTATTAGTAGGATCCAAATCTATTCTAAAGTTATTCTGAATTAGAGTTGCTAAAGATACGCTTTCTTTATAATTTGAATACCACACTTGGGCACCATAATATTTACTCTCCGGAAAATAATTTAGATGTATACTAATAAGCATTTCGCAATTGCTAGATTTCTTTAAATCACATCTCTTCTTTAAATCTTCAATGTACCTCTGCCTTATAGTACCACTAGATGAATAAAGACCCGTATCTTCTTCTCTAGTCATAATTACCTCATAACCTGCATTTTGTAAACTTGCTTTAAGCTTTTTTACTATATTTAAATTAATGTTCTTCTCAACAGTACCATTCTTAGAACTTGTGCCACCATCAATACCTCCATGGCCTGCATCAATGAGTATCCTTTTATTACTTTGACTAACATTCATAGTTTCATGTGCAAAGCTTAAATTTACACCTATAAAGCTTCCTATTCCTAAAAAAATTACCACAACAACAGCTATTAACCTCTTATTAACATATTTCAATGCACCCACCCTTTTATTTATTGGTATATGTTAATTTTATTCAACATGTATATAATTTATTATTATTTATTATAATACACAGGATTAGTTATATTACATATCCTGTAATGTAATATAATTTTTTATAGAGGTGATTTAATGTATAATTTAAAGCCTGAAACATTCGATTTTAACACAGTAAAAGGTATCTCTAAGAAGCAGCTAGATGAACATTACAAATTATATACAGGTTATGTAACCAAGTTAAATGAAATTTGGAACACTCCTTACGTGCCTACTAATTACATTAATAGTAATCCCACTTATTCAAAAATGCGTAGCATAAAGCTAGGTGAAACATATTCACTTGATGGAGTAAAACTTCACAACCTTTATTTTGAAAATATGACAGGAGGTAATAATATCCCATATGGACCCGCATTTAACTCCATAGTAAATGAGTTTGGATCCTACGATGCATTTATCTCCTACCTTACAAACGTAGGGCTATCCATGAGAGGCTGGGCAATTCTTACTATCGATTCTATCGACCATAAATTACATCTCACTGGGAGCGACTCACACGATAATGGTGCCATATGGCAATCCTTCCCTCTATTAATTATGGATGTTTATGAGCATGCATACTTTATGGATTTTGGAACAGATAGAAAAAAATATATTTCTACATTTATTGAAAATATAAATTGGGGCGTTTTAAATCAAAGATTCGAAAAATATATTTTGCAAGCACAATATATGGATATGAATAAAGCCAGGTATTGCCCATATAATTTATACTAATTTTAAATCTGTGAATGTTTGCTAGTTACGAGCTAATTTATCGTTATTTATAAACCACTAAAAAAAATAAAAACCCCCAAACATAATCGTTTGAGAGTTTTTAAATTCAAGAAAATTATCTCTTTGAGAATTGAGATGCTTTTCTTGCTTTTTTAAGACCATATTTCTTTCTTTCTTTCATTCTTGGATCTCTTGTTAAAAAACCTGCACTTTTAAGCTCTGGTCTTAAAGTTTCGTCAGCTTTTAATAAAGATCTAGAAATACCGTGTCTTATTGCTCCAGCTTGACCTGTATATCCACCACCATGTACGTTAACTAAAACATCAAATTTATCTTTAGTTCCAGTTAATACTAAAGGTTGGTTAACTATAAGCATTAAAGTTTCTAATCCAAAATAGTTTTCTATGTTTCTTTTGTTTATAACAATCTTACCTTCGCCAGGTACAAGTCTTACTCTCGCAACTGATTTCTTTCTTCTTCCTGTTCCTATATATTGAACCTTTGCCATATTATATCCTCCTTTCGAATCTAATTAGTATTTAAGTACTAGTACTTCTGGGTTTTGAGCTTCGTTCTTATGTTCTGGTCCTCTGTAAACAGTTAATTTTTTAAGTGTTTGACGACCTAATGGTCCCGTTGGAAGCATTCTTCTTACTGCTTCTTCAAAAATAAACTCTGGTCTTTTAGCTAATGCTACTCTATATGGAACTTCTTTTAATCCACCTGGATAATGAGAATGATGTCTTAACATTTTTTGGTCTAATTTCTTACCAGTTAAAACTATCTTATCAGCATTTATTACAATTACAAAGTCACCTGTATCAACATGTGGTGTAAATGTTGGTTTATGTTTTCCTCTTAATATTGCTGCTATTTGACTTGCTGCTCTTCCTAAAACTTTTCCTTCTACATCTACAACGAACCATTTTCTTTCTACTTCTAGTGGTTTTGCTAAGTATGATTTCATTATTTTCCCTCCCTGAACTTTTAACAATTAAAACTCTATGCTAAAGATCCGGGGCTAGTGGATCTTATACACGATATTTTATACAAACATTAATAAGTATAATACATTCTACCAGGTGTGTCAATGTTTTTAGACATGATATTAGATTTAAATGTTTTTATTTTAATAAAAAACTTCTTCCAAACATAATCCATTGGGTGGAACAGATTTTCCTGCCCTTGATCTCTCTTTTGATTCAATTATATCCTTAATCTCGCTTGGTTTTATTTTACCTTCCCCAACTCTAATTAATGATCCAACTATTATTCTAACCATATTGTATAGGAAACCGTCAGCAGCAATATATATTTTAATCATATCTTTATCTCTTATGACATCTAGCCTAGATATAGTTCTTATAGAAGTTTTCACGGAACTTCCTAAATTTTTAAATGCAGAAAAGTCATGTGTACCTATAAAATAGAATGCCCCTAATTGCATAATCTCTGCATCTAATATTCTTTGGTGGTGATATATGTAATTGCGACCTACTGCAGCATACACACGCCTATTAATTATTGTATAACTATATAGTTTTCCTGTACTATTATATCTTGCATGAAAATCCATTGGCATATCAAAAGAGTTCCTTATCACAATATCTTTGGGAAGCTGGCTATTAATAGCTCCCGCAAATTTTTCAACAGGTATTTTACTATTAGTATAAAAATTGCCTGTATAACCTTTTGCATGAACTCCAGCATCTGTTCTACTAGAACCTGTAATTAAAGCTCTTTCACCTATGATCCTCTCAATAGCAGTCTCTACCTTTTCTTGAATCGTCATGACATTATTTTGCCTTTGCCATCCGCAATAGTTCGTTCCATCGTATTCTATTATAAGCTTTATATTTCTCAAAGAGTCACGCCCTTTTCTAATTATAGCTAGAATTTAATACTACTTAGTACCTTATTAGAATACTACGTTCTGCTAAAAATGGTAATAAAAAATAGCACTGAAAAAGCAAAACTTGCAATATAATCATTATTCGTTATCTTTAACTCTTTCATCCTAGTTCTTCCTTCTCCACCCTTATAACATCTTGATTCCATAGCCATTGCTAATTCATCTGCCCTTCTAAATGAACTTATAAATAATGGAACTAAAATAGGAATTAGACTTTTAGCCCTACTTATTAAATTTCCAGACTCAAAATCAGCACCTCTTGCCATTTGTGCTTTCATTATCTTATCAGTCTCATCCATAAGAGTAGGAATAAACCTTAATGCTATAGTCATCATCATAGCAAGTTCATGAGCTGGCACGCCTATTCTCTTAAAAGGGTTTAGAATACTTTCAATACCATCAGTTAACTCTATTGGGGACGTTGTAAGTGTTAGTATTGACGTTCCCATAATTAAAAATACTAATCTAATAATCATAAATGCGGCAATAACTAAACCTTCTTTATAAACTTTTATAAAATGCCACTGAATAAGTGGAAGGCTTCCATTTCCACTAGTCATAAATATATTTAATATTGCAGTAATGAGCAATAAAACTAAAATAGGCTTTAACCCATTATAAATATACTTAAAGGATAGTTTAGCTATTAGTATTGTTACCACTAAAAATGTAAATATATATAAATATCCCACAAAATTATTCACCAAAAATAGGTTAATAATAAATAATACAGATATTAGTATCTTAAATCTTGAGTCCAATTTATGTACAAAAGAGTCGCCTGGTATATATTGACCTATTGTAATATCCTTGATCATACAAATTCCTCCAATGTGTTTTAAAAAGCACATATTACTGTTATATATATGATACCTTCTTCGGGCAAAGTATTTATACTAGTTTGTTTTGAGTATCTTAAGCAATTCTTCTTTAGCTTTTTGTATTGTAAATATATCAGAAGATAAATTAAATCCTTTATTGTGCAGCTCGCGAATAAGATATGTTACTTGTGGTACTGCTAGGCCCACGCTTTCTAGAATTTCTACTTGTCTAAATATTTTCTGGGGCGTTCCGTCCAAGATACATTTTCCATTATCCATCACTAAAATTCTATTAGCAACCTTAGCTACATCTTCCATGCTATGTGATACTAAAATTATAGTCATGTCATTCTCATTGTAAAGATCAAGAATTTTTCCTAGAATATCATCTCTACCCTTGGGATCAAGACCTGCTGTAGGTTCATCTAAAATTAGAATTTTGGGCTCCATAGCTATTACGCCAGCAATGGCTACTCTTCTTTTTTGACCACCACTTATTTCAAAAGGTGACTTATCCTTATACTGCTGATAATCCAGACCTACGATTTTCATAGCCCTTTGAACTCTTTTATTTATCTCATCATTATCTAGACCTAAGTTTTTAGGTCCAAAAGCAATGTCTTTTTCAATAGTTTCTTCAAAAAGCTGGTATTCAGGATACTGAAATACTAGTCCAACTTTCTTTCTTACATTTGTAAGTTTCACATTTTTCTGAGTTATGTCTATGTCATCAATTAACAATCTTCCTGCTGTTGGTTTTAATAATCCATTTATATGTTGTATCAGAGTAGACTTTCCAGAACCTGTATGCCCAATTAGTGCTATAAATTCTCCTTGCTTTATCTCTATGGACACGTCATCTATAGCTTTTTTTTCAAAAGGAGTTTTCGCCATATATATATATGATAAATTTTCTATTTTAATTGACATAATGCATTCACCATCTCATCTATAGTTAATATATCTGATCCTATATTAATACCATTTTGTCTAAGTTCATATGCAAGTTCTGTTACTTGCGGAACATCTAATCCTATTTTTTTCATAAGAGATACATTCCTAAATATTTCTTTAGGTATTCCATTCATCACAACTTTTCCATTATCCATAACTACAATTCTATCAGCCTCTACTGCTTCTTCCATATTATGAGTTATTAAGATTATTGTTATGCCATATTTTTTATTTATCTCTTTTATAGTGCGCATAACTTCCTTTCTCCCAAATGGATCCAGCATAGCTGTTGGTTCATCGAAAACAATACATTTTGGCATCATAGCAAGAATACCTGCAATAGCTACTCTTTGTTTTTGACCACCTGAAAGTAAATGTGGAGCATGTTTTCTGTATTCATACATTTGTACATTTTTTAAAGCTTCGTCTACTCTTTTTCTAATCTCCTTAGGTTCTAGTCCTAAATTTTCAGGTCCAAAAGCTACATCCTCTTCTACAATAGTTGCAACAATTTGATTATCAGGATTTTGAAATACCATTCCTGCTATATTCCTAATGGGCCATAAATTATTTTCGTCGGAAGTTCTTAGTCCATCTACATAGACCTCCCCCGCCGTGGGCACTAGTAGAGCATTTATATGTTTAGCAAAAGTTGATTTACCTGATCCATTATGTCCAAGTACTACCAAAAACTCACCCTTATTAACCTCTAAATCTAATCCATCAATGGCTACTTTAGGCTGTTCTTCTTCACTATGAGGGTACTTATAAACAAGTTTATTACATATAACCATTTTTTCACCCATAAGTGTCACTCCCTACGTTTATAAATATGAATATGAAAATAGGGATTAAGTTTGTTCTCACTTAATCCCTTTGATCAAACTATACTAATTCTATTATACTCATTTCTGCTGCGTCGCCTCTTCTTGGACCCATTTTCATTATTCTAGTATAGCCGCCATTTCTCTCGGCATACTTAGGTGCAATATTGTCAAATAGATCTTTAACAACACTTTCTTCAGTAATAAATGCAAGTGCTTGCCTTCTAGCATGAAGATCTCCTCTTTTTCCAAGAGTTATCATTCTTTCAGCAAATTTTCTAGTTTCTTTTGCTCTAGTTACAGTAGTTTCAATTTTACCATACTTCAACAAATTAGTTGCAAGACTTCTAAACATTGCAATTCTTTGATCAGTGGCGCGTCCTAATTTACGGTACATTGCCATGTGCGTTCCTCCTTACTCTTCAGTTAGTTTTAAGTTCAAACTCAAAGCTTGAAGTTTTTGTTCTACTTCTTCAAGTGATTTCTTACCTAAATTTCTAACCTTCATCATATCATCCATTGATCTTTCTGTTAGTTCCTGAACTGTATTAATACCAGCTCTTTTTAAGCAGTTATAACTTCTAACAGAAAGGTCAAGTTCTTCTATAGTCATTTCAAGAACTTTTTCTTTCTTATCTTCTTCTTTTTCAACCATTATTTCAACATTATCAGCATGATCTGTTAATGTCATAAATAATTTAAAGTGTTCGATAAGTATTTTAGCTGATAAACCAATGGCTTCATCTGGTCTAATTGTTCCATTAGTCCAAATCTCGATAGTTAATTTATCATAATCAGTAATTTGGCCTACTCTAGTGTTTTCTACAGAAAAATTTACTCTTTTGACTGGTGTGTAAATTGAATCCACAGGAATAGTAGCAATAGCTAATTCATCTGTCTTGTTTTTAGCCATAGACACATATCCTCTACCTCTATTAACAGTTAATTCCATATATAATCTAGCTTCATCATCTAATGTTGCAATATGTAAATCGTCATTAACGACCTCTATATCTCCATCAGTATTGATATCTGCTCCAGTAACAACACCTGGTCCTTTAGCATCAATATAAATTGTCCTAGGACCTTCTCCAGTCATTTTTAATGCTAAGCTTTTAATGTTTAGAATTAATTCTGTAACATCTTCCTTAACACCTTTAACTGTGGAAAATTCGTGAAGTACTGTATCAATCTTAACTGCACTTGTAGCAACTCCTGGCAATGAAGAAAGAAGAATTCTTCTTAATGCATTACCTAAAGTTATACCATAACCTCTTTCAAGTGGTTCAATAACAAACTTACCATAAGATCCATCTTCAGCTGTTTCTACACATTCTATTTTTGGCTTTTCAATTTCTAACATAATAAACCCTCCTTTTTTTTATTGGCAACTTATTATGAGGGCAACTGATTCTATATTAATGACTATTTGCTGTATAATTCGACGATTAACGTTTCATTAACAGGAACATCTATATCTTCCCTAGTTGGTTGTGATAAAACTTTTCCTTCGAATTTCTCTAAGTTAGCTTCTAACCAATTTGGTAAAGTTTTAGGGTTTTCAAGGAAAACCTTAAATTTCTCAGTAGCTCTGCTCTTTTCACATGCAGATACTACTTCATTTGCTGTTAAACTGTAAGAAGGAATATCCACCTTTTTACCGTTAACTAAGAAATGTCCGTGAGTTACTAGTTGCCTAGCTTCTTGTCTTGAATTACCGTAACCTAATCTATAAACTACGTTATCAAGTCTCACTTCTAGAAGTCTTAATAGGTTTTCACCTGTTATACCCCTTAACTTGTCAGCCTTTTCATAATATCTTCTAAATTGACTTTCAAGTATTCCGTATATTCTCTTAGCCTTTTGTTTTTCTCTTAATTGTAATCCGTAATTGGACATTTTCTTCTTACTCTGTCCGTGTTGTCCTGGTGCATAGCCTCTTCTGGCAAATGCACATTTATCTGTAAAACATCTATCACCCTTAAGGTTTAGCTTCATGCCTTCTCTTCTACAAAGTCTACAAGTAGCTCCAGTATATCTTGCCATTCAAATTACACCTCCTATTTACTATCCTATTAATTAGACTCTTCTTCTCTTTGGTGGTCTACATCCGTTATGTGGAATTGGAGTAACGTCTTTGATTAATGTAATTTCTAATCCAGCTGCTTGAAGTGATCTAATTGCTGCTTCTCTACCGCCGCCTGGTCCTTTAACAAATACATCAACACTTTTTAAGCCATGTTCCATAGCAGCTTTTGTTGCAGCTTCTGCTGCCATTTGGGCTGCAAATGGAGTGCTCTTTCTTGATCCTCTAAAACCTAGTCCACCTGCACTAGACCAAGACAAAGCATTACCAGCTACATCTGTAAGTGTAACGATGGAATTATTAAAAGTAGACTTTATGTGTGCACAACCATGCTCAACATTTTTTCTTTCTTTTTTTCTTCTACTTCTTTTAACTTTCTGAGCCATATTATTCCCTCCTTACTATTTCTTCTTACCGGCCATTGTTTTTTTAGGGCCTTTTCTTGTTCTAGCATTAGTTTTAGTTTTTTGTCCTCTCACTGGAAGACCTTTTCTATGTCTTATTCCTCTATAACATCCAATCTCCATTAACCTTTTTATGTCTAGTGCAACTCTTCTTCTTAAGTCACCCTCGATTAAAAAGTTCTTTTGAATGTATGTTCTTAGTTCATTAACTTCCTCTTCAGTTAAATCCTTAACCCTTGTATCAGGATTAACTCCTGTTGATTTAAGAATTCCCTGAGATTTTGTTAAACCTATACCAAATATATATGTTAAACCTATTTCTACTCTTTTTTCCCTTGGTAGGTCAATACCTGCTATTCTTGCCATTTACTGTTTACACCTCCCACGTACTTGTTGTTCCAATTTTATCACATCTTTAACTTAAAAACGATGTTATAAACATTTATTATTAATATTAACATTTAAGCTACTTTACTTTGTAAATAAAACCTACTAATATTTGCAAATAAACCCATTAACCTTGTTTTTGTTTATGCTTAGGATTTTCACAGATAACCATTACTCTTCCTTTTCTTTTTATAATTTTACATTTTTCACACATAGGTTTAACTGATGGTCTTACTTTCATAGCTAACCCTCCTTATTACTTGTCTCTCCAAGTTATTCTCCCACGATTCAAATCATATGGGGAAAGTTCTACTGTAACCTTATCGCCTGGCAATATTCTTATAAAATTCATTCTTAACTTTCCTGAAATATGAGCTAGTATTTTATGCCCACTTTCAAGTTCAACTTGAAATATTGCATTCGGCATAGTTTCAAGCACAACACCTTGCATTTCTATTATATCATCTTTTGACATAAGGTAATCAAACCTCCTTACCATTCTCTGCAGACTGCAAAAATATTTTAATTTTAGAATTAGTGACCTCTTTTTTAGATAAAATTATACTTCTAATTTCTTCAGCAACGGTATCCGTAAAATTTAGATGTTTAACCTTCTTTTTCTTAGGTTTCTCAATCCTTCTTAACTCTCCATCAGAAATATACACATATTCATTATCAAGTATTCCTACCACAACAAAACTTTTATGCATATCTCTTCCCGCCTTAGAATTTACCACCTTACCTACAAGGCTATTTTTCTCCAAATCATTCACCTCTATTAGTTCAAAGTTAATATTTCAGGACCATTTTTTATAATAGCAACAGTATTTTCATAATGTGCAACTAAGCTGCCATCTCTTGTTACTACCGTCCACTTATTAGACTTTACTTTGACATAATGCTTTCCTATATTTATCATAGGTTCGATTGCAAGTACCATACCATGAACTAACTTAGGACCTTTACTCGGAGCACCATAATTAGGAATCTCTGGATCTTCATGCATTGATGTTCCAATTCCATGACCTACAAAGTCCCTAACTACAGAGTATCCATGGCCCTGCGCATAACACTGAATTGCAGCAGATATATCTGATAACCTATTGCCGATTATAGCTTTTTCAACACCCTTGAAGAAACTATTTTTAGTAACTTCAATTAGCATCGAAGCTCCACTAGATATTTTGCCTACCGGAAAAGTTCTAGCTGCATCTCCATGATATCCATTTAATATGGCACCACAATCTATGCTAATTATATCTCCTTCAAGTAAAATCCGGTTAGTTGGAATTCCATGAACCACTTCATCATTAACAGATGTACAAATGGAAGCTGGAAATCCATAATATCCCTTAAAAGATGGTTTAGCACCCTGATTTATTATGAACTCTTCAGCTAATTTATCAAGTTCTGCAGTGGTTATTCCAGGTTTTATTTCACTCTGAATTAGTGCAAGAGTATCTGCAACCACTCTGCCCGCACATCTCATAAGTTGAACTTCCATATCACTTTTTATGCTTATCACTTCTCTAACGCTCCTAAGACACCACAGATATTTTCAAATACACTATCAATTTCAAGCGCCCCATTAACTACTGATAACAATTTCTTATCATCATAATACTTTATCAATGGTAGTGTTTGAGCCTCGTATATGTCTAGCCGTTCACTAACGGTCTCCTCAACGTCATCAGCTCTTTGCACAAGATCACTTCCACACACATTACATTTTCCGTCAACTAGTGGCGGATTAAATTTAATGTGGAAGCTAGCACCACAGTTAAGGCAAACTCTTCGACCAGTCATTCTATTAAGAATGAACTCTCTAGGAATCTCTATTAATAACGCAGTATCAAGGGAGTGACCCTTTTCGTCTAATATAGTTTTTAAAGCCTCACCTTGGTTAACAGTTCTAGGATAGCCATCTAGCAAAAACCCATTTTTGCAATCTTCATTATTTAACCTATCCTTGATTATATCTATAGTCAATTGATCAGGAACTAAATGTCCCTTATCAATATGTTTCTTAGCTTTGATTCCAAGTGGAGTTTTTTCTGAAATATTCTTTCTGAATATGTCCCCCGTAGATATATGTGGTATGGAGAACTTCTCACTTATAGATTTTGCTTGAGTTCCTTTTCCGGCTCCCGGAGGACCTAACAAGATTATCCTCATAGAATCATCTCCTGGTAATAATTTATTTAAGGAATCCTCGATAATGACGCATTACTAATTGTGACTCAAGTTGCCTTAATGTTTCAATTGCAACATTTACCATAATTAATAACATTGTGCCACCAAAGTATATACCTTTAAAGTTTGTATATGAATCTACGATAATAGGAAATATCGCTATAACAGCCGCAAAAGTTCCTCCCAGTATAGATATTTTTGTAAGTACCATATCTATATACGTTGCTGTATTCTCCCCTGGTCTAATGCCTGGTATAAATCCTGATGATTTATGCATATTTTCAGCCATTTCATCAGGTTTAAATGTTACCTGAGTATAAAACCATGTAAAGAATACTATTAATACAAAGTATACCAATGAATACTTCCAACTATTTCTTTCAAATATACTCCAAGGACTCCCTACAATGAACTTAGCAATTGCAGATGTCGGTTTAAGCTGAGCTATTGTTTCTGGGAATGTCATTACTGACATAGCAAAAATTATACCGATAACTCCAGATGCATTTACATTGATTGGAATATGTGTTGATTGCCCTTTAAAAACTTTGTTTCCAACAGCTTTTCCTGCATATTGAACTGGAATTCTTCTTTCACCTAAACTTGCGATTACTACTGCAACTAATAACGCTGCAGCAATTACAACAAACATTATAACCTCTACAAAATTTACATTTCCAGCCTTCTGAAGTGCAGCGATTTTATACGCTGTGGCAGGTAATCCAGATATAATATTGATAAATATTATTAATGAAACACCATTACCAATGCCTTTACATGTAATTTGCTCACCTATCCACACCAAAAATGTTGATGCAGTTGTCATCGTTAGTATCACTAAAAATATGGTTAGACTAGATGTATCTGAGAATGCTCCAGTGCCTGATATAATTGCATACATACCAAAAGCTTGCAATGCACCAAGTACTATTGAAGCATATCTAGTAAAATCTTGTATTCTCTTGCGTCCTTCAATACCTTCTTTAGAAAGTTGTTCTAAATATGGAATTGCTATTACAAGTAATTGCATTATAATTGATGCATTTATGTATGGGCCAACACCCATAGCAAAAATACTAAATTTACCAAACGCACCACCTGAAAGCATATCATAAAAACTTAATAATGTGCCTCCATTACTAGTTAAACTTCCAAGTTTGCTAGCATCTACACCTGGAACAGGAATAAAAATACCCAATCGCATAATTACAACCATAAGTAGTGTGAATATCATACGTTTCTTTAAATCAGGGACTTTCCAGGCATTACGTAGGGTTGATAACACTTATATCACCTCGATTTTTCCTCCAGCAGCTTCAATTTTCTCAACTGCTCCTTTAGAGAACTTTGATACCTTTATAGTTAAGTTCTTTTCTAAATTACCATTTCCAAGTATCTTAACTCCATCATACACTTTTCTTATAATTCTTTTCTCTAAGAGCAATTCTGGTGTAATTTCTGTACCATCTTCGAATATATTCAGTCTATCTACATTTATACAAGAATATTTTTTTGCAAAAATATTAGTAAACCCTCTTTTAGGTAACCTTCTGTATAAAGGCATTTGACCTCCTTCAAATCCTGGTCTAGTTCCACCACCTGATCTTGAGTTTTGTCCATCTTGACCTCTTCCTGCAGTTTTTCCCCAACCTGAACCTGTACCTCTACCGATTCTCTTTGGAGATTTTTTTGAACCTTCCGCAGGTCTTAACTCATGAAGTTTCATGTCAACACCTCCTCGTTTATACTTGTTCTACGTTTATTAGATATATAACTTTATTAATCATACCTTTGATCTGAGGAGTTTCCTCGTGCTCAACACTTTTTCTTATTTTTCTCAATCCTAAAGAATTAATTGTAGCAATATGTTCTTTCTTTCTACCTATTAAGCTTTTAACCAATGTTATTTTAACTTTAGCCAAGGTTTTCCCCTCCTATCTTAAAATTTCTTCTACAGTTTTACCTCTTAATTTAGCAACGTCTTCCGCTGTTCTTAACCTTGATAAACCATTTATAGTAGCATTAACTACATTTGTTGCATTACTAGAGCCTAGAGATTTAGCTCTAACATCTTTCAATCCTGATAATTCTAGAACCGCTCTAACTGGACCACCAGCTAAAACTCCAGTACCTTCAGCACCGGGCATTATATGAATAATAGAAGTACCGAACTTACCATCAATAGTATGTGGAATTGTTGATCCAACCATAGCTACGTTTACTAAATTCTTCTTAGCATCTTCTATTCCTTTTCTAATTGCTTCAGGAATTTCTACAGATTTACCCATTCCAACTCCAACGTGTCCGTTTTCGTCTCCAACAACAACTAGTGCGCTGAATCTGAAGTTTCTTCCACCTTTAACAACCTTAGCAACTCTGTTTATATTAACTACTTTTTCTTTAAGGTCTAATATGCTAGGATCTATTTTCATGTGTTTCCCTCCTTCTCTTAGAATTTAAGTCCGGCCTCTCTTGCTCCCTCAGCTAGAATTTGCACTCTGCCGTGGTATACATATCCGCCTCTGTCAAATACTACTTCTTCTATTCCTTTTTCAAGTGCTCTTTCAGCAACCATTTTACCAACTAATTTTGCTGCTTCTTTATTACTTCCTATTTTTTGTTCGAAAGCTTTATCAACGCTTGAAGCAGAAACTAATGTGATTTTAGCAACATCATCTATTACTTGAGCATATATGTTCTTTTCACTTCTATATACAGCTAATCTAGGTCTTTGTGCTGTACCAGAAATTTTCTTACGAACTCTAAGATGACGCTTAACTCTTGACTTTTGCCTATCGTCTTTCTTGAACACATCATTCACTCCTTCCTACTTTATTTACCTGTTTTACCTTCCTTACGTCTGACAATTTCGCCAGCATATCTAATTCCTTTTCCTTTGTAAGGTTCTGGTTTTCTCCAAGTTCTAATTTCTGCTGCAACAGATCCAACTAATTGTTTATCAATACCTTTTACTATTATCTTGTTAGCATCTGGTAATATAAATTGGATTCCTGCAACTGCATCTATTTCAACTGGATGTGAATATCCAAGATTTAATGTTATTTTAGCTCCCTTTAATTGAGCTCTGTAACCAACTCCAACTAACTCAAGTGTTTTTTCATATCCTTCTGTAACACCAATAACCATATTGTTTATTAATGATCTCGTAAGTCCATGAAGAGCTCTATGCTCTTTTACATCACTTGGTCTTGTAACTACCACAGTATTGTCTTCCATAGCTATATTCATTTTATTACTCATGTTTTGAGTTAGCTCACCTTTTGGTCCTTTTACATTAACAACATTAGTTGGTGAAACTGTAACAGTTACTCCATTAGGTATAACTACTGGAAGTCTTCCGATTCTTGACATACTTACACCTCCTGTATTCTTTTCAGGGCACATAACAATCATTAACTGCTATGCCTCATATATTCGTTTTAAGTACTATTCAATTACAAATTGTCTAGTATCTATATACTTTAAGCACACAACAAACTTGTTTTTCTCTAAATTATCTATTATTACTATGTACATAACAAAACTGTTATGTCTTAGAATTATTAGACTACCAAATATAACAAATAACTTCTCCGCCTAGGCCTAGTTTCCTAGCCTCTCTATCTGCTACTAAACCTTTTGAAGTTGATATTATAGCAACTCCTAGTCCGTTCAATACTTTTGGAATATCTTCATTTTTAGAATACACTCTTAAACCAGGTTTAGATATTCTCTTAAGTCCTGTGATAACTCTTTCCTTTTTTTGACCATACTTCATTGCAAGTCTCATCATTGGAACAACGCCATCGTTATATTCTTCTATGTTCTTAAGGTATCCCTCTTGAAGCATTATATTTGCAATTTCCTTCTTTATAGTTGAAGAAGGTACTTCTACTACTTCGTGTCTAACAACATTAGCATTTCTTATACGTGTTAGCAAGTCTGCGATTGGGTCAGTCATAACCATTTTTCGTGCCTCCTTTCATTAAAATGTTCTAATTACCAACTTGCTTTTCTGCAACCAGGAATTTCTCCCTTATGTGCAAGATCTCTAAAACAGATACGGCATATACCAAATTTTTGTAATACCGAATGTGGTCTTCCACATAGTCTGCATCTTGTATAAGCTCTAGTTGAATATTTAGGTTCTTTTTTCCATTTCTCTATTAAAGCCTTACGTGCCATATGTTTACCTCCTTATTATTGAGCAAATGGCATTCCAAGGAATCTTAATAATGCTCTTGCTTCCTCGTCTGTCTTCGCAGTAGTAACAAATATTATATCCATTCCTCTTATCTTATCAATTTTATCATATTCAATTTCAGGGAATATAAGTTGTTCTTTAACACCGATAGCATAATTTCCTCTTCCGTCAAATGATTTAGAAGAAGCTCCTCTAAAATCTCTAACTCTAGGTAATGCAACGTTCATTAATTTATCAGCAAATTCGAACATTTGAGCCTTTCTTAGCGTAACTTTACAGCCAATTGGCGTATTTTCTCTTAATTTGAAGTTAGCTATAGATTTCTTAGACCTAGTTATAACTGGTTTTTGACCTGCAATAATTTGCATATCACTAACAGCTGCATCTAAAACCTTAGAATTGTCTTTAGCTTCTCCAACTCCCATATTTAAAACTATCTTTTCAAGCTTAGGTACTTCCATTATATTTTTATAACCGAATTTTTCCATTAACGCCTGAACTACTTCATTATTATACTTTTCTTGTAGTCTTGAACTCATATGTTAAACCTCCTTTCAGGGATTAAAATGTTTCATCACATTTTTTACAAACTCTTACTTTAGTTCCATCTTCTAAAATCTTGCTGTTTATTCTTGTTACATTTTTGCATTTTGTACAATATAGCATAACTTTTGCGCTATTTATAGCTGCTTCTCTGTGAGTTATTCCACCTTGCATGTTTTGTTTGCTTGGTTTCTGATGTTTTGTAATTACACTAACATCTTTAACTAAAACTTTACCAGTTTTAGGATATACAGCTAAGACTTCGCTTATTTTGCCTTTGTCTTTACCTGAGATAACCATTACTGAATCTTTCTTTCTTACGTGCACTTTTTTAACTGCCATGTTAGACACCTCCTATCTTATAGAACTTCAGGCGCTAGTGATAAAATCTTAGTGAAGTCTTTATCCCTTAACTCCCTTGCAACAGGTCCGAATATACGAGTACCTTTTGGGGTTTTATCGTCTTTTATGATAACAGCTGCATTATCATCAAATCTTAGATATGTTCCATCGGCTCTTCTTAAACCTTTTACAGATCTAACTATAACAGCTTTAACAACTTCACCTTTTTTAACAACTCCACCTGGTGTTGCACTTTTTACGCTGGCAACAATTGTATCACTGATGTTTCCCCATTTTCTATGCGAACCACCTAGAACTCTAATACACATAATTTCTTTTGCGCCAGAATTGTCTGCAACTTTTAATCTTGATTGCTGTTGTATCATATCAAATACCCTCCTTTCAGTTGTTGAACTGAAACATTATTTCGCTTTTTCAACTATTGCAGTAATTCTCCATCTTTTATCTTTAGATAAAGGTCTAGTTTCCATAATTGAAACTTTATCGTTAATTTTAGCTTCATTATTTTCATCATGAGCTTTAAATTTTGTTGTTTTATTAATTATCTTTCCGTATAATGGATGACGAACTTTTGTCTCAATTGCAACAACTACAGTCTTATCCATTTTATCAGAAACTACCCTACCAGTTCTTGTTTTCCTGTTATTTCTTTCCACAAGAGTAACCTCCCTTCAGTTTTACTGTTCAAAAGCCTTTATTTCTTCTTGCCTAATGATCGTCTTAATTTGGGCTATAGATTTTTTAACCTGTTTAATTCTCATAGGGTTTTCTAATTGCCCTGTAGCTAACTGAAATCTAAGGTTAAATAATTCCGCCTTTAAATCAGACATTTTTACTAGCAAGTCTTGAGGATTACTTTGTCTTAATTCATTTAATTCATTAGCCTTCAATGACTTCACCACCCATTTCCTCAAAATCTTTTCTAGACACAAACTTAGTCTTAATTGCAAGTTTGTGTGAAGCAAGTCTCATTGCTTCCCTAGCCGCTTCTTCTGTTACCCCTGCAATTTCGAATAAGACTCTACCTGGTTTAACAACTGCTACCCAATACTCAACTGATCCTTTACCAGAACCCATACGAGTTTCAGCTGGTTTTTCAGTTACTGGCTTATCTGGGAATATTTTTATCCAAACTTTACCGCCTCTTTTTACTTCTCTATTGATAGCAACTCTGGCAGCTTCGATTTGATTACTTTTAACCCAACCACATTCCATAGCTTGTAATGCATAATCACCGTATGCAATGAAGTTTCCTCTTGTAGCTTTTCCTCTCATTCTACCACGTTGAACCTTACGATGTTTAGATCTCTTAGGCATTAACATGTCTTATTCCTCCTTCCTTACACTTCTATACGCTTGCTTCTTCCTTAACGATTTTCTTTGTAGGAAGAACTTCGCCTCTATATACCCAAACTTTTACACCAATCTTACCATATACTGTATCAGCTTCTGAGAATCCATAATCTATATCAGCTCTCATTGTCTGTAATGGTATTGTACCTTCATGATAATGCTCAGTTCTAGCTATTTCTGCTCCGCCAAGTCTACCAGCGCAAGCGATTTTAACTCCTTTTACTCCAGATCTCATAGCTCTTTGAATAGTTTGTTTCATTGCTCTTCTAAAAGAAATTCTCTTTTCTAATTGAGAAGCAACATTTTCTGCCATTAATTGAGCGTTGTTTTCAGCTTGTTTAACTTCAACTATGTTAATTAAAACATTTTTATCAGTTACAATTTTTTTCATATCAAGCTTTATAACTTCAATACCAGAACCACCTCTACCAATAACCATTCCAGGTTTTGCAGTGTGTATATTAATTTTAACTCTTTTTGCAGCTCTTTCAATTTCGATTTTGGAAATTCCAGCTGTGTAAAGTTTGCTTTTCAAGAATTCTCTAATCTTGAAATCTTCAACAAGATTATCTGCAAAATTCTTTTTATCCGCATACCATTTAGAACTCCAGTCTTTTATTACACCAACCCTAAAGCCGTGTGGATGTACTTTTTGTCCCACGCTATATTCCTCCTTCTTATAATCTCTCTGTAACTATTATAGTTACATGGCTAGATCTTTTTTTTATTCTATAAGCTCTTCCTTGTGCACGTGGTCTGAATCTCTTAAGTGTTGGACCTTGGCATGCATAAGTTTTTGCAACATACAATCTATTAATATCCAAATTCAAATTGTTTTGTGCATTTGCTACAGCTGATTTAAGAACTTTAGTTACTACTTCAGCTGCATTTTTTGGAGTAAATTGTAATATAGCAAGAGCTTCATTTACATTTTTACCTCTTATTAAATCAAGAACAATCCCGATTTTCCTTGAGGACGTTCTCACATATTTAGCTATAGCTTTAGCCTCCATGTTTGTTTCCTCCTTCCCACACTATCTTACTTTGCTTGTTTTTTCTCTAACAATGTGTCCTTTAAATGTTCTAGTTAACGCGAATTCTCCTAATTTATGTCCAACCATATCTTCTAAAACATAAACTGGCACATGTTTTCTTCCATCATGCACTGCGATAGTATGCCCTATCATTTGCGGAAAAATAGTAGAACTTCTTGACCAAGTCTTTATTACTTTTTTCTCGCCATTTTTGTTCATTTCATTTATTCTGTTTAGCAGAACTTCTTGCACATAAGGTCCTTTTTTTACTGATCTACTCACTTTAGTGGCCTCCCTTCATACACAATGAACATAGTTTCGAAGAGGAATTAAATTCTCCTGAAACTATTTTCTATTTTTTCCCTTAACAATAAATTTGTCAGAGTATTTTTTAGTCTTTCTAGTCTTATAACCAAGTGCTGGTTTACCCCAAGGAGTCATCGGACTAGCATGCCCTACTGGTGACTTACCTTCTCCACCACCATGTGGATGATCGTTCGGATTCATTACTGATCCTCTGACCGTTGGTCTAAATCCTAGATGTCTTTTTCTTCCTGCTTTACCTATGTTAACAATATCATGAGTTAAATTAGAGACTGTTCCTATAGTAGCTCTACAGTTTAATCTAATATATCTTACTTCTCCACTTGGAAGTCTTACTTGAGCATATTCTCCTTCTTTAGCCATAAGCTGAGCTGAAGAACCCGCTGATCTTACAAGTTGAGCACCTTTACCAACCTGAAGTTCTATATTATGAATAGTAGAACCAAGTGGTATATTAGCTATTGGAAGTGTGTTTCCAACTTTTATATCTGCATCAGCTCCTGATACAATTACATCTCCAACTTTTAATCCAACTGGAGCAATTATGTATCTTTTATCACCATCAGCATATACAACAAGTGCTATGTAAGCAGATCTATTTGGATCATACTCAATTGTAGAAATTTTTGCTGGAATACCATCTTTAGTTCTCTTAAAATCAATTATTCTATAACTTTGTTTTGCTCCACCACCTCGGTGACGAACAGTTATTTTACCTTGATTATTTCTTCCACCTGATCTTTTTGTGCTTCTAAGAAGTGATTTTAATGGCTTATCTGATGTTATTTCTGCAAAATCAGACATAGTCATATTTCTTCTAGAAGGTGTGGTGGGTCTAAATTTCTTAATCGCCATGTGATTTCCCTCCTTATTTCGCTTTTCTGGCTTCTGCCAATACCTGCTTAATAATTACATTCCGTCAAAAAACTCAATTGTTTTGCTTTCTGTTGTTAAAGTAACAATAGCTTTTTTGAAGTCAGCTCTTTTTCCAATGTGAACTCCAACTCTTTTAGTTTTACCTATATTCCTTAGTGTTCTTACATTTTCAACCTTAACTCCAAATACATCTTCTACGGCTTTTTTAACTTGAGTTTTATTGGCGTGAATATCAACTATAAAGGTGTATTTTTTATCTGCCATTACAGCCATACTTTTTTCAGTAATTACTGGTTTTCTTATAATATCATGGCTAGTTAATTTCATTATATATACACCTCCTCAATTTTAGATACAGCATCCTTTGTAACTATGAATTTTTCATATTTTAGTATGTCATAAACATTCAGATTATTTACTGGTGTAACTCGTACTCCAGGTATATTTCTTCCTGATTTATAGATGTTTTCATCTGATTTTTCAACAACTATTAAAGTTTTTTTAGCATCAAAAGCTTTTAAAACTTCGAGCATTGCTTTAGTTTTTGGTGCATCAAATTCTAAACTATCTATAACTATCATTTCATTTTCAGCAACTTTTGCTGATAATGCTGATTTGAATGCCACTCTTCTCATTGACTTTGGTACTGAAACATGGTAATCTCTTGGCTTTGGAGCAAATACTATACCACCATGTATCCATTGTGGTGCTCTAATTGAACCTTGTCTTGCTCTACCAGTTCCTTTTTGTCTCCAAGGCTTTATTCCACCGCCTCGTACTTCAGCTCTTGTTTTAGCTGATTGAGTTCCTTGTCTTTTATTTGCAAGCTGTGCTACTACAACTTGGTGCATAGCATCTGTATTGATTTCAACTCCAAATATACTTTCATTTAGGCCAATATCGCCAACTTTTTTTCCTTCTTTATTAAATAAATCTAATGTAAGCATTCTGCATCCTCCTTTCTTAAAAATTACGCTTTAACAGCGTTTCTTATTACAACTGTACCCTTTTTAGGTCCTGGTATTCCACCTCTAATTAATATAATGTTCTTTTCAGGCATTACTTTAACTATTTCAAGGTTTATTACTGTTGTATTAACATTACCCATATGACCTGGCATATGTTTGTTTTTAAATGTTTTTGATGGATCAGAAGATGCTCCCATTGATCCTGGGGCTCTATGGAACTTAGATCCATGACTCATTGGTCCACATGCTGCATTCCATCTTTTAATTACTCCTTGGAATCCCTTTCCTTTAGAAATTCCTGATACATCAATTTTATCTCCAGCAGCAAATATATCTGCTTTAAATTCTTGACCTACCACATAAGCACTTGTATCTTCCATTCTAAATTCTTTTAAGAATCTTTTTAAAGATGTTCCTGCTTTAGTAAATTGTCCTTGCATTGGTTTGTTGACTAATTTTTCTCTTATGTCTCCAAAACCAACTTTAATTGCACTATAACCATCATTTTCAACAGATTTAATTTGAACCACAACGCATGGACCTGCTTCAACAACTGTTACTGGAACGACTTTTCTATTCTCATCAAATATTTGAGTCATACCAAGTTTTTTACCCATTATACCTTTTTTCATGAAAATACACCTCCTACTTATTAGCGGACCACAAATGTGATCATAACAGTTAGTAATAGTAATCTATTACTTACACACAGTAAATTATACCTGTACGTTTCATCGCACTTCTATGTACGCTTATAATTTTATTTCGATATCAACACCAGCTGGTAAGTCTAATCTCATTAATGCATCAACAGTTTTAGGTGATGGACTAATGATGTCTATTAGTCTCTTATGAGTTCTTATTTCAAATTGCTCTCTTGAATCCTTATATTTATGTGGAGATCTTAACACTGTAATTATGTCTTTTTCTGTAGGTAGTGGTACTGGACCAGCTACTTTAGCTCCTGTGCTTTTTGCTGTTTGAACAATTTTCTCAGCAGATTGATCTAATATGTTATGATCAAAAGCTTTTAATCTAATTCTAATTTTTTGCTTTATCATTATTATTTCCTCCTTTTCATTGTACGCCTACTTCTTGCGCACAACAGCGGATGTTCTGTAAACTGTTCCGGGTGTTGCATACAATAAGTGAATGGAACAAACCGCAGGAACTCCGTCGCCCGATTCTAGATCAGGACATGCTCGGTGAAGAATTACCCGGAAGTCCGGCAACCTCTTACCTCATCGCTGTTACCACATTACAACTATTCAAGTATACAACATAACTTATACTTTGACAAGTATTTTTTCATATTAATTTATAATTTTTACTATTTAATATTTCATCATGCAATTTCACATAAGTTTTACAGCATGCAAAAGGAGAAGAGCGTCCCCTTCTCCTTAATAATAAAAGCCTTTATTATTTTAAAAATATCATATGATTATTATATTAATGTTTAGAAATTACTATTTAACTATTGAAGTAACAACTCCTGAACCTACTGTTCTTCCACCTTCTCTGATTGCAAATCTTAATCCCTCATCCATTGCTACTTGAGTGATTAATTCAACATTCATGTCTATGTGATCTCCTGGCATTACCATTTCCATTCCGTCTGGTAATTTTATTGATCCTGTTACATCAGTTGTTCTGAAATAAAATTGTGGTCTATATCCATCGAAGAATGGTGTATGTCTTCCGCCTTCTTCTTTTTTAAGAACATATACTTGACCTACAAATTTAGCATGTGGATGTATTGAACCGGGTTTTGAAAGTACTTGACCTCTTTGAATATCAGCTCTTTGTACTCCTCTTAATAATGCTCCAATATTATCTCCTGCCATTGCTTGATCTAGAAGTTTTCTGAACATTTCAACTCCTGTACATACAACTTTTCTTTTATCTTCGCTTAATCCAACAATTTCAACTTCTTCTCCAACTTTAAGTATTCCAGTTTCAACTCTTCCTGTTGCAACTGTTCCTCTACCTGTAATTGTGAATACATCTTCTATTGGCATTAAGAATGGTTTGTCTGTCGCTCTTTCTGGTGTTGGAATATACGCATCTACTGCTTCCATCAATTCATATATACATTTTGATGCTTCTTCATCTGTTGGGTTTTCTAATGCTTTTAATGCTGATCCTATTATTACTGGAATATCATCTCCTGGGAAGTCATACTCACTTAATAATTCTCTTACTTCCATTTCAACTAGTTCTAATAATTCTGGATCATCTACCATATCAGCTTTGTTTAAGAATACTACAATGTAACCTACTCCAACTCTGCTTGCAAGTAATATATGCTCTCTTGTTTGAGGCATTGGACCATCTGCTGCACTAACAACTAGGATTGCTCCATCCATTTGTGCTGCTCCTGTAATCATGTTCTTTACATAATCTGCATGTCCTGGACAATCAACATGTGCATAATGTCTGTTTTCTGTTTCATACTCAACATGTGCTGTGTTAATTGTAATTCCTCTTTCTCTTTCCTCTGGTGCCTTATCAATCATGTCAAATTTTGATGCCTGTGCTAAACCCTTAGTTGCGAGTACTGCTGTTATTGCAGCTGTTAATGTAGTCTTGCCATGATCCACGTGTCCTACTGTTCCAATGTTTACATGTGGCTTGTTTCTTTCAAATTTTACCTTTGCCATTTTATATTCCTCCTTATATTTGCATATTATCTTATAGTCTTTTTATTATTTAACACCTATAACTTGTTCTTGGATGCTCTTTGGTACTGGTTCATATGCAGCAAATTCCATACTGTATACTCCTCTACCTTGAGTTCTTGATCTAAGTGTTGTAGAATAGCCAAACATTTCAGATAATGGAACCATTGCTCTAATTATTTGAGCTCCTGCTTGAGCTTCCATTCCCTCTATTCTACCTCTTCTTGAATTAATATCTCCCATAACATCTCCCATATACTCTTCAGGAACTGTTACTTCAACTTTCATTATTGGTTCTAATAATACTGGATCAGCTTTTGCCATACCAGCCTTGAACGCCATAGAACCAGCAACCTTAAATGCCATTTCATTTGAGTCAACATCATGGTAAGATCCATCAACTACTTTAACTTTAAAGTTAAGAACTGGGTATCCACCAAGAATACCGCTCTTAGATGCTTCTTTAATTCCGTTCTCAATTGGAGAAATAAATTCTTTCGGAATAGATCCACCTACAGTAGCATTTTCAAATGAATAGGCTTCCGTAGTTGGTATTAACTCTATCCAACAGTGACCGTATTGTCCACGTCCACCTGATTGTTTAATGTATTTACCTTCTGCTTTAACTTGTTTTCTTATTGTTTCTTTGTAAGCTACTTGTGGTTTACCTACATTACATTCAACTTTAAATTCTCTTTGAAGTCTATCAACAATAATTTCTAAATGAAGCTCGCCCATACCACCAATTATTGTTTGACCAGTTTCTTGGTCAGTATAAGTTTGAAAAGTTGGATCTTCTTCAGAAAGCTTAGCAAGTGACATACCCATTCTTTCTTGACCAGCTTTTGTTTTAGGCTCAATAGCTACATGAATAACTGGATCTGGGAAAACCATAGTTTCAAACTTTATTGGGTTATCTTCATCACACAAAGTTTCTCCAGTAGTTGTATTCTTAAGTCCAATTATTGCACCTAATTCTCCTGCGCGTAATTCATCAACTTCTTCTCGATGATTAGCATGCATTTTAACTAGTCTACCAACTCTTTCTTTTTTACCTTTATTAGCATTTAATACGTATGTACCAGTTTTCATTACTCCTGAATACACTCTTGCAAAACAAAGTCTACCTACGAAAGGATCTGTAGCTATTTTAAATGCTAATGCTGCCATTGGTTCGTCATCACTTGGATGTCTTTCTATTGGTTCTTCAGTATCAATATCTTGACCTTTGATAGCTGGAATATCAAGTGGTGATGGCATATATTCTATAACAGCATCTATCATCATTTGAACACCTTTGTTTTTGTATGAAGAACCACAAATCACAGGTACTATGTCATTGTTAATAACACCTTTTCTAAGAGCTGCTTTTAATTCTTCTTCACTTATTTCTTCACCATCAAGATATTTCATCATAAGATCTTCATCTAGTTCCGCTATCGCTTCAACCATAGCTGCTCTATACTCTATTGTTAGCTCTTTCATATCTTCTGGAATTTCCGTTTCTTCTATTTGTGTTCCTAGATCATCTTTATAGACTTCTGCAACATTTCTAATTAAATCTATGATTCCTAGAAATCCTTCTTCTTTTCCTATTGGAAGTTGTATCGGAACTGCATTAGCATGTAGTCTTTCACGCATCATGTCAACAACTCTAAAGAAATCAGCACCCATTATATCCATCTTGTTAACGTATGCCATTCTTGGTACTTCATATTTAGTGGCTTGTCTCCACACTGTTTCAGATTGTGGTTCAACTCCACCCTTCGCACAAAATACGGAAACTGCACCATCAAGTACTCTTAGAGATCTTTCAACTTCAACTGTGAAATCTACGTGACCTGGTGTATCTATTATATTTATATTATAACCTTTCCAAAAACAAGTTGTAGCCGCAGAAGTTATTGTTATACCTCTTTCTTGTTCTTGAACCATCCAATCCATAGTAGCTCCGCCATCATGAACCTCACCAATTTTATGTGTTTTTCCTGTATAGAATAATATACGCTCAGTTGTTGTTGTTTTACCAGCATCAATATGAGCCATAATACCTATATTACGAAATTTATCTAAAGAATATTCTCTACCCACTGTTTGTTCCTCCTCTCAACGATGATTTTAAATTTGACAAAACTGTCTTGGCAAAGCCAAAACAGTTTTAGTATTAATACCTGTAATGAGCAAAAGCTTTATTAGCTTCAGCCATTTTATGAATATCTTCTCTCTTCTTTACTGCAGCTCCAGTATTGTTTGAAGCTTCAAGCAATTCATTAGCAAGCTTTTCTCTTGCATATTTCTCGCCCCTTTTGTCTGCAGCAATAAGTAACCATCTTAGTCCTAATGTTTGTCTTCTCTCAGGTCTAACTTCGATAGGCACTTGATAATTAGCTCCACCTATTCTTCTAGCTTTTACTTCAAGTAATGGCATAATATTAGCTAATGCTGCTTCAAAAACCTCTAAAGGTTCTTTACCTGTTTTTTCTTTAATTATGTCGAAAGCCTCATAACATATTTTCTGTGCTACTCCTCTTTTTCCATCTTCCATTACATTGTTTATTAACTTTGTAACGACCTTGCTATTGTACATTGGATCCGGTAATACATCTCTTTTCGCTATATATCCTTTTCTCGGCACTTTACTTCCCTCCTTAATAATTTTACTTAACTCATAGGTACTCGATATCTCTACCGCAAAGCACTTTGTACTTCTGCAATTGTATGTAAATATAAAAATTATAATCTATATAAATGCTGAAGACATTGTACCTTAAATCAAAGCATTATTTTTTTTGCTTTGGTCTCTTAGTACCATATTTAGATCTACTTTGTAGTCTTCCTGCAACTCCAGCTGAATCTAATGTTCCTCTGATGATGTGGTATCTAACTCCTGGTAAATCCTTAACTTTTCCACCTCTTATAAGAACAACACTATGTTCTTGTAAATTGTGGCCTACACCTGGAATATAAGCAGTAACTTCAAAACCGTTTGTAAGTCTAACTCTTGCTACTTTTCTTAATGCTGAGTTTGGCTTCTTAGGAGTTGTTGTTTTAACTACTGTACAAACGCCTCTTTTTTGAGGACAGCTTTTTAATGCTGGTGCAGCTGATTTTGTTACTAATGTCTTTCTGCCTTTTCTAACTAATTGATTAATAGTTGGCATAATTTCACCTCCTCATTTTTATAAACTGATTTTCATTTATATCAATACTGCATAACATAACTAAAAAGCTATGTCACCGCATGATATATCTATATTATTTAGTTGCTAGCATTAATTAATCTTCAAGACTAAGTGCTGTTGCTGACGCAACATCTATATCACAAAGATTTCCTAGTTCTTTCATTGTGTCTACAAATATTATTTGCAGGGTATTAATTTTGGCTAGTTTTAGAATAGGATCAACAATACTACTATCAGCATCTTTGGCAACATACAAAACTTTACCCTTGCTATTCTTTAACGCTTTTAGGGTTTGTTTAACTCCAACGACCTTCTGACCTACGATTTTACCTACCATTTCTAACCTCCCTTTATAATTATAACCACAAGATCTATCTATTTAAGATGTATCTTGTCGATTTAAATCACACACAAGGTGTATTTTATCATTTTAGCAACACCCTGTCAACTAATTACAACTTATACTTCTAAATCATTTTCTATTTCTACTTTTTCTTCATCTTCAGTATTGATCTTTATAGTTCTATATCTTGTCATTCCAGTACCAGCAGGTATTAACTTACCAATTATTACATTTTCTTTTAATCCAAGTAATGGATCAATTTTACCTTTAATAGCTGCATCAGTAAGTACTCGTGTTGTTTCCTGGAATGATGCTGCTGACAAGAATGATTCTGTTGCAAGTGCAGCTTTTGTTATACCTAATAATGAAATCTTTCCAACAGCAGGTATGCCACCTTCAGATTCAATTTTAGAATTAGCATCTTCAAAAGCAAATATATCTACTAAGTTACCTGGTAGTAATTCAGTATCTCCAGATTCCTCAATTTTCACTTTTCTTGTCATCTGCCTAACAACAACTTCTAAATGCTTATCATTAATATCAACACCTTGAAGTCTATAAACTTTTTGCACCTCTGAAGACAAGTAATTCTTAACTCCTTGAACACCTTTGATTCTTAAAATATCATGTGGATTAACTGAACCCTCAATTATTTCGTCTCCAGCTTCAATTCTATCACCGTTTGCTACTTTTAATCTTGATCCAAAAGGTATGTCATAACTTAATTCTTCCCCTGCATCACCAATAACAATAACAACTCTCTTTTTCTTAGTATCTTCCATTTTGACTGTACCACAAACATCACTTACTATTGCAAGTCCTTTTGGCTTTCTAGCTTCAAATAATTCCTCAACTCTTGGAAGACCTTGAGTAATATCTGATCCTGCTACTCCACCTGTATGGAATGTTCTCATTGTAAGCTGTGTTCCTGGTTCACCTATGGATTGAGCTGCAATTATTCCTACTGCTTCTCCAATATTAATTTTCTGAGACGTTGCCATGTTCATTCCATAACATTTAGCGCAAACTCCAATTTTAGCCTTACATGTAAATACTGATCTAATCATAACTTTCTTCACACCAGAATTCTGAACTTCTTCTGCTAATTTAATGTCTATATATTCACCCTTAGGAACTATTACTTTTCCTGTTTTTGGATGGATAACATCTTCAGCAGAATATCTTCCAGTAAGTCTTTCAACTAATTGTTCAATTACTTCACTACCATCACAAATCTCTGATACTTCAAATCCTTCATTCGTTCCACAATCTTCATGTCTTACTATAACGTCTTGACAAACATCAACAAGCCTTCTTGTTAAATAACCTGAATCGGCTGTCTTAAGTGCTGTATCTGCATTACCTTTTCTAGCTCCATGTGTTGAAATAAAGTATTCTAATACACTAAGTCCATCTCTAAAAGATGCTCTTATAGGTAATTCAATTATTTTACCAGATGGATTAGCCATAAGGCCTCTCATACCTGCTAATTGTTTAATTTGACTCTTAGACCCTCTGGCTCCTGAATCAGCCATCATAAATATTGGATTGAATTTATCCAAACTATCCATAAGTGCATTTGCGACCTCTTCAGTAGTCTTAGTCCATTTTTCTATTACTCTTTGGTATCTTTCTTCCTCAGATATAAATCCTCTACGATACATTTTCTCTATTTTATCAACAGTTTCATCAGCATCTGCAAGCAATGCCTTTTTAGCTTCTGGAACTTGCATATCCGATGTAGCAACAGTAATTGCTCCAATTGTTGAATAGTGATATCCTTTTGCCTTTATCTTGTCTAACATCTTAGAAGTTTCTGATGGACCATATTTCAAGTAACATTTATCAATAATACTACCTAGATTTTTTTTACTTACTAGGAAATCTATCTCAAATTTAAGTTCATTTCCAGGAATACTTCTATCAATAAATCCTAAATCTTGAGGTATAGTTTGATTGAAAATTAATTTTCCTGGTGTAGTATCTATAATTTGCGACATACTAACACCATTAACAACACCAAACATTTTGACTTTAATCTTAGCGTGAATTTCAATATCTTTCACTTGATATGCCATTATTACTTCATCAGGTGATGAGAAAGCTCTTCCCTCACCCCTGGCACCATCTTTATCATTAGTTAAATAGTAAGCGCCTAGCACCATATCTTGAGTAGGTACACAGACCGGTTTACCGTCTGATGGTTTCATAATATTGTGTGCAGCAAGCATTAGGAACCTTGCTTCTGCTTGAGCTTCAACGGATAGAGGTACATGTACCGCCATTTGATCTCCATCAAAATCAGCATTATATGCTGTACATACAAGAGGATGTAGCTTTATAGCCCTACCTTCTACAAGTATAGGTTGAAAAGCTTGGATTCCTAGTCTATGAAGTGTAGGTGCACGATTTAATAGCACTGGATGGTCTTCGATTACTTCTTCAAGTACATCCCAAACTTGAGGCATAACCCTCTCTACCATTCTTTTAGCGCTTTTAATATTATGAGCAACGCCACTACCAACTAGTTTTTTCATTACAAAAGGCTTAAATAATTCTAAAGCCATTTCCTTAGGAAGCCCACATTGATACATTTTTAATTCTGGCCCAACAACAATAACTGAACGACCTGAGTAATCAACACGTTTCCCAAGTAAATTCTGTCTGAATCTTCCTTGCTTTCCTTTTAACATGTCAGATAGAGATTTTAAAGGTCTATTTCCTGGTCCTGTAACTGGCCTTCCTCTTCTTCCATTATCAATTAAAGCATCTACAGCTTCTTGAAGCATTCTTTTTTCATTTCTAACAATTATATCTGGGGCTCCCAAATCTAGAAGTTTTTTAAGTCTGTTGTTTCTGTTTATTACCCTTCTATACAAATCATTCAAATCAGAAGTAGCAAACCTTCCTCCATCTAATTGTACCATCGGTCTTAAATCAGGTGGTATTACTGGAATTACATCAATTATAATCCACTCAGGTTTATTTTTAGATTTTCTAAAAGACTCTGAAACATCTAGCCTTCTAATGCTTCTAATTCTTTTTTGTCCTGTACTTGTTTTTAGGTCTTCCTTTAATTCCTTAGATAATTCTTCTAAATTTATGTGTTGTAATAGTACTTTTACAGATTCTGCACCCATACCAGCTACAAAACTATCAGCTCCAAATTTATCTATAGCTTCTCTATATTCTTTTTCACTAAGAATTTGCTTTGTAAGTAGTGATGTTTCTTTGGGATCTAATACTACATATGAAGCAAAATATAAGATTTTTTCCAGTGATCTAGGTGACATATCTAAAATAAGTCCCATACGAGATGGTATTCCTTTGAAATACCAAATGTGAGATACTGGTGCAGCAAGTTCAATATGCCCCATTCTTTCACGTCTTACTTTAGATTTTGTAACTTCAACACCACATCTATCACAAACTATTCCCTTATATCTTACTCTCTTGTATTTACCACAGTGACATTCCCAATCTTTAATTGGACCAAATATTCTTTCACAAAATAGTCCATCTCTTTCAGGTTTTAAAGTTCTATAATTTATAGTCTCAGGTTTTTTAACTTCACCTTTTGACCATTCTCTAATTTGCTCCGGTGATGCCAATCCTATTTGAATAGCATCAAAATTATTAAATTCAAACAAGGGTACAGCCTCCCTTCATATTAATGTTCGTCATTAAAATCATTAAGTTCTAAGTCTTCACCAAAATCTTCTAATGGTACCTCATCATAATTTATTTCAACATCTACTTCCTCATCTTCGTCGATAAGTTCAATGTATTCTTCCGTAGGCGATTCAGGTGCTACATCTTCTGAACCTTCTATATTAACATTTAAATTTAATTCTTCCATTTCATCATCAACTGACTCTTTAAGTTTAATTTCTTCTAACTCATCAGTAAGAACTTTAACATTAAGACATAATGCTTGTAATTCCTTAATAAGAACCTTGAAGGACTCAGGCACGCCTGGTTCTGGAATATTCTCACCTTTTACAATTGCCTCATATGTTTTAACTCTACCGACAACATCATCAGATTTAACTGTTAAAATCTCTTGCAATGTGTGGGCTGAACCATATGCTTCTAGTGCCCAAACTTCCATCTCTCCGAATCTTTGACCACCAAACTGTGCTTTACCACCTAATGGTTGTTGAGTTACTAGAGAATATGGACCTGTTGATCTGGCATGTATTTTATCATCAACTAGATGATGTAGCTTTAAGATATACATATATCCAACAGTAACCCTGCTGTCTAATGCTTCCCCTGTTCTTCCATCATATAGATCAGTTTTCCCATCTGCATCATATCCTGCTTTAATTAAACACGCTTCAATTTCTTCCTCAAGCGCACCATCAAATACTGGTGTAGCAATATGCCAACCAAGTTCGCTAGCTGCCCATCCTAAATGAACTTCTAATACCTGACCTATGTTCATACGAGAAGGAACACCTAGTGGATTTAAGCATATTTGAAGTGGTCTTCCATCAGGTAAAAACGGCATATCTTCTACTGGTAATACTCTTGATATAACTCCCTTATTACCATGTCTTCCTGCCATTTTATCGCCGACAGATATCTTTCTTTTTTGAGCTATATAACATCTAACTAGTTCATTAACACCTGGTGGAAGTTCATCGCCATTTTCCCTAGTGAACACTTTAACGTCAACTATTATTCCAGCCTCGCCATGTGGTACCCTAAGTGAAGTGTCTCTAACCTCTCTTGCCTTTTCACCAAATATTGCTCTTAATAATCTTTCCTCTGCGGTAAGTTCCGTTTCACCCTTAGGAGTTACTTTGCCCACTAGGATATCTCCAGATCTTATCTCAGCTCCAATTCTTATTATTCCACCCTCATCTATGTCTTTAAGTGCATCTTCTCCAACATTAGGGATGTCTCTAGTTATTTCTTCTGGTCCAAGCTTGGTATCTCTTGCTTCTGATTCATACTCTTCAATATGAACTGAAGTGAATATATCATCGCGAACAAGTTCTTCAGATATTAGCATTGCATCCTCATAGTTATAACCTTCCCAAGTCACAAAACCAATGCGGATATTCTTACCTAACGCTATTTCTCCAAGGTCTGTTGAAGGTCCATCTGCAAGTACGGTGTTTATTTCAACCTTTTCGCCTTTATTAACTATAGGTCTCTGATTTATACAAGTACCTTGATTGGATCTTTTAAACTTAAGGATTTTGTAAACATCTAATCCATTATCTGTTTCTCTTCTTACTTTAATTTCGTTAGCACTTACATACTCAACTACTCCTGCATTCTTAGCTTTTGGAAGAACACCAGAATCTACTGCAGCTCTATATTCTATTCCTGTACCAACAATTGGAGCTTGTGATTTAAGTAGTGGTACTGCTTGACGTTGCATGTTGGAACCCATCAGTGCACGACTGGCATCATCATTTTCAAGAAATGGAATCATAGCTGTCGCAACAGAAACAATTTGCCTTGGGGATATATCCATAAGGTCAACTTCTTCACTTGGAACAACTAGTACTTCTTGCTTAGCTCTTACAGATATCTTTTTATCTAGAAAAATACCATCTTCATTAATTGGTTCACTTGCTTGTGCCACAAGATATGCATCTTCTTCATCTGCAGTCATGTAAATAATTTCATCTGTTACCACTGATGTTTTTTTATTTATTACTCTATATGGTGTTTCAATAAATCCATATTCATTAACTTTAGCATAACTTGCAAGTGAGTTAATAAGTCCTATATTAGGTCCTTCTGGAGTCTCTATAGGACACATTCTGCCGTAATGCGAGTAATGAACATCTCTAACCTCAAACCCAGCTCTCTCTCTTGAAAGTCCACCTGGTCCTAGTGCAGATAATCTTCTTTTGTTTGTAAGTTCTGATAATGGATTTGTTTGATCCATAAATTGAGAAAGTTGAGAACTTCCGAAAAATTCTTTTATAGCTGCAGCTACTGGCCTTATGTTTATAAGTGCTTGTGGTGTTATTCCTTCCTGGTCTTGAATTGTCATTCTTTCTTTTACAACTCTTTCCATTCTAGATAACCCTATTCTGAATTGGTTCTGTAAAAGTTCTCCTACAGACCTAATTCTTCTATTTCCCAAATGATCAATATCATCAATATAACCGATATCGTAAGTTAGTCCTAACTCGTAGCTCACTGTAGCATACATATCATCTTTAATTATATGTTTTGGTATCAATCTAGTTTTATTAGCTTTTATCTGTTCTTTAATTGATTCTTCATCAGTATTATTATCTAATATTTCTTTTAGTGTTGGGTAATGAACCATTTCTCGAATATTAAGATCAGATACATCAAAATTAACTACCTTATTAAGGTTGACAAAATGATTTCCTATAACTCTTAATACCTTATCCTCTACCTGAAGATCTACCACATTAATTCCTAAATTCTGAATCTCTAAAGCAACTTCTCTGTCTATCTTTTCATCTTTTTCAACTATAACTTCACCTGTAATAGGATTAACAATGTTCTCTGCAGCAATTTGGTTTGCAATTCTATGATTAATTGATAACTTTTTATTAAACTTATATCTACCAACTCTTGACAGATCATACCTCTTTGCATCAAAGAATAATGAATCAATAAGAGATACAGCACTATCCACTGTAGGTGGCTCGCCTGGTCTTAACCTCTTATATATTTCTATTAAAGCTTCTTCTCTTGTTTTAGTATTATCTTTTTCTATTGTAGCTTTTAATCTTTCTTCTTCTCCCAATAACTCATGTAAGTCTAAATCACTACCATTATCCATCATAGCTCTAGCCAATACACTTATAGGTAATTTTCTTGTTTTGTCAATTCTAATATACACAATATCATTAGAATCTGTTTCATACTCAAGCCATGCTCCTCTGTTCGGAATTACAGTAGCTGAGTAAAGTTTTTTACCTGTTTTATCAACAGAATAATTGTAGTAAACACCTGGTGATCTAACCAATTGACTTACTATAACTCTTTCTGCTCCATTAATAACAAATGTCCCTTGCGGTGTCATCAGTGGGAAATCTCCCATAAAGACTTCTTGCTCTTTGATTTCGCCAGTTTCATTATTACGCAACCTAACCTTAACCTTAAGTGGTGCTGCGTAAGTTGTATCTCTTTCTTTACATTGTTCTTCAGTATACTTGATATTATCGATATCAAGTTTATATCCTACGAATTCTAAAACAAGATTTCCCGTGTAATCTTGAATAGGATTTATATCGTCAAAAACCTCTTGAAGTCCTTCTTTCAAAAACCAATCATATGAATCTAACTGTATTTCAATTAAATTTGGCATATCAGTTACTTCACTTATTTTTGAAAAACTCATTCTTGTTCTTTTACCTAACTGGACAGGATGTACCATCAGCTTTCACCCCTTGCATAAACTAAAATAACCAAAAACACACTTTCCCCTAGGACATTATGCTTCTGGATTCACACATTCTTAATGTTATTATAACCACTTTTGTCAATTTAATTCACTTTAACCAGTAATTTCATTTTTTTCATATGCAAACTACTAATTTTCAATGCATTACGCTATATTATCATAATAATAATTCTATGTCAACATAAATCTTAAAAAAGGGCACTCTTATGTAAAAGTACCCCATTTTATAATAAAATTATTTTACTTCTGCTCCGCCGCCAACTTCTTCAATTTTAGCTTTGAATGCGTCTGCATCATCTTTACTAACTGCTTCTTTAATAGTTTTTGGAGCACCATCAACTATATCTTTAGCTTCTTTGAGTCCTAGACCAGTTAATTCTCTAACAACTTTAATAACTTTAATTTTGTTAGGGCCTGCACTAGTTAAAACTACATCAAATTCAGTTTTTTCTTCAGCGACAGCTGTAGCAGCTCCTGCAGCAGCAACTGGTGCTGAAGCACTTACGCCAAATTCCTCTTCGCAAGTTTTTACTAGTTCATTTAATTCTAAAACACTCATATCTTTTATAGCTTGAATAATTTCTTCTCTTGTCATTATAAATGCACCTCCGAATTTTTTTCATATATATGTTTTTTGTATTTACCTTTGCATTCGCTTTATTGCTTTTGCTAAAGTAATGATTGAAATCAGTTAAAAAAACTATCATGTATTCAAGAATAATATTAAAAATATTATTCTACTGATTCTTTTTGTTCTTTAATTGAATTCAATAAATATGCAAGATTTGATAATGGAGCTTTGAAGCTTCCAAGTAATTTTGCAATAAGTACATCTCTTGATGGTATTAATGCAAGCTCGTTAACCTGAGCGCTATCGAATATTTCGCCTTCGATTATAGCTGCTTTAAGTTCTAGCTTTTTGTTAGTTTTTGCAAATTCCTTTAAAACTCTAGCTGCAACAGTTGCATCTTCATATCCAAATGCTAATGAAATAGATCCTTGTAAGTAAGTTACTATATTTTCAATTCCTAGTTCCCTAGCTGCTAGAATAACTAAAGTGTTTTTGTAAACTTTATATTCTACCCCAGCTTCTCTAAGGTTTTTTCTTAGCACTGTATCTTCTTCTACATTAAGACCTTGATATTGGCTAAGTACTACACCTTTAGCTTTTGCTAATTTTTCTTTTATTTCTGCTACTTTCACTTCTTTTAATTGTCTATTTTTGCTTAACACTGTGTATCCACCTCCTACCAGTTTTTAACTGCTTTATGAAAAAATTAAAATCTCTCCGCAGATACGAAGAGACCTAATATTTGTACGCAAGTACATTTATTGGAATCCTCGGTAGGCATGTTGTCTTTTACGCTTTCGCACCTACTATCTACGGAATATTATTTATTTAACTTTAAACACTATAACATGTCTAAACCTGTTTGTCAATACTAATCTAATACTTTAGATTGATTAACTTTTATTCCAGGTCCCATTGTACTTGAAACCGATACTGATTTCAAATATTGTCCTTTAGCTGCTGCTGGTTTAGCCTTAACTACCGCTTCCATTAAAGCATGAAAGTTTTCAATTAATTTAACAGCTCCGAAAGAACTCTTACCAAGTGGTACATGAATTATAGAAGTTTTATCAACTCTATATTCAACTTTACCAGCTTTAATCTCATTTATTGCTCTAGTAACATCAAATGTAACAGTTCCTGACTTTGGATTTGGCATTAATCCCTTAGGTCCAAGCACTCTACCTAATTTACCAACAACACCCATCATATCTGGAGTAGCAACAACTATATCAAATCCGAACCAGTTTTCTTTTTGAATCTTATCAACTAATTCATCATTTCCAACGAAGTCTGCTCCTGCAAGTTCTGCTTCTTTAGCTTTATCACCTTTAGCAAAAACTAAAACTCTAACTGTTTTACCTGTTCCATGAGGAAGTACTACTGCACCTCTAACTTGTTGGTCTGCATGTCTTGGATCAACTCCAAGGCTTACAGCAAGCTCTATTGTTTCATCAAATTTAGCCTTAGATGTTTTCACCACAATTTCCATAGCTTCTGTTGGTGTATATAAAGCGGTTTTGTCTATAAGCTTAGCGCTTTCTATGTAATTTTTACCCATAATAGTATCCTCCTTCGTGGTAATAACGGTATTTACCTCCCACGTAATTATTAAAAATTTATTCTTCTACAAGTATACCCATACTTCTTGCTGTTCCAGCAATCATACTCATAGCAGCTTCAATTGATGCTGCATTTAAGTCTGGCATTTTAAGTTCAGCTATCTCTCTTACTTTAGCTTTAGAAACTGTAGCGATTTTAGTTTTATTTGGAACACCAGAACCACTTTCTAAACCAACTGCTTTCTTTAATAATATAGCTGCTGGTGGAGTTTTAAGTATAAAACTAAAAGATCTATCTTGATATACTGTTATTACTACTGGTATTATCATGCCTGCTTGATCAGCAGTTTTTGCGTTGAATTCTTTACAAAATCCCATGATATTAACACCGTGTTGTCCAAGTGCTGGTCCAACTGGTGGTGCCGGAGTAGCTTTCCCTGCAGGAAGTTGAAGTTTTATCATCCCTGTTATTTTCTTAGCCATGAATTTATACCTCCTATATTGTGGTAATCGGATTTAAAATCCTCCCACTTAATAAAACTTTCGCCTTATTAGTACCTAGTCTAATTTTTGTATCTGATTGAATTCTAGTTCAACAGGTGTTTCCCTGCCAAACATATTTATAAGTGCTTTTACTTTTTGCTTTTCCAAATGAATTTCTTGTATTAAAGCAACAAATCCTTCTAGTGGTCCAAATGTTACCTGTATGTTCTCACCTATTATATAGTCAACAACTATAGATTTTTCTGCTATTCCCATAGTTCTAACTTCTTCTTCAGTAAGAGCAACTGGTTTAGAACCTGGTCCTACGAACCCAGTTACACCTCTGGTATTTCTAACTATATACCAAGATTCATCTGTCATAAGCATTTTAACCATAACATAACCTGGAAATACTTTTTTAAAAGTTATTTTCTGTTTTCCATCCTTTACTTCAACAACTTCTTCCATAGGAACTTGAATGTCATGTACATATTCTTCAAGGTTTCTATTTTCAATCGCTTTTTCTAGGTTGACTTTAACTTTATTCTCGTAACCAGAATATGTATGTACGACATACCATTTAGCTTTATCTGCCATAGCTCAAGGGGTGGAGTTCTCCGCCCTCTACCTCCTTCCTTTACCTTATTTAAAGATTAGTTTATAGAGGTTATTAAACCCATAATCCAACAAACCTACAAAGATTACAAAAAGGAAAGAAAAAGTTGCCACTGCCAAAGTTGCCTTTTTAACATCTTGCTTTGAAGACCACGTTATTCTTTTCGCTTCTGCCTTAAGTTCCCTGAAAAATTTCACTATACCTTTTTGGTTTAATTTTTTCTTTTCTTTAACATTCCCAGTGACAGCCATTTTATTCACATCCCCACCGTTTTGTGTTTATGCTGTATTATTTTGTTTCTTTATGAAGTGTATGTTTGTGGCAGAACTTACAGTATTTTTTCATTTCTATTCTGTCTGGGTTATTTTTTTTGTTTTTCATTGTATTGTAATTTCTTTGTTTGCAATCATTGCAAGCTAAAGTTACTTTTACTCTCACAATCTACACCTCCCGGTTTTACATTTATTTAAGAAAGCTCATGCTTATTAAGCACTAAACCATCTTTAGCATTTTTTTGTTTTACTTAAACAATTTATCACAATTTAATACATATGTCAATGAATTAGTCAAAGACGTTTCATTTAATTAATAACTCATTTTACTTATACATGATCATATGTATTTTATGTTTTATTCTAAGTTTCTTATTTGTACTATTTAACTATTGAAGTAACAACTCCTGAACCTACTGTTCTTCCACCTTCTCTGATTGCAAATCTTAATCCCTCATCCATTGCTACTTGAGTGATTAATTCAACATTCATGTCTATGTGATCTCCTGGCATTACCATTTCCATTCCGTCTGGTAATTTTATTGATCCTGTTACATCAGTTGTTCTGAAATAAAATTGTGGTCTATATCCATCGAAGAATGGTGTATGTCTTCCGCCTTCTTCTTTTTTAAGAACATATACTTGACCTACAAATTTAGCATGTGGATGTATTGAACCGGGTTTTGAAAGTACTTGACCTCTTTGAATATCAGCTCTTTGTACTCCTCTTAATAATGCTCCAATATTATCTCCTGCCATTGCTTGATCTAGAAGTTTTCTGAACATTTCAACTCCTGTACATACAACTTTTCTTTTATCTTCGCTTAATCCAACAATTTCAACTTCTTCTCCAACTTTAAGTATTCCAGTTTCAACTCTTCCTGTTGCAACTGTTCCTCTACCTGTAATTGTGAATACATCTTCTATTGGCATTAAGAATGGTTTGTCTGTCGCTCTTTCTGGTGTTGGAATATACGCATCTACTGCTTCCATCAATTCATATATACATTTTGATGCTTCTTCATCTGTTGGGTTTTCTAATGCTTTTAATGCTGATCCTATTATTACTGGAATATCATCTCCTGGGAAGTCATACTCACTTAATAATTCTCTTACTTCCATTTCAACTAGTTCTAATAATTCTGGATCATCTACCATATCAGCTTTGTTTAAGAATACTACAATGTAACCTACTCCAACTCTGCTTGCAAGTAATATATGCTCTCTTGTTTGAGGCATTGGACCATCTGCTGCACTAACAACTAGGATTGCTCCATCCATTTGTGCTGCTCCTGTAATCATGTTCTTTACATAATCTGCATGTCCTGGACAATCAACATGTGCATAATGTCTGTTTTCTGTTTCATACTCAACATGTGCTGTGTTAATTGTAATTCCTCTTTCTCTTTCCTCTGGTGCCTTATCAATCATGTCAAATTTTGATGCCTGTGCTAAACCCTTAGTTGCGAGTACTGCTGTTATTGCAGCTGTTAATGTAGTCTTGCCATGATCCACGTGTCCTACTGTTCCAATGTTTACATGTGGCTTGTTTCTTTCAAATTTTACCTTTGCCATTTTATGTTCCTCCTTAATTTAGATAATAACACTTTCGCGTTCGTAAACTCATCCTAGTGTACTCTGTACGACCTTAATAGCTATGGAGCCCATAACCGGGATTGAACCGGTGACCTCCACCTTACCAAGGTGACGCTCTACCGACTGAGCTATATGGGCATTTAATTTTGGAGCGGGAAACGGGTCTCGAACCCGCGACACCCAGCTTGGGAAGCTGGTGCTCTACCACTGAGCTACTCCCGCCGACGTACAACTTAAAGCTATACACCAGTTATTAATGTTACTATTGTTTGTTTTTTTTGTCAATACATTTTTACCTTTTACTTAGACATTTCTCTAATTTTCTTTTTACTCTCTGAAGAGCATTGTCAATTGACTTTGAATGCCTATCTAAATCGCAAGCAATCTCTTGATAAGATTTACCATCTAAGTATGACATAAGTACTTCCATCTCAAGTTCTGATAAAACTTGGCCAATTTCGTTTTGGATGCTAATTACTTCTTCTCGACTTATTACTAATTCTTCTGGGTCAGTAATTTTAGAACCTGATAGTACATCTAGCAATGTTCTATCTGAGTCCTCGTCATATATTGGTTTATTTAAAGATATATATGTATTAAGGGGAATATGTTTTTGGCGAGTGGCTGTTTTTATCGCTGTAATTATCTGCCTCGTAACACAAATTTCTGCAAAAGCCCTAAAAGAAGACAATCTGTCAGCCTTAAAGTCTCTAATACCCTTATAGAGACCTATCATTCCTTCTTGATAAATATCTTCTTTATCAGCACCAATCAAAAAATATGACTTAGCCCTTGCCTTAACAAAATTCTTGTATTTGTTAATTAAATATTCTTGTGCACGAACATTACTGTTTTGTGCTTCAATTACTACTTCTTCATCCAATTTTTCTTCAAAGCATGAACTGTCCATATTGCCTATATTGATTTTTTCCAACAAATATCCCCTCCACACAAACCCTGTGACATATACATTATTATACCTTAGAGCAATTTATATAGTCAAGCGAATTCAACAGCTCCTTCGTATTTTTTCAAGTTTTTCCAATGTTTTTTCATCTATTCTCTCTTCTAAGCGATTTCTTTTTTCTAAATGATTTTTTTCAATGTTTATTTGAATTTTTTTCTGTGTGCTAATTACTTCGTGATAAAATTCAATTGAAGACATACGAATGGCACCTCTTTGAAATGTAACCTGCTGCTCAAGAGAGTCTGATGTAACAACGCAGACTTCAGATTTTCGTCCAATGTTGTTAACCATTCTTTCAATGTAATCATCAGCTGTTTCGCCTTCTTTTGTAAAAACTATAATTAAATCTCCTTGTTTTTCTTTTTTTTGAATGCTACCTTTAACCAATTGTGCATCAAAAACTATAAACATTTTATACCCTTTAAACTCCGTATAGTTTTGAAGGGAATCAATAAGTTGCGTGCGAGACGATTCGTAACTATAATCTTTTATCTTTTTAAGATTTGGCCAGCTATTTATAACATTATACCCATCAACAAAAATTGTTTTCACCTTTTATCTCATCTTATTTTTTGTTTCATAATTTCATACATTATTATACCACCAGCAACTGATGCATTTAAAGATGTTATTTTACCGACCATTGGTATTTTTACAAGCACATCACACTTTTCTTTTGTAAGTCTAGAAATCCCTCTGCCTTCACTTCCAATAACAAGGGCTACAGAACCAGTTAAATCTGTATTAAAAATATAATCTTGTGCATCCATATCTGCGCCATAAACCCATACTCCACGTTCTTTCAATTCCTGTATAGCTGCATTAATATTAGTTACCTTCACTATTTTCATATGTTCAATTGCACCAGCTGATGTTTTATACACCGTCGGCGTCGCTCCAACGTTTTTTCTCTTAGGTATTATTATGCCGTGGGCTCCACATACCTCTGCAGTTCTTATAATTGAGCCAAAATTGTGCGGATCTTCAATTTCATCTAATATAATCACAAAAGGCTTTTCTCCTTTTTCCTTAGCATATTCAAAAATATCATTTATTTCAAAGTATTTATAAGGAGTTACTATAGCAATTACTCCTTGATGTGATGAAGTTTGTGCCATTTGATCAAGCTTTCTTCTATCAACCTCTTTTGTAACTATACCTTTCTCTTTGGCTAATGCTAATACTACACTTATAGATCCAACCAAATCACCTTTGGCAATAAGAATGTATTCTACAGTTCTATCTGATTTTAGTGCTTCTATAACTGCATTTCTTCCTTCTATTAAATCTTCTCTCACAATTTTAGGTTCTAATTCTTCTTTAGGTCTACCATTTCTAGGATTTGTTTCTGATTTTTTGCTAGTAAAGTTTCTATTTTCTGATACATTTTCTTCTCCTTGTTTAGTTTTTCTAATATTCCCTCTACTATCGTCTTTATTTCTTGTAAATTCTCTACTTGACTTCGCACCATGATCACCAGTTCTATTTCTTTTAGAATCTCCAGAAGGTTTATCTTCTCTACTACTATAAAATTTATTATTTGATTTATTTCCTTGATATTTTTTGTTATCACTCATTTTAAATACCTCTCTTATTTTGTATATTTAATAACTTTTATATTCTCTAATTATATTATCTTATTTATTTTTGAGTAAAATCCCTTTTATACTGATTATATTATTCATAGATGTATATTGTTTATCTAATTCATTTGCCCATGTATTAGATAAACTTATTGTAATATATCGTAAAATACCCATTAACTTGCTTATTTTAAGCTTCTAACTTTTCTATTATTTCTCATATACCTCTTGACTATAACAAACTTTAACAACTGATTCCCTATTTTTTTAAAATATATGTATATCTCAGAAATTATCCCTAAGTATAATTACTAATCTTCTAATTTAAAATTTACAATCTTCTCAAGGATCTCATTTAACCTTTCATTTTTCTCACTTAGATACAAAAAACCCATTAAAGCTTCAAACCCCGTCGCCCACTTATATTCATTTAAATCGGCATTTTTAGGCGTTGTACCACTTTTCGCATTTCTGGCTCTTTTAAATATACCAAGTTCCTCTTGATCTAACCCCTCTATAAGAAACTTCATATACTCACTTTGACCATGTGCCTTTACATACTCAATTGCCTTAACATGGATTTTATGTGCATTCATATCCCTATTCTTTTCTACAAGATATGTTCTAATAAACACCTCATAAATTGCATCTCCCACTATTGCAAGTACTAATGGATTTAATTGTTTAACTTGTTGAATTGTGAATTTGCCTTTTAAAATATTGAATTCCATATTTACTCTCCTTCTTCCACTCAGAATAACAAAAAATATAAAACTCACCCTATTTTAGGGCGAGCTTTACTATTTGTAGTTATTAATTGATGCCCTATCAAATGTAACACTATATTATACTAATTTTTTTTAATATTTGTTGCCCTATATCTAAGTCTTCAGGTGTTGTAACCTTTATGTTATTGTAGCTACCTTCATAAAGGTATACCCTATTACCGTATTTTTCAACTACCATTGTATCATCTGTTACCATAATACCATCATTATTAATTCTTTCATGGCAATCTAAGATAAGTTCATACTTAAAAGCTTGGGGTGTTTGAACACAGAAAAACATTTCTCTACTGGGTGCTTTCATAGAAAATCCGCAGGAGTCTTTCATCTTAATAGTATCTTTTGGAATCACTCCACAAGCAGTTGCACCATATAACTCAGCATAAATTACCGCATTTTCAATAATAGATTCATTTATAAAAGGTCTAGCTCCATCATGAATAAGTACAATATCACAATTTCTTAAAGCTTTTAGACCATTAAGCACAGAATGTTGTCTTTCCTTGCCACCAATAACTACATCTTTAACTTTTATAAAATTATATTTTTCAACTATTTCTTCTCTACAATATTCAACTTCACTTTCTGCCGCCACTATAATAATTTCATCTATACAATTACACTGCGTAAAAGCTCTTAGAGTATAGTATAAAATTGGATACCCCTCAATATGTAAGTATTGTTTATTAATAGATTGACCCATCCGTCTTCCTTTGCCAGCCGCCAAAATTATGGCACAGTTTCTACTCATAAAAACCCCCATCTACCCAATATGGTTAACTTTTCAATAAAGAATCCTTATTTTTAGCAAAAATCATCCTACCCGCCGCAGTCTGTAGTACTGACGTTACAATAACAACTATGTTTTCACCAATATATCGTCTTCCACCTTCAACAACGATCATTGTTCCATCATCCAAATACGCTATACCTTGACCTGATTCTTTTCCGTCTTTCATCACTTGTATCTTCATTTCTTCTCCTGGTAAAACTACTGGTTTTACTGCATTTGCGAGTTCATTAATATTTAAAACTGGAACCCCTTGAAACTCAGCTACCTTATTAAGGTTAAAATCATTTGTAATTACCTTACCATTTAAAACTTGAGCTAATTTCAATAGTTTGCTATCCACTTCTGCAATTTCTGGAAAATCCTTTTCCCAAATTTCAACTTCAATATTAAGCTCCTTTTGAATTTTATTAAGTATGTCAAGTCCTCTTCTTCCTCTATTTCTCTTAAGCCCATCTGACGAATCAGCAATATGCCTAAGTTCCTCTAATACGAATGTTGGTATTACTAAAGGCCCTTCAACAAAACCCGTTTGACAAATATCAAATATTCTACCATCAATTATTACTGATGTATCTAGCACCTTTGGGTTTTCATTAGTAAAACCCTTTATTTTCTTATCCTTGTACCCATTGCTTTTTTTGGTGGTTGTAAAAAAAGCTAATATTTCATCTCTTTTCCTAGCGCAAATATCTGCTCCTAATGCTGCCATTATAACTGTAAAAATGACAGCAATAATATTCCATATAGGCGATTGATATTTAAATAGTCCTGCAAATAAGGATGCAATGACAAGGCCTATTATTGCTCCACCTGTTCCAAATATTATTTGAGCCGTTGGCATTTTTTGTGTGCTTTTTTCCACATAATCCATAAATTTCATAATAAAAGATACTATTACAGGAGATACTAAAAATAAAATAACCCCAAAAATTATAGTAGAAAAAATAATGAATATTATTCCCTGAACTCCATTTTTAAAATACTCAAGTTCACTTAAATAACTTGTACTTAGAAGCATTACGCCTATTAAATATCCTAGAATTAGTCCTATGATTGTAAACAACCCTCTTAAAATTTTTTTTAGCAAAAACTTCACCTCCCTTTAAATTATTAACACTTATTTGAATTAATATCCCGCTATTATCTAATATATACTATAAACTTGTGTATTTCAATAAAATCTGTAACACAATTAACAATTTGTTAAACTAAATCTCTTATTTTACATAATGCTTGCTCCATGTTGAGCCCAAGCACTAACATTATTTCACTAGCCACCATTCCTTCTACCCTTTCTAAAATCTTTTCCTCTCCTGGTGGAAGCATATCTTGCCTCTTTAGATAATATAAATCCCTAATTACCTCGCACATTTTTAGAGTATCTCCACTTTGTATTTTTTTCTTGTTACCCCTGTATCTGTTATTCCAATTACTTTCTATCCCTTGTGCCTGATTTGATATTGTATTTAGAATTGATTCCAATTCTATTTTACTTAAAATGTATCTTATTCTATGATTTTCAATCTTATCTATTGGAATCATAAAGTTCATATCATCCAAAAAAAGATATATATTTACATATTTATAATACATATTAGACCATTCCCTCATATCTATATCCTGTATATAACCTGCACCATAATCCGCTATAAACACTTTTTGGCCAATATTTAACATAACATTCCCCCTATCAATAAATCTCTTGTTGATTTATTATATATTCATAGGGTTAAATATGTACTTAATATATTGACAAAAACATAATATAAAACCTATAATTAAGATAATATCGTTAGATAAATCTTTATAAGGAGTTGAACTTAATGAAAGATTGTATATTTGATAATTTTCAAAACTCTGTTGATGAATCCTTAATAAGGCATCGAAGTATTTTAGATATAGTTACTAAACTTCAAGAGTCTGGGGCAAGAGTCAATCGAGCTGTTGCAAAATCTGTTACCAATTGTGGATGCATTAACGTAGAAGCAAAAAAACAGCATAATCCCGATAATATAGATGATTTGGATTTAGACACCCTAAGTTCTTTAATTGATAATCATATGCAAGGTAGCCTTTGCGAGAACTGTAGAGAAGTTATAGAAAAAGAACTGGGGAATAATCTTTTTTATATTGCTTCCTTATGTAATCTTGTAGACTTAAATCTATATGATGTTCTTTTAAAAGAATATAACAAGATTAGCACTTTAGGTAAATATACTATGAGGTAGCAAACGTAGCACAAAATAAGTTAAAACTCATTTTGTGCTATATTTGTTTATCTAGCATAAATTATTCCTTTAACCTTCTTAATCTATTTTTAATTGTTTTTGCTCTTGCTTCACTAATACCTTCTACTCTGTCAAGTTGTTTATATGATGCTTCCATTATAGCTTTAAGTTTTTTAAAGTGCTTAACTAAATTTTCTATAACATTTACAGGTATTCTAGCTATTTTATTTAGCATCCTATATCCTCTTGGAGAAATTAAAGTGTCAACTAAAGGAACCCCTATATACCCAATAATTCTAGATCTAAAATCTAAATCTAATAGATCTTCTGAGCTCATATTTTCTATTTGTCCATATAACTGCCTATAACTCATATCATTTTGACAATAATTCCTTATGAGCAAGATTCTGAGCTGTCCTATGCCTTGTTCCAGTTTCAAATGTTGGTATTGTAGAACTTGGAATAAGTTGAGTATTCGCATACAATATCTTTTTCAAATCGCTACTATTGTAATTTTAAATTTTCTTTGTATAAATTAAAAAACCACTCAAGAGTGGTTTAAAAAAAGTTATTCTTCCCAATTATATACTTTTTAATATATATAAACAACATTAAATATGCAAAGGCTTAAAGAGCAATTCACTATTTTCCATAATAACACTTACATTATCACCTTTAACAATCCTACCATTAAGTATCTCCTCAGAAAGTTTATCCTCTACTTGTCTAGTAATTTCTCGTCTAAGTGGCCTAGCTCCATAGATGGTATTATAACCCGATTTAGCCAAGTGTTTTTTAGTATCCTCATCAAAAATAATATTAATTTCAAGTTCTTTAAGGCGATTGGTCACCGACCTAAGCATTATCTCGACTATTTTATATAAATCATCGTGATCTAGTGAATGAAATACAATAATATCATCTATTCTGTTTAGGAATTCGGGTCTAAATGAAAGTTTTAACTCTTCCATAATGTTTTCTTTCATTTTATCATATTCTGAGTTTAGATTATTTTCTTTTATGTCAAACCCTAAATACTTTTGCTTTTTCAATGTAGATGCACCTACATTAGATGTCATTATGATTACTGTGTTCTTAAAATCTACTGTTTTCCCTCTGCCATCTGTTAGCCTCCCATCTTCTAATATTTGAAGCAAAATGTTAACTACATCCGGATGTGCTTTTTCAATTTCATCAAAAAGTATAACTGAATATGGATTTCTCCTCACCTTTTCTGTTAATTGACCACCTTCATCAAATCCTACATATCCTGGTGGTGAACCCATAAGCCTTGAAACAGTATGTTTATCCATATATTCCGACATATCTATTCTTATCATGTTGTTCTCATCACCAAACATAGCATCAGCTAAAGCTTTTGATAATTCCGTTTTCCCAACACCTGTTGGTCCTAAAAATATAAATGATCCTATAGGTCTTTCAGGATCCTTTAATCCTACTCTTGCACGTCTTATAGCCTTTGAAATAGATACGACCGCCTCACTCTGCCCTATTACTCTCGTATGGAGCACATCTTCTAATTTTAATAACCTCTCTGATTCTTTTTGCGTCAATTTCTCTATAGGAATATGAATCCATCTTGATACCACATTAGCAATTTCAATTTCAGTAACTATTAGTTTTTCCGCTTGATTTTGAGTTATCCAATTATTTTTAAAATTATATAACTTATCCTTTAATTGTTTTTCAGTATCTCTTGTTTTAGCTGCCTTTTCAAAATCCTGTACTGATATAGCATCAGATTTTTCTTTTAAAATTTTATCTAACTCTTCCTCTAAATTCTTTAAATTTGGTGGAGCAGTCAAATTCTGAATTCTTACTTTTGCTCCAGCCTCATCTATAAGGTCAATTGCTTTATCAGGTAAAAATCTATCTGATATATATCTGTGTGACAAACTAACAGCTGCCTCAAGAGCGCCGTCAGTAATCTTTACTCTATGATGTGCCTCGTACTTATCTCTTAATCCCTTTAATATTTCGACAGCTTCCTGTTTACTTGGCTCTCCTACAATTATAGGCTGGAACCTTCTCTCAAGTGCTGAGTCCTTTTCAATATGCTTTCTATATTCATCTATAGTCGTTGCACCTATACATTGAATTTCCCCTCGAGCAAGCGCCGGTTTTAATATATTAGATGCATCAATTGCCCCCTCAGCTCCTCCTGCTCCAATAATAGTATGGATTTCATCTATAAATATAATAATATTGCCTGCTACTAATATCTCTTTCATAACCTTTTTAAGCCGTTCTTCAAACTCGCCTCTATATTTCGAACCTGCAACCATTGACGATATATCTAAAGTAATAACTCTTTTATCCTTTAAAATCTCAGGAATACTGCCTGATGCTATTCTTTGTGCAAGACCTTCTGCTATAGCAGTTTTACCTACACCCGGCTCCCCAATAAGGCATGGATTATTTTTCATTCTTCTACACAAAATTTCCAAAAGCCTTTGGGTTTCATCATCTCTTCCTATAACAGGGTCAAGTTTGCCTTCTCTAGCCATTTCAGTTAAATCCTTACCAAAATGATCTAATGTAGTTGTAACATGCTTTTGTTTTTCTCCTGATGAGCTTCCTTTTGGATTATCCTCAGAGCACCAATTGTTTAATATATCATTTCTTAGTTTATTAAAATCAACTCCTAAGTTATCTAAAATCGTATATGCAACACCTTCTGATTCTTTAATTAATGCCAGTAAAATATGTTCAGGACTAATATAGTTATGATTTAAATTTCTTGCTTCTAAAAGACTTAATTCTAGTAATCTTTTTGTCCTTGGCGTTAGAGGAATCTCATTCCTACGCATTTCTACGTCCCCTTCACCCTCATACTCCACTACTAATTTTTTTACCGCCTCAGATGAAACTCTCATATCATTTAATGATTTCTTACATAAACCATCTTGTTCCCTTAAAACTCCGAGAAGTATATGCTCCGTACCAACATAGCCATGTTTTAATTGTTGCGCCTCTTCTTGGGCATATACCAAAACCTTTTGTGCTCTTTCTGTAAATTTATTAAACATCATATTTAAATACCTCACTTGCAATGAATTTGCTTATAATTTTAATTATACCCAATTTCCTTGCAATAATTACATAGTATAATAGACTTATGTAATTATTTAATAAAAAAACATCATATATTTTCTATTTGGAATTCCTTTTTCATACTCGTTAGAAAAAATTAGTAATAAAATAGAAAGGCTTATCACCTTTTTTTAAGAGGATAAGCCTTTCTATTACATCTACTTTGACATAAACCTTTCAATATCTTCCACTGTTTTAATAATTTGTTTTGAAAGATTTTCGCATCCATTCTGTGTAATTAATATATCATCCTCTATTCTAATTCCAATACTCTCTTCCTGTATATATAGTCCTGGCTCATTAGTTAATAACATCCCTGCTTTTAATTCAATATCTCTACTTCCTACATCATGGGTATCTAGACCCAAATAATGGCTTACACCATGAAAATAATACTTAGGTAGTTCACTAGCTTCTTTAATAAGGCCTAGTTCCTTGCAACCAGCCACAAGTGCCTTCTTAGCCGCTTCGTTTAAAACTGAGAACATTACACCAGGTTTTGCAATTGCTACAACCGCTTCTTGAGCTCTAAGTACTACATTATATACTTGTTTTTGTCTTTGAGTAAACTTTCCATTAATAGGAAATGTACGACTTATATCCGCATTATAATATTTATATTGAGCTCCCAAATCAAACAGAATTAATTTACCGTCTTCAAGTTCACTTTTGTTTTCCACATAATGAAGTATAGTAGCATTTTTACCTGAAGCCGCTATAGTTTTAAATGCATAATCTGTTACACCACTACTTTTCAATATAAAATTAAAGTATGCCTCTAATTGATACTCTGTCATACCTACTTTAGCATTTTTCATTAGTGATTTTATACCTCTATCCGTTATATCAATGGCTTTCCTAATTAATGAAATTTCTTCTTCTGATTTAATAACCCTAAGATCTGATATTTCATTATATATATTTTTTACTATTAAATATGGGTATCTTTCCACTGCAGCCTTAGCAAATCTTTGTGATGAAGTTGTTGATATATGAAATTCTTGCCTCTCAAGATCTAAATATAAATCTTCTATTTTGTTTCTATCTAAAATTGATCCAAAGGTTTCCTCAAATTTTTCTAGAAATTTAATGTTTTCTATACCTGAAATTTCTTTTGCCTCGATCTCACTAATTTTTTCTCCTACCCATCTGGCCATAATAGAATCACTTTTCTCTATAAATAATGTTTCTTCAACTTTACCATTTGTCTTTACTAACATTAAAATCATTTTCTCTCTATTAATTCCTGTTAAATAATAAAAATTTCTATTTGGTGTAAATTCATATGTTTCATCGCCTGATTTATATGGAGCTTGACCAGCAAACATCAATGTTATAGATTTTTCTTCTAACTTATCCCATAATTTTTTTCTGTTTTTAGAAAATAATGTATTTTCCATTTCAATCCTCCTGTAAGTATTTATATTTTCTATTTATCTTTATAACATAACACTCGCTTAAAATAATTTCAATATTTTTTAGAATAATCAATTGCCTTATATGCTTATATATAAAATAATTCTAAAATGGAGACCTTGACGTCTTACTGTTAATTAACGTGTTTTCAAAGCAATCCATAAGATAATACTTACTTAAAATAAAATCAAAAAAACAAATGCTTAAGGTTTGCCTCTAACATTTGTTTTATTAAAACATTTCAATATTGTTAATAAATGGTCCTATACATAGAATCCATTTTAGTTTTATACCTAATGGATCTTTATGTTTTTTTTTGAGATGTTATATAGTATTGCCCACCTTGCGTACCTCCTTGGGTTACAACATCAAAAGCATTGTTTTCTAACATTTTACACAATATTCTCATTTCCTCAGGGTCTTTCATTTTTGAAGTAATTGTAAATTTATCATTTTGTTTAATTAGACTCATATAATCATGAATACTGCTGTAATCACTTAAATTGATATCTCCAGGAATGTCTAATTTATATTCAGACATTTATTTCTCCCCCTTTTTTTATATATATCATTAGTTTTTGTAATTTTAAATAAATTATGCGTATTGTCATAATATTTTATATTGCCAAAATCATGTGCTAAATATAAAAAAAAAGTATCAATAAGCAAATATTAATAATTTTACATTATTAATATTTGCTTATTGATACTTTCTATGTAATATTTCTTTATAATAATATTTTATAATTTTCTATAAAATAAAAAAAGCTAATAATTAGCTTTTTTTAGATAAAATGGCTCCGCGAAAAGGATTTGAACCTTCAACCTATCGGTTAACAGCCGAGTGCTCCACCGTTGAGCTATCGCGGATTATTACCTGGCGACAACCTACTCTTCCACAAGGTCACCCCTGCAGTACCATCGGCGCATTGAAGCTTAACCTTCGTGTTCGGTATGGGAACGGGTGTTACCTTCAT
>NZ_JBOITN010000038.1:0-99389 GCF_050717545.1 Clostridium sp.
TCTTTTTCGGTAAATAATATTTTACTCATTTGCCACCATCCAATCTATATATAAATTATACAAAAAAAGCACCTATAATCCAAACACTTTTTTTTCAAGTGTCCTTCCTATAGGTACCATTATAAAACTCTATAGAGTTATACGCTACTTTTTTATATTTCAATAAAGAGTTAACTTTATTCTTCACCAAATTTATTAGCTACGATTAGTAATAATGCATCCATAGCTTCTTTTTCATCTACGCCTTCTGTAATAATTTTAATTTCTTCACCTTTTTTAAGTCCTAAACTCATTATGTTTATTATAGATTTTGCATTTGCGGTTCCGCTACCATGAACGATACTAACATTAGCTTTAAATTTACTTGCAGTTTTTACAAAAATTGAAGCTGGTCTTGCATGTAATCCTTGTTCATTCAATATTTTAACGATATTCTCCATTGATAAAACCTCCTAGAATTTAGATATTTAATTAGTTCTTATAGCCTTTATGATATCCTTAAAACACCTAAAAATACCTAATTTTAATGACAATTGTTATAACTGTAATAATTTAGTTTAAAAGGAACAAGATGTAAACCTTTTACAATATTTAAATTTATATTACTTAAATAGTATAACATAAATTCATCTCATTTAATTGTGATTTATTTATAATTAACTTGATTATTTTTAATTATTTTAAGTATATTTATTATAAGCTATTAAAATTTTATTGTTTACTATCATTATTTATTGTTTTACTTTACTATATAATTAAAACAAAATGAAATTATTTGTATAGGAGATTCAGGAAACGATAAGCAAATGATCGAATATGCAGGACTTGGGTTTGCTATGGGAAATGCATTTCCAGAAATCAAGGAGATTACTGATTACGTAACTTTAACAAATGAAGAGAATGGAGTTGCGTGCGTTATAAATAAGTTTATATTGGGAGAGTAGTTAGCTTGAAAAAAAATATTTTTAGGGTTATTATATATTACTAAGGAAGGATGATAATATGAAAAAAATAAATTTTGCAATAGTAGGTTATGGTGGTATAGCGAGAACTCATGCATTGGGAGTTTATGATGCTAACTTAAAATTTTCACTTGGATATGAATTAAATTTAAAATATATAGTAACTAGAAAACCGGCTAAATTTCCTGTAAGCGGTGTAAAAAATGTTACTGACATTTACGAAGTGCTTAAGGATGAAGAAATTGATTTTATAGATATATGTACTCCAAATGATTCTCATTTTGATATTGTAAAAAAAGCAGTGAAATATGGTAAAGCGATCTATTGTGAAAAACCACTGGCGGCGAATGTTAAAGACGCTACGACGATGGTTAATTTAGTTAAGGAAAATAATATAATGAATTCTGTAGCTTTAGTTTATAGATTTATGCCAGCACTTGCCTTATTAAAATGGGAACTTGCTAGCGGGGGTATAGGAAAAGTTATAGATTTTAAGGTGAGAACTTATCATGACAGTTATTTAAATGAGAAGAAAAAGGACACTTGGAGGACCAGAAAAAATTCTGGAGGGGGAGCACTACTTGATTTAGGGGTTCACTTAATTGACATGATACAATTTACTATGGGTGATATAGAGGAGGTAGAGGCAAAAACTAGGATTTATTTTGAAGATAGATCAGAAGTTGATGAAATTGCTAGTTGTGATTTCATTTTAAAAGATGGAGTCCGTGGAAGCCTTGAGGTTTCAAGAGTTTTCACTGAGAGGGAACAAACAGACGATTACGTAGTTTATGGCAGCGGTGGTAGCATAAAAATTAATTTCAATAATCCTTATGAAATTGAAATATATGATTACAAAACAAATTCAACTATGATAAAAAATGTACCAGCAGGGGATGAATTATTAAAATATTATGCTGATAAAAGAAACTCATTAGGTTTTTTCCAAAATTGCCATACATCATCTATTATAAATTTTGCAAATAAGATTTTTAACAAGAAAGATTCTAATGAATGCACAGAGGGTAGTGAGGCAGATTTTGAGGATGCACTAAAATGTCAGAGAATAATTGATAAAGTGTATAAGAGGTAATATGAAATGAAAAAAGAGGGCAAGTGTTCCACGATTTAATTTACATAAATGCTATATAAAAATTTCCTAGAATACTTGGCTACGCTTAAACAGATTATCATTTAATACTACGATAGAATTAAAAATCCTAGGAAAAAATCTGTTTTTGTGATATATTTATTAGAATATAGGGAAAACTTACAAATAAGCTAGATTAAAAGGAAGGTAGCAAATATGGAAAATATAACCAATTCATCAAACTTTATAAAAAATATTGTTACAGAAGATATAGAGAGTGGAAAACATAAAAAAATTATAACAAGGTTTCCACCTGAGCCAAACGGATATTTGCATATTGGACATGCAAAATCAATTATTTTAAACTTTGAATTAGCGGATCAATTTGGAGGTAAGACAAATCTGCGTTTTGATGACACTAATCCAGCAAAAGAAGACAAAGAATTTGTGGCTTCCATAGAAGAAGACGTTAGATGGCTAGGGTACGAATGGGATAATTTATATTTTGCATCAAACTATTTCGATGAGATGTATAAGCGCGCAGAATTATTAATTAGAAAAGGTAAAGCTTATGTCTGTGATTTAACAGCTGAAGAGATGAAGGAGTACAGAGGTACTTTAAGAGAGCCTGGCAAAGTTAGTCCATACATAAATAGAACTGCCCAAGAAAACTTAGACTTATTTGATCGTATGAGAAAAGGTGAGTTCAAAGATGGCGAAAAAGTTTTAAGAGCTAAAATTGATATGAATTCTCCTAATATGAATATGAGAGATCCAATAATTTATCGTATATCTCACGCTGTGCATCATAATACAGGAGATAAATGGTGTATTTATCCTATGTATGATTATGCTCATCCATTAGAAGATGCAATTGAAGGGATAACTCATTCAATATGTACTCTAGAATTTGAGGATCATCGGCCACTATATGATTGGGTTGTAGAAAACTGTGAAATGGAAAGCATACCAAGACAAATAGAGTTCGCAAGACTTAATATAACAAATACTGTAATGAGTAAAAGGAATCTTAAGCAATTAGTAGATGATGAAATCGTTGATGGTTGGGATGATCCACGTATGCCAACTGTAGCGGGACTTCGCAGGAGAGGTTATACTCCAGAATCTATACGCAATTTTTGCAGAGAAATTGGAGTTGCAAAATCTAGTAGTACAGTAGATGCTCAGCTACTCGAGCATTTTATAAGAGAAGATCTAAGCCCTAAAACGCTTAGAACTATGGCAGTTATAAGGCCACTCAAAGTAGTTATTACAAATTATCCAGAAACTCAAGTGGAAATGCTTGAAATTGAGAATAATCAAGACGACCCATCAATGGGAACTCGTCAAGTTTCATTCTCAAGAGAGATATATATAGAACAAGAAGATTTCATGGAAAACCCTCCAAAGAAATATTTCAGGTTGTTTGTAGGAAATGAAGTAAGGCTCAAGGGCGCATACTTTATAAAATGTAATGAAATGATTAAAGATGAAGATGGAAATGTATGCGAAATTCATTGTACTTATGATAAAGAGACTAAGAGTGGCAGTGGATTTACAGGTAGAAAAGTTAAAGGTACAATTCATTTTGTAGATGCAGTAAATGCATTGCCAGCAGAGTTTAGATTATATGAACCATTAATTTTGGACGAAAAACAAGAAGAGGGAAAAACTTTTTTAGATCAAATAAACCCAGATTCAATTGAGATTTTGCAAGGGTTTGTTGAGCCTAATATGAAAGAATCAAAATCTGGTGATAGTTTCCAATTTTTCAGACATGGATATTTTAATGTAGATTCTAAATACGCAACAAATGATAAATTAGTGTTTAATAGAATAGTATCATTAAAAAGTTCATTTAAAATCAAAAAATAAAAAAGATAATAGCGTATTAATTATATATAATTAATACGCTATTTTTAGTTGGTAAACTATGGATTATGTATAATATTGAATAACGAATTTAAGGATACAGAACATAATTTAAGACTTATTTTGGTAAGTCTTCTTTTTATGTTATATAATATAATATATATTCGTTACAAAGTATATAATATGAATTTTATGAAAAATAATTATTTGATAATATTAATAAAAAATGTTGACAAATAAATACGAAGGTAATATATTATCTTTATAGGTAACGTGTTACTTATATGTGAAGTATATTATAAGTATAGAGGAAGGAAGTTAATTATGAGTAAGGTTGAGAAGATGAGTGATAGGCAATATTTATTTGGAATGATTTTCATAGTGGCTAACAGAGTGGATACTATGCTTGAAAGAGAATTTAAACGATTTTCTTCTAGTTTCTGTTTTCTATGCTTCAAAAGGAAATAAAACATTATCTATTTTTTCGGCACTTATTTTTTTTGTTAAAAACATTAATGTAGACTTTAAAAATTGGTTTACGCAAAAAACACCAACTAAAACAATTGGGATTTTTTTATTCATAGTAGCTTCCATGTTCACTGCTATGTGGCTCGCGGGTTCCCTTCCCGCAGCTTTAACTAATACAGCACCAGAGAACATAATAAAGGACAATTTATTTACAAGTCCGGTTCAGGTTTTGGACTTTTCTTTTTACTTGCCATTAATGTTTATTTCTTCTGTCATGGTGTTTAAAAAGAAAACACTGGGGTATATTCTTGCACCAATGATGCTAGTTTTTACGATATTAACCAATGTGAATATTATCTGTTTAACCGTTATTACAATGCAAAGGACCTCTTCTAATAGTATATTAATGATAATCGCATTTTGTATATTTGCATTTATTTGTATATGGTTTTTATATTTATTCCTTAAAAATATTTCAGATAGTTCACAAAACGCGGAAAGTTTATAAAAATATAAATTAAGGGAAGCTCAAATTTTGAGCTTCCCTTAAAAATGTTTTCTTATAATAATTTAGTTTCGATTTCTTCATTGATTCTTGTAATAAATGATTCTAGGGCAATGGCACCTTCATCATCATTTCTACGGCTTCTAACAGAAACTTCACCTAGTGCTGCTTCTTTTTCACCAACTATTAGTAGGAAAGGAGCTCTTTGATTGCGAGCTTCACGAATTTTATATCCAATTTTTTCTGCCCTAAAGTCAGCCTCTACTCTAATTTTTGACTCTTTTAATTTAGCTACTACCTCTTGTGCATAGTCATGATATTTTTCGGAAATAGGTAATACTTTAACTTGTAGTGGTGCAAGCCAAGTTGGGAAAGCACCAGCATATTTTTCTATAAGCATTGCAAGTGTTCTTTCATAACAACCAATAGAAGTTCTATGGATAACATAAGGACGTTTTTTAACTCCGTCTTTATCAATATAACTCATGTTAAATCTATCTGGTAATTGGAAGTCAATTTGCACTGTAATTATAGTATCTTCTTTACCGTAAACATTTTTGAACTGTAGGTCAAGCTTAGGGCCGTAGAAAGCAGCTTCGCCAATAGCTTCTTTATAGTCTATTTTAAGATCATCTAGTATAACTTTCATTTTAGATTCAGTTAGTGCCCAAGCTTCTGGGTTATCAATATATTTTTCCCTATTATTAGGGTCCCATTTAGAAAATCTGAAACTGATATCATCTTCAATTCCAAATGTTTTCAGCATAAAGTGAATTAAATCAACAACACCTTTGAATTCGTCTTCTAATTGCTCAGCAGTTACAACCAAATGACCCTCCGAAATAGTGAACTGACGTACTCTTGTAAGGCCATGCATTTCACCAGAGGACTCATTTCTAAATAATGTTGAAGTTTCTGCATATCTAATTGGAAGATCGCGGTAACTTTTTTGATCTGCATTATAAATTGTAAATTGGAATGGACATGTCATAGGTCTAAGTGCCATAATGTCCTCGCCCTTAGATTCATCTCCAAGGACAAACATTCCATCTTTATAATGATCCCAATGACCAGATACTTTATATAGCTCGCTTTTAGCCATTAGTGGAGTTTTAGTTAAGACATATCCTCTTTTTTCTTCCTCATCTTCAACAAAACGTTGTAATAACTGAATTACCTTTGCACCATTCGGCATAAGAAGAGGTAATCCTTGACCTATCATTTCTGATGTAGTAAAGAACTTGAGCTCACGTCCAAGTTTGTTATGATCTCTCTTCTTAGCATCTTCCATTTTCTCGATATGAGCATCTAAATCTGATTTTTTAGTGAAGGCAGTTCCATATATACGGCTGAGCATTTTGTTTTTCTCATTACCTCTCCAGTAAGCTCCAGCAACTTGAGTAAGTTTAAATGCTTTCACATATTTTGTAGACATTAAATGTGGGCCTGCGCAAAGGTCTGTAAATTCACCATGTTTGTAGAACGATAAAGATGTGTCATTTGGCAAATCTTCAATTAATTGAACTTTGAAATTTTCATCCCGTTCTCCCATAAAAGCAATGGCTTCAGCTCTTGAGAGCTCAAATCTTTCTATTGGTAAATTTTCTTTAACAATTTTCTTCATCTCCGCTTCAATTAGTTTAATGTCATCGGCTGAGAAAGAATCCTGCTTATCAAAATCATAATAGAAACCATCGTCGATTGCTGGTCCAATGGCAAGTTTTGCAGCAGGAAATAATCTTTTTACTGCTTGAGCTAAAATATGACAAGCTGTATGCCTAAAGGCTTTTTTACCTTCTTCGCTGTCAAAAGTTAATATACTAACATCGCAGTCCTCATTTACAACGTATCGTAAATCTTGGACTTTACCATTAACTGTTCCAGCACAAGCAACTCTTGCAAGTCCCTCGCTAATATCTTTAGCAATTTCAAATACAGTCATTTCTGATTCATAGCACTTAATTGAACCATCTTTTAATTTAATATTAATCATGTGAATTACTCCTTTCGTTAATCTGGACTATTTAAATTTGAATTTATAAAATTAATAAGTTTGAAAATATTATTCACAAAGTATTGTGGATTTTTGAAATTATAAGCTATTCTAAACTTTAGTTTATAAAATTTTATTTTATAAACTAAAAAAATCCCGTCCCAATTCTAGCTATAGAAAAGGGACGAGATTATAAATTCCCGCGGTTCCACCCAAATTGTTTATTAAAATAAACCACTTAATAATTATAACGGAATTACCGGACTTTATTAGAATCACTCGGAGGTGGTCTTCGGATATGAACACTTAAGAATACTTCCAGCTAAGGTATTCCTTCTCTGTAAATGTTTCATGGCTTACTTTCCTCTTCATAGTATTAATTTATTATGTTAACATTAATTATAGCACTGTGAAAATAAAAATGTCAAGTTTGTAATTTAATATATATAAAAAATGTAAAATAGTTGGAAAGAAATAAATGTATATTCTTAAAAACTATTAATAAAAACAAAAAATGTACGATAAGTAAGAGTACGATACTAATGTTAAACATTTGATTTATAAATGCGATAGGGGGATTCTACGTGTGGGTGAGGATAAAAATATATGAATAAGACCATGAGAAAAAAATTAACAAATAGAATTGAAACATTAAATACGGATACATTATTACGAGATGATGTTGAACTTAAAAGGTTACCGATTAAAGTAACTATGGTATATGCTATAATTGGCGGGCTTTGGGTGATGTTTTCAGATAGGGTTTTAAATATGCTAGTTGAAAGTAAATCACTAATGGTTAAGATACAAACAATTAAAGGATTTGGTTTTGTACTTATATCATCTTTTATAATATATTTTTTAATTAGTGAACTTAGTAAAAAAAGTAAGATGTGGTCTCATAAATTAAAAGAAAATTATCAAGAAATACAATCGACTTACATGCAATTAATAGATGTAGAAGAAGAGTTAAGAGCGCAGTATGACAAACTAAATGAAAAACAAATAATGATTGAAAAAGGTGAAGATCGGTATAAATTGGCTTTAGAGGGAGCAAATGATGCTATTTGGGAAATTGATCTTAAAAGCAAAGAATTTTTTTCCTCAGATAAATTTAAGGATATTACAGGATACGATATAAAGGATATATCTTCATCAGAATATTTAATAAATTTAATTACCCAGGAGCATAGAGAAATTGCACTAGATAATTTTAATAATTACATTAGTGGGAAGATATTGCATTATCGAAGTAGCCTAAGAATTAAGGTTAATGGTGGAGGAGAAAAGTGGGTTTTAGTAAGAGGTAAATGTCTAAGAAATAAAGATGGGGTTGCAACTAAAATGTCAGGCTCCATTACAGATATATCGAGACAAATGGATTTTGAAGAAAAAATTAATAGATTAAAGTATTATGATATATTAACTGATATACCGAATAGGCATTTTTTTATTAATACATTGAGAAATGAGATCATTAAGTCGAAGGATACAAAAATTAAACATGCTGTATTATTTATTGATTTAGATAACTTTAAAGAAATTAATGACTCTATTGGTCATGAATATGGAGACGAATTATTAAAAAATGTTGCAATATTGTTTAAAGATTCTATTAGACAAGGGGATCTTGTATCTAGAGTAGGTGGGGATGAGTTTTTTATTTTAATGAGAAATATTGATGAATATTCAGAGATAAGCGCCTGTTGCGAAAAGCTGCAAAGTATGTTAAAAAGTGAAATAAGAATAGACGATAAGTATGTATATACTTCAGCAAGTATAGGCATCACGGTATTCCCTATTGATGGTGATCAAACAAGTGTATTATTAAAAAATGCCGATACAGCAATGTATAGCGCAAAATGTAATGGTAAAGGTAGGTGTTCTTTTTTTAATAAGAGTATGAGCGATGTAGTGGTAAGACGCGCTGGAATAGAAAAAGGATTAAGGAATGCTTTGAAAAATAATGAACTAGAAATCCATTATCAACCGCAAATAGATATTATAAATAACAAAATAAAAGGTTTTGAAGCGCTTTTAAGATGGGATAGTCCAATGCTTGGCTCAATATCTCCAATGGAATTTATACCTGTTGCAGAGAAAAGTGGACTTTTAATTGCTATGGGTGACTGGATTATTAAGACAGTATGTCATCAAAATAATATATGGAAAAGCAAGGGGTATGTATATGATACTATTGCAATAAATTTATCTTCGATTCAGCTTGAAAATCAAAAATTTGAAGATAATTTAAAAAATCTTATAATAGAGTCGAAAATTGATCCTAAATTTATGGAACTTGAGATTACAGAAAGCGTTTTAATGAAGGATTTTGATAAAAATGTTAAACTGCTTACGGGAATTAGAGAATTAGGAATAAACATTGCTTTAGATGATTTTGGAACAGGATATTCTTCGCTTAGTTATTTAAAACAGTTGCCTATAAACACATTAAAAATAGATAAGTCATTTATAGATAATATTGTTACAAATGAGAGAGAAAGAGCTATTTTAGATGGAATAATCAATCTTGCACAAAAGATTGATTTAAATGTTGTTGCGGAGGGTGCAGAAACAAAGGAACAAATCAATATACTCCAAAAAATGGGATGTAATCAAATACAAGGGTATTATTTCAGCAAACCACTTCCAGCTTATGAAATAGAGGAGAAATTCTTAAAAACAAATTGGATTCAACCTTATAACTAGATGGGTAATGAGTGGGAACCCTTGGTAAACATTGGGAGCGGGAAACCTTAAACCTTGAGGGACGGTTATAAACCTTTATTTATTTAAACCTTAAACCTTGAGGTAAGCCTTGAGGGACAGTTAACAACTAATCGTTCAACTAATGGTTATATATTTGGCTAAAAGAGAGAAACATTGGGGACGGTTAACAACTAATGATTAGATTTTGCCAAACCCCTTGGGGGACGGTTAACAACTAATGATCGACTAAGATTACAAGTGGGGCCAAAATGGTGGGGACGGTTAACAATTAATAAGATAATTGTTAACCGTTTTAAAATATCATGAGAAATTTACAAATGGATAATCTTCATAAGAATTACATAAGTTTTTGATACAGTTATTTATATTTGGATGATTTTCAGCTATCATAGGTTGTGATAGGAATTGTTCACTGATTTTATAGCTAATAAAATGTAGGTAGTGGGGGATTTAATTTTATCAACTAAAAACACCAAGCAGCCCCGCAAAAGCTGGGGACGGTTAACAAACTTTTAGCTTTCGCTTAAATGAAAATAGTGAATGACAGTTAAAAATAAATATTTATTTAGTCAGCTTTCATAAAGAAGAAGATTTTTGGGAAACTAAAATAGAAATAGAACACATTAAGTAACTATCAACTTTTAAGAAGGTGGTATAAGCATGGATAATATATTAATAATTGAGGATGAAGAAAAGGTATCTGAAATACTGAAAGCATATCTTGAAAAAGAAGGTTATAGCGTGTATTGCACTACAAAGGGACTAGATGGAATTAAACTTTTTGACAAAAATAACTTTAGTTTAGTTATATTGGACCTAATGCTACCGGATATATCTGGTGAAGAAGTGTGCACCGTGCTAAGGAATATTTCTGAGGTACATATCTTCATGCTCACAGCTAAAAGTACCTTAGAGGATAGAATAGAGGGTCTAAACCTTGGAGCAGATGAATATTTGGTTAAGCCTTTTAGTCCACGAGAGTTAACTGCAAGAGTAAATGCTTTATTTAGAAGAATTAATATAAATAAATTTGAATCAAAAGTTTATAGTAATGGTGATTTAGAGATTAATTTTGATAAAAGAACAGTTAAGATACGTGGAGTAGAAATAAGTCTAACGCCAAATGAATTTGATATAGTACATATTTTATCAGCCAGCAGGGGAAAAGTATTTACAAGAGAACAGCTTATTGAGAGAATTATGGGAATAGATTTTCAAGGGTTTGATAGAACAATAGATGTGCACATTAAAAATATACGTAAAAAAATGGAAGAAGATAGTAGAAATCCTAAATATATAATAACCGTAACCAGAATTGGTTATAAATTTGGTGGTGATTAATCCATGCAAAGCATAAGAAAGAGATTAAGTATTATTTTGGTTTGTACTGCTATATTGGCGCTTTTCTTGTCCACAGTTTTAGTGAATATAGCTATATCAAAAACTTTTAACAAGTATTTGGTGGAGATACAAGATAGAAGAAATACTAGGATAGTCACATATTTAGAAGATGTATATAAGAAAAATGATACCTGGTCAGGAACTTCAGGAATAGAAATTACTCATGAAGCCTATATGAGCAGCTATTGCCTTACGCTTAAGGATAAAAATAAAAAAGTTGTTTGGGGAATGAATGCTAATGACATACTTAATAATAACGATACTGTAATGAATGTTAAAAATGGAGGAGTTTATACGTCAAGAACTTTTGAAATAGTGGCGAGTGGCAAAATTGTAGGATTTATAGATATAGGTCAATATGCCCCAGTGCTACTATCTGAAGAAGATGTAAATTTTAAAATATCAATAAATAATAGCATTATTATAAGTGTTGTACTTTCTATTTTAATAACAATATTAATTAGTATATTTATTTCAAAACAATTTTCTTATCCTCTTAAGGAGGTTTCGAAGGTTTCAGTTTACCTTTCAAATGGGAACTATAAGGAAAGGTCTCATGGCGAGAGCAGTATTCTAGAAATCGAGGATCTAAGAAATAGTATAAATACACTTGGAGAAAAGCTTGAGCATCAGGATTTGCTTAGAAAGAGGTTAATATCGGATATATCTCATGAAGTTAGAACACCGCTCAATATTCTTCAGAACAACTTTGAGGCCATGATTGATGGTGTTTTTCCAGTAGACAATGAGAGATTAACATATCTTAACGAAGAGGTTATTAGATTTGGAAAGCTAATTGACAATTTTAATGTTTTAAAAGAGGTTGAAGGCGAAAAAATGAAGTTAAATATTGAACAAATTTCATTAAATGAAGTCCTTTATCCAGTTGTAAAAGAGTTTAAACTAATTGCAGAAAATAAAAATATAAACATGACACTAGAATGCAGCGAGAGTAAACAATATAATATTTTAGGTGACAGGGACAAAATAAAACAAGTAATTATTAATTTACTCTCAAATGCAGTTAAATTTACTCCGGAGCAAGGGGAAATTAATATTACATTAAAAGAAATTAGGGAAAAAATCTTTTTGAAAATAGAAGATACAGGAATTGGCATAAGTGAGGAAGATTTACCTTATATATTCGAGAGACTCTATAGAGGAGATAAAAGTAGACATGAAATAGAGGGTTCCGGTATAGGTCTAACCATTGTGCAGAATATATTAAAACTTCATAAGGCAGGCATAGAAGTGAAGAGTGAAAAGGGCAGAGGATGCGTTGTAATTGTGAAATTTAATAAGGTTTTGCGATTGCCATGATCGTTATACTCAATAAACAAATTGAGTGGGATTAAAGATGGTACAATTTAAAACTAGGGAAAACCATTAGGGGGCCAGCTGGGACAGGCAGGAATTAGCAGGGACGGTTAACAAACAAGTAACAAATGGGGGAATAGCTAAATAAGAAAGAGTAGTTAATAATTATCAATTGTTAACTGCTTTTTCTTGGGGTTAGGGGGGGTATTGCCACGAGAGTGATTACTCAAAATGAGTTTATCCATTATCCACAAAAGACTTTTTAAGTGATTGGGGACGGTTAACAAACAATTGCTTGATTGGGGACGGTTAACAAACAATTAAAAAACACAATTCATTTAGGGCTTGTCCAGTTTCAACATAATGAAAACGAATTTCAATTTTATCTCGAATTTAATTAATCAACCATATTCAATCATTTTTAATGTACAACCTTAAGTTAAGTGTTGCATTCATTAATATGAATGCTTTAATATTAACTTTCACTAAGTATAAGATTTAATAAAATCGCCAATGATATTTCCATATTTTTCTTCTGCTAAAATCAAGCCTATTCCAATAGTGCTGAGCTTTGATATCCTAGCCTGCGTTATGTTACCAAGTGCAGTAGATATATCGCTTGATTTAAAATTGCATAAGCTTCTCATTAAGACAACAGTTAATGCTTTTGCATGTACAAGTTTTCTACTGTACTTCATAAAAATATGAAGCTTCGATATATTCATTTTTGACGCTATGAATTCTATTATATCCTCCGCTTTGAAATCTCTTACAAGTATTTTTCTTCCTCCATTATAATCGGTTTTTTCATCTTCAAACTCAATTTCTTCATTCAACTTCTCTTCATTAGATTTGAAAATAAGGGCATAATAATCCTTTCTTGCAATTTTAACGTTATTTCCAAATAGACTCATAATGAATCCAGAATCAACTAACTTAGAATGGTCAGGTCTCTGTCCCAAAACGATTGATAAACTAGAAAATGCATATTCCTCAGGGCAATTTTTAAATTTACCTATGGCTGTAGGATTGTTATGTACATATAATGATAAAGTCTTTAAATATGTTTCATTAGCAACTATTTTGCTCTTAAATCTATCTCTAAAAAGATGACCATGTCTCTTATGTCTTCTATTAAAATACATTGCATAGGAAAAATTTATCCCGTGCATCACCTTAGAAATATCTGATCCGTTAGCATCGATTATCAAATGTAGATGGTTATCCATAAGACAGTACCCATAAAGCTTAAATTCATAAAGAATTTTATATTTCTTAATATAAGATAAATACCTTTCTTTATCCTGGTCATCCTTGAATAAATCTACCTCGGTGACACTTTTGCACATAATATGATAAATAGACTCGTCACTTTTTAATCTAAATGTTCTTGCCATAGAAAATCACCCTTCCTCATAAGCTTTTATTAGGATTATTGCCTAAGGTTTAAAATGATATTCATACTTCCTCTTCTTCTTATTTCCTTTTCTTATTCTTCTTATTTCCTTTTCTTATTCTTTCTTTTTTCTTATTGTTTTATTATTGTTTTATTATTAACTGTCCCTACTATTACCTACTATTACAATTGTTACAATTGGCCCTGTTTTTCTATTTTTTAAAATTAATGTTTATTGCATTAAGCCACATGATAAGCCACATAATATCGACAGTCCCCAAGCATTAAATAAACATTATTATTAACCGTCCCTAACTTAACCTAACTTTATTATTGCTATATTATTGCTATATTATTGCTATATATTGTTATATTAATGAATCAAATGATTTTTAAATGTTCATTAATTAATACGTTAGAAAAAATACAAATTTAGAGAAATATAAGGTATAATGTAAATAAGAAGAAATATTTACAAATTACAAGTGGAATTTATAAAAATAATACACTAAAAACGATATCATTAGCAATAAAAGGGATATGCAACAGTAGGAAATCTGAGAATATCAGTTATTATAGAGAAAAATAGGGGAGGTGGATAGATGAAAAGTAATAATGTTATCATTGTACTAGCAATAACGGCATTTTTTGCAACAGTGAATGTAAGTAAACAGCAGGTAGCAGCTAGTGGAAATATACCAACGTTTAACTATGTACCTACAAATGATAAAAGTAATAATTATGGAATATCTCAAGTCACATCTGAAGGTGAAAAATCACTAGAGTACATCCAAACTAAAGCAACTGAAAATCTTAAGCAACAAGTCCAATTAGATGCTTTAGAAAGAAAGATTAGAGCATTTGTAAGTGACGATATTAATAAATTTGGTATGGTCTACTATGACATAAATTCTAAGAAAACCATTGCAATAAATGCGGACAAGCAATTTGAAGCTGCCAGCACTGTAAAGGTACCTATAAATATGCTTATGTATGATATGGTTCAGGACGGGGAAATTGACATAAATGAAAAATTAAAATTTGAAAAGGTCGAGTTTGAGGAAGGTGCAGGAATACTTCAAGGAATGGATTTAAGTAAAGCTATTGCAATAAAAACCTTAAGCGATTTTTCAATAATATATTCTGATAATATAGCCATAAATATGATACTAAGAAGAGTGGGCGAAGAAAGAAGGTTCAATTATATTGAAAAGATCGTGGGTCATCCTATAGTTCATGAAGGAAACAATATTACAGCTAAGGATTATGTTAAAATCTTAGAAAGATTATATTCAAATCCTGAGAATAATACATATTATACGTCTATGATTGAAATTATGAAAAAAACGGAGTGCCATAATAGGATAGATAAGTACATTCCTCAAGAAATTGTAGCTCATAAGATGGGAAATTTTAATGAAACTGTAAACGATACAGCGATTGTATATAAAGATAATCCTTATATTCTTGTTGTTTTCACAGACGAAATTTTAGAGGCTAATGAAGTTATTGGACAAGTTTCTAAGATAGTATATGACGCGCAGAAGTAACAAAACTAAAGGGATAGTTAAAAACTAACTAGAAAAATAATTAAAAGTTACTAACCGTCCCTACAAATTTTTATAGACAAAACTAAAGGGACAGTTAAAAACTAACGAGAAAGACCAATCAAAAGTTATTAAACGTCCCTAACAATTTTTAGAATTTTTAGAAGAACTAAAGGGACAGAAAACCAAAGAGACAGTTAAAAATTAATCAAAATATTATTAATCAAAGATTGTTAACCGTCCCCAACTTTCCCTAACTTTCTCTTGCAAATAATAAAGACTTTTGTTTTAACAAATTTGTTAAAGCAAAAGTCTTTATTTAGTTAAAAATAAAATAAAATAAAATAAAAGGTAAAATAAAATAAAAAACTAAGCAGCGGGGAACAGGGTAAATCAATAAAGAGTTACATTAATGACTTCAGAAGGATATATAAGTAATGGTTACTTAACAGCCATAAAAAATAATCATCAACATAATTGTATTAAGGAGGAATTTCCTTCTGAAGTATCATTAATGATCTCAATATATTTTATGCCTGAAATAGGAAGTTGTTACAAGTATTTTTAGTTTATTTGAAAAATTGTAAAATTATTCTAAAAAAAGCCAATAGATATTTAATTTAATACTTAAATAATGTATAATGTAATTGAATCATAATTATATGGAAAGGTGTGATTTTAGGATGAATTATATAAAAAAATACGAAGAATGGTTAAATAACGAATTTTTTGATCAAGCAACTAGAGAAGAATTGAGATCGATATCAAATGACACGAAGGAAATTGAAGATAGATTTTATATGGATTTAGAGTTTGGAACTGCAGGACTAAGAGGTAAACTTGGTGCGGGACTTAATAGAATGAATTTATACATTATTTCAAGAGCAACTCAAGGACTTGCAGATTATATTAAGGATTATGGCAAGGAATATATGGATAGAGGAGTGGCAATAGCTTATGACTGCAGACATTTTTCAAAAGAATTTGCAGATAGAGCAGCACAAGTACTAGCTGCGAATGGTATAAAGGCTTATTTATTTGAAGAATTAAGACCTACACCAGAATTGTCTTATGCCGTAAGGACATTACACACGGCATCTGGTATAGTTGTAACTGCTAGTCATAACCCTCGTGAATACAACGGATACAAGGTATATTGGGAGGATGGTGCCCAGATATTATCATCAGTAGCAAAGGGAATAACCAATAAAATAAAGAGTATTACGGACTTTAGTACTATAGAAGTTATGGATATGGATGTAGCTAAGGAAAAAGGCTTAATAGTAATGCTTGGGAAAGCTATGGATGATGAATATACGCAAAAGGTATTGGGACTAGCGATAAGAGAAGACATAGATAAGGATATAAAAATTGTATACACTCCTCTAAATGGGACAGGAAATATGCCTGTAAGAAGAGTTTTAAGGGAAAGAGGTTTTAGTAATATAATTGTAGTACCAGAGCAAGAAAACCCAGATCCAGACTTTACAACAGTTGGATATCCGAATCCAGAAGATGTAAAAGCATTTAAATATGCACGAGAGCTTGGGAAAAAGGAAGATGCAGAATTATTAATAGCTACAGATCCAGATTGTGATAGGCTTGCAATAATGGTTAAGGGAGATAATGGTGAATATGTTGCCTTTAATGGTAATCAAACAGGAGCTATTCTTATAAAATATGTTATTGAAGGAATGAAGGAAAAAGGAACACTTCCTAGCAATGCGGCTATAGTAAAATCACTAGTAACAGGAGATTTAGGAAGAGCTATAGCTAAAAAATATGGTGTAAAAACTTTCGAAGTACTAACAGGATTTAAAAACATTTGCGAAAAGATCAATGATTTTAAGAGAGACAATAATAGTTATGAATTTATCTTTGGATATGAGGAGAGCATTGGTTATGTTGCAGGAACTTTCGTCCGTGATAAAGATGCAGTAATAGCTTCTATGCTTTTATGTGAAGCAGCGGCTTATTATAAATCAAAAGGAAAAACTTTAATAAATATATTAGATGAGATATACGAAGAGTTTGGATATTATAGAGAAGACCTAGTATCTCTAGTTCTAGAGGGAATAGAAGGACAAGAAAGAATTTCTAGAATGATGGTAGAATACAGAAAAGATTATCTAAAATCAATAGGAACTGCAAAACTTACAAAGATTATAGATTATGAAGCAGAAAAATCTTATGATATAGTGAGTGGTAAAGAGGAACCTAGTGGAATAGAAAAGTCTAATGTACTTAAATTCTATTTTGATGATGAGAGCTGGTATGCTGTAAGACCTTCAGGCACTGAACCTAAAATTAAAATATACATGTATTCTAAGGGGAAAACTTTAAAAGCCGGGGAAGAAAAATTGGTAGAAATGAAAGATGTAATTATAGCGAAACTTCAAACCACAAAATAAACATGTAAAAAACGTATAAAAAAGATATAAAGTTAAAACATGTATTAAAGGGATTCATGTAATGCCAGGTTGTATTCCACGGCATTATATGAATCCCTAAATATCTATATTATTATTTAATGTTTTGGATTAGCAGATACTATTTCTATAGCTTTTATAATAGCAGTAGTAACATCAATTATTTCCTGTTTATTAACTTCGGCGAGTGAACTTGTATATATCTCTCCTTGCTCAGAAACAATATATTTTGTAGACAAAGAGTTTAATGACAATGCCATAATATCTAATTTACATTTTTCGCATTTGCAAATATTATCATATCTTTTTAATATAGCGTCCATTCGCTTGGTTACTTCAATCTCAGAAAAGTTTATAAGCTTATACATTATAATCCTCCTAATATCTATTTATTAAATTATACGTATATGAATTATGTGTAAATTATAACACAAATAGTAAGAAACTTTAATTACTTTAACGATATTTCAGCTCCGCATGAGATAATTTCACTATAATGAAATACTTCCTGCGATTTTTTTAAAGATGCTAGTAGTTTTATTTACTCATATTTTTGTTGTTACAGCATACCGTTTTAGAAAATCATAAGAAGGTAATGCCATGTAAATCTCGAATACTAAATATACTAACACTAACAAATTAAACTGGAGGTTACTATGGTAAGTTATGTTAAGGGATCAATAGAAGATTTTGAGGACATTATAGATTTTGGAAACTATGTCTTTGGTATAGATTTTAAAAAGTTATTACCAAAGTTATATAATGGGAAAATAGACACATCTAATTATCATTTTATGGTGAAAGATAATGACAAAATCAAAGCTATGGTAGGGTGTTTTCCTTTAGAACATAATGTGATGGATATAAATCTAAAGGTTAAAGGAATTGGTACTGTATCTGTTCATCCATACGCACGTGATAAGGGATATATGATACAACTTATGAACAAAACAATTAGAGAAATGAAAGAAGAATCTATAGATTTTGCTATATTAAGTGGACAAAGGCAACGATATGAATATTTTGAATTTACTCCTACTGGAGGTAAAATTATATTTGAAGTAAATGGAGTAAACCTTAAGCATAAAAAATTGTGGTATGATAATAAAATATGCTTAAAGATCTTTGACGAGTTATCAGAAGATGACCTAAAGACTATTTATATTTTGTTTAGTAAACAGAGTGTGCATGCTTCTAGAGATTTATCTAGTTTTATTGATGTGTGTAAAAGTTGGAATAGTAAACCTCTAGCGGTATATTACGAAGAGAGGATCGTAGGTTATGTTATTTTATCAGAAAGCTTAGATAGAGTGCTGGAGATATATCTTGAAGATTATGAAATTTTGGGGAAACTTTTATCTAATATAATAAAAGATTTTGATAAAGAAAAGATTGATATAGTTGTACCAATACATAGACATGAACTTATTTCTTGTTTGGTGGGTATATGCGAATCGTATAAAATACAGCCAAGTACTTGTCTTAACATATTTAATTACAAGAATTTTATCAAAGCATTCTTAAGTTTGAAGAATAGTTATGAAACATTAGAAAAAGGACAATTAGTAATTGAAATATTAGGTAGAGAAAAGATTATTATTAGTGTAGGAAATGATATAACTGTGGAAGATTCGCAGGGGCAACCAGATATTAAGCTTTCACATTTAGAAGCTATGAATTTTTTATGTTCGCAGATCAGGACGCTAAAATATGAGGAAGTAGGTCATAATAATATTATAAAATCTTGGTTTCCTTTACCATTTTGCTATCCAGAAATAGATAATGTGTAATCTAATCTTTTAAGAAATATAATAAGAGATAATAGTAAGATATAAATAGTGAAAAATAAGAAATGAACAATGAAGTAATAAAGAAGGGACGTGTTTTTGTGAGTTTAAGATTTATATATGGAGGAGCTGGAAAAGGCAAAAGTACTTTCTGCTTAGAAGATATAGAAAAACGAAGTTTAGAAGAAAGTGAAAAACCATTAGTACTTTTAGTTCCAGAACAATTCTCCTTTCAAGCTGAAAAAAATCTTATACAAGTAGTTGGAGCCACAGGAATAAAAAACGTCCAAGTACTTAGTTTTAATAGATTAGCATACAAAGTATTTAGTGAAGTTGGCGGAATAACCAAAAGACCTATGGATACATCTGGAAAGGTTATGCTTATTAACAGCATAATGCAAAAAAATGTGGATAATTTTAAGATATTTAAGGGTGCTGCTAAGAAAAAGGGATTTGTGGACAATGTAGCTGGAGTTATTACAGAGTTTAAAAAATATAAAGTTTCAATTGAGAATTTGAATAAAGCAAAAGAAAATTTACGGGAAAACCCTTTATTAATAGATAAAATAACGGATTTATCACTTATATATGGCGAGTTTGATAATATTCTAAACTTAAATTATGTGGACCCGGATGATGATTTGACTCGCCTAATTGATGCTTTAGACCATTGCAATATTTTTGATGGCGCAGAGTTCTGGCTTGATGAATTTACAGGGTTTACGCCGCAACAATACGGGGTATTAGAAAAGCTTTTTTTAAAGGCTAAGAGAATTAATATAACCATGCCTCTTAAGAGTCCTGCGCATTCAAAATTAATGGAAGCATCTGATGCTTTTTATTCTATAAAGTTTACAGAAGATAAGATATTAAATTTGGCGCAGGTTATTGGTACAAGCATAGAAAAAGCTATAGAACTTGAAATGAATAAGGAACATAAATTCAAAGATAATAGTGAAATTTCGTTCCTTGAGAAAAATTATTTTGCCTTTCCATATGTGCCATCGGTTAATAAATGTCAAAATATAAAGGTGTTTAAAGCGCTTAACGCTTACAGCGAAGTAGAACATGTGGCAAAGGATATCTTAAGGATTTGTCGTGATGAGAACATAAGATTTAATAAAATAGCAGTAGTAACTAGAGATTTACCAGCCTATGAGAAACTTATCAAAGCCGTATTTACAGAATATAATATTCCATTATTTATAGATAAGAAAAAGGATATAACAAGCAATCCGTTAATAGTGCTCATAACCGGAGTTGTGGAGATTTTCACTAAGAACTTTAGCTATGAAGCGATGTTTAGGTATCTTAAAACAGGCCTTTTGGATATAGATAAAGAGCATATAGATATTTTGGAAAACTTCGTTATCGCATCAGGAATAAAGGGCAAGAGGAAATGGACGCAGCCTGATTTATGGCAGGAGAAAATAGAATATTATTTTAGGGATTACTATGATAATAAAAAAATGGATAAAGAAGATTTGGGTAAAGAGGATGAATTACATAATAATAAAAGTGAAGTTTCGGGAAAAAGCGAAAACGAGGCTTTAGGCCAAAATGAAAATCCAGCCTTAGCTAGAGATGAAGTGGAAGCCTTAAAAATAGAAGCAACAATTAAAATTTTAAATGATACAAGAGCCGCAATTATAACGCCACTAATTGAATTTAAAGAGAAATTAAAGGGCGAAAAGACAACTACTAAAATATGTACAGCTCTATTTGAATTTCTAGAAACAATAAATGTATACAAAACTATTGAACTTTGGATAGCAAATTTCAAAAATGAGGGTGCTCAGGACCTGGTTACAGAGTACAGCAAAATATGGAACTTAGTTATGGAACTACTTGATCAGATGGTGGAGGTACTTGGAACTGAAATTTTACCTCTCGAGGATTTTGTGAAAGTTCTGTCTATGGGATTTAGTAAACATCAAATGGGGATTATTCCGCCAGCACTTGATGGAGTGACGATTAGTAGTGTGGAACGTATAAAAAGTCACAATATAAAGGCTTTATATATTGTAGGAGTAAATGATGGAGTGTTCCCAAGGGCGAGCAAGGAAGAGGGTATATTCACAGATAATGATAGAATAATTTTAAAAGAGAATGATGTAGAACTAGCTAATGACACAAAAACTGAAGTGTTTAATGAGCAATATTTAATTTATGCAACCATTACCATCCCAAGTAAATATTTAAATATAAGTTATCCAATAGCTGATTATGAAGGAAAAACCATGCGTCCATCTATTATAATATCTAGGTTTAAAGCTTTATTTAAAGGACTTAAAGAAGAAAGTAATATAACGCTTTCCAGCGAAGAATTGCAGGGACGTGCAAGTGAAGGCTTGCAGGGACATGCAAGTGAAGGCTTGCAGGATATTAATGGACGTGGTAATGTTGACGGATTAAATAGTACTCGATTATCTCATGATATGCAGCAGGTAAACGCTAAAATTCCAACTTTTAATGAATTAATATTTGCACTGAGAAAATATTTAGAAGACGGAATTATATCACCGCTTTGGGTTGAGGTTTATGCATGGTATCAAAAAGATCCAATATGGAAAGAAAAGTCTAACATTATATTTCAGGGATTTGACTATAAAAATGAAGTTAAAATGCTAAGTAAAGAAAAAGTCAAACGACTTTACGGGGATAAAAACTATTTCAGCGTATCAAGGATAGAAAAATATGAAGAGTGTCCCTTTGCCTATTTTGTGCAATATGGATTAAAAGCGAAGGATAGAAAAACTTTTACATTCTCATCACCAGACTTAGGTAGTTTTATGCACAGCGTGCTTGATGATTTCTCGAAACTTGTGGATAAAAGTGAGCTAAAATGGGCGAATCTAGATAAAGTATGGTGCGAGAAAAATATCGCAAACATTGTAGAAAAGGAAGCATCAGAGGGTACTAGTGGCTACATATTAAACAGCACCCCAAGGTACAAGTACTTTACAGAGAGATTAAAGCGGGTTCTTAAGAAAACTATCTATGTTATAGTTGAGCAAATGAAAAACAGTGGATTTGAGCCTTTTGGTTATGAAGTATGTTTTGGATTTGAAGAGGGAGATTATCCACCAATAAAAGTAGAACTATCCACAGGTGAAATTGTAAACCTTGTTGGTAGGATAGATAGGGTCGATAAGCTAATTACGCAGGGTGAAGAATTTTATAGAATAATAGATTACAAATCAGGAAATAAGGACTTTAAATTATCAGACGTATATTATGGACTTCAAATACAGCTACTTACCTATTTGGATGCCATGCTTAGAAATGAAAGAGCGCTTTCTAAAGAAAGCGAAGTTTCCAAGGAGCCGATTTTCCCAGCAGGAATTTTGTATTTTAAAATAGATGACCCAGTTATAAAAGCTAAAAATAATTTAGGCGAAGAAGAACTGGAAAAAGCTATAATGAAGGCACTAAAAATGAAGGGGCTACTTCTAGCAGATACTAAGATAATTAGAGAAATGGATAGAAATATTGAAGGTGCATCTCTAGTTGTTCCAGCATCTATCAAAAAAAATGGAGACTTAGGTTCAAGGTCTTCAGTTGCAACGGCAGATCAGTTTGATATGCTACTAAATCACGTAAAAGAAAACCTAATGAAAACTTGTGAGGGAATGTTAAGCGGGGAAATAGATATAAAGCCTTATAAGAAAAAGGATATTACACCATGTAGCTATTGTGAGTTTACAGCTGTTTGTCAATTTGATCCTACATTAAAGGGAAATACGTACAAAATAATAAAAGATAAGAGGGACAAGGAAATTTGGGAGCTCTTAACTAATGAATCTAATGATTCCAGTGAAATTACGGAGAAAAGCATTGAGAATGCAGAGCGGATAGGAGATGAAAAGGAGAATGTTTAAAAAACAAGTAATGATAAAAAAAGAAGATGAAGTTAAGCAAGATGAAAATTTGCAAGCAGAAGTAGGGGTCTCCTGGACAGATGATCAGCAAAAGGCAATTTACACTAGGGACTGCAATATTCTAGTAGCTGCAGCTGCGGGTTCAGGAAAAACTGCAGTACTCGTTGAGAGAATAATAAAAATAGTAACAGATGAGACAAGACCTACAGATATAGACAAGCTCTTAGTAGTTACATTTACAAATGCTGCAGCATCTGAGATGAGGGAAAGAATAGCTGCGGCAATTTCAAAAGAACTTCATAACAATCCTCATAGCACATTACTGCAAAGGCAGTTAACGTTACTTAATAAATCAAGTATTACAACTATACACTCCTTCTGCCTTGAGGTTATACGTAACAATTTTCATGTGGTAGATTTGGATCCGAATTTCAGAATAGCAGACGCAACAGAAGCGGTTCTTTTAAAACAAGAAGCTCTAGAGGAACTCTTTGAGGATAGATATATTTCTCTTAATGAAAATCAGGAAAACGAGAATAGTGTTAAAAACCTTGGGGACGGTCCTAACGAAAACCTTGGAGACACCCCTAGCGAAACCCAAGGGGACACCCCTAGCGAAACCCAAGGGGACACCCCTAGCAAAAACCTAGGGGACACCCCTAACCTTTTATTCGAAAACCTTGGGGACACCCCTAGCGAAACCCAAGGGGACACCCCTAGCAAAAACCTAGGGGACACCCCTAGCTTTATAAATCTAGTTGAAGCATATAGCAATAATAAAGAAGATTTAGGCCTTCAAGGTATAGTTTTGAGTCTTTATAATTTTGCCATGAGTTCAACGAATCCAGCTGAATGGCTAATAGACTCAGCAGAGGAGTTTAACATTAAAGATGGGTATAGCTTTAGTGATACGCCTTGGGCAAAGGTTTTAATGGAAGATGTTAATATAGAGCTACTAGGTATTGAAAAAGTAATGAATAAGGCATTAAAAATTATAGAAAATAACGAAGCAATAACCTTATATTATGAAGTGTTTAAGTCGGATTTAGCGTTAATTGCAGATCTAGTAAGTGCAGCAAACAACTCGTTTGAAAGTTTGGCAACGGCTTTTGAAGGATTAGCTTTTGTAAAACTTACTACAATAAAGGCTTGCAAGAATAAGGAAAAACAAAAACAAGTTCAAGAAATAAGAAATAAAGTAAAAAAACAATTACAGGAGCTACAAGAGCAAATGATGAATGCAAGCAGCGAGAGTTCACTTGCAGATATAAAAGAATTGTATCCTCTTATGAAGGAATTGTCTGGGCTTGTTATAGATTTACAGGAAAAGTATAGAGAAAAGAAAAAGGAACGTTCAATTATAGATTTCAATGATTTTGAACATTACTGCCTTGATATTTTGATGGAAAAAAATGAGGATGGAGAGGTTATTATTGGAGGCGACGGTAAACCAGAACCTTCCGCAGTGGCAATAGGGCTAAGAAACAAATACGAAGAGATTTTGATAGATGAATATCAAGACAGCAACATGGTACAAGAAACTCTATTAAATATAATTTCAAGAGAAAAGATAGGTGCTCCAAATGTGTTCATGGTAGGAGACGTAAAACAGAGTATTTATAGGTTTAGGCAGGCACGACCAGAACTGTTTTTAGAAAAGTATAATAGATACTCTAAGGATGAAGGCGCAAAAACAAGAAAAATAACCTTATACAAAAACTTCAGAAGCCGCGAGGCGGTAATTAATGCTGTGAATTATATATTCAAGCAAATAATGTGTAAAAACATTGGAGATCTTGATTATACAGACGAAGAAGCGTTAAATCTAGGCGCTCACTTTGACGAACTTGAAGGTGATGGAGTAGTAGGTGGACCAGTTGAGATACATCTAATTGAAAAAGAAATTAAAGACCCTGGTGAAGACAACGCAGAAAATGACGAGGAAAGTGGGGGACGGGGCAAAACAAATGAAACTGAGGATGAGACTGAAAGTGAGGGACAGGGCAAAACTAATGATGAAGAAACTCCAACTAATATTGAAATAGAAGCCAGAATTGTGGCTAAAAGAATAAAAGAATTAATGTCACATAATGATGACCAGGGTAATGAAATTGAGCCTTTTAAAGTTTATGATAAAAATATTAAAGAATATAGGGACGTCCAGTATAAGGATATCGTAATATTACTTCGCGCCACATCTGCTTGGGCGCCACCTTTTTTAGAACAATTAAATCTTGAGAATATACCAGTTTATGCAGATACGGGTACAGGCTATTTCAGTACTATTGAAATTCAAATAATCATGAGTCTTCTTCAAATTATAGATAACCCAAGACAGGATATTCCAATGCTTGCAGTGCTTCGATCCCCAATTGGTGGTTTTACCTCGGAGGAATTAGTTGATATAAGAATAGGTCAAAGGGAAATGACTTTTTATGAGGCGATGGTTAATTATTCAGGTATTAATGAAACTAGAAATGATGATAAAGAAAGAGATTTTGTGGATAAAGCAGGGGTAGATGCGGATAAGCAAAGCAATTCTGTGGATGAAAAAGTAAATCCTGTGGATAAAGATAACATGACTTATGAATCGTCTACAAATGAAAAAGATTTAACCAAAGTTAAGCTAATTAAGTTTCTCAAAAAATTAGATCACTTTAGGGAAATTAATACCTATATGCCAATTGACGAATTTATCTGGCATTTGTATACCCAAACAGGGTATTACGGTTATATTGGAGCTATGCCTGGAGGATCTCAAAGGCAAGCCAACCTAAAAGTGCTTTTCCAAAGGGCAAGACAATATGAGGAGACTAGCTATAAGGGATTATTTAATTTTATAAACTTTATAAACAAGCTAAAAATAAGCAGTGGAGACATGGGTAGTGCTAAAACCTTAGGTGAAAATGAAGATGTGGTTAGGATAATGAGTATTCATAAGAGTAAAGGTCTAGAATTCCCTGTTGTATTTTTAAGTGGAATGGGAAAAAACTTTAATTTAATGGATATAAATAAAAGCATATTATTTCATCATGATTTGGGTTATGGACCTGATTATGTAGATCCAATAAGAAGAATTTCTTACCCAACGGTATTAAAGCAAGCTCTAAAAAAGACAATAAAAATAGAAAGTCTTGCAGAGGAAATGAGAGTTTTATATGTGGCTTTAACAAGGGCTAAGGAAAAATTAATAATAACTGGGTCAGTGAGGAATATAGAGAAAAATTTATCTAGAATGAGTTCTAGTTTAGAAGAAAATAGTGAAAAGCTTGGGGAATATGAAATTCTAAAAGGAAAAAGTTATTTAGATTGGATAATACCTGCAGTGATAAGGCATGTGGATGGAAAGCCGTTACGTGATCGCATTGAAATAGAGGATAATACTGGCAACCTAATAGATCATCCAGCAAGTTTTTCCGTAAGGTTTTGGAACAGGGATAACGTGAAGAAAATTGATGCGATGGATGAAGAATTAATTGAAAGCGCCGAGGAAAGGTTATCAAAACTTTATGAAAAAACTAAGCAGGATAAGTCTATAGATAATGAAGACATAGATAATAAGCTTAACGATAATAATGTTAGCGATGATGTTATAAAAGATATAATTATAAAGGATAGAGCTATAAAAGAGATAGAAAAAAGGTTAGGATATGTTTATAAATATGAGGCGGCTACAAAAATGCCTACAGTACTTACAGTAACAGAGCTTAAAAGAAAATTTAATGCAGAACTAACTGATGGTGATTCTAGCAATATGTTTGCTCCAAGACTTATAAATAAACCGAAGTTTTTGGATGAAGCAAAGGGGCTAACGCCAGCTGAGAGAGGAACGGCCATGCATGCAGTTGTTCAAAGGCTAGATTTATCTAACGTTGCAACATTAAGTGACATAGAAAGACAAATTGATATATTAGTAGAAAAAATGTTGATTTCAAAGGAAGAGGCTAAAGGGATTCGCGCAGGTAAATTAGTTAAACTATTTAAAACAGAGCTTGGCCAAAGGATGATAAAGGCATTTAAGCTAAATCTGTTAAAAAGAGAAGTGCCATTCCATATGGAGATTAATAGTACGGAGATAGATAAAAGTCTTGATGAGCAAATATATGCAGATGAGAAAATAATACTTCAAGGAATAATTGATTGTTATTTTGAGGAAGATGGTCAAATAATTTTAGTTGATTATAAAACAGACTCGGTTAAGAATGGAGGGGTCAGCCTCTTAGTGGATAAGTATAGGTCGCAACTAGATTATTATAAAAGAGCACTCCAGGTCACACTTGAAAAACAAGTTAGTGAAAGTTATCTATACTTATTTAGCAGCGATGAAGCGGTAGAGGTTAAATAGCTAAAGTTGATAACCGTCCCCCAAGGTTAGCCCAAGGAAGAGCAAAAGTTAATAACCGTCCCCCAAGGTTGACCCCAAGGAACAGCCAAAGTTGATAACCGTCCCCCAAGGTTAGCCCAAGGAAGAGCAAAAGTTAATGACTGTCCCTCGAGGTTGGTTCGAAGATGCACTAAAGTTGATAACCGTCCCCCATGGTTAGCCCAAGGAAGAGCAAAAGTTAATGACTGTCCCTCGAGGTTGGTTGAAAGATGCACTAAAGTTGATAACCGTCCCTCGAGGTTAGCTAAAGGAACAGCCAAAGTTGATAACCGTCCCCCAAGGTTGACCCCAAGGATGAGCAAAAGTTGATAACCGTCCCCACCTAAAAAGAAGAAAGGAGCGACTAAAATGAGAATACTTCACACATCAGATTGGCATTTAGGTAAAACTTTAGAGCAATACAGTAGGCTAGATGAGCAGGAAGAATTTCTAGAAGAGTTTACCTATATAGTTAAGAATAATGATATAGATTTAGTTCTTATTGCTGGAGATATCTATGATAATGGGAATCCACCGGCAAGAGCAGAAAAGATGTTTTATAGTACGCTTAATGAGATAACTAAAAGCGGGAAAACTGCAGTGCTTATTGTTGCGGGTAATCATGATAACCCAGAGAGGCTAGTTGCTGCGAGTCCACTTGCTTATGAACATGGGGTTGTACTATTAGGTGAACCAAAGAGTATAGCAAGAGAAGGCGTATTTGGTGATTTTAATACTGATAATAAGTACGATTTTGAAATAATAGAGAGTGGTGAAGGTTTTTTAGAAGTTAGCATAAGAGGCGAAAAAGCAGTAATTATAACACTTCCTTATCCAAGTGAAAAAAGGTTAAATGAAGTGTTATCAACAGGACTTGGAGATGAGGAAAGGCAGAAAAGCTATTCTGATAGAATTGGAGAGCTTCTGGAAAAATTATCACCAAAATATAGAGATGACACCATAAACCTAGTAGTATCCCACCTTTACGCTATGGGCGGAGAGGAAAGTGGATCAGAGAGAAGTATACAACTAGGGGGAAGTCTCTCGGTTTCTCCAAATAAGTTCCCAGATAAAGCGCAATATACGGCTCTTGGTCATCTTCATAGACCACAAAAGGTGCCAGGAACTAAAGGCAAGATAAGATATTCCGGTTCACCTATTCAATATAGTAAAAGCGAAATAAACTATAGCAAGGGAGCGTACATTGTAGATGTTAAAGCCGGCCAGGATGCCCATATTTCACAAGTTATGTTTAGAAACTACAAACCTATAGAGGTATGGAAGTGTGAAAGCGTTGAAGAAGCATTAGAAAAATGTCAACTTGAGGGTGAAAAAAATATTTGGGTATACCTTGAGATAAAGACAAAGGAAATAATAAGCACAGAGAATATAAAGGAAATGAAAAGGCTTAGAGCAGATATAGTTTCAGTACAGCCAATAATAGAGGACTTTGAGAGCGAAGAAGAATTAATAGAAAGCCTTAGAGAAAAATCTATGGAGGAAATGTTTAAAGAATATTTTACAAAGGCACGTGGAGGACTTGAACCATCAAGTGAGCTTATGGACTTATTTTTGAGTATAGCATATGGCGAGGAGGGAGAACCGAAAAATGAAACCAGTAAATCTTAAGATAAAAGGGTTAAATTCTTTTGTGGAGCAACAAATTATTGAATTTTCAAAGCTTACAGAAAAAGGACTTTTCGGGATTTTTGGCCCAACAGCTAGTGGTAAATCAACTATTTTAGATGGGATAACTATAGCTCTTTATGGAAAAGTATCTAGAGATACCAAAGAGTTTGTAAATACAGAAACAAATGTGGTAGAGGTGAGTTTTGATTTTGAAATTGGTCTGGGCAAAACTCGAAAGGCGTATAGAGCAGAGCGGAGTATAAAAAGATTAAAGACAGGGAACTTTAAAACGGCATATGCAAGACTTATAGAATTAAATAAAGAAAACCCTGAAGATAGCCAGGTGCTTGCAGAGGGACCTAAAGAGGTAGAAGAGAATATTATATCGATTATAGGTCTTAAAGTTGAGGATTTTACAAGGTCAGTGGTGTTGCCCCAGGGGAAGTTCAATGAATTTTTAAAGCTTACGGGAAAAGAAAGAAGAAATATGCTTGAGAGAATATTTGCTTTAGAAAAATATGGGACCAAACTTTATGAAAAGATAAGAACAGTTAGAAATGAAAATTTAAAGGCTATAAATGTGATTGAGGGAGAAATGAAGGGTTATGAGAATGTAGGGGAAGAAGCTCATACTCAGATAAAATTAGCGTTAGATGCCCTAAAAGAAGAAGAAAAAGAAACTAAAAAGCAGAAAAACAGTTTAGACAAAGAGTATGAAGAGTACAAAACTACATGGGAATTACAAAAGGAAAAAGATCAATATATTATAAAGGAAGCTCAGTTAAAAGAGCAATCAGAAGAAATTGAAAATAAAAAAGAAAAATTCACTAAGGGAGGGTTAGCTTTAAATGTGAAACCCTTTATTGATAATGTAGCTGAAACTCAAAAAAGTTTAGAAATAAATAAAATTAGAATGGAAAAACTGAGCAGTGATTTTTTAGTTATAAATGAAAAATTGAATATTACAAAAATTTCTTATGATGAAGCCTTAAAAAACAAGAATGTTAAATTGCCAAAGCTTATTGAAAAAGAAGTAGGTTTAAAACAAGCTACTTATATTGAAGAAAAAAAAGTTGAGCTAGCTGACCAGAAGGATATTCTTTTACGAAAACATAACGAACTTACCCGGAATATAAAAGAAAAAAGTTTAAATGTGATTATGCTTGATGAAGGTAAAGCAAAAATAGATAAACAGTTAAAACTTTCTGAGGAGAAACTAAACGAAATAGAAATATTGCCCGAATATAGGGAAAAGTTGTACAACACTTATAATAGTGAGCTTGAAGTAACCTCAGCACAAAAAAATGTAGAAGAACTTAAAAATAAGGGCGAAATATTAAAAAAAGCCTTGTATGATGCGGATGTATTTCATAAAAAAGTTATAACGGAGCAGGAAAATAAACAAAATAAATTAGTATTTTTAGAGAGAAAAGGCGTGGAAATAGCGAATAATTTCCCGGGAGATAATAATTTGTTGTTAGAAAAACAGGAAGCCTACAACGGGTTGCGAGTTGACTTAGAAAAAGCAAATGAAAACCAAAAAATAAAGGTCGATTTCGAGGGGAAATATGATAAAACCAGCGTTGAAAGTGAAAAGATTAAGTTAAATATAAAAATATCAGAAGAAACTATAGAAAATGTGAAAATGCAGGTTAAAGCTGTAGAAGTCGAAATAAAGTTAATAGAACAAGTAAGACTTGCAGCAATGTTAGCTTCTGATTTAGAGGATGGAAATATGTGCCCTGTATGTGGATCCCAGCATCATCCAAAATTAGCAGAGCTCGTAGTGGATACTAATTTAGAAGCTAAGAAAGAGTTAAAGAAAAGTCTTGAGTTAAATCTTGAAAAACTATCAAAGAGTTTTCAAAAGGAGCAAATAAAACTTGCAGAAGTTTTGAAAGACTTGCAGTACCTAAGTAATCAACTAGAAATAGTTAAACAAAAACTAGAAGGCATAAACATAAAAGAACTAGAAACCCACAGTAAGGCAAGTGAGACATTGTTATTAGAGTTTAAAGAAAAAATTGAAATATACAATAAAGAAAAAACAGGATTAGATGTGGAACTTGTTAAATTACGGGATGAGAAAAGTAAAGTAGATATGGAAGAAGCAAAAATTGGCGAAGGTTTAAGGCAGAAAAATGAAACCTTAATAACGCTAAGGGAAGAGTCATCTGTTTCGCAAAAGGCGTTAGAACTATTACAAGAAAAACACAAAATTCTAACTGAGGACTTACAGCGTGAGGAGTCCTTAAGTAAGCAAAATAAGGATGATATAGCAACATCAATGACCATAAAACAAAAGATACAGAAGATTAAGACAATAGATAACGAAGTAATAAAATTAACGGCTATGACTCGAAAACTGAGATTAGAGCTAGTGGAATTAGAAAAGCAGAAGGCGGGTATTGATAAGGAGCTAAGAGAGTTAACTACCTCAAAAACAGAAATAGAAACTAGTGGTAAAGAGAAAAAGGCTGAAATCGATCGTTTGAATATCCAAATAGTTGAATTATGTGGATTTACTCCTTCACTAGGGCAAACGCCAAAAATTGAAATAGAAAAAGTAAGAAATGAAATAAAAGATATCACATTAAAAGAGACCACTTTGAAAGAAGTTTTAGAAAAAGAAAACATAGAAAAACAAAGAGTGCTAACTCAAAAAACAAGTGAAGAAGACAGAAAAGAAATGCTTCTAAAGATGTTATTAGAGGGACAAGATAGATTAGATTTATCTCTTAAAGAAAATGGTTTTGAAACTCAAATCATGGCGACGTCTTATTTAGTTCCAAGAGAAGTTTTGATGCTTTTAGAAAAAGAGATAAAACAATACGAAGAACTTAAACATAACATCACTTATAATTTACAAAGGTTAGAAAATATTCTTAATGGAAAAGTAATAGATTTAGTTATCTTTGAAGAACTAAAAGTGAAAAGAGAAGCTATTGGTGTTCTTTTAGAAGAAAAAACAAAAGAGATAGGAGCTCAGTATGGAGCCCTAAAGGAAATGGAAAGAAAACTAGAAGAGGTTAAATCGCTATTAATAACAAGAAAAAAAGTAGAACATAAGCTTGGTCTTTTAAAAGAACTTGATAATTTAATCCAAGGGAATAAATTTGTAGAATATGTGGCTATGAAGCAGCTGAAATATATTTCTATGGAAGCCTCAAAACGTTTGAAGGATATAACAAGAGGACGTTATGCATTGGAGCTCGATGCTGATGGCGCATTTGTAATGAGGGATGATTTTAATGGAGGGACAAGACGTGAGACTAATACATTATCAGGTGGAGAAACCTTTTTAACATCTCTATGCCTTGCGCTTGCGCTTTCATCACAGATTCAATTAAAGGGCAGTGCGCCACTGGAGTTCTTCTTTTTGGATGAAGGGTTTGGAACGCTAGATACGGATTTACTTGATATAGTTATGAACTCACTTGAAAAACTTCATTCAGCTACATTGTCTGTGGGAATAATAAGTCATGTGGAAGAGCTTAAAAATAGGGTGCCAATAAAACTAATAGTATCACCAGCAGAGCAGGGACAGGGAGGAAGCAAGGTAAAGCTAGAGTACACTTAGGGGAAATCGCATGCAGATGGGGGCGTGAAATTTCTCTTGTGCGTCTTGTAATTAGAGTTTGCAACGTGAAATTTGATTAATAAATTCTAATCTTTTGAAAATCTGAAATTCTCTATATTGTGCATCAATCATATATTTATGGTTGATGCATTATTTTTTTCATCCATAACCAACACACATAACCAACATATACTGTAACCAGCAATAAAATAAATACATAACACAGGAAAAATGCAATTATTTACAATATATAGATGTTTTACTTTAATATAACTGATTTACATTTAGCTTGAAATTGATTAGGTTTATGAGATATAATAATAGATATTAAGGAATTGGCATATACTAATATGAGCTCAAGGGGCGGTTACTATGAAAGAAAGGATTTTTGAAAACTTTAATTTAGATAAACAAAATAAAAAAAATCAACAGTTAGAGCAACAAAATACACAGCTAATTAGTATAATTGAAAATTTGTCTGAGGGAGTAATTCTTGCGGACGATAAAGGGATATTTATAATGGTAAATCCACAAGCAAAAAAGTTGATTTATCAATGTGACAAAGTAATTGATATAGGTGATGATCATAAAAAAAGTAGGGCATTTGACTTGAGAGGCAATGAGATACCATATGAAAACTTTTCTCAAATTAGAGCGCTAAGAGGTGAAAGAGTAAAAAACGCTAAGATTTCCATAAGACATCCTAATAAAGAGTGTTTTCTGGAAGCTAGTTCAATCCCGATTTATAATGCAAGTGGAGATTTAACTATGGTAGTATCGTATTTTCATGATGTTACGGAAACAATAAAGCAATCTAGAAAGACTGAAGAAATTTGTAATAGGGCTATGACGAAATACCTAAAACAAGAAGAAGCTATAAGAAGACGATATGAAATGTTGAACAGAGTCATAGATACGTTTAGTTTACCTGTTGCTACATTATCATGTCCAGACTTAAAGATAAAGGATATTAATAAAAAGGCATTTGATATCATTAAATTATTGAGTGGTAATTTTAAATCAATCGAGCACATTAAAGATAAAAAAATTGAAGATATATTTAAAGCATTCAAAACAAGTGATTATTACCAGTGTATTAGAGAGGTGTTAAAAGAAAAGAAAACTAAGCGTTTGAATAAAAAAAAGCATTGGGTAAATGAAGAAGAGGTATATTGTAATATTATTTTTGAACCATTGTTTGAAGGCGATGGAGAAGTACAGGAAATATTAATTTTAATAATAGATGTTACTCCTGAAATAAAGTCTACTATAGGCATGGAAAAAGCATTAAAATTACAGGGAGAATTCATTGTTAACATATCCCATGAACTTAAAACACCACTAAATGTTATATGTGCAACAGCTCAGTTATTTAATATGTATTGCACTAGTGGATCACTCGATGAGAAGAAGGATACAATTATTAAATATATAGAATCAATTAATCAAAATTCATATAGATTATCTAAAATTATTAATAACATAGTTGATTTATCTAAAATTGAAGCAGGATTTTTTAAACTGAATTTATCAAATAACAATATAGTCGAAGTTGTAGAAGAAATAGTGACGTCTGTGACAACTTTTACTGACAGTAAAGGATTAAATATTATTTTTGATACGGATGTAGAAGAAAAAATTATTGCTTGCGATACAGAAAAAACAGAGAGAATAGTATTAAACCTTATATCAAATGCTATAAAATTTTCAGATGCCGGCGATGAAATATTTGTAGCTGTTAAAGATAAAAATGAATTTGTTGAAATATCAGTGAAAGATAATGGCATTGGTATTGAAGAAAAGGACTTGGATATGATATTTGATAGATTTAAGCAAGTAGAAAAATCGTTATCAAGAAATACAGAAGGTACAGGTATCGGCTTGAGTTTTGTTAAATCCATTGTAGAATTACATGGTGGTAGCATATCTGTTGAAAGTAAATTTGGGAAAGGAAGCAAGTTTACAGTTAAGATTCCTTCTAGAAAGGTACTTAAAGAAAATATGATATATAGTAGCAAAGTGCCAAGTATAAATCAAAGTATACGAGTCGAACTTTCGGATGTTTATAAGTAATTTTATTAATGATCTAAACCACAATTACTCTCACAATAATATATCTTAAACCAGTAGGGAACGGGAAGCTAACCCCTTCCCAAGATACATGGATAAAAATAATAAAAATACCATATATAACTTATTTACAGTTTATTAACATTATGATATAGTTTAATAAAATGTAAAAAAATATCATATGGGGGTAGATGACATGTCAAGATTCAACTCAAGGTTTTGCTCTTTTATAGTTGCTGTAGTTATGGTGGGGGTTATAATACCGATTTCTTTAGTTAATGCACAAACGAAAACACTCACAGCGGCAATATTAAAGACAAGTAAGGCAACATCTGTGGAAAGTAATGGAAAGTTTAGCCTGGCTTTTAAAGCTAAAGGACTTTCAGAACAAGATCAAGAACAATTTGCTTTTATAGGTGAAATGTTAGACAACTTACAAGTAGATTTTAATACGAAATTGTCTGGAAATAATGAAGGAACGATTTCAAGGCAATATGCTAAAATGTCAATAAATGTAGCTGGGAGTCCTTATAGCGGAGAATTATGGAGTGATATAAACCTTACAGGTAAAACCCCTATAGTTAAAGGAATTGTAAAATCGCCACAGATATTTGAAATGATGTTGCCACCTGAATATATGAATAAATATATGCTTCTTGATTTTGAGCAGATAAAGAAAATGCCGGAAATGCAAACTGAATTAGGTAGTATGGATTTTGGCAAAATGATGAGTGAAAACAAGGAACTACAACAGTTGATTTTAACTATTTTTGAAAAATATTCATCACAACTAGGGTTAGATTATAGTTTGGTATCTAATAATGGAAATGTATATAAAGTTAAAATTGATGATGCGCAATTTAAAGATATTATTAGAAAAGTAGTTAACTTAACTGCAAAAAATAAAGAAAATCAAAATCTTATATTAGATTTAATCATTACAGAGATGAAAAATAGTGGTGCATCGACTGAAGAAATTAATAGTACAAAAGTTGATATGAATCAGATGTTTACTACACTTGAATCACAAGAATTTTTAGACAAGTTTAATCAAATGATGGACAAGCTTCAAGATGTAAAGATACTTGGAGATAATGGAATTGATATTACTTATACATTAGATGAAAATGGATATGTTATAAGTACAAAAGGAGATATGGAATTTGTTGCAGATATGGCAATGCTGGATAAAGCATTTGGTGAAAGTGCAGCCGCAACAGCAAGTGAGAGTATTCCAAAAGGTATATATACAGTTGGTATGCATTTTGAGGTAAATAACAGCAATATTAATGGAAAAGTAAACATTGATATGCCAACAATTACTTCTGAAAATTCGTTTAATATTCAGGATTTAAATGACGAACCACTACCTGAAATTATAACAGATATCAAGGAATTAAATGATATACCAAAAGCGCAAATTGTAGCACATACTGTTAAAGGTGGGAAGCTACCCAATACGTCCACACATTTATATGACATACTTCTTATCGGAGTTGTTTTATCACTGGTTGGGGCAATAGGCTGGGGCTGGACAAGCAGAAAACGATATGAATAAAATAAAACTATCAAGGGGCAAGGGGTCCATCATTAGGGATTTATCCCTGGGAATTATAGTCTTGGGTATAGGCTGTATTTCTTGGGCGGGGGTTAATATATGGAAACAATCTAATTATGCCGAGAATATCACTCCTAAACCTATTGCTGCAAAGGTAAGTAAGTTAGATGCAGAAAACACCCCAAAAGCGAAATTGGATACTTCGCTTGCTGTTGCCACATCTCATAAAGCTATTTATGCGGTATATCCATCGGAAGGTGACAATATTGGAAGTTTGACGATTCCGGCTTTAAAACGCAAATTGCCTATTTTACAGGGGACGGGCTCAAGGGAGTTAAAAAAAGGGGTAGGTCACTTCAACCAAAGTGTTCTTCCAGGGGAAAAAGATAATTGTGTTTTATCTGGACATCGTGATACGGTATTTAGGCAAATAGGAAATTTGAATATAAAGGACCAACTGATTGTGCAAACATCCGCTGGAACATTCACCTACGAGGTGAGTGGAACTCGAATCGTCCATGCAGACGATAAAACAGTTATCGTACCTACAGACCATGCAGTTCTAACGATAACAACCTGTTACCCCTTCGATTATATTGGTAATGCTCCAGACCGATATATCATCTTTGCAGATTTAATTAAAAGTAAATAAACTATTTAAATAATAAAGCTACATTTCTTTAAATATAATATTTTAAAGGAATGTAGCTTTATTAATGCATTCATTCACTAATAGTAATTGGACCTGCAGGAACATTATAAAGCCACATCACCCGTACACACCTTGTTTCTACCTGAATGTTTTGCATCGTATAATGCTATATCTGATATCTCTAAGAGTTTTTCTATTTCCTTTATATTTTCTGGATAACTAGCAACTCCTATTGACACAGTAATATTTATTTGGGTTCCAGTAGATAAAATAAACGTATGAGTTTCAACACCACTGCGAATACGCTCAGCAATTCGAATTGCATGTGCATTGGCACAATCTAATAATAATACGGTAAATTCTTCTCCACCATTCCTAGATACTATATCAAAACTCCTACTGTTATGAGTTAAAATTTTTCCTAGTTCATATAAAACTATATCTCCCTCTGCATGCCCATATGTATCATTAACTTTTTTAAAAAAATCAATATCAATCATTAATAGCGACAGACTTTCTTTTTTATCCATTGCATTTTTAATTGCATAGTTATATAGACTATCAAAATTTCTAACATTGTTCAGACCTGTTAGAAAATCTTTTGTAGATTCCACTTTTAACTTTCTAAATAATGCGTTTGTTGCAAGGCAATAGTTGGAATAGTGGGCTATAACTAATGAGACTAAACAAGTTGTGCTCCAATAGATTAACAAAAAGTTTGCAAGATTCATTTTGTCTTTTAATAATATTATAAAAGCAACACTTGAAAAAACTAAGTTATATAACGTTGAATAAATCCATTTTTGAGAAGTTTTAATTTTTAGATTCGTTATGGATGCACAACCAATAACCACAATTATAGCCATAATAACTGCTGTGATGGAGGCAGAATTAATACCGAAATAAGCTACTCGAAACAATATAATTAGTAATCCACAAATAATTACGGATATTGTTCCACCATATATAGCTGAAAGAGCTATAACGACATTTCTAAAATCCAGTAAAGTATTTTCACCAACATGTACACCAAACATCATTATAGTTATTCCTAATATGCCAGTTACAACACCAATAATTACTTTTATTTTGGCAGAAGACGAACTACCAATCTCATATTTTTTAATTAATTGACTTGCTAAACTTATAAAACTGATTTCAATCAACATGTTTATGAATAAATCCCTCAGCAAAAATAGTCCCCCTAGTTGTTTTAATGTTTAGTTAAATAATCCACATTAACTTTTATTTTATTCTATTATTATATTACACTTTTTTTATGTGAATATACAAGCAGTAATGTATATTCATTAATTCAAAAATGAATTACTATTAGTTATATTTTTACATTGCAAAAATAAGAAATATCAAATTTTTATGTAATCTTTGTGTGATTTCGTTATTAGTTGATTTTCACCTTATATTTATTATATAATTAACACACATGAATTGATTGGAGGAAGAAAATGAAATTATTTTTGTATTACTTTTTGATTATAAATTTATATGGTATTTTTGTGATGTATTCAGATAAAAAGAAATCACGAAAGGGAAAATGGAGGACACCAGAAAACACTTTATTTACTATTGCAATTGTTTATGGTGCACTAGGAATATTTATGGGCATGCGTTTATTTAGGCATAAAACTAAACATAACAAGTTTGTAATAGGCATACCAGCCATCCTTATAGTTCAAATACTTATATTTTTAAAATACATTTATAAGGTGATATAATTTTAAAGATTTTCTCTTGAAATTTTAGTTATTTGAGGTTATAATAAGGGACAGCATAGTACTAAAGTATTCTAAAGGTGGTAATGAAGTGGACGATAAAATGTTTAAATTAATGGAAAAAATGTACATTGAGTTTTCTTCGTTTAAAACTGACATTAAAGAAATGAAACAGGATTTAACTAGTGTTAAAGAAGATTTAACTAGTGTTAAAGAAGATTTAATTAGTGTTAAAGAAGATGTTAAAGCATTAGGTGTTAAAGTTGATAAAAATACTATTTTATTAGAAAATTTGACAAGTAAAGTTGAAACTACTGCAGAAGTGCAAAAATCATATATGAATCAGAATGAAAAGGCACATGATTATATAGTAGAAAGAATAGGCGAAAAGATTAGTGTATTAGAACTTTCTACAAAAGATACTTCCAAGGATGTTAAGGAAATGAAAAGCGGTCTAAGGATGCTGAAATAGTAGAAAATTATAATTGAAGTTATATATAAAAGTTAAAATTAATACAATAAATTTAAAAGTTATCAACAACTTGTGGATAACTTTATAATAAAATTAAACATTCATGTATAAATATTGTATTGTTAGCATAATATGGTTTTATTAATGTGCAACAAATGAAAGTTATCCTCAATTAGTGGATAACTTTCTTTATTTTGTGGATAAAGTTATAATAATATGAAAATAACCTTCATTCATTCTTTAGATATAATTCATAATAAAGACTTTCTTTCCTGTCATCTTTAAGTCTAAACCTCTCTCTAATAGCGATTACGTCATCTTGATTGATGTCAGCTATAACTAGTCCTTCCTCCATATAAAGACTGCTTATTATATTACCTAGTGGGTCTATAATCATTGAGTCGCCGCTGTAAATTAATCCGTTTTCTTCTCCGCACCTGTTTATACCAGCAATGTAACATTGGTTTTCTATGGCTCTTGCTTTTAAAAGACAGATCCAGTGCTCGCGTCGTTTCATTGGCCAGTTGGATGCAACTGTAATTAATGTGGCATTTTTCGATGCTATTTGAAATATTTCTGGGAAACGTAAATCGTAGCAGATAAAAGGGGCAATGGTAAAACCAAAGGCATCAAACAGTTTTATTTCATTCCCACTTTCATAAAATTCGCTTTCTGATCCAAAGGAAAAGGGATGAATTTTACTGTAGTTTACAAGTTCTACACCTTGGGGCACACCTCGAGTTATTTCGAGAGGCACACCTCGAATCACTTCTCGAGGCACACCTCGAGTTATTTCGAGAGGTGACACTACAGAATAACTATTTTTTGAGTGCGATGTGCCTTCTACATATCCAAATCCTATAGTAATGTTGAACTGCGAACTCTTTTCCTTGAAAAATTCTATAGTTTCATTATTATCTTCTCCTATAAGAGAAGTGTTCATAGAAAAACCTGTTAAAGTCATTTCAGGGAAAAGAATAATATCTATATTTTGAGTTGCGGCTTGCTCTATAAATTGCATAACCGTTTCTTTAGTCTTAGATTTATCTTCAAAGGTAATATCTATTTGAGCTAATGCTAATTTCATAATGAAGGCCTCCTTATTATTAATTAATTTCACAAGAATTATCACCGATATCTGTAGCTATATTATATCATAATTACCATCAATTCTAATTGTTCATAAATAATATCGCCATATAATACATATTATATAAGTGTATGGAAAAATGAATAAACCGAAAAGTATGTAGGATTTAGATGGATGGTATATAATGAGATAATTGAAGTGCACTATTAAAGAAATTTATAGAGGTAAAGCGTATAATAAAGAAGGTGGTGACTACATGTTAAAAATTTCAAAGGAACTTCTGTGCAGAATTATGGATGATGATATTACTGCTTTGGCAGCTCAGCTTGCCTATGATTTATTGTTATCATTTTTTCCTTTTTTATTACTTTTAATTAGCATGTTAGGTTATAGCAACTTAGAAAGTGCAGATGTATTGGTATATCTACAGCAAATAATGCCTAAAACTATTTTTGATTTAATTGCTACTACAGTTGTAAATGTGGTGGATTCAACAAGTGGAAATTTATTATCATTAAGTATAATAGGTGCGCTTTGGTCAGGGTCAAGTGGGTTCAGAGCTATAATTAAGGGGCTGAACAAAGCTTATGATGAAGAGGAAACAAGACCTTTCTGGAAAATAATAACTATATCAATATTGTTCATGGTAGGACTTGTAATTGCAATTATCATGGGAGTAACCCTTGTGGTATTTGGGCAAATGATAGGAAGGATTATTGGTAGCCGTCTAGGGTTATCTAGCAATTTTATAGTAAATTGGGATATTATAAGATATTTAGTATCGGTAGGTGGAATGGCATTTACTTTTGCGGCATTATATCATTTTACTCCTTGTAGAAGACTTACATGGAAAGAGGTATTGCCTGGAGCTATAATTAGTACTTTAGGTTGGTTGCTTGCTTCTTTAGGTTTTGCATATTATGTTAATAGTTTTGGTAGGTATTCTAGCATATATGGAGGAATAGGGGCAGTAATAGTGTTAATGCTATGGCTTTATATAATCTCTGTTATAATTTTGTTTGGTGGAGAGGTTAACGCATTAGTGGCATTTGAAAAACAAGGAAAAACAAAACCAAAGTCGAAGAAGTATTAAGAGTTTCCTGCGTGACTTGCAAACGGGATTGAAACGGGAAATTCTATTAAAGAATTCTAACTTTTGCTTATGTAAAAATCTCTAGCGCTCACATTCGCCGTCCTGGCTCAGTTCACTAGCCTGGACCTCTGGGTCGCTCTCTGGGGGACATAACAATTATCAATTGTTATGCAACCTGTCAGGCTTGCGGGAAGAGCTAGAGAGCGCACGTTAAGAAATTTTAATTGCGCAAGACTATTCAGAAGGTTGTTCTTCTGGATTTTTTGCGTGGGAAAATCACATATAATAGTATTTTCTGTAATGGTAAAAATTTCATCTAGACAAAATACAATAAAATAGGATATATTTAGTTATAATGAAACAAATATGTAAAAGTTAAAAAATAAATATGACCAGCAATATAAGTTTCACAAAAGATTTACACTTATCTAAGGGTATTATGGTATACTAATTCGTAGTGAAAACGAATTTTAATAAATTAAATGGCAATTGATATTTTTAGAGATATAGATATGTTTGAAAGATACAGAAAAAAATTTAAAAAGATTTAAAAAAAGGTGGATAAATATGAAGAATTTAGGAAAATGGAAAAAACCGTTACTAATTATTAGTGATGCAGCAGTGATAAATGTGGCATATATACTGGGTTTCTTTTATAGATATAATTTTAGAAATTTTATGTTTTATGCAAATGATTATAAAACGGTGGCGTTAATTGTAACGGTTATATACGTATCTTGTTTTTTTATCTTTAAGTTGTATGATAGACTTTGGAGTTATGCGAGTATAGATGAATTTATGCTTGTTATTGGAGCGTGCCTTACTTCGAATGTTGTAACCATCATTTTTGTTAGGATTATTGGACATAGATTTGCATATGGGGTAAGTATAATAGCTTGTGCTTTTATTATTATTTTTATACTTGGACTTAGAATGTCATTTAGAATCTTTGCTAGATTTGAGAGTATTATAAATTGGAATGCTAGTAAAAATGACAGAAAAAGAGTAATGATTATTGGAGCTGGAGAGGCTGCAGCGATGGTTATAAAAGAGATGAAGGGTAGTTATCAGAGTAAATATAGACCTGTAGCTGTAATTGATGATGAAGATTATAAAAAAGGAAATAATATTATGGGGGTAAAGGTTCTTGGAAGTAGGAAAGATATACCAGCCATAGCAAAAGAAAAGGATATAGGGACTATACTTTTAGCTATTCCCACAATAGACGATGAAAATAAAACACAGATTTTGGAAATATGTAAAAAAACAAACTGCAAAATAGAGATTGTTCCAGGTATGTATGAAATAATTAATGGAAAATCACCTTTAAGTCAAATTAGAGAAGTTAATATTGAGGACTTATTAGGGCGTAAAGCGGTAGTGCTTGATACCGAGGGTATCGCAAGTTATATTCATGATAAAACCGTACTAGTAACAGGTGGTGGTGGTTCTATTGGTTCTGAATTGTGTCGTCAAATTATTAAATTTGGACCAAAACAACTAATTGTTTTTGATATATACGAAAATAATGCTTATGATTTACAAATGGAAATTCAATATAAGTATCCAGAATTGGATTTAAAGGTATTGATAGGGTCTGTTAGAGATATACTAAGACTTGAAGATGTTTTTGAGACATATTCACCGGATATTATTTTCCATGCGGCTGCACACAAACATGTACCGCTCATGGAAGTGAGTCCAATGGAAGCTATAAAAAACAATGTGTTTGGAACTTTTAATGTTGCAAGTTGTGCCCATAAATATAAAGCAGAGAGATTCGTAATGATTTCTACAGATAAAGCAGTTAACCCAACTAATGTTATGGGCGCTACTAAGAGAATGTGTGAAATGATTATACAATCTATGGATAAGATAAGTGAAACTCGATTTGTAGCAGTTAGATTTGGGAATGTATTAGGAAGTAATGGGTCCGTTATACCACTATTTAAAAATCAAATAGCTCATGGTGGTCCAGTTACACTTACTAATAAATATATAACTAGGTTCTTTATGACAATACCTGAGGCCGCACAATTAGTTATGCAGGCAGGGGCATATGCACAGGGTGGAGAAATCTTTGTGCTTGATATGGGAAAACCTGTTAAAATATATGATTTAGCTTGGGATTTAATTAGACTTTCAGGGTTTGAACCAAATGAGGAAATAAAAATAGAAATCACTGGATTAAGACCAGGTGAAAAACTTTATGAGGAGCTTCTAATGAGTGAAGAAGGGCTTACAAATACTAAACATGAAAAGATTTTTATTGGCAAACCAACATTTAGTGATTTAAGCGTAATGAAAGAACGAATGAAGGAACTTGCAGGCATTATAAAAAAAGACGATCTAGAATCATTGTATACAAAAATAGAAGAGATTGTTCCAACATACAACCGAAGTGTAGCAGATATTGAAGAGGCTGCAGCGACTGAGTAATTAATAAATGTAGGAGGATATTATGCAAAGATTTTTAGATGTTATAATTAGTTTAGTTATATTAGTTTTGTTATCACCTATACTTTTAATTGTAGGAGTATTAATAAAGTTAAACTCAAAAGGTCCAGTACTTTTTACTCAGATGAGAATAGGTAAAGGTAATGAACTTTTTAAGTTCTACAAATTTAGGACAATGCGAGTTGGAACTCCCAATGTATCAACTGATAAACTAGATAATACTAAGAGTTATATAACTAGCATTGGCAAAGTACTAAGAAAAACTAGCATTGACGAACTTCCACAACTACTTAATACTCTTAAAGGAGATATGACGTTTGTGGGACCAAGACCTGCTTTATATAATCAAAAGACACTTAAGGATATGAGAACAAAGGTAGGAGTTCATAAATTACTTCCAGGGGTTACTGGTTGGGCTCAAATTAATGGACGTGATGACAATGATGATCGCATGAAAACAGAACATGACTTATATTATTTAAAAAATAAATCATTTATATTTGATGTAAAAATATTATTTAGTACTGTATTTAAGGTTTTAAGAGCAGAGGGAGTTAATGATGATGGACAAAAAAAAAATAGATCTAATGATTCCCTAGTATAAAGTACAAGCTTTCAGCTCCTAAAAGGAGCTGAACTTATATGTTATTTAAAATAAAATAGAGGGAGTAATGATATATGAAAAAGGTATTAGTTACAGGTGCCAATGGATATATAGGACACCATATTGTAAAAACGTTACTAGATTGTGGGTATAATGTAGATGCTTGTGATTTTAGATTTGACGGAATAGATGAAAGAGCTAATAAAATATATACACCAATATTTAATGGAGAAAATGATATATATGATAAACTAGGAAACCCAGATATATGTATACATATGGCGTGGAGAAACGGATTTGTTCACAACAGCGAAACTCATATTGAAGATTTATATAATCATTATACATTTTTGGGTAATATGATTAGTGGAGGACTTAAGCATTTATCTGTTATGGGATCAATGCATGAGGTTGGATATTGGCAAGGAGCAATAGATGAAAATTCACCAACTAATCCTTCTTCATTATATGGCATAGCTAAGAATAGTTTAAGGCAAGCGCTTGAACTGTTGACAAAGGATGATAGCGTAGTGCTTCAATGGTTAAGAGGTTACTATATAATTGGTGATGATTTAAGAAGTAATTCTATATTTTCTAAAATAACTAAAATGGAGATGGAAGGTAAAGAAGAATTTCCATTTACTACCGGAAAAAATAAATATGATTTTATAAGTGTTGAAGAGTTATCAAGACAAATAGTTGCTGCATCTACGCAGACAGAAATTAAAGGTATAATTAATTGTTGCTGTGGAAAGCCAATTTCACTTGCGGATAAGGTTGAAGGATTTATTAAAGAAAAGAATTTTAACATAAAATTAAAATATGGTGCATTTCCTGATAGAAAATATGATTCGCCAGCAGTTTGGGGAGACAATAGTAAGATACAAAGCATACTTGGAGTAACCCCTGAAAAATAGTGGTTATTAAGTATTGCATTATTAGTAGAGAGGAGAAAAAAGATGAGTAAAGTGTTAATAACCGGAGGGGCAGGATTTATAGGGAATTCTGTAGTCGATAACTTATATAGAAAAGGAAAATATGAGATAGTTGTTCTTGATAATTTTTCTGAGCAAATTCATGGAAGTAATTATGAAGATTCATATCTTTATAAAAACATCAAAGATAAAGCTCAAATTATAAAAGGTGATGTTAGAAATAGTGAAGATTTAGAGAAGGCGCTTGACGGCGTAGATTATATAATACATCTTGCTGCTGAAACAGGCACAGGTCAGTCTATGTATGAAATTAATAGATATACTGATGTCAATATCAAAGGCACATCAAATTTACTTCAAGTTATATTAAACAATAAATTTAATATAAAGAAAATAATACTATCATCATCACGTTCTGTTTATGGAGAAGGTATGTATTTTTGCAAAGAACATGGAATAGTTGTTCCCAGGTCAAGAGAAATCGATGATATGAAGTCAGGAGATTTTGAAGTTAAATGTCCTTTATGTGGTGGACAAGTTGAACTTCGGGATACAACAGAAGAGACTCCATTAACGCCTATCTCTTTTTATGCATATACAAAACTTGCACAAGAAAAAATGCTAGAGGTAATGTGTCCTACAATGGACATCCCATATACCATTTATAGATATCAAAATGTATATGGTGCAGGTCAATCTCTAAATAATCCTTATACAGGTATTCTTTCAATATTCTCTAAATTGTTACTCAAAAACCAAAACATTAATATTTTTGAGGATGGCAAAGAAAGTAGAGACTTTGTTCATGTAAGTGATATAGCAGCGGCCACTTGCACCGCACTTGAAAATGAGTCTACTAACTATCAACATATAAATGTAGGTAGTGGAGAAAACATTTCTGTTGTGCAAGTAGCAGAAACATTGAAGAAATTGTATTCATCAAAATCAGAGATAAGTATTTCTGGTGATTTCAGAAAAGGTGATATAAGACATAACATAGCGGATGTAAGTAAGGCTAAAAAGTTATGTGGATTTAATCCTGTATATACTTTTGAGACAGGTATGAAAGAATTTGCAAGCTGGGTATTAAAAGAAAACAGTGGGAACAAATTGCTGCTAGAGGATGGTAAATTCGAACACTCACTAGAAGAAATGAAAGCAAATGGTATGTTAATTCAAAAGTAAAGGATTGATGGCATTATGGACTTAGATATAAATAACAAATCAGAAAAACGTATATTATTTATTTGTTCTCCTACTTTTGGCTTTTATAAACATATTATTAGTGAGCTTGAATCATTAGGTTATGTAGTTGATTATTATAATGATAGGCCAAGTGAAAATAGTTTTCTAAAGGGAATTATAAAGATTAAAAGAAATTTAGTGGACCTCTTAATTAAAAGGTACTTTAAAAACATTTTAAATGAGACAAAAGATAAACAGTATGATGTGGTTTTTATTATAAATGGTAAAGCCTTTACGGATGAAATGATTAGAAGTTTGAGGGATACTCAAAGTAAAGCAAGATTTTTATACTATACATGGGACACATTATCTCTTTATCCTAATGCAAAGGGATTAATAGCCCAGTTCGATAAGGCGTATTCTTTTGATACAGATGATTGTGAAAAAATGGATAAGCTAGAGTTTCTTCCACTTTTTTATAGTAAAACATATGAAGAAATAGGTGAGGATAGTACTCCCAATAAATCTCCAAAAAGAGAATATGATATCATGAGTGTTTGTACAGCGCATCCTAATCGTTACAAAACAATGCATGAACTCTTTCCAAAACTTGAGTCAAAGGGTATTCGAATATTTTCTTTTATGTTTTTGAATAAATTACAGTACTGGTACAATAGGATTTATGTACCTGAATTCAAAGGTGCAATGCGTAGGGAGTTTAAATTTAAATCTCTATCTGAAAAGGAAAATTCAGAAATTCTTAGAAAATCAGACACTGTGTTTGATATGCAACATAATAAGCAAAGTGGACTAACAATGAGAACTATTGAGACATTAGGCGCTAGAAGAAAGATGGTAACTACAAATACAAATATTAAGAAATATGATTTTTATGATGAAAATAATATATTTGTAATGGATGATAGTAATTTAGATGATATTGGAGATTTTATTAATAATAAATATGTACCTATTAATGAGGATATTTATAAAAAATATAGTGTGTTTTCATGGGTAAAAACAATTATAAATGAAGAAAGCAATAATTATTTTAACGAAGATTAATTTAAATAGGATTATTATATTATAAATATATAAATAGGATGTGATAAGGTTGGGAATTAGAATAGGAATAGATGGGCTATATATTATCCCAGGAGAAATAGCAGGAACCGGGAGTTACCTTATGAATTTAATAAAAGGGCTGCAATCTGTGGATAATGAAAATGAGTATTTCATATTTGCAACTAAGTCTAATTGTGAAAGCTTTAATATTAATAATAAGAATTTTAAAATTGTTATATGTGATTTAGATAATACAATAAGATTTAATAGGGTGTTATATACAAGTACTAAATTACCAAATATCATTAAAGATAATAAACTAGATGTAATGTTCTTCCCAACTTATGTAAGATGTATACAAAATCTTAAGGAAATAAAAACAATATCTAATGTGCATGATATCCAATATAAACACTTTAAAGAAAATTTTTCTTTTTCTAAAAGGGTATTATTTTCATTTACCTATCCCCTAAGTTTTAAGAAAAGTGATAAAAATATTTGTATATCAAACTTTGTGAAACAAGATATAATAGAAAATTTTAAGAATATTAATCCTAAAGATTTAAAGGTTATATACAATCCTATAGATTTTAAAAAATTTGAAAAAAATGATAACATTGCTTTTCATGGCTTTGCAGAAAAACTTGGACTTGAAACTAATAATTATGTGCTTTCAGTTGCATCTTTATTACCACATAAAAATATTCCAACATTAATAAATGCATTTAGTATTTATAAAAAAAGAAGTGGTAATACTAATACTAAATTAGTGCTTGTGGGGATGAGAGACAAAGCAACTAATGATTTAGTGAAATTAATAGCTACGAATAAAATAGAGGATAGCGTAGTTATTCCAGGTTTTGTATCGGATGATGAACTTAGTTTGTTATATAATAATGCTTGTGTATTTGTGAGCCCATCTCTGTTTGAAGGTTTTGGTATGCCACCTGTTGAAGCGATGTATAGGAATATACCAGTTATAACTACAAAATGCACATCTCTTCCAGAGGTAACTATGGGTGAGGTTATTTATTATAATAACCCTACTGATGCAGATGAATTAGCTAAAGTGATTGAAGAAACTTTAGACAAGGGTTTTATCTATAGAGACGATATTAATGAAGTATTGGTTGAAAAATACTCTGTAGAGAATGCTGCAACCAGGTATAAGAAATTATTCGAAGAAACTGCGTTAGGTAAATAAAATAATAAGATTTATGAGTAAAGGAGGGGCGTTATATGCTGTGTGCACTAATTATGGCAGGAGGTAAGGGTACAAGATTTTGGCCTCTTTCAACTGATGAGAAACCTAAACAGTTTGTAAAACTTTTAGGTGAAGAAACAATGATACAGATGACTATTAATAGAATAAAGGATCTTATTCCAGAAGAAAGAATTTTTGTAGTAACCGCTTTAGATTACGTTGATTTAGTAAAGGAGCAGTTACCAGGATTGCCTGTAAGAAATATTATAGTTGAGCCAGTAGGTAAAAATACTGCGCCATGTATAGCACTTTCAGCTTTTCACATAGAAAAATTCTACAAGGATTCTACAATGGTGGTATTACCTTCAGATCATCTTATTACAGATGAAAAAAAGTTCAGGGCAACTATAAAAAGTGCTTATGACTTTATACAAGATAATGAAGAAGGTATAGTAACCCTTGGAATGAAACCGACAAGGGCAGAAACAGGATATGGATACATAAAGGCAATTGAAGATAAAAAATTTAAAATTACCAGTCAAGGGATTTGTAAAGTTGATGGATTCGTAGAAAAACCTAATTTAGATAAGGCTATAGGTTATTTAGAAGAAGGAAATTATCTTTGGAATGGTGGTATGTTCATTTGGAAAGATAAAACAATTCTTAAGTTAACAAAAAAATACTTAAAAGATACTTATGAAATATTAGAGGAAATAGCAATATCTAAAAGTGAAGAGTATGAATGTAAATTAGCCACTAATTATTGTAAGATTCCAGCGGTATCAGTAGATTATGCCATTATGGAGAATGCTAAAGAAATATATGTGATTCCTTGTGATTTTGGATGGGATGATATTGGCAGTTGGAATGCCATAGAGAGATATAGAAAAAAAGATGATCATAATAATGTATTTTTAGGAAATGTAAAAAATATAAATGCAAATAATAATCTTATAGTAGCAAAGGATAAACCTATTATAGCTGTAGGACTTGATGATATGTTTGTAGTTGAAACAGATGATTTTATAATGCTCTGTAAAAAAAGTGAGTTAGATAATATAAAAGAATTACGGGATAAAGTAGGCATTTAACCACATTAGAAAGGAAATACTCAAATGCATAGCTATGTATTTGAGTATCTTTTTGTTAATAATATAGGGTTAAGAAGAATTAAGGGGCTGTAAATGATTATGAAAAATGGATATGGGTTTGGGGAGATATTTAAGAATGGTATTTCGCTTATTTACACTAAAATATTTTATAAGGGAGCACGTTTAATACGTATACCTATATACGTTAGAGGTAAAAAGTTTTTGGGTTATGGTGAAGGGTTTACTACAGGATATAGTTGCCGCTTGGAAATGTTTGATGCGTTGGAATGCCAGGAAAAGAAGATTGTAATAGGCAAAAATTGCAAGATCGGCGATTACGTTCACATCTCAGCAGGTGAAAGTGTAACTATAGGGGACAACTGCCTAATGGCATCTAAGATATTTATTAGTGATAGTAGTCATGGAAATTATTCCGTAGGCACCGATATTTCATCACCAGATACTGCTCCAGATAGCAGGCCACTTCACACTAAAGCTGTATCCATAGGTAATAATGTGTGGATAGGAGAAAATGTTTGTATATTATTAGGAGTTAACATTGGAGATGGCTGTATTATTGGAGCAAATTCGGTGGTTAATAGAGATATTCCCAGTAATTGTATAGCTGTGGGCATGCCAGCAAAGATTATTAAAAAATATGATTCTGAGTTAGATCAATGGGTGAAAATGTAATATTAGTTTTTTGTAAATAAAACAAATTAATAAAACTTTTTTAATATATTATGTTATACTAAATTATATTCATAACCAGTATTTTAAACGAAATAAATAGCAAATAAAGGAGAATTATAGAATGGATTCTACTCTATCATTTCATAAACGCTTTTGGGTTATTGAGCTTATCTGCGTGATATTAATTAGCACTACTATGGTATTCAATATAAAGGCAGTAGGTTTGTTTTTGGCATTTTCGGAAATAATTGCTATAGGAGTATTTCTTAATATGTTTATCTACCATGGGATATATAAGCGTGATTATAAATTTTCACCCTTATCTAAAAGAGTATTTTGGATATTGTTTGCATTTGGAATTTACTTCATTGCGCTTTTTGCAGTACGTATGATGATGCATTTATCCTTCATGGATTCGATTTGGCCTATAAGAGGGTTAGTACTTGGATCATCTATTTTCTTTATAATAGATAGATTTAAACCAAAAGTAAACCAGCTATTATGTGGAGCTATGTTTATTTTTACAGCGTTAAATATACGAGAATTAATTGATTGTTTAACATCCAATACTATTCGAGATTTGTTATTTTTAGGTAATATTAATATATATTTATATGTTAGTACCATGCTTATCACTTTTGCGATATGGGCTATAAAAGAAAGTAATGAAAAAAGATTGCCTTCATGGATAACACCTATTGCGTATGCTAATGTGGGCATGAGTTTGGTTTTTGCATTCCTTTCCGGAGGACGATTAGGCTGGGTGGTTATGGGAGCTGTAATTGTATCAGTATTTATACTAATATTCGGTGTTAAATGGAATTCTTGGAAGAGAATCCTTACGTTTATAATGGCATGTAGTTTAGTTATAATACTAGCTGCATCTGTAAACTTTATGCAGGCACGTCCTAGTTTATACAGATCATTTTCAGCTATTGTTACGAGAATCCCAGGGCTAGTACAGGAGCCAGCACCTGAGGGTGAAGAGCAGCCTGTCTCAACTACTGATGCTAGTGATAAAATACGACAAATATTTTGGACAGAGGCATGGAGTTTAATTAAAAAGAATCCAGTAATAGGAGCAGGTACATTTGCTGTAGCATATAAGCAAGCAATTCCATCGGATCTTATCACGGTTGCGGAAGCTGAAGAGATAGCGAAAATGCAACGGCCTGCACATAACTTCATACTTGAGACTTGGATGGGATGGGGACTAGTAGGATTAATACTATACGTAGCAGGGTTATGTTCAACTTGTTATTATGTATTAAAGAGATTAGTAAATATACCAATTAGGCTTAGATTTTGCTGTATTATGCCTATTGTTGCAGCAGCGTTAATAAGTTTGTTGCAATCATTTATACTTTTAAGTTTCTATGCAACATACTTAATGTGGTTTACACTTGGGTTTGCAGCAATGGTTGATCACTACTACGATAAAGAAAAAGTGGTAAATGCATCACAAAAGTGATAATAAGGAGAGAGTATTTTGAAAAAGAGAATATTATTAACATCTGAAACCGAAGATAATATAAAAGCCTTACATAATTACTATATAAAAAATATAAAAGAAAATAGACCAGATATTGTAGTTGAATATGCGAGTTTCTATAAATATAAAAATTTTAAATTAATGCATTACATTATAAGAGCAAGTCAAATGATGAAAAATTATTCTGCTGTTGTTTCAGATTATACAACTAGTGTTTTCTGGAAAGCTCAAAATGGTGTTTTTATGAGTCATGGTTATGGAACTAAAAAGAGTCCAGGAAATAATGAACTTGATAATGAGAAAATGATGGATATCTATAAGGGTATTAGAACTAGAATAAAAAATGTTGTAACGCTTTCGGATAGAGATAGCACATACTTTTTAAGATCAGAGCAGCTTGACAAGGTAGCACTGCCAAATTATATGCCACTTGGATTACCAAGGAATGATATGTTATTTGACAAAGAGTATATTCGCATGGGTAGAGAGAAATTTGACCTAAAACATGATACTAAAGGTAAAAAGATTTTAGTATTTTGTCCAACGTGGAGAGGTTATGAAATAGAAAAAGCTTTCCCAATTAACCAAGAAGACTGGATAAAGTTTGATAAGTTTATGGGTGAGAATGACTGGAAAATGATTTACCGTCCTCACTACTTAGAGAGACTGGTTGATGACAAAATATTTGATAATATGAAAAATATTTTGACAATGGATTTTGATGAAGAGATGTCAACTCAAAGCATACTTGCAATATCTGACATGTTACTTACTGATTATAGTTCTATTTATGTGGATTACTTAGTACTTAATAGACCAATTTGCTTCCTGCCATATGATAAAGTGCAGTATAATGAAAGAAGAGGTCTTGCTATAGATTTTACTAAGGAGGAGGATACACCAGGTCCTAAACTTGAAAATATAAATGATTTAATGAATTATATGAAAGATTCATCCGATAACGACCAATATGTAGCTATTAGAGAAGCAGCTCAAAAGAATTTCTATAATTACTTGGACGGAAACAGCTCTCAAAGAGTGTGGGGTTTAATATTAAATCTTGTAGATAAAAAATAGGAGGTACATATTAATGAATATTGCTATTATACTTGCCGGTGGAAAAGGTACAAGAATGGGTATTGTTGATCAACCTAAGCAATTTATTGATATATATGGTAAACCAATAGTTGTACACACAATAGAGGCATTTGATATACATGAACAAATAGATGCAATAGCAGTGGTTTGCCTAAAAGAATGGCATGAGGATATAAAGATATGGACTAGAAAATATGAACTCAACAAAATAAAATGGATAGTTGACGGTGGAGAAACAAGGCAGGAATCCGTATTCAATGGTCTAAAAGCTATTGAAGCTGACGCAAGTTGTGATGATATTATAGTTATTCATGATGCTGCAAGGCCTCTAATTTCCCATAGAATTATAGTTAATAATATTGAAGGAGCCAAAGAGTTTGGAGCAGTAGATACTGTTATTACAGCATCAGATACTATAATTAAAAGTTTAGACGACGACACTATATCATCTATTCCAGTGAGAAAAGAACTATACATAGGCCAGACTCCTCAAAGTTTTGTATATTCAACTATCTACGACGCTCATAAGAAAGCAGCTGCATCGCAGGAAGTACAAAATTCAACTGATGATTGTAGGTTGGTCCTGGATTATGGTAAAAAAGTTCATTTAGTAGAGGGAGACAAACTAAATTTTAAAATTACTACAATGGAAGATTTGCTACTTCTAAAATCTGTAATCAAAATGAGCAAATTGGAGACTATATAATGTTAATTAGAGGGTTCAAAATAGTTCAGTCTAAAAGATTTGAAGTATATATAGAAGAGTTAGAAGTGCTACAAGGAAGCGCCGTTGTAAAAATTGAAACAGCAGCTATTTGCAAAGCTGATTTAAGATATTACCTTGGAAGCCGTGATGCACGTACATTAAATCTTAAATATCCAATAAACCTTGTTCATGAGGCTATAGGAACTGTAGTTAAAGATCCTACAAATTCCTTTGAAAAGGGAGATAAGGTTGCACTAGTTCCAAATTTAATGATTCCAAAAGATAAACAAGATGATTTCGATATTGCTTTATCTAATGACCCTAGACTAGGAGAAAATTATTCTGCTAAAGCATTATTTGCATCAAGTAGTTATAATGGATTTTCTAAGGATTATATAGCATATCCTGCAACTAACCTTGTAAAGATTGATGATAATATAGATTCGAACATTGCTGTGTTTTCAGAACTCATTTCTGTGGCAAATGCAGCAATTCGTAGAATAATATTAAAGGATGATGATGTTATAGGCATTTGGGGTGATGGTATACTTGGGTATATATTATGCTGCGTGCTTAAACAAGTTCATAAAGGACCAATTGTAATTGTAGGACATAGCACAGAAAAATTAGATATGTTTGAAGGAGTACAAAAACATCTTTCAAATGATCCAGAAATTAAAAATGAAAATATTAACGTTGCATTTGAATGTATTGGTGGAGTTGCATCTGAGGGTGGAATTGATGAAATTATGAACGTTTGTCTCACTGGGTCTAAAATAGTATTTTCAGGAGTAGCTGAAAACCCTATAAAAATTAATACTCGCAAAATACTGGAAAAAGGTCTTGAAATTTATGGGGTTACGAGAAGTAATGTAGATGATTTTAAAGCCAGCGCAGAGTTACTTAAAAGACTAGATTTTAACCATGATATCTCAAAATTAATAATAGATGAAACATCTATCTATGGGATCAAAGATTATTACAAGGTGTTTGAGGCAGAAGCAGAAAGCAGAGCGCTTGGAAAACATATTATGACTTTCAAATTTTAGGCAATAGATAAAATTAAATGAAATTAGAGGAAATTAAATGAATATAAATAAATCACTTAGAGTAATATTTGTAGAATTTTTAGGAATATTAATTGGTATATTGAGTGCACTTGTTGTGCCAAAGGTTTTTGAAGTGGGAGCATATGGTTATTTAAAGACATTTACACTATATGTATCATTTGCAGGAATGATGCATTTTGGATTTTCAGATGGAATGTATTTAATATTAGGTGGTAAAGATATAGAAGACATAAAAAAAGAGAAAATAAAAGGCTATTTTTATGTGATGCTTAAGATAGTAGTAAGCCTTGTAGTTGTGCTACTATTTGTATCAATATTTTTTATGAAAGATATGGCATTTAGATATTTTGTACTTTATATATTACCTTTTCAGGTTGTTCTATTTATTTCTTTATTATATAGAGCTACAGGTGAATTTAATAAGTATGTAGTAATAAGAGTGGCACAAAATATAGTGATGCTATCATCTGTTCTTGCAGTTATATTTATTGTAAGGTCACCAATTTTATATATGCAGATTCATGTTGTTGGGAATGTAGTTATGGCGATAATTAGTACACTGTTAATTATGAATGCGGCTAAAAAAGCAGAAAAAATAAAATATCCGGAAATAAAATCCATAACAAGTATGGGTTTTACTATAATGATAGCAAACACTGTAAGCCTTCTATTTGTTACTATGGATAGGTGGTTTGTTAAGTTTAAATTTACGGTTAATGATTTTGCATTTTATTCTTTTGCCACATCAATGTTAAGCTTATTTCTAGTCTTAGTTAATTCAGTAACAGTTTTGTTTTATCCTTATTTAGCAAAAAATAAGGGAGATGAAAAGGTTGTATCAAAAGTTAAGAAATATATAATACTAATATGCAGCTTTGCACCTGCAGGTTATTTTGTGCTTGAGTTTATAGTAAACAATATTCTTGACAAATATATACCATCTTTAGAAGTGCTAGGAATATTAATAATTGGAATACCATTTATTTGTTTAACAAATGTTCTATATGCAAATCTTTATAAGGTTGGGAAAAGAGGCAAAGAGTATTTAATTGTAGCTGCTAAAATGGTTGTACTAGCATTTATATTAAATGTATTTGCAGCTTTTGTATTAAACGATTCTGTAATGGTTGCATATGCAACACTTATTACATTAGTTGTATGGTATGTGTATTCTTCATTTGACTTTAAGGGTCTTGAAATACATACAAATGAGATAATTCATTTTATAGTGTACCTTGTGTCTTATCAATTAGTTAAAATAATTCCTTTGCCATCACTAATTAAAGCACTTGTGTTTTTAATTTGCATGGTATTATCAGAATATATATTGTTTAATTCTGATTTCAAAGAGATTATCCAAATGGTTAAGAATCGAAAAAATCAAAGTAAAGAATAGAAGAGATTAAAAAAGTAATAAAAATAAGAAGACTAGCTAAATGCGCAAATGCATTTAGCTAGTCTTTTTTGCGTTATAGGTTATTTGTACATAGATTTAATATAACATGATGATCATGAAAAAACAGTATAAACGTATATTATTGTTTATACTGTCAATAATGAAAATATAAGGATAATGAAAAACTTTAAGATAAATAAATTAATGTAAATAAATTAAGGTAAAAAGGGGATGAAATTAAAATGAAAAATATACTTATAACGGGAGTTAATAGCTATATAGGAGGTTCGCTTTTAAATTGGCTACATAAATACTCAGAGGAATATTCGATAGATGAATTCAGCATGCGGGATGACTTATGGAAGGCAAAAGATTTTACAAAGTATGATGTGGTTTTTCATGTTGCGGGTATTGCACATGTATCGTCAGATCCTAATATGGAAGAGTTATATTATAAAGTTAATCGTGATTTAACAATAGAAGCTGCAAAGAAAGCAAAAGAGGAGGGTGTTAAGCAGTTTATTTTCATGAGTAGCATTATTGTTTATGGTGATAGCGGCAATGCAAATGTTAAAAAAGGTATAGATAAAAATACTAGCCCAAAACCAAGTAATTTTTATGGTAACAGTAAACTTCAAGCAGAAGAGGGGATAAAAGCCTTAGAATCTGATGATTTTAAAATAGTAATTCTTAGACCTCCTATGATTTACGGAAAGGGATCTAAAGGAAACTATCCAAGACTTGCAAAAATCGCATGTAAATTGCCTGTATTTCCTAACTTTGAAAACAAGCGAAGCATGCTTAATATAGATAATCTATGTGAATTTATAAGATTAATGATAAAAAACGAAGAGACTGGATTGTTTTTCCCACAAAATGGTGAGTATGTTAAGACTTCAGAGATGGTGAGGCTAATTGCAAAGGTTCATGGAAAGAAAATTTTACTAACTAAGGCGTTTAATCCTATATTACGGCTTATTGGCTTAAAGGCAGGCACAGTTAAGAAGGTATTTGGAGATTTTGTTTATGATCAGAACATGTCTAGTTATAAAGAAAACTATAGGATTTGGGACTTAGAAGGATCGATTAATTCAACAGAAGCAGTTAATTCGCAAACAGAGTTGGAATATAATATGGAGTTGAAAAACCAAATGCAGTTAACGCAGAAAATAAATTTAAAAAAACAATTGAACCATGCGAGTAGAATGATAAAAGATAGAGATAGGTAAGGAAGAGGGAGGGATACCCAGTTGAAAAAACATATTTTAGTTATAGCGCAGTATTTCTACCCTGAACAATTTCGAATAAATGATATTTGTACGCAGTGGGTAAAAAGGGGATACAGGGTAACAGTTATAACTGGAATACCCAATTACCCCCAGGGTAAGTATTACAAAGGATATGGACTCTTTAGCAGACGCATGGAAATGTACAATGGTATAAAGGTAATAAGAATACCACTCATTCCTAGAGGGAAGAGTTCAATAATGCTTGCCTTAAACTATTTATCCTTTGTAGTAAGTGGACTATTTTGGAATATATTTACCAAAGTAAAAGCAGACTATGTATTCATATTTGAGGTATCCCCTATGACGCAAGCTTTACCTGGTGTGTGGTATGCTAAAAAAAGAAAGATCCCATGTTATTTATATGTTCAAGATCTTTGGCCGCAGAATGTAGAAATAATTACAGGCATAACAAATAAACATATTATCGGCGCTATAGGCAAGATGGTTGATTATATATATGCAAATTGCTCAAAAATATTTACTACATCAAATAGCTTTGTTTCGTCAATTGAAAGTCGTGGTGTTCCAATAGAGAATATAGAGTACTGGCCACAATACGCAGAGGATTTTTATAAGCCACTGAATAAAATGTGTGGATATAATAATAGTGAACATAAAATTACAATTAAAGAGATTCCAAATGATAAAAGATTTAATATTATTTTTGCTGGCAACATCGGTCTTGCGCAAGGCCTTGATATATTACCAAAAGCTTCATCATTTATAAAACAGAAAAATTTAAATAGAGAGATTCGTTTTAACATTGTGGGAGATGGCAGGTATAAAGAAATGTTAATAAAAATTGTTAATGACAGCGGGCTTGCTGATATGTTTAATTTCATTGAAAAGCAACCGGCAACTAGAATTCCGGAGTTTATGGCAGCCAGCGATGCCGCTTTTCTATGCTTATCAGGAGGTCCACTTTTTTCTATGACTATTCCAGCAAAACTTCAGTCATATATGGCTTGCGGCATACCAATTTTAGCTTCAGCCAGTGGTGAGACTGATAAAATAATAAAACAATCCAATTCTGGTCTTTGTAGCCCAGCTGGAGATCCAAGTAAACTCTCAGATATAATAGTAGAGTTATCAAACCAGTCATCCCAGAGACTATCAGAACTTGGAACAAATGCAAGAAATTATTACGATGATAATTTTAATAAAGAAGAACTTTTAAATAGGATGGATAAGTATTTTCTAGTATAATATATTTTTAAAATATAACAATTAAATAGTTATATCAAATAATTTAATAATAATATCTTAACAATTAAATAATAGTAAGAAATAATAATATGAAATTAAAGGAGATACACAGTGTTTAAAGATAAAACATTACTTATAACAGGTGGTACAGGCTCTTTTGGAAACGCGGTAACAAAGAGATTTCTAGATACAGATATCGGAGAAATTCGTATATTTTCAAGAGATGAGAAGAAACAAGATGATATGAGAAAATTATATAAAAATGATAAAATCAAATTTTACATAGGTGATGTCCGAGATATATCTAGTGTAAAAAATGCTATGAATGGAGTGGATTATATATTTCACGCAGCAGCTTTAAAACAAGTTCCATCATGTGAATTTTTCCCTCTTGAAGCGGTAAAAACTAACGTAATAGGAACAGACAATGTACTTACAGCAGCAATTGACTATGGAGTTAAAAAGGTTATATGTCTTTCTACTGACAAGGCAGCATATCCAATAAACGCTATGGGTATTTCTAAAGCTATGATGGAAAAAGTATTTGTAGCTAAGTCAAAAACTGTACCTCCTGGTAAAACTGTTATTTGTGGCACTAGATATGGAAATGTTATGGCGTCACGTGGTTCTGTAATTCCACTATTTATTGAGCAGATAAGAAAGGGGGGACCGCTAACTGTAACAGACCCAAACATGACAAGGTTTCTTATGAGTTTAGACGAAGCTGTTGAACTTGTATTATTTGCTTTTGAGAATGCGCAGGCTGGAGACATAATGGTTCAAAAATCTGATTCGTCAACAATACGTGATTTAGCACAAGCAGTAAAGGAATTATTTAAGGTAGATAATGAAGTCAAAATAATAGGTACTCGTCATGGTGAAAAGTTATACGAAACACTTCTTACAAAAGAGGAATATGTAGTGGCCATTGATATGGGAGGATTTTATAGAGTTCCAGCAGACAAAAGAGACCTTAATTATGATAAATATTTTGTTCAAGGGAATATTAAACTTTCCACGGAAAATGAATATAACTCACATAATACTAACATCCTTAATGTAGAGCAGATTAAAGCAAAACTACTTAAACTTGATTATATACAAGAAGAATTGAAAAATGTTATGAAATAACATAAAATTAAATAATATAAATAATATAAAAATAGATGAAAGGGGAATATATTATGAAGATACTTGTTACAGGAGCAAAAGGATTTGTAGGGAAAAACCTTATAGCAGAGCTTAAAAATAAGGACTATACTGATATATTAGAATTTGATAAAGATACTGATAAAGCGCTCCTTGGGCAGTATGCTAAAGAATGTGAATTTGTTTTTCATCTTGCAGGGGTTAATCGCCCAAAGGAGAAGCAAGAATTTATGGAAGGTAACTTTGGTTTTACATCAGAGCTACTTGGCCTTCTTAAGAAAAATAATAATAAAGCTCCAGTGCTTATAACCTCATCTATTCAGGCCTCAAAAAATAATGCTTACGGAGTTAGTAAAAAAGCAAGCGAGGATTTACTATTTAAATATAGTATGGAAACAGGCGCTAAAGTATTGGTTTATAGACTAGCTAATTTGTTTGGTAAGTGGAGTAGACCTAATTACAATACTGTAGTAGCAACATTTTGTAATAATGTTGCAAGTGGTAATGATATAACGATATCTAATCCTGATGTTAATTTAAAGTTATGCTATATTGATGATGTGTTAGATGAGTTTATGAGGGCGCTTTCAGGAAATGAATCTAAAAAGGACGGATACTGCTTTGTACCAATAGCGCATAGTATTAAAGTTGGGGAGCTGGCACAAAGAATAAATAGTTTTAGAAAATCCAGAACTGACCTTAGTATACCTAATATGGAAGATGAGCTTACTAAAAAGCTATATAGCACTTATCTAAGCTTTTTGCCTGTAGATAAATTTTCTTATGAGCTTAAGATGAATAAGGACAATCGGGGTTCTTTTACTGAGTTTATTAGAACAAATGGGAGTGGACAAGTTTCCATAAATGTATCCAAACCAGGAATAACTAAAGGGAATCATTGGCATAATACTAAGAATGAGAAGTTTATGGTTGTTAGTGGAGAGGGGCTTATTAGGTTTAGAAACATAAATGTGGAACATATAAATTCAGATGAGATAATTGAATATAAAGTTAATGCAGAAAAATTAGAAGTAGTAGACATTCCTATTGGATACACTCATTCAATTACGAATATTGGGCAAAGTGATTTGGTGACAGTAATGTGGGTTAATGAATGTTTTGATCCAGAAAAGCCTGACACATTTTATTTGGAGGTATAAAGTTTATGAAAAAGCTTAAGGTAATGACAATCCTTGGAACTAGGCCTGAGATAATAAGGCTATCCGAAGTTATAAAAGCCTGTGATACTTATTTTGATCATGTGCTAGTGCATACAGGTCAAAATTGGGATTATTCACTTAATGATGTTTTCTTTAAAGAATTAGAACTTAGGGAGCCAAACCATTTCTTAGGGGTTGTAGGTAAAGATCTTGGTGAAACTATGGGTAATATAATAGATAAAAGTTACAAAATATTAGAAAGCGAAAAACCAGATGCATTAGTAATACTTGGCGACACAAACAGTTGCCTAAGCGTTATAGCTGCTAAAAGATTAAAGATTCCAATATTTCATATGGAAGCAGGCAACAGATGTTTTGATCAAAATGTACCAGAAGAGATAAACAGAAAAATAGTTGACGTTACATCGGATGTTAATATGGCATATACAGAACATGCAAGAAGGTATTTATTATCAGAAGGGTTACGCAGGGAATATACTTTTGTTACTGGATCACCCCTTCCAGAGGTTTTTCATAAATATATGGATAAAATAGATGAAAGTCATGTATTAGAAACATTAGGACTTGAGAAGGGTAAATATATTTTGGTTAGTGCGCATCGCGAAGAAAATATTGATAATGAAGAAAACTTTAAAAGCATAACGAATGCATTAAATGTTATAGCTGAGAATTATGATATGCCAGTTATATATTCAACTCATCCAAGAAGCTGGAAGCGAATCCAGGAAAAAGGCATTAAGTTTCACAAAAATATAAGGCAACTTAAACCATTTGGTTTTTATGATTACAATAAACTTCAAAAGGAATCATTTTGCGTTTTATCTGATAGTGGTTCACTTGCAGAAGAAACTAACATTATGGAGTTTTCAGGAGTTTCAATAAGAACAAGCACTGAAAGACCAGAAGCAATTGACAAAGGCTCAGTAATACTTGGCGGAATAACTGTTGATAGCATAACTCAGGCTATTGAAATGATAACTAAGCAAAAAGCATTAGGTGAGAAAACTGTTAAGGCTTTTGATTATACAGATATTAATGTTGCGGTGAAGGTTGTTAATATCATTCAAGGGTATACTAGCATCGTAAATAGGTTTATATGGAGGAAATAATAAATAAGAATAAGATGCTTAAAACTATTTTTATAAATGTAACAGCCGCTGAGTATGGAGGGGCATTAACTATACTAAAAAGTATACTAACTGATATCTCTAAAAATGATATTACTAATTTATATTATGTTTTTACGTCTATTGATTTAGATGAGTTTGAAAAGGAGAACATAAAAATCATAAATACAATAAAAGGGAAAAAGTCGCGAAAAAGATTGGATAGAATATTATGGGACTCTAATGGACTACAAAAGTGGTCAGTAGATAATAATATTTATGCTGATATAATTTTGTCGCTTCAAAATACAGGTGTTAAATATAATAAGAAAACTAGGCAAATTATTTACCTCCATCAACCATTGCCTTTTGAAACAGAGTATAAGTGGAGGCCTTGGAAGAAAGAGGAGCGAATTTATTGGCTATATAAAAATATTTACCCTTACTTTATAAAAAGATTTATGGATGAGAATACTATCTTAATAGTTCAACAAAATTGGCTTAAAAATAAGGTTATTGAAAAGTTTGATATAGATAAAAAAAATGTTAAAGTCATTCCCCCTAAGGTAAGTTTTCCAGAGGTATCGCAGCAACACAGCGACGGGAATATAAAAGCTCATGATATACAAGATAGGGATAATATAATATTATTTTACCCCGCATCGCCATATGTTTATAAAAATCATAGTATTATAATTGACAGTATTATTAAAATAAAAAATGAGAACCCAAATTTATATTCAAAGCTTCGAGTATATTTTACAGTGAGACTAGATGAACTAACAATGGAGACCTCAAAAAAAGTATCTCGGAATTCACTGGAAAATATAATTTTTTTAGGAGCAATAAAACCTTCTGAAGTTGTAGATTATTATAATAAAAGTTTGGTAGTCATATTTCCTAGTTATATTGAAACTTTTGGACTTCCGCTATTGGAGGCAGCATCATTTGGGAAAAAAATAATTTGTTCTGACACAAGTTTTTCAAGGGAAATTTTGCGCGATTATGTTGGAGTCACGTTTGTGAAATATAATGATGTCAAAATGTGGACCAACCAGATATGTAAGTTAGATACTTACATAGAAAAAAAGTATGAATATACATATAATGCACTAAAAGATTATGACTCAGTATATGAATTGTTAAAAGAATATTTCAGCTCCGCAGGAGATGATTTAATTTGAAGTTACCAGTAGACGAAGGGGCAGAAAGGAGAGAAAGGAATGGGGTTTTTGTTATCATTTAACAAACGTTTTTGGGTTGTGGAATTAGTCTGTTTATTAATAGCCTCTACTGTGATCCTAATTCCAGTGGACAAATTATCTGTAAGCATTGCCATGTCAGAGATAATTGCAATAGGATTTTTTATATATTTGTTTATATATCGTGGATTATATAAACGTAATTATTTTTTCACAAAACTTTCAAAACGAGTGTTTTGGGTTTTGTTCACGTTTGGTATATATTTTGTTATACTTTTTGGGGCGAGAGCTATTAAACATTTATCATTTGCCTTGGTAACATGGCCTATAAGATCATTAATACTGGGTTCAGTCGTTTTTTTTATAATGGATGAATATAAACCAAAGGTAAACCATCTTTTGGGTGGACTATTAGTTGTCTATTCCGCGTTAAACATAAGGGAAATAATAGAGTGTTTTAGATTCTCGGATATTCGAAAACTTATGTTTTTAGATAATATTAATATATATATGTATGTTTGTATCATGCTTATTACCTTCGCTGTATGGGCTATAAAAGAAAGCAAAGAGAAAAGATTGCCATCATGGGTTTCTGGGATTTCTTATGTAAATATAGGAATTAGTATGGTTTTTGCATTTCTTTCAGGAGGTCGATCAGGTTGGGTAGTTATGGGAGCAGTAATAGTTGTTTCATTTATGTTGTTATTCGGATTTAAATGGTATTCATGGAAGAGGATTATATTATTTATGGTTGTATGTAGTATGGTAACTATACTTTCCGCGTCAGTAAATTTCATGAAATCCCGTAGAAACGTATATAGATCATTTTCATTTATTGTAAGTAGATTGCCAGCGCTTGCTAAGCAATCACAACCTGAGGGTTCGTCGGAAGATGCCACATCATCTACTGATGCGAGTGATGCTGTGCGAAGCATATTCTGGTCAAAAGCTTGGACTGCAATAAAAAAAGACCCTATTATGGGAGCAGGTACTTTCGCTGTAGCATATAAGGGGAAAGTTCCAATTACTCAGGAAGATACCGGCAAGCAAGTAGTTGTGGAGGAGCTAGCACCAAGGCCTGCACATAATTTTATACTTGAAACTTGGATGGGATGGGGCCTTGTAGGATTAATTATGTATCTTGCAAGTTTAATTTCTGCCTGTTATTATATACTAAAGAAACTTAATAATATTCCAAAGGGTTATCGTTACTGCGCTATTCTCCCTATTGGATCGGCAGCATTTTTAAGTTTATTTCAGTCATTCATACTGCTGAATTTTCAAGCAACCTATATTATATGGTTTTGTATTGGATTCGCATCTGTGCTGGATCATTACAAAAAATGACTTAATAATTTGTTCATTATTTGAAAAATTTGAAGTATTTTCTGAAATGGATTGATGAATTATAAAATTTATAGTAAAATGTAATATATAATAAGATACTACAATGAATAATTTGTCGATAATTCGTTTTTCAGTAATTATTAAATAGCTAGTCGATAATCATTCTTATTGTAATAATTTTGAAGTTAGGAATGATAACAATGGAAAACTATAACAATGAAATATTACGCGGCAATGAAAGTAATGATAAACATAAAGATAATAAAACATTAAAAATGGACGACAGTGGAAGAGTTTTCTTTTGGGATAATCTAAAAGTTATGCTAATAGTCCTAGTTGTAGTAGGTCATTCTGTAGATTTTTATACATCTGATTCACTAATGATGAGGGATATATATATTTTTATTTACACTTTTCATATGCCTTTGTTTATCTTTGTTTCAGGATATTTTTCTAAAACAGTTGTAGAGGGAAAACATCTTAGTATAGAAAAAGTGTTTTCATTTTTAACACTATATTTTTTAATGAAATTTTGCTTTTTTATTCTAGCCAAATATATAATTGGGAATTCAGAGCTGGATTTTAAATTTTTAGTAGAAGCTGGTATTCCGTGGTATTTGTTAGCAATGAGTGTTTGGTTTTGTTTTACGTATATTCTAAAAGATATAAAACCATTATTCGTAATCGTTATTTCAGTTTTTATAGGAATTATGGCAGGATATTATAAAGTAGTATCGGTTAAAGATCTTTTTAGTTTATCAAGGATATTAGTCTTTTTCCCATATTTTATACTTGGTTATTATTTCAAGCAAGATCATCTGATTAAGATTTTAAAATGCTCTTGGTTAAAATGGGTATCCTTAATATGTATAACAGCACTATTTATAATAATTCTTTTATATGGAGAAGAAATGTATGTATTCAGAGGGTTTTTAACTGGACGTAATTCTTTTTTATCTTTAGACAGACCTCTACATGGCGGTTTTTATAGATTAATGTTTTATGGATTATCTACGATTCTATCACTGGCAATAATATATATAACTCCAAAATGTAAATTATTTATAACAAGATTTGGAACTAGGACACTTCAGGTATATTTTATACATCATTTAGTATTATCAACATATCATCACTATAAATTAAATGATTATATAATTGAAATGTTCCCTGAGCACTGGAAAATAGTTTATCTATTGCTTGCGGTTATGTTAGCTTTAGTTCTATCACTTAAAATATTTGAATATCCCTTTACAAAAATAATGAATATAAAATTTAAAAAAATACTAAGAGAGTAATATCTCCAAGTATTTTTGTTTGTTTAATGGTAATTTGGGCATAATCCTAATATAAAGATTTATTAGGAGTGTGCGATAATGAGTGAAGGTAAATTAGATATATTAAAAAACATTTCGATTTTAATACCAGCTTTTAACCCGGATAATAAACTTACTACCTTAATACGGGAACTTATAAAAGCAGGCTTTATGAATATATGTATAGTGGATGACGGAAGCGGGGAGGAGTATAAACCAATTTTTGATCAGCTGGGGCTCCAAAAGCAGTGCCGTATATTGGTTCATGCAAAGAACATGGGAAAAGGAAGAGCTCTTAAAACTGGATTTAATTATTTTCTTAGCAATTGCACTGATTGCGTTGGAATTGTTACTGCGGATGCTGATGGACAACATAGCATTGAAGATATTATAAAAGTGTCTCAGAGGTTAATAGATAATCCAGATAAATTAATATTAGGGTCTAGAAACTTTTCAACATCTAACATTCCTTTTAGAAGCAGGTTTGGAAACATAATGACTAGAAGAATGTTTGGCATTCTCGCTGGGATGCGAATTAGTGATACTCAGACTGGGCTTCGCGCTATCTCCTCAGAATTTGCACTGGATTTAATGAGTGTTAATGGAGAAAGGTTTGAATATGAAACTAATATGCTGCTTGAATGTAAAAATAAGAATATTGATATTGATGAAGTGTATATTGATACCATTTATATAGAAGAAAATAAATCATCTCATTTTGATCCAATAAAAGATTCCATAAAAATTTACGGAGTTTTCTTTAAATTTATGTCGTCATCGTTTATATCTTTTATATTAGATATATTTTTATTTACAATGGGTGCTAAGTTTTTGCAGAATATAACACCTGATTATTTCATCTTATTATCCACGATTATAGCTAGGATTATGTCATCTTTATTTAACTATAATGTAAATAAGAATGCAGTATTTAAACATAAAACTTATGATAAATTGGTGTTAGTTCGTTATTATGTCTTATGTATAACTCTAATGATTGTATCGGGACTAAGTGTATCTGCTACTTGGTTTATTTTTGGTCATTCTGTAGTTGTTATTAAAGTTATGATAGACGGCCTTTTATCCATTATGAGTTATAAAGTTCAAAAAGAATGGGTTTTCAAGAAAACATATATATCAGAGGAGATATAAAATGTATCTAATATTCATAGTTGTTTTGTTATGCTCTGGAGCTGCTATGATTTCTTTGACGTTTGACAAAAAAATAGAAGAAACACTATACTTGTGGATTTTTATAATGATTTTGATTTTATATTTGTCGGGATTAGTGGGAGTACTTAAAATGGGTGTATACATTATAATAACACTTGGGAGTATTAGTGCCATTTTCTCATGTTATTATTTATACCTAAATAGAAAAAAGTTTGCTGGAAATATTCTGACCCCAGGACTTGTAATGTTCTTGGTATTCTTTGTGGTGAATTGGTGGGCACAAAGGGGAAGAATGCTTACATCTTGGGATGAATTTTCCCATTGGGGAACTGTGGTTAAAAACATGTACATATTTGATGCTCTTGGTAATCACCCACAATCAACTACCACATTTAGGGGGTATCCACCGGCAACTGCTCTTTTTGAGTACTTATGGGTAAAACTATCTGGGAGTTTTAGCGAAGATAACTTATATAGGGCGATGAATATATTATATTTTTCTTTAGTGTTACCTATTTTTAGTAACCTAAAGTGGAGAAATTATGATAAAATAGTTATTAGATTTCTATTAATATTAGTTTTGCCTTTGGCATTCTTCCAGGACTTTTACTCTAGCATAATGGTTGATGCAATCATGGGAGTAATGATATCAAATGTACTTTTCACCTACTATGTAAACGAGATAAGCGTTTTTAAAATACTTAGTATAAGTTTAACATTATTTGTACTGACGCTTACAAAGTCTGCTGGATTTGGACTGGCTATTATTGCTATTATGGTAATAGTTTTAGATCTTTTGATAACTCAAAGAGCGAATATAAAGAGTTATATTAAGCAAGGAAATAGAGTTAACCTATTTAAAAGAATAGCATTACTGCTATGTCCAATATTGTTCACATTAATATCAAAGTATTCATGGTCCATATATCTTAAAATTACAAAAACTAATGTGGCATGGAATACGAGTAAGGTTGGTCTTGAAAATATTAAGGATTTATTTAATGGAAATGCAGAGCACTATCAAATGATAACAATAAAGAACTTTTTCAATGCTATTACAGAGCATTTTTTAACAGACTATACTTTTAAATTATCATTTATGAGTTGGATAGTAATACTACTTGCGATTTCTGTAATGATTTTAGCTTTTGTTTGTAAAGATGAGGAAAAAATTCGGTTTAAATTAGTAGTTAGTGGTATATTTATGGGGGGTGTATTATATACGGGATCACTTCTAATCCTATATGTGTTTACATACTCAGAGTATGAGGCTACTAATTTAGCATCATATTCTAGATATACAAGTACATACATATTAGGGGTTCTGATGTTTCTTACTGCCACTGCATGTTTAAAAGAAGAAGTGAATGACATTAAATATAAGCTTTCATACCCACTGATTATATTATTATTTCTGCTATTTACTATTAATTTGACTCCTGTTACAAGGAATATTGTATTGGCGCCTGCTTATGTACAAAATACTATAGTGAAACGTCAGCGTTATGAACCTATAACAAATATAAGTGGAATACTAAATTATGAAATGGACAAAGTATACATAATTTCTGTGGCAACTAATGGTTATGATTATTGGGTGAGCAGGTATAACATAACGCCTGTGAAAACTAATTTAGGCGAGGATAGTTGGAGCATTGGTAAACCTTATTATAAAAGTGATATCTGGACTCAAGATATATCTGCTAAGGATTGGGCGCTAAAGCTAAAAAATGAGTATACTTACGTGTATATATATAAAACAAATGATGCATTTAACAAAATGTATGGAGAAAATTTTAAGGGAGGGATACAATCCATAAAAAATGATACACTTTATAAGGTAAGCAAAAATAATGATGGGCCCATACTACAAAAGGTGGAATAAAACAGTTAAAACTATTATATTATTTGAAAAGAGGTGTAAAGATGCATTATGTTCGAAAGGTTTCATTTTTATCAGTATGTGTATATATTATATTATTACCTTTGATTCCAGAAGAAATCAAGTTTGAGGGGATAGCAGTTACTAATCTGGTCCTATTACTTATAGCCCTTATATATATGGTGAATTTGCTAGTCTCTAAAAAATGTAGAGATAATTTAGCTACGGGTATTGTAGATTTCTTTACTGATAAATTGAGTATATTTATGGCGGTGTTAATTTGCATAATGCTTTTATCTACTTTCTATGCCGCAGATAAGGTATTAGCATTGTCTGAGAGTGCAAGATTTATAACTAATATATTTTTGTATTTTATTATAAAATACGAGTTCAATAATAAAAAGCAAATAAATACTTTATTAAAATGCTATATATTTATTTCAGTTATTTTAAGTTCCATAGGAATAATGCAATATTTTACAGGGTTTGCACTGGATGAAACATTTAAAAGAGCTTATGACTTTGGGTCAACTGTAAGAATAACTTCCACATTTTCGAATCCCAATGCTTTTGGGGCATACCTAATACTAATTATTTTTCCGGTGATTATGTTAAGTGTCTTTGAAAAAAACAAGAGTAAAAAAATATTTTATATAATACTTTCAATATTAGTAATAACAAATATATTGATGACTTTTTCTAGAAATGCATTGTTGGGTTTTGTATTAGGATTATTGATTCTTACCCTAATTTATAGCATTAAGTTGATTTTTGCGTTAGGTGGTTTTGGTATATTGTTATTTTTCATCCCGTCTGTTGCTATAAGAATTAAAGGGGTTCTTGATTTATCCCAAAATGAATTAAGGATTAAGCTTTGGAAAACTGCTATATATATGATAAAAGACCACCCTGTGATAGGTGTTGGTAATGGAAATTTTGTTACAAGATATAATGAATATGTAAGTAAGTATAAAGAATTAAAATATTATGCATATCAGAATTATCCAAACCATAATTCGTATTTAAAAGTACAAAGTGAATTAGGAATAATAGGAATAGTTTCTTTCTTAGGTATAATAGTAACCTCACTATTTAGAATTAAAAAACTGTATACCGATACTTGTGATAAATTTCATAAAGCATTTTATATTGGTGTAATGGCAAGTTTGATTGCTTTCTTATTTATGAATTTATCAGACAATTTATTTTTTGTGCCCAAAGTAACAACTTATTTTTGGGTTTTATTAGCTACTGCAGAAGCCTTATTGTATAATCCTCAAAAGGAGTAACTAAATTCAAATGGATTATAGAATTAAAATATTGCATTTGTAATAAGAAATACTGCTTCTGGATGGGTATTTTTTTACACATTTCAGCATATAATATTAGTGTAATTGAATTATTATAGTTACGTAAAATACAAAAATGTCTAAACAACATTGACTTTTTGTATAAGAAGCTGTACAATTTAGTTATTAGATAGTTAGCTATCAAATATTTGTCGCTACTCGATATGCGACTAACAAGAGATCGAGTTCAAATATTTGTCGCTACTCGATATGCGACTAACAAGAGATCGAGTTCAAATGTATTTAAAGCTCTATCCTTAATTTGGATAGAGTTTTAATTTTATGGGGGGATAGAGGAAGAAATGGAAATAGGAAACTTTTATTTTTTGAACAATAATTATTTCATTGACTTTCCAGATGGTAAACTAATGAGTAATTCAGAAACTGTACAGGCTGTCGCTCATGATCGTCCTTGTTTTTATACTATATATGATGTCACAACCTCGTTATTTTGGTTGATTCCTTTTTCATCACAGGTATCGAAATATAGGTTTCATTATCAGAAAAAAGTAGATCGTTATGGAATATGTGACACCATCGCATTTGGTGAAGTCTTAGGACATGAAAAAGCATTTTTGATTCAGAATATGTGTCCATCTATACCACGCTACATTAAAAATGAATATGTAGACAATATAGCTAATATTCCCGTAAGATTAGATGGAGTTTTTGAAAAAGAACTAATTATAAAGGCTAAGAGAGTTTTAGCCTTGCATAGAAAAGGAAAAAAACTAATTTTTCCTGATGTACTACAAATAGAAAAAGACCTAATTAGAGAAATAAATAATATTATATAGCAGAGCATTCATTAGCAAAAGATCACTGAAATATCTTAGTGGTCTTTTGTGGTAAAAGGAAGTTTTTAAAATGGTGAGGGCTTTGTTAAAGCTTTTTATAAGGCTTTAAAGGATGAAACCGCAGATAATTTTGCGAGGATTTTTATGACTGGAGTAAGCCCAAATATAAAGCCAATATCAGATTTAAGAAATTATAATGAGGTTTTGAACGATTGTCAAAATGGTAAGCCTATTATAACACACTCAATCATGGCCCAGCTCCGTATATACCATATACTAGGCGGCTGATACGACCCCATCCCAATAAATGGATGTAATTAGTTGTGAACGAACTCACAACAAATAATCCTTAAATAATAAGATAAAACGTAAACAAAACTTAACAAAGCCGTGAAAATCAGAAGCTATTTAGCTTCTGATTTTTTTTCGCCTTGGTATAAAAATCTTGTTAGGTATACTAAACTCAATGATTGTAGTAGGTGAGTAAAAAGAAAGTCAGAAAATAATACGTATACATTAAATTGTTACAATTTATGAACAAAAGTTATTATTAAGATGTATTTATTAGATAAATTTTAATTAAATTAAATAATAAGATATTAAATGTATAATAAATGAACTAAACTAGTCTTTTTATGTCTTAAAAGGTAAAGTCATTAATCTTTTAACGTATTTTGGAGTATACGGCAAATAACATACTTAGTTGGCGAATTATCAATTTGATATAACATTTGCTCGGATATATAATAAAAATAGAAAATTTAAAGCAATTATAGAGGAACGTTTTGGCTGTAAAATCATCTCCTGCGGAGCTGAGGCCGATGTTATATTGAAATGTTACATGAAAATATACATAGCAAATATAAAAATGAAATCAATGCATTACATAATAAAGGAGATAATTTATATGAGAGTTAAGAAAGCTATTATACCAGCAGCAGGACTTGGAACAAGATTTTTGCCAGCTACAAAGGCACTACCTAAAGAAATGCTACCTATAGTTGATAAGCCTACAATGCAATATATTATCGAGGAAGCTATTGAGTCTGGTATAGAAGAGATATTAATTATTACAGGAAGAAATAAAAAATCTATTGAGGATCACTTTGATAAATCAGTGGAACTAGAACTGGAACTTGAAAACAAGAATAAAGATGAACTACTTAAACAGGTTAGGGATATCTCAAATATGGTTAATATACATTTCATAAGACAAAAGGAACCTAAGGGACTAGGACATGCTATTAATTGCGCTAGGGGCTTTGTAGGTAATGAACCTTTTGCTGTTATGCTAGGCGATGATATAGTGGATGCAGATACACCTTGTTTAAAGCAGCTTATGGATTGTTTTGAGGAAAAGGGAACTACGATTTTAGGAGTTCAAGAAGTAGATAAGGAAAATGTAGATAAATATGGCATAGTTGATGGAGTTCAAGTTAGCGGCAATGTATACAAGGTAAATAATCTTGTTGAAAAACCACGTGTGGATTTAGCACCATCTAATGTAGCTATACTTGGTAGGTACATAATAACTCCTGAGATATTTGATATTTTGGATGTTGCATTGCCTGGTAAAGGTGGAGAAATTCAGTTAACTGATGCACTTAAGACATTAATCGAAACTCAAGAAATGAACGCATACATTTTCGACGGACGTAGATATGATGTAGGTGATAAATTAGGATTTTTACAGGCGACCGTAGAGTTTGCTTTGAAAAGAGATGAGTTAAAGGTTCCATTTATGGAGTACCTACAGACTTTAAAAGATAATGATAAATTTAAAGGCCTATACGTAGATGTAAAAGATGAAACTTCCAGCAAAGCAATGTACGTTGATTAAGGAGTATGAGTTTACTAAGCAACATACTCAAATAGCAAAGGGTGATGGAACTCCACAAAACATATGGTTAACTCACACTTTTAAGAAAAGAATAAAGGATTAAAAAATGGGAGGGATATAAGTGCAACAACAAAGAGAATTTGAAGTATCCATAACGGAGACAAATAATAGATATAAGAAAAATATTGGATATTTTATAATCAAAAGGATAATTGATGTTATAGGTGCTTTAAGTGGATTAATATTAATAAGCCCTGTGATGATTATTGTAGCCATATGGATAAAGCTCGATTCAAAGGGGCCTGTTTTTTTCGCTCAAAGCAGAGTTGGGAAACGAGGCAAGAAATTTACAATGTACAAATTTAGGTCAATGTGTACAGAAGCTGAACATCTTCTAAATGAGCTTAAAGATGATAACGAGATGTCAGGACCTATGTTTAAAATGAAAGATGATCCTAGGGTAACTAAGATTGGAAAGTTCGTACGTAAGACAAGCATAGATGAACTTCCGCAACTCTTTAACATACTAAAAGGGGATATGTCCATAGTTGGACCTAGACCAAGTTTACTTAAGGAAGTAGTACAGTTTACACCATTTCAAAAGCGTAGATTAGTTGCAAAACCAGGTTTAACTTGTTATTGGCAAGTAAATGGACGAAGCGATGTTAGCTTTAAAGAGTGGATGAAAATGGATGTTGAGTACATAGAAGATAGAAATACATGGATAGATATAGTCCTTATCTTTAAAACAGTGGGAGTACTGTTTGGAGATGAAGGAGCAAGGTAATAAGTTAAACAAATAGGAGTGAATTGAATGCAAAACCCCTTAATTTCAATTATAGTACCAGTTTACAATGTGCAGCCGTATATTAGAAAATGTGTGGACAGTATATTAAATCAAACGTATAAAAATATTGAAATCATCCTTGTTGAGGATGGATCACCTGATAATTGCGGAGATATTTGTGATGAATATTCCTTAAAGGATAATAGAGTTAAAACAATCCATAAAAAAAATGGAGGATTAAGTTCTGCTAGAAATGCTGGAATTGATGTTGCTAGTGGTGAATATATAGGATTTGTTGATTCGGATGATTGGATTGAAAAAGACATGTATGAATCACTTTATAAAACTCTTTCAGAGCATAATGCTGATATTTCAGTTTGTGGTAGGTATATAGTAAGCGGCGGTAGAATAACAACAATTTCAGATGCTGAAGTCTCTGAGGAATTCTCAAGATGCGAAGCCTTATCTGAGCTTGTGCTTGATGAGTACAGCGGCATGAAGAACTTTGCCTGGGACAAACTTTATAAAAAAGAATTGTTTGAGACTATTAGATATCCAGAGGGCAGGTGCTTTGAGGATATATTTACTACATACAAATTGTTTTCATTATCCAGTAAAATCGTGGAGATAAAAAGTCCTAAATATTATTATCTTATGCGCGAGGACAGTATTTGTGGCAGCAACACTCCTGGCAAAAGATATGATTACTATCAGGCTAATATGGAATGCCTTGAATATATAAAAAAAATAGAACCATCACTTGCAGGTATATGTGACAGACAAATGTTTAATAGATTACATTTTTGTTTGAATGACATATTGGTACTTGATTACAAGAAAAATGAATTTACAAAAGAGATTAAAGAAATTTTAAATAAGCTAAAAGAAAACTCTATAACTTTAAAAGATAATAAGGAAATGGGATTAAAACAAAAAGCATCATTAACGTTTATATGTAATCACCCTAATTTTTATATGTCTTTTTACCCTAAACATAAGGTGAACAAGACAAAAATAAACAATATATTAAAACCGGTTATTCCGGGAAGAGTTAGAAACAAAATAAAATATATTAAGATATTAGAAAAAGGATATCAAGAAACAAACCATTTATATAAAACAAATAAGGATAAAAACCACATTTTTCTTATAGGAACACCAAACCATGGTAACTTGGGAGATCAGGCTATTGTTTATGCGGAGAATAAGTTCTTAGAGGATCATTTTAAGGATCATACAATTATAGAAATAACTACAACTGATTTAAATGATCATTTAAAAAGTTTGCGAGTGAATGTTAAAACAGATGATGTGTTTGCACTACATGGTGGTGGAAACTTAGGAGATGAATACTACTGGGAAGAAGAGGGACGAAGAAAAATTATATCTGAGTTCAAGGATAACAAGATTATTGTATTTCCTCAATCAATTTATTTTAAAGACACCGAGAATGGCAAAATAGAATTTGAAAAAACTAAAATAATTTATAATGGTCATAAAAATTTGACTATGGTTGCAAGAGAACTTACATCTTTCAATATAATGCAAAAGGCTTTTTCAAGCAATAATGTGATTTTTACTCCAGACATTGTTATGTATTTAAATAAAACTTTCCCCAGATATCAAAGGGACGGTGCGCTATTAAGCCTTAGAAAAGATAGAGAAGGTGTTTTATCACAGGGTCAAAAAGATAAAATTAATGATATGGCGAAAAATATTTTTGATAATATAATTATCACGGATACACTAGCAGAATGCAAGGGCAGCGAAAATGAAGTTTTGGAATATATGATTAATGTTAATCAAAGAGGAAAAGAATTAAACAAGAAATGGGATCAATTCAAAAAGGTCCAAGTAGTTATTACGGATAGGTTACACGGAATGGTATTTTGCGCAATTACATCTACGCCATGCATAGTTATAGCAAATTACAATCATAAAGTTAAAGATACATATGATTGGTTAAAGGATCTAAATTACATTAAATTTGTAAAGGACCTAGATGAAATTCCTAAATTAATAGAAGAACTTAAAAATGTTGAAATCAAAGTATATGACAATGCATTTGCTATAAAAAATTATGAGAAAATATTAGAAGCTTTTACAAAGTAAAAAAATAATGAGGCAGTAAAAGCAAAAGCATGTAATAGAGGTGAGAAAGATTTGAAGAATGGTATGAGAAAAGCAGTAGTTATAACATATATTACTATTATAGCTGGGAACGTAATTTCACTTATGTATACACCGTTTATGTTATCTAAACTTGGCAAAGCGGAATATGGATTATTTTCTTTAGTAAATTCTATAGTAGCTTATATCTACTTGCTAGATATGGGGTTTGGGAATGCAGTAATTAGATATAACTCTAAATATATGGTAGAAGAAAATGAAGACGGCAGGCAAAAAATAAATGGAATGTTTTTAACTTTATATGTGATTTTAGGGCTTATATCCCTCTTCATAGGAACAATAATTTATTTTAATTTGGATAAAATCATGGGTAACAGTCTAAGTGCAGTAGAAATAATCAAAACAAAACAAATGTTTATGGTAGCTATTGCGAATATTGCACTATCGTTTCCACTGAGTATATTTAATTCAATAATAACAGCACATGAAAAGTTTGTGTATATAAAACTAATTAATCTAATACGAACAGTTTTAAACCCTGCAATAATGATAACTATATTGTTATTTGGGTCTAGAGCATTTGGAATGGTTATTGGGTCAACAGTTTTTAACCTTATGCTTGGGTTAGTTAATGTTATATATTGCTTTAAGTTATTAAACCTTAAAATAAAATTTGGTGCATTTGATAAAAAGCTGTTTCAAGAAATATTCAAGTATTCATTTTTCGTATTTTTAAGTGCAATAGCATATCAAATATATTGGAATACAGATCAACTAATCCTTGCAATTTTCGTAGGTTCTGCGCCTATAGCTGTATACGCAGTTTCAACGCAATTTAATACATACTTTATATCTTTATCTAACGTGTTATCAAGTATGTTTTTGCCGAAACTAACGAAAATAGTTACGGTAGAAGAAAACAAAATGGAACTTATGAAATTACTAACCAAGGTAGGACGGATTCAATATTACATATGTAGTTATATTTTTGTAGGGTTTGTTTTAGTAGGTAAGCAGTTCATTATTCGGTGGGTTGGAGATTCATATTCCTATTGTTATGCAATTGCCATTGTACTAATGTTCCCTCAAATCTTTTCAATCATTCAATCACTTTTTGCTACAATGCTAGAAGCGATGAACAAACATAGGATTAAGGCTTACATATACTTGTCTATTGCAGTTATTAATGTGTTCTTATCAATCCTACTAGTGCAGAAATATCAAGCAATGGGCTGCGCAATTGCTACAGCAATCGGCATGGTTATAAATGCTGTTTCTAACAATTTATATTACAAATATTATATAAAACTAGATATAAAGTACTTTTGGCTTCAAATATTAAAACTAGTAATACCAAGTTTAATTACATTTGGTCTAGGATTCATCGTTATAAAAATTCTAAGTCCTACAACATATATTTCAATATTGATTTTTGGCTTGCTATTTACAATAATATATTTCATTGTATTTTGGATAATGGGATTTAATAATTATGAGAAAAATATATTTATGGCAGCAATTGAAAAAGTGAGAGGTGATTTTCATGAGTGATGATAAAGGGCAGTTAGTGTCTGTAATTATGAGTGTATATAACGAGAAAGAAAAATGGTTAATGCAGGCAATAGAATCAATCGTTAATCAAAGTTATAAAAGTCTAGAATTTATTATTATCTTGGATAATCCTGATAATAAGAAATTGGAAGACATAATTAAATTTTATAATAAAAAAGATGTTAGAGTACGATATTTTAAAAATGAGGAAAACATGGGCTTAGTTAAAAGCTTAAATAAAGCATTAAGTTATGCGCATGGTGATTTTATAGCAAGAATGGATGCAGACGATATATCAATGGTTGATAGGATCCAAAAAGAAATGGATTATTTAAATAAACATCCAGATGTAGATTTTGTAGGTGCTCGGTGCATTAATATGGATGAGAACGAAGTTGAGTTATATTGGGATGAATGGATACCAGAGGATATGAGACTTATTAAGAGCTGCTTATTAAACGTGGATTTTTCTAGTCATCCAACATGGCTTTTTAGGAAAAAATGTTCGGATATAAACAAAGGTTACCGAGAAATAACCTGCGCAGAAGATTACGACTTTTTATTAAGACTTATAACTAATGGGTTTAAGCTTGCAAATATAAATGAATTTTTAGTTAGGTATAGAGTTAGAAGCGGTGGCATTTCTCAAAGCAATTCATTACAACAGCTTCTATACTCTAAACACGTTGTTAAGATGTACAAAGACAGAGTGAAACATGGGTTTGAAAATCAATCAGTAGAACAGTTACAGAATATTACAATAGATAATGAAGAAGAGAAAAAATATAGTTTAGCTTTAGAAGGGCTTGATAAATCAAAACTATACAAGAAAAGAAATGAAGTTTACAGAATTTATTTAATTGCTAAAAGTTATATGTATTCAAAATATTTAAGAGTTTTATTAAAGGATATTACGGTGCATAAGTTGAAGAAGGTGATCTTTAGGTGAACACAGTAGGCGACCACGTCGGTGACCATGTAAGTGTCAGTATTATAATCCCTGTTTATAATGTGCAAGAATACTTAGCTACTTGCCTAGATAGTGTTACTTCTCAAACTATCAAAAGCAAAGAGATTATTATAGTAAATGATGGCTCTACAGATAATTGTGGAAAGATACTAAAAGAATATAAGGAAAAATACCCTGAGCTTATTATTATAAATCAGGAAAATAGAGGTATTAGTGAAACTCGAAATAGTGGGGTAAAAGCAGCTAAGGGAGAATACATCGCATTTGTTGATTCGGATGACTTTGTTGAAACAAATATGTTTGAGAAAATGTACAAAGCAGCTAAAAGAGAAAGTGCAGATGTAGTTGTATGTGATTATATATTGTATAAGGACAAAAATGATAATCAAAATGCAGATAAACGTATAGTAAACAAAGAGGGCGAAGGCGAACATAAAACTAATAAATATGAAATAGAAGGTATGGCAAGAGACGGTCATATAGATAAAACTGATGCTCTTAAGATGTTTTTATCAAATGATATGAAAGCTTATGTTTGGAATAAACTTCACAAAAGGGAACTTTTCACTGAAAATCAGATTCTGTTTCCTAATTTTAAAGTATGTGAAGATACCCCAGCAGGTTTTTTATTATTAGCAAATTCCCAGAAGATTTTTTCAACAAGTGAGCCGCTCTACTATTACAGGCAAAGAGAAGCTTCACTTACAAAAACATTTTCCATAAAATCAATGGAGGATATGCTTTGTGGTTGTTATATCATGAGGGATTATATAGAAAAGGATCCAAAGCTTTATGAGAAATTAATTCATTCTTATAGACTATATATGATGAAAACACTGTGGGTAATACATAATAAATATTGGGTATGGCGTTGTGAAACGGGAGATAAAAGTAATTACTATGACTTTAAAAAAATAGTTGACCATGAGGTAAAGGCTTTAAAAATTTTTGAAATAATAGGCAATAATAAGTTAACTCTCAAAGAAAAAATGAATGCTTTACTTATTAAAACAAGAACTTATGGCATGATGTTTACCCTAGCGTGCAAGTTCAGAAAGGAGTGATTTTATGCCTGAGATAAGTATTATAGTTCCGGTTTATAATGGTGAAAAATATATTAATAAGTGTATAGAGATGATAATAAATCAAACATTCAAAGATTTTGAATTGATAATAATAGATGATGGATCTACTGATAAAAGCGCTGATATGTGTAATGAATATGCCCGAAAAGATACTAGAATAAAGGTTATTAGTAAAAAAAATCAGGGAACCTGGGCAGCAAGGAATAGAGGGATAGATGAATCTATAGGTAAATACATAATATTTTTTGATTGCGATGATTGGTATGAAGATGACTTGCTAAAAGAAATGTATGAAACTATTAAAGGTAAGGACGTTGATTTAGTTATATCAGGGCAAACAAATGTAACTGTAGATGAAAGCGGAGAAACTCTAAAAAGAGTAAAAGTATTGAACGCAGAACATCATTTTAATACTAAAAATGAAATTTTGGATAATTACATTCTCCTGAGAAAAGAAGAAATTGGAGATACTCTATGGAATAAAATTTACAAATCAGAGATCATTAAAAAATATGATTTAAAATTTGAGAATTATAAACGTGGAGAGGATACATTATTTAATGTTAACTATTATCAGAATATAGATAAATGCACTGTAATAGGCAAAGCTTTTTATAGCTATCGAATTGAGAATTCAAACCCCGTATGGATGAAGTACAACGAAAACTACTTAAATATTGTTTCCATGGAAAACGACGCGATTATAAGTAAGCTAAAAGAGTGGGGTAAATATAATAAAGATGCCAAAGAGTACCAGGCAACACATTTCATTTATCGTATAATTGAATATTTTTATGGAGTAGTAGCTTCCACTAAAAGTAATTTGAGTTTTAAAAATAAATATATAAAAGTATCGGAATTAATAAGTTCGAAAGAGGTTCAAATAAACTTAAAAGTTTCTAATGTAAATGGCAAATTCAATAAACTGATTATCAAATTAATGAAAACGAAAAATATTGTATTAATATTATTTTTTATAAGACTTAAGTTAATACATAATAATATACAAGATCATAGAAAAGTATAAACCATGGAGGTATGAATATGACCAGTGATACTACTGTAGACTATAAAGAATTTATAAATGTTATAAAAAGAGGTAAAGTGGCGATACTGCTGATAACAATGCTACTAACACTAGCAGCTATTTCATTTAGCTATTATTCAATGAAAAGTTCAAAAGTAAGTTATGAGACAAAAACAAGTGTTATATTAGGTAAAAAAGAAGACATAGCTAAATCAGCGGATACAAATACTACCTATGAGGACATCGCAAGCTCCAGCACAATTCCAAAGAAGGTTAGTACAGCCCTTAAGGGAGCTATAACTGCTAAGGACGTTGAGAGCATGTATGAAATTACTGTATCAGCTGATGCTCCAATACTTACAATTACAGCTAATGGAGAATCACAAAAAGAGGCTAATGATATAGCTAAAGCAGTTAGTAGCTCATTTGCAAAAGAAGTTGTGAGAATATATCCAACAGAGTCAATAAAAATAATGGAGGATACAGTCCAAAGCGGTATCCAAAATAGTACATTTAAAATTATTAATGTTATATTGGCATTTTTACTTGGACTTTTCCTTTCAGTATTTATTGTAACCTTTATAGGATTTTTCGATGAGAAAATTAGGACTAAGGCCGATGTAGAAAAATACTTAGAACTTGAGGTTATTGGAAAGTTACCTAGACGGAAAAGGAGAGATATTTAATGAAGAAAACAAAACATAAAGATATTAAATTAGACAAAATTAATTCCGGAGTGTTTAACGAATTAAAAGCAAATATTCAGTTTCTATGTCCAGTGGACGCGGGGAAAGTTATTATGATAGCTAGTGCAGAGAAAGGCGAAGGTAGATCAACTACTGCAACATACCTTTCAATAGCACTTGCAAGTAGCGAGAAAAAGACAATACTTATTGATTGCGATTTAAGAGATCCTAGCTTACATAATATGTTTGGTTTATCAAATGATAGTGGACTTGTGAATTTTCTTGCTGGAGATATTAAGTTTGAAGAGGCAATCCAAGATGCTCGCCAAAAGAATTTATCTGTAGTAACTTCTGGATCAAAGGTTCTAAATTATGCGGAGCTTCTTGTTTCAGCAAAGTTTAGTGGCATGCTTGTAGCTTTAAAAAAAGAATTTGATTATATTATTATAGATTCCTCGCCACTTACAGGCGGCGTAGATGCACGAGAATTATCTGGGCAAGCTGACGGCTGTGTGCTTGTAGTAAAAAGCGGTAAAACAGAAAGAAAAACAGCAACAAAAGCTAAAGAGATTCTAATAAAAGCAAATGCCAATATTTTGGGCGTGTTTTTAAATAAAATAAAATAAAACAAAGATGAGGTGCAGAGATGAAAGATGTATTTATTATAGGATCAAAAGGAATACCTTCAAACTATGGAGGGTTTGAAACCTTCGTAGATAAACTAACTTTTTATAAACAAAGTAAAGAGATCATGTATCATGTAGCCTGCCTTAACCTTCATGGGAATGTAGAAGAGTTTTATTATAACAAGGCTAGATGTTTTAATGTTAAAGTTAAAAATATAGGCAGTGCTAAAGCGATTCTGTATGATATACAAGCTTTAAGTAAGTCTATAAAGTATATTGAGGAGCACCAGTTAACTGACTGCGTTATTCTTATTCTTGCTTGTCGTATTGGACCATTTTTACCGTTTTTCAACAAGAAGTTAAAAGATTTAGGAGTAAAACTTTATATAAATCCAGATGGACATGAATGGAAAAGAAGTAAGTGGAGTGCTCCCATAAGGGCTTATTGGAAACTTTCTGAGAAATTAATGGTTAAACATTCAGATATGCAAGTATGTGATTCCCTAGGTATGCAGGAATATATACAGCAGGAGTATGAAGCTTATAATCCAAAGACTCTTTATATATCTTATGGGGCTGAAATTGATAGATCTAAGCTCCATAGAAATGACGAGGAAATAACTAGTTTCTTAAATGAGTTTTCTGTAAAAAGAAAAAAATATTATCTAATAGTTGGAAGGTTTGTACCAGAGAATAACTATGAAACCATGATAAGAGAATTTATGAAGTCAAAGACTTCTAAAGACCTAGTTATAATTACAAATGTGGAGCAAAACAAATTTTATGAACATTTACTAAAGGCCACCAACTTTACATCCGACATGCGAATAAAGTTTGTAGGAACTGTATATGACAATGAACTTCTAAAGAAAATAAGAGAAGAAGCCTTTGCATATGTCCATGGACATGAAGTAGGAGGAACAAATCCTTCACTGCTGGAAGCACTTTCAAGTACTGATATTAATTTGCTTTTAGACGTTAATTTTAATACGGAAGTTGGGGCTGACGGTGCTTTATATTTTAATAAAGATGAAGGTAATTTAGAATCATTGATAAATAAAACTGAAAAATTAAAAGAAAATGAAATTAAAATATTAGCTAAAAAAGCTACAAATATTATTATAGACTATTATTCATGGGGCAAAATTGTCCACGATTATGAAGAGCTTTTCTGCGAGTATGAGGACATGAAGGAGGCGATTGGTTATTAAAATATTACATTATTCTCTTGGACTCCCTCCCTTTAGGACTGGGGGATTAACTAAATATTCTGTAGACCTTATGTCTAGCCAAGTTGCAAATGGTGATGAAGTTTCCCTATTATATCCTGGACATTACTCGCTTAATAAAGAACTACGGATTAATCAAGAAAAGTTTTTTAGAGGAGCTGGGGTTTTTGAAATAGTAAATCCTATGTTTATTCCATTATTAAGTGGAGTGCCAAGTCCACTAGACTATTTGAAAGATGTAGATGAGGATATTTACATTGATTTTCTAAAACGTCTAGGGGTGCAAGTTATACATATCCATACATTGATGGGCCTAAATAAAGAGCTGATATCAGCTGCAAAGAAGTTAAATATAAAAACCATATTTACATCTCATGATTATTTTGGAATATGCCCTAAGGTTAATCTTATTGATTTACAAGGGGATATATGCACGGGCTATGATAACGGGAAGAATTGTATAGAATGTAACGCAAATGGCTACAGTAAATCTTTAGTTACATTAATGCAGTCAAAGATTTATAGAAATTTTAAATCCAGTCCTATTATAAAAAAGCTGAGAGCGTATAAGCAGAGTTTAATTATAAAGAAAAATAAAAATGCAGCTAACATTGATAATGAAACTAAACCTGAAAATAAAGCAAAACCTCAACAAGTAAAAGAAAAAAGTAATAAAAGTAGTAAAGGTAATAATAACAATGATGCTTTAGCGGCTGGGTATGTAAACTTAAGAAAATATGCTGTAGATATCTTGAATAATATAGATTTTATTCATTACAATAGCAGTGTTGCAAAAGATACATATGAGAAGTATATAGACAATGAAAATAGCAGGGTTCTTAATATTACTCATTCAAATATAGAGGATAATAGAATACTTAAAAGTAGTAATAGTGATCAACCTTTAAAAATAACATATATCGGATCCATTGAAAAATATAAAGGTTTGTATTTTCTACTTGATGTGCTTGAGAAGTTACTTAAAAATAAGATTAATGGATGGAAATTAAACGTCTATGGGAAAAACGTAAATATAGATACAGATGAATTTAATGGGAAAGTAAAGTTAAATGGTACTTATGATTACAACGAATTAGAGAATATATTCAAGAAAACAGATATATTGGTGGTACCGAGTATTTGGTATGAGACATTTGGATATATAGCCCTAGAGGCATTTTCTTATGGCGTTCCAGTAATTATAACAGATCTTGTAGGGTTTAAAGATATGATAATTCCTGAAGTTACAGGAATCGTAATCAAAGCAGACGAGGATGAATTATATGGCAAGTTACAAACTATAATAAAAAATAGAAAAAAGTTGTCCTATATTAATCGAAATATAAATGAGTTACTAAATATATATACAATGGGAAAACACACTAAAGACGTAAAGTTATTGTACAGGAGGTGATTAACGTTGCAGCTCCGAAGGAGATGATTTAATGGAAATATTAATGGCATTACTATATAGCTTTCACCAGATGTTTGCAGGTCTTCCTTTTGTCAGTAAAACTTTAAGTGGCAATTTAGACCTGTTTTATGCTTTGGCCGCATTTGGTATCACTTTTGTTATATTTAAAAGAAAAAGAGATATTTCACTTTTAATAATAGCATCACTGCCTATAGTAATTTACGGTATCCTTCAAGGACTGATTATAGAAAATCTGGATATGCAAAAGCTTTTTGTTAATATTTCTAAGATCACTCTATGCATTTCTTTAATGATACTTATAAGTGCGCGAATACATGATTTTAAAATTAAGAAATTTATTAATTATGTTTGTAGAATATATTTAATTCTTACACCAATAGCTTTTATATTTAAGTCAAATGAATATTTATGGAGGCTACATGATACTATAAATAAATATAATCTTGTAAGACTAAATTTATTTTATGTAGAACCTAGCGAACTAGGCTTTCACTTATCTTTTATAATTATTATATTAATGTATTTAATTATTAAGGAAAAAGTCCGTAAAGAAAGAGTTAAGTATATAATATACATGATAGATAACATAGCTTTACTAATATTATCTGGAGCTTACGGGTCTACTGTAATGCTGCTTGGAACTATAGCCATCGTATCATTTATAACAATTGTCTCAAAGATTAATTTTAAAAACATTTTAGTGGGATATGGGTTAACAATAATTTTTACTTTAACTATAGTATTTTTTATTGTTACTAAATCATCTATGTATATGAGAACAATTGATACGTTAAATGGAAAAGATTCTTCTAATAGTTATAGAGTAAATGTTACTCAAGAATTTACTAGCACTGCCGTAACTAAGACGAGTGGTGTTGGAGTAGGGCTTGGTAATCTAAACACCGATAACACAAGGAAAATTTTTAAGGCAACTGGAATGACAGCAGTAGTTGCAGCCTCATTTCCATATTTCATTGCAGAAGGCGGAGTATTTGGAATCTTATATTTGGTTTTGTTAATTGTATTTTTAACAATCAATGTACTTTTCAAAAGGAATATGTTACTGGCAAATCTTTTTTTGTTCAGCTTTTTATATCAGATTTATGGAGGGTATTTTACTAATCCAATAAATTGGATTATCTATGGAATGATTCTAAGCGCGTGGAGACCTGAGGAGATTGAGTAATATAAAGATACTTTATTATACTTTATAATGATATAATGAGTAGAGGTGATAATTATGGATGATAATAAAATATTTGAATTTATGACCAAAATGTATTCAGAAATGCAAGAGGGTTTTAAAGGTATAAAAGCTGAGTTTAAGGAAAACACTCAAAGGCTTGATATTATTGAAAATGATATTAAGAAAATAAGTGCAAAAATAGATGGGAAACTTATTCCAACCACTGAGGGCCTATTGGATGGATATAAAGATAATGCTGAACATATTGCAATTATTGATGATAAAATTGATAGACTTCAAATAGACGTAAACTCAATAACTATGAAAGTATCATATAACGATAGCAGAATTATAGAAATATCTAAGGATATTAAAAAAGCAAAATAAAAATGAAAGACCATCTTAGCTCAGATGTGTCTTTCATTTTTTTATTTTCCAATTGTCATTTTAGCATATTCGTGAAGACTAGTCTCATAACCGGATATTGTGTTGTTATTTATTTCGTTGTGTTGATTGGTATTAGCAGTGGAATAGATACCACTCTTAGCTATAACTCCATTACTCGAGCTAATCTTATTGTTTTTAATTGTTATATATTGAGGTTGAGATTTTCCGTTTGAGTCAAGTAGTATCCCATTACCCACTTCTGATTTATTAGTATCATTTTTACCGTTTGTGTTTCGTATATCGTTATTTATTATAGTGCATTTATAGCTTCCGGATGTTATGTCAATGCCATTAGTTTGCGCAGACAACACTTTGTTTCCGGAAACTGTAGTTCCAGTTGTATCATAGAGACATATTGCTCCTAGATTACCAATGCCAGGCAGTGATTCTTCTACGGTGTTATTCTTAACAATGTTATTGTCAGTTTGCCATACTTCTATTTGATTAAATCTGTTGTTTTTACAGGTGTTGCCTATAAGAGAATTTCCACTGGAAGCTTTCTTGTCACCTCCGTAGATAGTTGCACCTTCTTGACCATTACCTTCGGCATGATTATTACTTGCGACGGAGTTTGTTGTGCCTTTTCCAGTTGTTGAATTATAAGCGAATATTACACCTTGCCCACCACTATTGTTTAATATGTTGTTTGTTACTTTAATATTGCTTCCATTTAGAGAGTAAACATGGCCACTTATTTGTTCTTTTGCGTATCCACCAAAAACTTTAGCATTATCAAACTTATTTTTATCAATTGTTATGTTAGAACTATCATTATCTATTAGTACCCCATATTTGAGTATATCGTAGAAAAATGAGTTTGTAATTGAGCTGTCACTTGAGCCGGAAAAATTAATAGCTGCAAAGTCGATTTTATTTGTAAATCTGCAATCTGATACCTTGAGTCCCTTTTTCGCAGTAACATTTATTGCAGTACCGCAATTTTGAAACTCTAAACCGTGGAAAGTATTATCATTACCAGCTGAGAACAATGTGTTTTTGCCGGTACCGCGGATTATGACGTCGGCATCACTAGTTAAGCTTATACCGTCTTTTAAATTGATAGTAGCATTAAGAAGGTATTCTCCCTCTGGTAATTCTATTGTACTTCCGCTGGGATAGGAGTCTACCATTTTTTGAAAACCTGCTGAAGTGTCTGTATCTCCAGTTATGTCTAATGAATATTTTTTTATATCACTTCTATTTACGTTTTGAAAGTCTGAATCTTTTTGTTTGTTAATAGTTATAACAGTGAAAATTGATATTATAGTTACCAGTAATATTATTGTAATAATAGTTATTTTATTTTTTAAAAAACCCATATATTCACCCTTTATATTCGTATTATTAAATTTGATATAAGTTACATTATACTATAGTATACCCAAGGGTTCAAGGCTGATTCAAGGCTGAAAGTCCAAGGTATCAATTTTCCTTATAGGATGCTATAACTAAAAGTATATATTACTACAGATGCGTTCGCTTCGCCAAGTAATTCTAGAATTTATTGTATTTCCAGTTGCTAAAGAGCACAAACTCGCTATCGCTCAGACATGTGGTCTTCTTAACGCATCTGTAAATAAAATAAATTAAGAATTACTAAGGCTTGCTCAAACGCATATTACGTAATATATACTTTTGTTAGCATCCTATAAGAAAAAAATATCAACTTTCATTATACAATTACGAAACAGCTAATATTATGACTTGTAGAATCAAACTTTTTTTAATGGGTATATTACTTAACATGGAAATGGTAAAATTGAATATAGAATGAATACGAGGAGTGAGCTTATATGAAGAGAATACCTTATGGCATTTCTAATTTTGAAATTTTAAGAGAAAAAAATTACCTTTATGTAGATAAAACTAATTATATAGAATTATTGGATAGATATGCTCCTTATCATTTTTTCATAAGACCTAGAAGGTTTGGTAAGAGCTTATTTATATCAATGCTTGAAAATTATTATGATATAAATAAAGAAGATAAATTTGGGAAGTTATTTGGAGATTTATATATAGGCAGAAATCCAACTGAGGAGAGAAACAAATTTCTTGTTTGGAAAATCAGTTTTGCTGGAGTGGATGCAGGACACGGCGAAGAAGAGTTAAGAAAAAGTTTTAATTTTAAGGTTAGATCCTCAGCTAAAGAATTTCTATTTAGATATCAAAATTTATTAGGGGAAACTAATTTACCACCTGAAGAATTAAGTTCAGAAATGGTAGTGGAACATATAAATACACTTTGCAAAATGAATAAAAAACAGGTATTTGTTCTTATAGATGAATATGATAACTTTGCCAATGAATTAATTACTGGAGGAAAACAAAATACATACAAAGGGATACTTCACGGGGAGGGTTTTGTTAAAGTTTTTTATAAGGCTTTAAAGGATGCAACTGCAGATAATTTTGGAAGGATTTTTATGACTGGAGTAAGCCCGATAATGTTAGACGATTTAACTAGTGGATTTAATATAACTAGGAACTACACTTTAGATAGAAATTTGAATGCTATGCTTGGGTTTACGAGAGAAGAACTTTCTTCTCTTATGGGTACGGTTGGGATTAATGATGAGGAACTTAGAAAAAAAATCTGCAAAGACATGACTGAGTATTATAACGGATATAGATTTAACGAAAAATGTAAGTCCGTATTTAATCCTGATATGACAATGTATTTCTTAGACCAATATTTATTATATAATGAATATCCAGAACAAATGATAGATAATAATGTTAAAACTGGTTATGGCAAAGTTAATCAGTTAGCCTATAATTTCAATGATTCAGAAGCATTAAAGGAAATAATGTCCATAGGCGTAACATCTACAATTCTTGTGGATAGATTTAATATTCATACTATGTACAGTGAAAAAGAAAATTTTAAATCACTGCTATTTTATCTTGGAATGCTTACTATAAAAGAAGCAGGACCTAATGGTACAGTTCTTAAAATACCTAACTATGTTATCAAAACAATTTATTGGGAACAATATTTTCAAAAGATAAATCAAGACTATAATATACAAATCAAAGATGTTAGAGATACAGTAACTCAAATGAGAATGCAGGGCAATATTGAACCGTTAATTGAAATTGTAAAATGTATAATGATTGATCTATCAAATAGGGATCTTATGCAAATGGATGAGAAAAATGTAAAGATGATGTTTCTCACCTTATTAGGTGTAGATAGCACTTATTTTATAAAAAGTGAAGATGAAAACAACAATGGATATGTAGATTTAATGCTTAGAAGAAAGATTCAACTAAAAGATATAACTAAATTCCAATGGATTATAGAATTAAAATATATAAAAGAAAGTGACAGGAATACTTTGGAGAAAGTAAAAGAGCAAGGGCTAAAACAGCTTCAAATGTATGGGGAAAGTAAGATGGTTCAAGAAGAACTGGGAAAAGAAGGGTTAAAGAAAATCTTAATTATTGTTGTAGGGAAAAAAGATATTTATACAGAAGACTTAAGCTAATAAACAAACGTTATTGCTAAAAAATTTTTTGAATTTATTTTAAAGTATCTTTTTGCGTATTTTAGCATATAATAATAGTGTAACTGAATTGTTAAAGTTATTCAAAGTACAAAAAATGATTCGTGAACATTGACTTTTTGTATAAGATACTGTACAATTTAGTTATTAGATAGTTAACTATCAAATATTTGTCGCTACTCGATATGCGACTAATAAAAGTTCGAGTTCAAATTTTTAAACTCGGGAGAGTCCCTGCCATACAGTGGGAAACCTTAAACTCAGGAGAGTCCCTGCCAGATAGTGGGAAACTTTAAACTCAAAAAGAGTGAGAATTTTATCACTCTTTTTTTAATACAAAGGATGGACTAGCTATGTATGATTTGAAAATATACAGTGTATCTGATAGATATATATCTTTTTTAAGTAAATATGCGTCTGGTGTGTACTCAAATAAAGAAGGTCTACGCTCACATACAAGAAAGTATGTAGGTGTGGTTTATTTTATTAATGGGTACAATTATTACATTCCATTATCTTCTGCAAAAAACTCAGATTATAAGATTATTAAAAATCAGAAAGTTATAAGACGAAGTATCGTTCCTATAATGAGAATAGTCCTGAAAGAACCTAATGGCGAATTAGAGTTGAAAGGTACCTTAAGAATAAGTCATATGATTCCAGTGCCAAGTAGTGAGTTGGGTTTATATGATTTAGACAATGAAACTGATTTATCATATAAAGATTTAGTCCAAAAGGAAATTGTTTTTATTCGTAAGAACAAAATTAAGATAGAAAGCAATGCAGAATTAATGTACAAGCAAAAGGTAACTAATGACACTACTGCTAATTATATAACTACTGCTTTAGATTACAGGCTACTAGAAAGCAAATGCAATGAATTTATAAAAATAGAGTAATTTAAAATTTATATATACGCAATCATATTAATTAGAAAACCCACAGAGTAGTATATCAACTAATATACTACTCTGTGGGTTGTTTTATTTCCTTTTTTATTTCTTCCATTTAGTTCACCACTTTTAAATATCATAACAAAAAGGCAGGAGAAATGGCCTACTCTCCACATGTCATAGCAGCATATTCGTGAAGTCCATATTTGTAACCCCATGTTGAGTTATTATCTATTTTGTTATGCCGATTTTCATTACTAGTTGAATAGATACCACTCTTAGCTATAATTCCACTGCTTGAGGTGATTTTATTCGATCTTATTGTTATGTATTGAGGCTGAGATATTCCGCATGAATCAAGTAATATTGCATTACCTTTTTCCGCAGATTTAATATCATTTTTACCGTTTGTATTTGCTATATAATTATTTGTTATAAAACAATTTGAACTTCCGGATGTTATGGAAATACCACTATTTCTTGCAGATAATACTTTGTTTTCACTAGCTGTGGTTCCTGTTGTAGTAAACAGAGTTATTGCTCCCAGATTACCAGTGCCAGCTAAAGATTCTTCTACGGTATTGTTTTTAACAGTGTTGTTATCAGATTGCCATACTTCTATTTGATTAAATCTGTTGTTTTTAGAAGTATTACCTATAAGAGAATTTCCACTGCTGACCTTTTTGCTGCCACCATAAATTGTGATACCCTCTTGCCCATTACCCTGGGACAAATTATTGCTTGCTACAGAATTTGTTGTACCTTTTCCAGTTGCTGAATTGTAACCGAAGATTATACCTTGGCCACCACTGTTTTTTATAATATTGTTTGTTACAGAAACTTTAGTTCCATTCATGCAGTAAACATGACCAGCTATTTGTTCTTTTGCATAGCCGTCAAAAGCTTTAGCATTATTAAAATTGTTATTATCTATTTTAATATTAGAACTATCTTTATCGATTAAAACTCCAAATTTGTGCACATCGTAAAAATATGAATTTTTAACGGTGGAGTTACTTGCTCCATAAAGATTAACTGCAGCATAACTAATGTTACTTGTGAATCCACAATTTATTACGTTAAGTCCTTTTTTATATAATACACTTATTGCAGCGCCGCAGTACTGAAACTCTATACCTTCAAAGGAGTTATCATTACCAGTCCAAAATAATGTGTTATTACCTGTGCCTTTAATTTTTACATTATTGTTTGCACCGATTAATTTTATACCGTCTTTTAGCTCAATTGCGTTATCAAATTTATATGTACCTTTTGGTAGTAATATTTTTGTGCCTTTTGGTTGCGCGTCTATCATTTCTTGAAATTGGACTGAAGAATCTGTTACACCTGTTTGATCCAAGTCATATTTTACAGCATCTAATGTAATAGTACTATTAGTAGATGCTGTAGAATTTTTAGATGATGATAAATCAATAGCCTTTGTAGATGTTACAAAGGGACTAACACTGGATAAAGAAATTAATATAACTAGCGTTGTTATTCCTTTTTTAATGTTGTTTTTTAAAATAGTAATTCACTCCTTTTAATTCGGGGGCAAGGCAATCTTGAGTGTTTTTATTTATATATGTTTCGGTAGTTCCACACTACGGCTGTCGCCGATCAAATTCGTTTATTGGTTGCTTGTGCTGATTGATGAGTATGAACTTCTCCGAAGTGAATTGCAATAAGAGGCGAAAAAACATTGAAGTTCTTAATGCGATTTCACGTTTCGAGCTCGGTTGCAAGTCAGGTAGGATAAGTGGTCTATTCTCCACAGGTATCAAGAGCATACCAGTGAACTCCATATTTATAGCCTGTTACTGTGTTGCCACCTATTGTGTTATGGTGATTGGTGTTAGAAGTTGAATAGACACCACCTTTAGCTATAATACCATTGCTTGAGCTGATTTTATTATTTTCTATAGTTATGTAGGCAGGATCAGCTACTCCATTCCAGTCAAGTAATATTCCATTACCTTTCTCAGGTTTATTAGTATCTCCGCTCCTATTTGTATCAGCTATAAAATTATTTGATACAATGGTGTTTGTTGTTCCGGCAACTATGGCAATACCATTACTTTGCGCTGATAATACGTTGTTTCCTGTAACAGTGGTCCCAGTTGTAGCAAACAGACATATTGCGCCTAAACTTCTACGACCAAATATTGATTCTTCCACTGTATTCCCGCTAACAGTATTGTTATTTGATTGCCATATTTCTATTTGATTAAATCTGTTATTTATAGATGTATTGCCTATAACTCTATTTCCATTACTAACTTTTGTGCTTCCACCATAAACTGTGATACCTTCCTGACCATTTCCTACGCATTGATTATTACTTGCTACAGAACTTGTTGTACCTTTTCCAGAAGGGACTAACATTTGATAAAGAAATTAGTAGTATGTCTGCGGTAATACCTTTTTTGATATTGTTTTTTAACATTTTTATTTACTCCTTTTGGGTTTTCTATTTTAGGAAAAATTGACCAATAATACATATTACTTTATCGTTAAAAATATATTATTCTTTAGTGGCTATCCAATTATTTGTGTTATAATAATTGTAGAAAATTGTACTATTTAATACAGTTACAAGAAAATATTAGCATAATATAGGGGTAGAAAAGGTATTAGAATCGAGGATAATTGTTAGCTGGGTAGCGACAAAGGAGAGGTATAAGTTGTATATAATAAATTGAATGCAGATAAAGGGGTTTGATAATTTACTAAAAGCATTCAAAATAGTTAATTTACATAATAATGAATGGACGCTTGATATTGTAGGTGAAGGAGAAAATGAAAAATTACTGGAAAAATTAATTTATAAGTTAGACTTAAATTAAAAAGTTAAAATACATAAGTTTACTAATAAAGTTGAGGTTGATTAGAGTGGCTTCAATTTATGCGATGTCATCGAGATTGGAAGGTTTTGGATTAGTGGTAACGGAGGCATTAGAATTAGGTGTTCCAGTTGTAACTTTTGAAACAACTGGTCCAAGTGAAATCATTGAGAATGGCAGATGCGGAATTATTGTACAGAATAATAATATTGAGGCATTTGCAGACGCACGGGTAATTCTAGTTGATAGTTATAATAAGAGATTAGAGTACACAATAAATAGAATAAAAAGAGTTAAGTATTTTTATGGGGAAAATGTAAAAGCTCAATGGAAGAATTGCTTCGAAAATGTAATGAAGTTATAACTGTAATATAAAAAGGGGGGATATAATGGGATATTTGGTTAGCGTTGTTATTCCAGTGTATAATAAAGAAAATAAAATTAGAGAAACATTTCAGTCTATTGTTAATCAGACTTATAAAAATTATGAAATAGTTATAATAGATGATGGATCAAAAGATCGAGGAATTGAAATCATTAGGGAGCTTCTTAGTTTAAATAACTCAATTAAGTATAAAATTATTATTCAGAAAAATTCAGGAGTCAGTATAGCAAGAAATAAAGGAATTGAAAATTCAAGTGGAGAATATATATTTTTTATAGATGGAGATGACATTATAAAACCTGAATGCTTAGAAACTTTGGTTAATAATATGATACATAATAAAAGTGATATGTCTGTTTGTGGTTTTAAAGTTATGGAAAATAACAAGGTTGTTAATCAATTATATACAAAAGGAATTTGCATACATGATATGAAAGATTATTTGAAAATGTTTATTATGGGTAAAACCTACATATATATGGGAAATGCCTTATATAAAAGAAAAATAATAATAGATAATAATATAGAATTTGATAATAAATATAAATATAATGAGGATCAGATATTTGCATACAAATATATCATAAGTTGCAGAAACATTGTACAAGATAATGGAATCTACTTTATTTACTTTAGAGGAAAAGATTCAGCAACAATGAAGGCGGTTGATGAAAGATATTCTAATATAAATATATTTTTAGATTTTATTAAATATTTGGGAAATGATAAATTTTCTGAAATAAATGATACTATAACAAAACTTATCTATAATTATAAAATTCCAGTAAGTATATTAAACGCGTGTTATGACTTAATTGGATTAAACTATTCAATTAAACAGTTTATTAATGTTTTAAACACTGATAAATATTTATTTAATATGCTAGGCAATTATTCAAAACAATATAGTATAAAAAGATATTACAAAATTAATTTATTAAGAACAAATCCTTATTTAATGTTTTATATAATAAGATTGGAGAAGTTTATAAAGAAATTTAAATAGCAATCAACAATATAATATTAAACAGTATAATTGCATTAAAATTAATAAGAAAATAGAGGTAGATAAATTTGGAGATTAATCAAAGAAAAGCGGGAATTATTTTATCTTATATATCAATGTTTTTTAGTATTATCATAGGGATTATATATGTCCCTATATTACTACATTTTTTGGGGAAAGAACAGTATGGCCTTTACCAATTGATGGGCTCACTAATAGCATATATAGCAGTTATGGATTTTGGATTAGCAAACACAATAACAAGATATTATTCAAGGTATTTAGCTTTAAAAGATGAAGAAAATCAATCTAACATTTTAGCGATATCAGCTATCATATATGGAGCTATTACAGTGATTGTTATAATAGCTGGTGCTATTATATATTTTAAATTGGACAATATATTTTCAAAATCATTAACACTAAACGAGCTAGGCAAAGCTAAAGAAATATATATTATAATGATGATAAATATAGCAATAACAATACCTTCAAATATATATACTGCTGTAATAAATTCACATGAAAAATTCATTTTTGTAAGAGTATTGTCAATTATTCAAACCATGCTTCAACCGTTTGTTGTAATTGCTGTTATGTATTACAAAGCAGATGTAATAGGGTTAGTTATAGTACAAACAGTATTTAATGTTGTTACAATAAGTATAAAGGCGTATTACTCTATTAACAAGATAAAGATAAAAGTAAAACTGTATAGTTTTAATAAAGTTATTGTTAAGGAGATGACAATATTTTCATTTTATATATTTTTAAATGTAGTAATTGATCAAATCTATTGGAAAACAGACCAATTGATTTTGGGTATAATATCAGGAACTTCAGCTGTAGCAGTGTATTCAATAGCGTCTCAATTAGATACATATTATATAAATTTTTCATCTAGTGTCAACAGCGTTTTTTTACCCCAAATCTCAGCTATAGTAGCTAAAACAGATGATATGACTGAAATAAATGGTATGTTTAAGAAAGTAGGTCGCATCCAATATGCGATTATGTCCATGATACTTACCGGATTTGTATTATATGGTAAAAGTTTCATAGGATTTTGGGCAGGAAAGGATTTTGAAACTGCTTATTATATGTCGCTAATAGTTATGGTTCCTCTGTTAATACCATTAATTGAAAATATGGGAATAGTAATTTTGCAAGCAAAAAATAAGCATGCCTTTCGTTCTAAAATATATATATTTATTGCAATATTAAATGTTGCAATATCAATACCACTTGCAAAAATGTATGGAGGATTTGGTTGTGCTATAGGGACTTCGATAGCACTTATCATTGGTCAGTGGTTTGTTATAAATATCTATTACCATAAGGTAATAGGAATTGATATAATAGGTTTTGCAAAAGAAATTTTATCAATGTCTTTGCCAATAGTAATAGTTGTGTGTGTCGGTTTAGCCGTAAATTACTATATAGTTACGACAAGCATTATGATATTGTTTATAAAGATGATTGCATACATATGTACCTTCTCTGGAATGATGTGGTATTTGGGTTTCAATCAATATGAAAAGAGTGTATTTTATTCCATATTTAAAAAAATTAAAAGGAGAAGGTAAGGCGTATGATTAGTATTATAAATAAAAAAAATTGCTCAGGGTGTAAAGGTTGCTATAATATTTGTCCTCAAAAATGTATTGAAATGCTTGTTGATGAAGAGGGTTTTTGGTATCCAAAGGTTAACGAAAATAAATGTATTGAGTGTGGATTATGTGAGAAAGTATGTCCTGAAATTAATATTTACTTTAATGGGAGAGCATACGATAAGCCCAACTGTTATGCAGCGTGGAATAACAATAAAAGTATACGTGAAGACAGTTCATCTGGAGGAGTATTTACGAGCTTAGCCGAGTGGATACTATTAGATGGTGGAGTAGTTTTTGGTGCAGGATATAATCAAGATTTTAATATAATTCATAAAGAGGCACATACAATAGGAGAATTAAAGGAATTACGTGGTTCAAAATACGTTCAAAGTGATATTAATGATACATTTAGCAAAGCGAAACAATATCTAGAAAAGGATAATAAAGTGTTATTTACAGGTACTTCATGTCAAATAGCAGGCTTATATAGTTTTCTCCAGAAAGAATATGATAAATTATACACTTGTGACATAGTTTGCCATGGCGTACCATCACCTATGGTGTTTCAAAAATATAAGCAAAATCTTAAAAAAGAGTATAATTCAAGTATTAAGAGAATAACTTTTAGGAATAAGAAATATGGATGGAAAAAATATTCTGTATTGATACAATTTGAGAATGATGCATTGTACAGTAAACTGGCAGCAAATGATATATATATGCAGGGTTTTTTAAAAAATTACTATCTAAGACCATCCTGCTACAAATGTTCATATTCGAATATTTCTCGTGTAAGTGACATAACGCTAGGAGACTATTGGGGTATAGCTAGTAAATACCCAGAACTTGATGATGATAAAGGAACTTCCTTGCTTTTAGTTAATACCGATAAAGGTAAAACAATGCTTAAAGAATGTAAAAGCAATATTTTTATTCAGAAGTGTGATTTAGACCATGCTATAAAGGGCAATCCATGTATAATAAAATCTGTGAAAGAGCCAGATTTACGAGAAAGTTTTTTTGAAGATGTAAATCGTAGGGATTTTAATTATGTGATTAAAAAATACATGAGCCCGCCATCATGGATTAAAAGGAAAATCATGTTTAGTAAGAGAGCGCTAACAACTGTGAAAAAAAGAATCAACAGGTTGTTGTAAAGAAAATTTACTAAGTGACGGAAAGAACAAGGTTTATACATGCAAATTACATTCAGGTTGTGTTAATTAATATGTGTATAGAGATTATAAACTTAAAAAATAAACATTTGATGAATATTATTATAAGAATACAAGTTATAAATATAAGCTGTATATAATGAAACTCTTAGCGACTTAGCTCTGAGAGTTTTATTTTGATTACTTTTCACAAGAGACAGTGAAGTTATTTTGTAAGAGAAGGAATAGGCTAATTTCCATTTAATTAAATGTAAAAAAATAGAGGAGTAAGTATTTAGTGGGTGTATGTACCTGGTGTACATTTTCACACTAAAGAAAAATTATGAGAAATGTAAAAATGTAATATATAAAATATCTTTTTATTCGGTCATTTGCGTATGAAACATTAGGTGTAAGATGGTTAAATGATCTAGGATGTGATGATTACAATCTGCAAGGATATTTTGAAAGTGGGTAAAATGGTAAAATATGAAAATATTATAGGAAAAGGACGGAGGGTCACAGCACCATATTAATTAATCCTGACTCTGACCCTGATCAAAATCTAGAAGAAAATTCAAAAATGACGCAGCCTCAGTTAAACGAGGAATAAAAATGTATAAGGATAATGGACGTATTATTATACAGGATGAAATTAATGCTAAAAATAGTTCCTATATATGGTGGGTTGTAAATACACAAGCGGATATTGAAGTGAGCAATGACAAAAAATATTTAGTATTAACTAAAGATGGAAAAAGACGATGGGTTGGAAAATCAATCTGTTAATTTATACTTTTGTGCTTCTAGATACAAATAAACTCCCCCTTGAAACAACAGATGAAAATAAAATCTGCTATTACAATGGCGAGCTCTGTATCTTATCTATAGATGTTTTACCTAAATAGTATTTTGTAAAGTAGAGATTTAGTTATCTCTATTTTACTGTAATGGAAAGTTCTTTTGAAGTAATTGAGCCAGTAGTAAGATTTTTAGCGTAAGCAATAACTGTATAGTTTATTGCTTTACTAGGTTTAAAAACAAAATAATTAGGTGAACTAAAATCTCTTAACAAGTAGGGTACACCATTAACAACAGCAACAAATTTATACTGTGTATTAGTAGACCCAGTAACTGAAGTAGTGTACTTAACACTATTACCTAGAGAAATAGGTGAAGATTTATTAGTTGTCACACCGGTAATATTAAATGGTGGTACAGATACTACAAGGGAGAGTTCCTTTGATATAATTGAACCAGTAGTAAGATTTTTAGCATAAGCAACAACTTTATAGTTTTTAGCACCAGAAGGTTTAAAAACAAAAGAATTAGGTGAACTAAAATCTCTTAACAAATAGGATTTACCATTAACAACA
>NZ_JBOITN010000039.1:0-99131 GCF_050717545.1 Clostridium sp.
CACCCCCCCCCCCCCGAAAAGGTGGAATAGGCAACTTATCCAAGGAATTAAAATTTTCATCAATTGGTATTTTATTTCTTCCTAATCTATCAAGCGATTTGATGTATAAAATATCACCACTTCGAAGAATACGCTTCATTAACTGATATTCAGATCTTTTAAAATCTTTACCACTGGATTTTTCTATAAATATATATTCATCCTGTATTCCAAGTTATTTAGCCGTAGCAATTTGTCTTTCTAAAGATTGGGCTTTACTACTTACTCTTACATAAAAAAAACTTCTCATCCTATGTAGCTCCTTCTTAAACTTTATATGAAAATCATAATAACATTTCAAAAACTACACGATAAAAGGCATTCAAAATAATTATATATTATATTGAATGCCCTTTTGCTATTTATTGGTTCTAAAATTCAATATAATGTGTCATGAGGTGGACAAATAAACACAAGCCAATTTATTGCGGTTTTTAGTTGCTATTTTGTGTTTATTTTTCCCCCTCATTTTCGACTCCGACTGGGGGTGCATCATGCAATTACAGTGAAAAATGATAGTGATTTTGCGTTATTATTAATATATGAATTAATTGTCTTTGTGCGTATCAATGAATCACTTATAGTAGAATATATCTCCCATTTATATTTAATATTTAAAATCACGATGCACAATGCTGGGACAAGCTTCATAAAATATCTTGAGAACATACAGGATGTCTTGTCTATTTTTATTTAGCGTAGATATTGTTAAGAATTACCCTATTACTTAGTGGGGGATTTCTAACTTCCACTATATTTTAAATATAATAAGGAGCTGTATCAACATGGAAGAAAAAAATAAATGTCAATCCGATATACAAAATCTTGAGAAACAAATGAACATTCTCTTTGAATGTATAGACAAAATAATAGTTGCAGAAATAAAACGTATAGATTCTAATAGAGCTATTGATACAAGTGCAGTGGTTCTTGCTAATGAAAAAGCTATAGCTCAAGCATCGGTCCTAGCAGGTCATGTTGCAACTTCAGATGAAGCTCTTAAAAGCCTAATTGATAATATTAATAATCATCTAGATGAAAGACTAATGGTGTTAGAAAAAAGCAGATATGAAAGTGAAGGCAGAAAAGGATTATCAACATCTTTGTTAATAATGATTTCAGGTCTTATAGGCGGATTAATTGTTTTTATAGTTCAGAAATTGATAAGCTTATAGTAATATATTTTTATTGTATCTAAAATAATAACGAAAGTAACACAAGTGTAATTGTGTTACTTTCACTTTTGCTATATTACTCATTGTTAGTTTTGTTATAACAATTAAAGATATATGTACTAGTACTTAACACTTATATTTAATCTACATTGGTATGTGCCACTTTTAAGATAACATTTATCCCAGTTTAATATATTATATATGGGACCTTTTCCATATATAATATATTAAATATCGCTAACTTACCGGAGTGATATATCCTAACTTAATTGCTAGATAAAAAAGAAGGCAATTGTATATAATGGTACCTATAGGAAGGACACTTTTAAAAAAAGTGTTTGGATTATAGGTGCTTTTTTTGTATAATTTATATATAGATAGGATGGTGGAAAATGAGTAAAATTTTATTTACCAAAAAAAATATTTTAAAGCTTGAAAAAAATAAAAATGTCAAAAATGTTAGTGAATGTGGAATTACGTATGACTTTAAATTTAAAATGTTATTTATAAATGAATATATTGCTGGAAAACTACCAAGACAGATTTTTGCCGAAAATGGATTTGATATAGATGTAATAGGGTTAAAAAGAATCGAGCAATCAGCATATAGGTGGAATGCAGCATACAAAAGGGATGGAATAATAGGGTTAGAAGACACAAGGAAAACAGCAAGCGGTAGACCACGCTCTACCGAGCTTACTAAGGAAGAAATAATAGCGAGGCAAAATGCTAGAATAAACCTACTTGAGGCACAGGTAGAATTGTTAAAAAAATTAGACGCGAAAGAAAGGCGGGTGGTACAAAAAAATAAGAAAATTAAATCAAGCGATGCTTTTAAAACTATAAAAGAAGTTATTGAAAAATATAGCTTTGTAAATGTAATTGGATACTTATGCGAATTATCAGGAGTGTCTAGATCTGGTTATTACAATTACATTGCTTCAAAGGATATACGGGTAGAACGCGAGCAGCGTGATTTAGAGGATAGAGACTTAATACTAAAGGCATTTAATCGAAGGGGCTATAAGAAAGGATCTAGATCTATTAAGATGATATTAGTTAATGAATTTAATATTATATATAGTTTAAAACGTATCCGTAGGATTATGAACAAATATGAAATAATATGCCCTCACAGAAAGGCAAATCCATATAGAAGAATTGCTAAAGCAACAAAAGAGCATAGCGTAGTGAAAAATATTTTGAATCGCGAATTCAAGCAGGCTACGCCGGGGAAGGTTCTGCTTACTGATATAACATACTTACCATACAGTAATAGTAAAATGGCTTACTTATCCACAATTAAGGACTCCTCAACAAATGAAATATTAGCATATCAAACTTAAGATAGAATAACACTAGATATAGCATTGGATACAATAAAAAAGCTAGTTAAAACTAAACGAGTAACATTAATAAAAGATGCATTTATTCATTCAGATCAAGGTAGTCATTATACAAGCCCAACATTTCAAAAGTTATTAAAAAAACATAAATTAGCACAATCAATGTCACGTAGAGGTAACTGTTGGGACAATGCTCCACAAGAATCATTCTTTGGACATATGAAAGATGAGATAGATTTAAAGTCCTGTACTACTCTTGAGAATGTTAAGAAAATCATAGATAAGTATATCACATATTATAACAATTACAGATACCAGTGGGACTTGAAAAAGATGACTCCTGTGCAATACAGAAATCACCTTTTAGCATCCTAACACTCTTTTTTTTATATTGTCCTTGACATAGATACCGGTTTAGTATGCCCTCTTTCTTTCATTTTAAATATATTTTATAACAGAATGCAACACGATTTTTTATTTTAAAAGTTGTGTTGTTGTTAATGGTCCTACAATTCCATCTGATTTTAACTTTCTTGAAACCTGAAAATTCTTAACTGCTATTAGGGTATTAGGCCCAAAGTATGAATCAGCTCCAGTTTTTCCGCAGTTAAATCCTAATGAAATAAGTCGTTTCTGTATAAAACGTACAAGCTCATTATAAATTCCTGAAGTAACAAATGTTTTATCTATAACTTCATTTGTATGGATACCTTTAATACCATCCTCAACAAGATTGTGCCTATTTTTGTCTGTTAATCCAACTAAGTTGGCAGCATGTTGAAATGCCTTTACAACTAAATTAACAGGTACAGGTGGAATTAAACTAAGAAATATACCTGTACTAAATTTATTTAAATCTACAGGCCCATTTATTCCGTTTACGCTTCCGGAATCTGAATATTGAAAACCTATATAATTAGCTGCATCTGGTTTTGAGACTCCATAATGTGCAACCCACAAAGGTATATTTATGACTGTATTGTCTAAATTATTTGCGTAGAAATAATCCCCTGTATAAATACATACTTCTTTTTTATTTGATGTCAGGTAATTGGCAAACAGTCTTACATTAGAACTTATTTTAGTTACAGCTTGTCCTAATGTTACTTCTACATCTATAGCATATTTACAGTCTACTGAAAGTCCATTTATAGTGCTTAGAAAATATTTTGCCTCTAATATTGGATCATTTGCTCTTAGATAATGATAAAAGCCAATTTTGAGTCCGGCTGCTTTTGCTCCATTATATTGTGGTATTAACAAAGGATTGGTGTAAGCGATTCCTTCAGTTGCCTTAATATAAACTATTTCTATCCCACTGTTTTTTACTTTTACAAAATCTACATTACCTTGATAACTAGATATATCTATTCCTTTCATTAAATTTCATCTCCTATAAATTTTAATTGTCTGCACTTACTGGATTTTTCTTTGTATTTCTGTAGTCTAATAAAACAATAGACTCTATATTTCTCTACAGTTTTCTTTAAATATATTTGTAAGGCAATTTATTTCTCACTTTAATATCTACTAATTTTGTTATAATAATTTGGCTATTTATTAGAATGTTTAATATACATAACTATTAATAACATAGTAACTGACTATATACAGAGTTTTAAATTAATATTTTCTGTTTTATAATCTTTTACTTATATATATTATGAATATTTTTATATAATGTACATACAAAAAGTACTGCACTATTTAAATAATGCAATACTTAATAGTTTGTTTTCACCCAAATCATCAACAATAGGCTAGGAGTCAAGTATTGAATAAGTGAGGAAGGATATTTTTCACTAAATACAACGATGAAATAGTGGAACCTCATCAATCATTAAGGTTGATGAAACCACCTTTAAATTGGCTAAGCTTGGAGTTAGTAAATGTTATCAGGGGATAGGAATAGGCACAAAGGTTATAGAAAAATGTTTGCTTGCCGTGAATCAACAATCAGTCAAAAACCTTATCCTCTATACAAACCACAAGCTCCTTTCTCTGTAAGGTTCCTGACCCTTGGGCTCCAGATTACAGCTATGTTCTTGATACCCCTAATTAAGAATATACACTACTTGTATGCATGATTTTTAACTTTATCCACGCTCCAAATTCCATACCATCATACTAATTATTTAGTACAAGTTTATGATATAGATTTATAAAAAATTTTGATCAAAATACGCTTTGCTTTGTTTATCAGAATGACCTATTTACATTTAAGTATAATAAGTTATTTAATTGAATAGCATATATATGAGGAACGTAAATTTAACTGTTCCTCATATGATATTTATAATTAATCGTCTTTATTTAAACATTTCCAAATAAAGTTTTTGATTTTTTCCATAGCTTTTCTATATCCTTTGCTCCATATTCTTGTTTCATAGTTATAATTATCAAGTGGCTTATTTATTTCACTCTCAATATAATTTAGTATCTGGTATAGTTTTTTTTCTAACATCTATATACATCTCCTCATTAGATAAAATATGCTAAGGTTTTAAAAATGGGACAAGTTATAGATTGTATTTCGTTATCTTGTATGCGGATAAATTATTAATTTATAAAAACAATAAAATAATATAGATATATGGCGTATAGCCAACGTTTCAGAAAAACTCACGTTAAGGAGTTAAATCAGTAGTTTGTTTAAATTCCACCTTTTTAATAATTTCCTTAACATTACAACCCACGCTTTAATAAAAAAGACTTGTTAATTTCCATACTGAGGGAGGTTGTGTTATCGTATAAGTATATTTACCAATATCTCGAGAAATTTACATAATAGTATATATTATATAGGGGAGACTACAAATATGGAAGAATCAAAAGAAAAAGTAACCCAAAGATCCATATCTCTTGGAGCAGATTATTATGTTATAAAACCTTTCGACATTAACGTATTAGTTCATCGAATAAGACAGCTGTTAGATCATACTATAAGTAGTTGTTACACTAAAAAACCGGTATCTCATTTTGAAAATACTGAAACTAAAGCAAATGAATGTGATATAAGTGAACCAGTTGATATGATTGCTCAGATAACTAACATTATTCATGAAATTGGAGTACCCGCTCACATAAGAGGCTATATGTATTTAAGAGAATCAATAAACATGGTAATGGATGATATAGAGCTTTTATCAGCAGTTACAAAAGAATTATACCAGTAGTAGGTAAAAGGTTTAATACAACTGGTAGTAGGGTGGAAAGAGGTATAAGGCATGCAATAGAAGTTGCATGGACTAGGGGTGACTTAGAAACTATTAATAAGATTTTTGGTTATTCTATTAGTAATGAAAAAGGCAGACCTACTAATTCACAATTTATAGCAATGGTGGCTGACAAGTTAAGATTACAAAATAGGGTTAGTTAGTTTGGTGTAGTTACTGACATTTTGTTTTTTACTTATTTATAACAATAAATTAGAAAGTAAAACCTGTGCGTATACACTTCCATATTTTACAACAGGGTCGTATCAGCCGACTAATAAATGTAAAATTTATATAAAGATTATATTGTGTAATTAAGGTCACACCCACATCATCATCGCCTAGCTAACCATTCATTCCCATATACTAGGTGGCTGATGCGACCCCATTACAAAAATTAGTAACAAAGTGAACAATTTCTGTTTGCTAATTTTGATACATGAAATTACCTCCTTAAATTGTTTGGTAATTTCAGTATTGTCTTTTCTGTTAAATTATATAACAAAATCCTCAGGATTCAACATAAAAAGCATCATTTAAGTTACTTTCAAACATTCCTAAGGATTTTCTAAAGCTGAGGATAAGGCACGGTTATTATTAATTTCAAGCCTTCCATCAAGCCATCTCACTTTCTAATACACTTGACTCCATATTTTGCCTCCTTACATTTTATTATGAATTATTACTTACAATATTTTTAAATTATGTTACTATATAACTTAATATACTTCTTAGCTGAAATTTCCCAACTATTGTTTGAAAGCATGGCATTGCGAATTAATTTATTCCAGGAAGCTTTGTCTTTATATAAATCTAGAGCTCTATTTACTGCATCTAATAATTCATCACTCTTATAATTGTTAAAAGAGAAACAATTGCCATTACCCGTATATTTGCTATAAAAGATAACGGGGTCTTTTAACCCTCCAGTTTCGTGAATAATTGGAATACTTCCATATTTTAATGCTATAAGATGTTCTATACCACCAGGCTCAAGTAACGACGGCATTAAAAATATATCGGAAGCAGCGTATATTTTTTGTGCTGTTTTTTCATCAAAAACAATGTTTGTTGATAGCCTACTTGGATATCTAGAAGCATAAAATTGAAATATATCTTCATAATATTTCTCGCCATTACCAAGCAATACTATTTGAATATCAAGGCTAAGTAATTCTTGGAGTTTATCTATAATTAAATCTAAACCCTTTTGATTAACTAGGCTAGTTACAATTCCTACCATTGGCATATCTTCGTCTACGGTAAAACATAGTTCTTCTTGAAATCTCAATTTATTTTTCACCTTTTGTTTTATACTTTGTAAATCGTAATTATGAAATATTTTTTTATCCAATTTAGGATTGTAGAGTTCATAGTCTATACCATTTATAATTCCATAAAGTTTTTCAGCTTTGGATGACAATAATCCACCTAAACCTTCTTCATAAAAAGGAGTCTGTATTTCTCGTGTATAAGTATTACATACAGTAGTTACTGCATCTGAGAAAACAATTCCACCTTTCATGAAAGATATAGAATCATAAAATTTTAGTGCATCCTCATTAAAATAAATCTCCTCTAAATTTAATAACTCATTTAATATTTCTCTTGGAAATATTCCTTGATTTTTTACATCATGTATAGTAAATATACTCTTTATTTTACTAAATCCGGTGTCCTTACTATCGTTGGCTTTAAGTAAAACAGGTATAATTCCACATTGCCAATCATTACAATGAATTATATCTGGTGTAAAATCTACCATGTATTTTATAGATTCTAATATTGCTTTTGAAAAATAAGAGAATCTTTCACCATCATCGTAATATCCATATACATGAGGTCTCTTAAAATAATATTCATTATCTATAAAATAGTAAGGCACATCATCATAAGTTAAATATTCCAAACCACAATATTGGTTTCTCCATCCAACTTTCACTTTAAAAGTAGATATAGTTTCCATACAATTTTTAAAAGGCAAGGGAATACCACTGTATTTAGGTATAATTACTCTACAATCAATTCCAAACTTTCTTAGAGCTTTAGGTAGTGCATATACCATATCCCCAACGCCTCCAGTTTTTATAAAAGGATACGCTTCAGAAGCCACAAATAACACTTTAATACTAACCCCTCCTCTTAGTTTTTTAAATTATGCAATTTAAGATTTTTTTATTGCAATAGAATTTAATTTGTATCATTTTTTAACTGAAAAAATGGATATAATTAAAAGTTTAATATTTATAAATAATGAGCTGAAATGGTAACTTCATTATTGTTTACTCAAAGTAGAGATATTAATTCTCCCTGTCTCTTATTACAAATTATTAACTCGGCAGCCCATTTTTCTTTCTCTTCGCTTTTCAAGGCAATCTCTTTATATGCATTAATTAACTCAGCTGTCCTATATAATTCCTCTCTGATTTGAAAAACATGTTCCTTATTAGCAATAATTAATTCAGTCACGTTGTTGGTTTTTTCTTCAATTTCTTTATTTGAAAAACATGTTCCTTATTAGCAATAATTAATTCAGTCACGTTGTTGGTTTTTTCTTCAATTTCTTTTAATCTTATTTCTAATTGCTCTGTTTCTTGTATGTAAAAACTATCATCCATATGCCATTCCCCCTCGTTATATACTTTATTGAGACTAAAATACTAATATTATCTAAGCAACCATAGAAATTTATATGCTGCCATGCAACTGGAAAGATATGTGCCAATATTTTTCATTTCCGTTTTTGTTCCATTGATATAGATACACCATCTCGTGCATTTTGTAAATAATAATTGTTAATCAGCTTGTCCAACTCTTGACTTAAATAAATTACTTTATAATCAGTAAGATTTTCAGTAATTTGTATTAAATTTTCTAATTTTTCTCTAAATAATCCTATTTCATCATTCATAACTCCTCCTTGGTAATACTATTATTTGTTTATGTAATTTTATCTAAGGTGAGTGTGAGTTCTTAACAGTTTATGACGAAGTTATTTAATTTTCAAATTATTATTAATTGTTTTTTTATCTTTCTTTGCTTTTTCCAGCGCATCTTTAATAACCTTATCAAGTTTATCTGAAATAATTATCTGTTCAAATCCATTTTCAATTTTACCAGTCATCTATATATACGCCTCACCTAATTCTATTTTCAATATTGCTAAAGCTCTTCTCAAATAAACCTTTACAGTTCCCTCTGGTAAATCAAGAACTTCTGATACTTGACTAATAGTCATATCTTCAAGATATTTCAATATAACAATACTTTTAAACCCTTCACTTAATTTATCAATTGAATTATAAAGGTCTATATTGCTAGCTATTTTAAATTCTGTGTCTAAGCCTTCATCTTTTGTATTACCGATTTTTTTGTAATCTTCAATATAGATTACTTTATTATCATGCTTTAATATGCAGTTACAAGTATTTATAAGAATTCTAATAATCCATGTGTTAAAGAATTTTGGTATTTTAAGTTCATTCATATTCATGTAAGCCTTATATATGGTTTGACTTACAGCATCTAAAGAATTTTGCTCGTTTTTTAAATACGCAAAAGCAATCCTATACATCTTTTCTTTACATGTGTCTATTGATTTGATAAAAGCTTCATCATCTTGCTCTTGAGTCCTTTTTATTATTATAATTGGGCCCATTTCCACACCTCCTTTCTTTACCTTATAACACTAATTTTATACTTATAACACTAATTAGATAGTTATAAGTATAAGAAAGTTACAATTTATTTGGATTATTTTACAACAATTTAATCGAAAAAATTGTTGTATTTTGCTTTATTTTACAACATTATAGGTAATAAAGAGAAGTGCAGAAATATGTATGAATTTATAAAAGAATATGAAAAGTGAAGGAAAATAGCCTAACGTAAGTGTTAGACTTTTTTGAAAGCAAAGTGAAAGTGTAACACAAGTGTAATTGAGTTAATTTCAAAAACATAGTAAAATTCAATATAATTAATAAAAGCAATAACTCCAAAGATATAAGCTTATATCTTTGGGCTATTGCTTTGGTAGAATGTTTTAATTAAATCATATATTTTTATAAAGTATTTAAAAAATTATTAAATTCATCAGCATTTGTAAAACCTAACTGGGTAGCGTACGCTAAAAAAAATGCAGTCCCATAAATATAATTTTTACTTTGAAAATTTCAGAGTTCCCTCTGGTAAATCAATAACTTCTGATATTTGACTATTAGTCAAAGCTTCAAGATATTTTAATATAACAATACTTTTTAACTTTTAATATGTCGTTACAACACTTTATAAGAATCCTAATAATCCATGTTTTAAAAAAACGTTGCATTTTAAGTTCAGTCATATTCATATAAGCCTTATATAATTTCATTTACAGCATCTAAAGAATTTTGTTCAATGTATCAAAAATGACTATATATAGACAATTAAAGGTTAAAGAATTAAAATCTTATATAGTTAATCAGATACATATAACCTTTTATATGAGCAGTTATTGAAAAACTACGTAAAGATAGTGAACTTGTAAATGATGCTGATATTAGAAGATTGCCTCCATTAGGTTATGAACATATTAACATTGTGGGTAAATATTCATTTGATTTATTGGAAGAACTTGCAAACCCAACTATATTATCAATTTTAGGTGCTGTTTCAGAATATTTATATTTTTCCTTGATAATATTTAAATCATCTTTGTCATCAGTTAATATTTTTTGAAAATAATTAAATTAATTTGTACATAGCTATAATTTGAACGTTAATGGTATAAATTGTATTTCTTATTGCCGTTTTTGTTCCATTAATACAGATACCCCCTATCGTGCATTGAAGTTATTTAATTTTAAATTATTAATTGTTTTTTTATCTTTCTTTGCTTTTTCCAGGGTATCTTTAATAACTTTATCAAGTTTATCTGAAATTTTTATATGTTCAAAGCCATTTCCCATTTTAGTAGTCATCTATATACACTCCTCACCTAATTCTATTTTCAATATTGCTAAAGCTGTTCTCAAATAACCCTTTACAGTTCCCTCTGGTAAATCAAGAACTTCTGATATTTGATCAATAGTCATGTTTTCAAGATATTTCAATATAACAATACTTTTAAACCCTTCACTTAATTTATCAATTGAATTATATAGGTCTACATTGCTAGCTATTTTAAATTCTGTGTCTAAGCTTTCATCTTTTGTATTACCTATTTCTTTGTAATCTTCAATATAGATTACTTTATTATCATGCTTTAATATGCAGTTACAAGTATTTATAAGAATTCTAATAATCCATATGTTAAAGAATTTTGGTGTTTTAAGTTCATTCATATTCATGTAAGCCTTATATATGGTTTGACTTACAGCGTCTAAAGAATTTTGCTCGTTTTTAAAATACGCAAAAGCAATCCTATACATCTTTTCTTTACATGTGTCTATTGATTTGATAAAAGCTTCATCATCTTGCTCTTGAGTCCTTTTTATTATTATAGTTGGGTCCATTTCCACACCTTCTTTCTTTACCTTATAACACTAATTAGAGCACTATAAGGTAAAGAAAGTTACAATTTATTTGATTATTCTTTATTATATTTGAAAATCACTTTGCTTTATCTATTTCACACACTTATTTATTATCTGTTTTATCAACTAATCGGCGGCAAAAGTTCAATTCTATTAACCACCAGGTTTATTTCTTCCACTAGATACATATAACCTTTTATATGAGCAGGTACTCATATTTGATGAATAATATCAGTTATTTGAGTAATCATATCAATAGGTTTACTTATATTAATTTTAATTTCATCATTATCATTATAAGTAAGTTTTTTTTTACATTATCACTCAACATCTAATAATATCACGTCTAGTCATCGCTATAGGTTATATTTTACAACAATTTAATTGAAAAAAATTGTTGTGTTTTGTTTTGTTTTGTTTTGTTGTATTTTAGATAGTAAAGAGGAAGTGTGGAAATATGTATAAAATTACACTTAAATTACAACAGATGAGAAATCTTAAGCATATGGCACAAAAGAGATTAGCATTTTTAGCAAATATATCGCAAGGCCATCCCATTGGAGGTATTTGTTCTCAGTTCTATTCATTTCTAATTCGATAAATTTGTAGCATTTAAGCATATTGTAGAAATCAGTACATAAATTATAGTTTTTTAGCCTATTTTAAGAAAAACTCTGGATTATTAATTTTAAAATGCAGTAAAATAGAACCCATCTAGGATACACATATCACAAACCATGTGAGCAGCTTCCAAATCAAAAGTAAGCTAATGGTTGGTGTTCCTGGAAATAATGTAGAAGGAATGTAACATATATTCCTAAGTGATTAATACGGAAGATTTATAAGAATTTTATTCTTAAATTACCCAGATCATATTTGTGCTAGAACCAATATTGAATGGCTAAAAAGTGTTATATCTATGGTATCTTTAACCGGAAATCTTTTGATGTTAAGTGATACTATCGAAGATTATAATAAAGAACGGATAAGTATAATCAAGAAAACTCTGCCTGCACTTACAACAACGGAGTGTACAAAAAATAAGTTAGTTTCATCACTTATTAATATTTCCTATATTCTTAACAATCTCAGAAATAATATCTATTCTTTTAAACGGGGTCATAAGATAATATCCATCTACATAAGGATAGATTTCCTGTGCAATATCAGTAGATATTTTAACTGCTAAAATGCTCGCTTCTTCTTTTGAAATATCCTTGTATTGATCCATAATTTCCTCTGAAACATTTATCCCTGATATTTCATTATTCATAAAGCAAGCATTTTTATAACTTACAATGGGAAAAATTCCACCTAGAATTTTAGCAGGCAACTCAGCATGTGCTAGTTTTAAATTTTCTACAGCTTGCTTTGATAAAATGGGCTGCGTTAAAAACATAGTAACTCCATTTTCTATTTTCTTTCTTGCATGCAATAGTTGGCTATCAAAATTTATAGCATTTAAATTTAAAGCTGCGCAGATATTAAATGGAGCTTTAAATGTTTTTTCATTTAAATTAGTTATATAACTTGCAAGTATTGCAGAATTAAAACTGAACATTGCCTTAACCTCATCGCGCTGTGCCGTAGGCACCGGGTCCCCAGTTACCACTAAAACGTTATTTATCCCCTCAATGCTTAGCCCTAAAAGAAGCGCTTTTGTTGCATTAATGTTTCTATCACGGCATGTCATATGAGGAATAGTTGTTATGCCCAGTTCTCTTTTTAACTTACAAGCTAGCAAGCTACTATCTACCCTTACTCTTGCAATTGGGCAATCTGCGATGGTTATAGCATCTACCCCTTGCTCATTAAGAGTTTTAGCACTATTCATAAAAAAGTCTATTTCTGTGTCAAGTGGTGGATCTAATTCTACCGCAATAATTTTTTTACCAATCCTGATTTTTTCTAAAAGAAGGTTTTTAACAATCAATTTCTCAATCTTAGTTTTCTGAACTTTCACCCTTGGAATAATTTCGCCCATTGATAACCTTTCGATATTTTCAACAGTTTCCCTAATAAATTCCGGGGTTGTACCACAACAACCCCCTAAAATAGCAACACCTTCTTTGGCTATTTCTATCATTTGCAAAGCAAAATATTCTTTAGTATTATTGAAAGTAGTACGATTATTTACTATTGTCGGATACCCGGAGTTTGGCATAATCGATATGGTTTTATTTTCTATATTAAGAGTTTTAATGTATTTTAGTAAGTGATACGGCCCAGAAAAACAGTTAAATCCACATGCATCTATAGTTTTCATCTTTGAAATTTTCTCTATAAACTTTTCACCAGATCTACCAATCCTTGTAATACCTTCTGGCGAAACAGCAAATTCCATTAAAATATATGCATTCGGATTTTTCTCTTTAATATACCTTGAAATCTCAGGAAGATACTCATCACTACTAAATGTTTCAAATATGAAATGTGTTGCTCCTAGATCTAAATATACATCTACTATTTCCTTAAATGCATCCCATAAATCTAGCATTTCTAAAAATGGGATTGGACCAATATCTGCAAAAACTAAAACATCAGTGCCACGTGAGGCCTCCTTAGCTATTTCATAACCTTTCACAATAACCTCTTTAACTGTGTCAAAATCACATTCAAGGCTAATTTTATTAGCTTCAAATGTATTAGTTCTAATGGCCCTAGAACCTGCATTTATATATTCCTTATGTATATTCAGTATGGTATTTCTATCATAAATATTTGCAAGTTCGCATTTAGATAATGGATCTTTACAAATACTTGCATAATATGTGCCCATTGCACCATCAAAAATTAATGGCTTACCTTTAATATTCATATATTTCCACCTCCCTCAAAATAAAATTATCTAATTTTCTTTTAAACCACGAAATTATATTTAGACTAATCATATCAAATAACAGAACATTAATCTATATATAATATTATATATCAAAATAATAAAAACCAGCGAAAACTAATCATAAAAAGATTAAATTTTCCTGGTTATTTTTTTATAATTATACCACTAAACTTTCCTTAGAACCACTGACTAACCGCATTTAATATTTTATAATTAGTTAAATCATAATGAAGTGGAGTCACCGTAACATATCCCTCTTTGTGATATATTGTGTCTGAATGTTGCTCATGTTTATCTATTAATTCACCTTTAATTTTATACTGAGTCTCATTATTTCCTACAATTGATTGTATATAAGTATTGTTATACAATCTACTGCCAACTTTACATACTTTAATTCCCTTTATCTCATTCTGCTTTAGCATGGGAATATTCACATTCAATACAATATTATTTCCAATATTATTTTCTTTAGCCTTTAGCAGTATTTGACCAGCATATTTCGCTGCCATTTCATAACTTTCCTCATTTTCAGTATTTTGCAAAATTTCCATAGAAATCGCCATAGCCGGTATTTCATAAATAGTTCCTTCAATAGCTGCAGAAACTGTACCAGAATATAGGACATCTGTGCCTAAATTTAACCCCTTATTAATTCCTGATACTACCATATCTATCTTATCATTAACAAGCTTATTAATTGCAATTTTTACACAATCAGCAGGTGTTCCATCAACGCTGAAAGCTTTTGACTTTAATCCGGCAAGCTTCATTTCTCTCACAACAAGTGGCCTTGTAAGTGTTATTGAATGCCCACACGCACTTCGCTCTGAATTTGGTGCTACGATGATTACTTCATGATTCTTTTCAAGTTCCTTAGCTAAAGCATATATTCCTTTTGCATTTATACCATCGTCGTTTGTAATCAGCAATCTCATTTTTATTCCCCCAATCATTTACTAACATATTATTAATTAATTTTATTATAACAAAACATGGTTCAGTGAGATACAAAAGATTTTAATATAATAACAATTACTTCACCTGTTTTTAGTAGGCATCATATGAATAGCTTCGCCCTTGAGCCCTAGTACAGCTTCTTCAAAAGCTTCAGACAAAGTAGGATGGGCATGGATAAGCCTTGCTATATCATCTACATTCATGTTATTATTTATAGCCATAGATCCTTCATGAATTAAGTCTGATGCATGAGGCCCCATTATGTGTACTCCAATAATTTTGTTGTCAAGTGTTGATATAACCTTTACTAGTCCCGCTCCCTCTCCTAATGCTAATGCCTTACCATTTGCCCCAAATAAAAACTTACTCGTTTTATACTCTACTGCTTTTTCTTTGACTTCATTTTCTGTTAACCCTACACATGCAATCTCTGGGAATACAAAAATGCAACTTGGTATTATAGCGCTTGTGCAAGAAGTTAAACATCCCATAATGCTTTCAACTACATTTTTACCTTGACGAGATGCAGCGTGAGCAAGCATATTTTTCCCATTTACATCTCCAATAGCATATATATTCGGGATATTAGTTCTATAATTTTTATCCACAATTATAACATTTTTATTATGCAATATACCCAAGTTATCCACATTAAGTCCTTCAATAGCGGGTATTCGTCCAACAGATACCAGTACATTGTCTGCAGCGTACTTTATTTCTCCATTTTTACCTTCAGCAGTAATAATCACCTTTTCACCATATTTTTCAATACTAATAACCTTTGTAGAAACATTAATATCTATGCCTTTTCTTTTAAGTGATAAGGCAAGTCTTTTTGTTAAATCCGAATCCACTTGAGCAAGAATGCTAGGTAGAAATTCTATGACGGTTACCTTTGATCCTAGTGCATTAAATATCCCTGCAAATTCCATGCCGATAACCCCACCACCAATAATTATCAAGCTATTAGGCACTTTTTTAAACTTTAATATTGACTCACTAGTAAATACTCCAGGAAGATTTATACCTGGTATATTAGGCATTGCTGGAATGGAACCAGTTGCAATAATTATATTTTTCCCTGTTATTTCTCTTAAGTCCCCATTTTCAAGTACGATTGAAACTGTATTTTTATTTTTTAAAGAAGCAGTGCCTAAAATTATCTCCACATTGTTAGCTTTTAATAATTGCTGAACCCCACAAACTAAATTGCTAACTATCTTATCTTTTCTATTTTGAATATCTTCTACATTAATGCTGTAACTATCCACCACTATTCCAAATTCGTTAATATTTTTTAAACTATTCAAAATTTCAGCATTCCTGTAAAGCGCCTTTGTAGGTATACATCCTCTGTTTAAACACGTTCCACCCAACTCGCCTTTTTCTATAATGCAAACATTAGCCCCAAGCCTAGCTGCTCGAATTGCAGCTACATACCCCCCAGGACCTCCCCCAATAATAATTATATCCCTGTCCACAACTTTCACCCCCTATATACCTTATCTAAACCATTTTAGTATATTTTAGAATCGGATTTCTAGCCGCAGAAACTTCATCGAGCCTTCTAACAGGAGTATTATATGGTGCATTCTTTAAAAGCTGCGGGTTTTCTCTTGCTTCCTTTGAAATATTAATCATAACTTCAATAAAAGCATCCATAGTTTCAATACTTTCCGTTTCCGTAGGTTCTATCATAATTGCATTCTCCACAATGCTTGGAAAATAAATTGTTGGTGGATGATAGCCATAATCTAAAAGCCTCTTAGCAATATCTAATGTAGTTACCTCACCTATTGCATTTTTTAAACCTCCTAACACAAATTCATGTTTGCAAACTCGCACGTGTGGTAAATAATAATAATCCTTTAATCTACTTTTCATATAATTTGCATTAAGCACTGCCATTTCACTCGCCTTTTTTAGTCCAGCAGCCCCCATAGAAAGTATATAAGAATATGCACGTATAAGCACACCGAAATTACCGTAAAAACTCTTTATCCTCCCAATAGATAATGGTTTATCATAACTTAGAATAAATTTTTTACCTTCTTTTTCTATTATCGGAACAGGTAAATATTCTATAAGATCTTTTTTAACTCCTACCGGCCCACTTCCAGGTCCACCGCCACCATGTGGCGTTGAAAATGTTTTATGGAGATTCATATGAACAACATCAAACCCCATATCTCCTGGCCTTGCTTTACCCATAATTGCATTTAGATTTGCTCCATCATAATATACAATCCCACCAGCATCATGCACTAGGTTTGATATTTCTTTAATATTCTCATCAAATAAGCCTAAGGTGTTTGGATTTGTTAGCATTAACCCTGCTACTTCATCACTTAATGATGATCTTAGACTATCTATGTCTACTCCGCCCTTATCATTAGATTTAATTTCTATAATCTCAAACCCTGCCACACTAGCACTTGCCGGATTAGTTCCATGAGCTGAATCTGGAACTATTATTTTTTTTCTATTAAAATCACCTTTATTCTCATGAAAAGCCTTTATAATCATAAGGCCAGTAAGCTCACCATGAGCCCCTGCTGAGGGTGCAAGTGAAACCTGATCCATTCCTGATATCTCAGCTAATTTCTCTGAAAGTTCATACATTAATTGTAGGGATCCTTGAATAGTCTTTTCGTTTTGATAAGGATGAATCTGAGTAAATGATGGAACACTCGCCATATCTTCATTGATTTTAGGATTATATTTCATAGTACAAGAACCCAAAGGGTAAAACCCACTATCTACCCCATAATTTTTATTAGATAATAAAGTATAATGCCTTATAACATCTACTTCGCTTACTTGTGGAAGAAATAAATTTTTTTTACTTAGTAAATACTCTGGTACCATTTCACTAATATCTATATTTGCAACATCGCAAGCAGGTAATTTATAAGCACATCTACCTTCTTTTGATATTTCAAATATTAATTTATTGTATTCCTTCATTTTATCTCCTCCAAAACACTTACCAGCTTATCCATTTCTGGTTTTGTTCTTTTCTCTGTAACGCAAAGTAATAAAGTGTTTTTATATTCCGGATAATCTACCTCTATATCATATCCACCAATTATGTTCTTTTCTAATAATAAATCATTAATAACATTAACGCTTTGGGTAGCCTCAATCATAAATTCCTTAAAGAAAGGTTTATTAAATACTGCATTATATTTTTCACTCTTTATAATTTCATTAAATGCATAATGTGCCTTTAACATGCTTTGATATGCCACCTCTTTTAATCCCTGCTTTCCCATAGTTGTGAGATAAATTGCAGCAGCTATAGCGTTTAAAGTTTGGTCTGAACATATATTTGAAGTTGCTCTTTCCCTTCTTATATGTTGTTCCCTAGCTTGAAGCGTTAATACAAAGGCTCTTTTTCCATCAACATCAACTGTCTGCCCAACAATTCTTCCTGGTACTTTTCTCATAAGTTTTGTTGTAGTTGCCATAAACCCCAAATATGGCCCACCAAAATTCATTTGGATTCCAAGAGACTGCCCTTCTCCTACTACAATATCTGCCCCTATTTCTCCTGGAGTTTTTAATATAGCAAGAGATATAGGGTCTACACTCATTATTAAAAGCGCTTTATTATCATGAGTAATCTTTTCGGCCTCTGTCATATCTTCAATAATTCCAAAGAAATTCGGATTTTGAACTATGACTCCTGCAACTTTATTATCTACAAGTTCTTTTAACTTTATAGTATCAGTAACTCCATCCTTTATATCCACAAGTATTAGCTCGATTCCTTTAAATTTCATATAAGTTTCAAGAACTTTTCTTATCTGAGGATGCACACTTTTAGATACAATAATTGTTTTTCTTTTAGTGTACTCCGTCGCCATAAAAGCTGCTTCAGCGCATGACGTAGAACCATCATACATAGATGCATTAGCAACATCTAGTCCTGTTAGACTGCATATAAGTGTTTGATATTCAAAGATAGCCTGAAGCGTCCCTTGGCTTATCTCTGGTTGATAAGGCGTATATGACGTATAAAATTCTGATCTTGAAACCAAATGCTTTATTATAGAAGGTATATAATGATCGTAAACTCCAGCTCCTAAAAAACAAACTAACTCCTCAGTACTTTTATTTTTACTGGATAGGCATTTAACTTGCTTTTGAACCTCTAGTTCTGACATTGATGGATTTATATTTAGTTCCCTATTTAATTTAATATCGCCTGGTATATCTTCGAATAATTTCTCTACAGAGGAAACCCCAATTTGTTTAAGCATCGATGACTCATCTTCTAAAGTATTCGGAATATATGGAAACATATTATTTCTCCTTACTACAATATTCTTTATATTGTTCTTCGTTCATAAGATCTTCTAATTCAACCTTATTTGTGATTTCTACAAGAATCATCCAACTTTCATAACATTCTTCATTTACAAGCACTGGATTATCTACTATAGCCTGATTACTTTCTAAAACCTTTCCACTTATAGGAATGCACAAATCAGAAGCAGCTTTAACAGACTCAATGACTCCAAACGCATCCCCCACTGCAAACTTTTCATCAACCTCTGGAAGCTCAACAAAAACAATATCACCTAATGCATGTTGAGCAAAATCAGAAATCCCCACGTATGCCTTATTTCCTTTAACCATTATCCACTCATGCCCTTTAGTATAAAATAACTCTTTTAATGTTTCCATTTAAAATCCTCCTATTTTTTATAATTATTTTTATAGAAATTTTTATTTATAACCTCAGCCTTTAACGACTTACCCCTAATCTCTATTTCTATTTCTGTTCCTAATTGGCTATATTTAGAATCTATTAAAGCAAGTCCTATATTCTTCTTTATTGTAGGTGATGAATATCCTGTTGTTACAAAACCAATCTTTCTACCAAGCATGGTAACTTCATATCCATGTCTGGGAATTCCTCTATCTTTCATTTCAACACCAACTAATTTCCTTTTAAGGCCTTCACTCTGTTGCTTTAAAAGAGCATTTTTTCCTATAAACTCATGTTTTTGAAGTTTCACAAAATAAGAAAGTCCAGCTTCTAGTGGCGTAATATCTTTTGATATTTCATTCCCATATAAAGGCAAACAAGCTTCGAATCTTAAAGTATCTCTGCAGCCAAGCCCAGCAGGTTTAAGACCTTCTATGGCACCTATATTAAGTAGTTTATGCCATAATTTTTCTATTTTATCTATTTGAGTATATATTTCAAATCCATCCTCACCTGTATACCCAGTTCTCGATACAATACATTTTATGCCATCTAAATGAACATCACTATTAAAATTAAAAAATTTAATATCATTTAAATCTTTATCTGATATTTTTTGAAGTATTTTTTGTGCTTTTGGTCCTTGAATAGCAATCTGTGCAATATTCCATGATGAATTAGTAATTTCAACATCATATATATCCGAGCTTTTAAACATCCATAAGAAGTCTTTCTCTATATTACATGCATTTATAACAAGATAAAAATGTTCATCAGAAAACTTATATACTAAAAGGTCATCGACTATTCCACCATTTTCATAACACATTAAAGTATACAAAATTTGATTATCTTTAAGTACTGATATATCATTTGTCACCAGATTTTGAAGAAACTTAGTGGCATCCGCTCCTCTTATCTCTACTTCTCCCATGTGTGAAACATCGAAAAGTCCAGCTGCATTTCTTACAGCCTCATGTTCATTAATTATCCCCTCATATTGCAAAGGCATTGCCCAACCAGCAAATTCTATAATTTTTCCACCGTATTGTTTATAAGCATTGTATAAAGGCGTTATTTTTAAATTATCCATCATACTTCCCCCATGCGTTTTTGTAAAATATATGCGTAGCAATCTGAAAAAAGATATAAAACATAAAAATATATAATTATATTTCATCAAATTTTATATATATTATGTTTATTTATAATATATAATTTAATTAACTATATACAATTAGTGTTAATTAAAAAATTTAATACGGGGGGCTATTATGCTTTATATAAATAACACAAATACTAATCCTTATTTTAACTTGGCCTTGGAAGAATATATGCTTAAGGAGTTTAATGAAGACTGCTTTATGCTTTGGCGTAATAAGCCAAGTATTATAGTAGGGAAAAATCAAAACACTTTATCAGAAATTAACCTAGATTATGTAAGCACAAACAATATTCCCGTGGTGCGAAGATTATCTGGTGGAGGCACTGTCTTTCATGATTTAGGCAATTTGAATTTCACCTTTATAAAAAACGGTAGCTATGGAAATTTTAATAATTTTCAAAAATTCACATTACCCATTCTAAAAATCTTAGAATCGCTTAACATAAATGCTGAGTTTAGCGGAAGAAATGATCTAACTATCGAAGGTAAAAAATTCTCAGGCAATGCACAATATAATTATAAAAACAGAGTTCTTCATCATGGAACCCTGCTTTTCGCGTCAGATATTACTGATTTATCAAAAGCATTACAATCTAAGCCTTTAAAATTTGAGGGTAAAGGTATTAAATCTGTATTAAGCAGAGTAACTAATATAAGCGCCCACTTAAAATACCCACTGTCTATAGAGGATTTTAAATCTCTAATTATGGACTATATTCTTACCCAGAATAGTTCAAACACCTTGTATGAATTTACTAACTATGATTTAGATAATATAAATAAGCTTGTAGCTCAAAAATATTCTACTTGGGAATGGAATTTCGGTAATTCTCCAAAATATAATTTTATAAATGAAGTAAAATTTCCATTTGGAACAATTGAATGTAACATGGAAGTAACTCATGGAGTAATAAAAGATGTTAAATTGTATGGCGATTTCTTTAGCAAACTCGATGTTTCAGATATAGAGGCTAGACTTATAGGTGTAAATCACGAATACTTAGAAGTAAAAAAATTACTTTCAACCTTTAATATCCCTGATTATTTTTCGAATGCAGTTATAGAAGATATTTTAAGTTGTATGTTTTAAAAATTTTAAATAGCATTTTGTTGAGTATAAGATAAATGAAAAAACAAAAGACCTTCTATATTGTTAGATATAAAAGGTCTTTTGTAGCGATTAATTATAATTATAAAAATTAATAATACGGAGATGAAATATTCATATACATAATTTTTTATTAATGTAAATCTTGAATATTCATTTTATCTATTTCTTTTTTCTTCTTTAATTTTTCACGACATGAATAATATATAGCAATTAAAATGGCTGTTGAAATATTCCATATTAAAAACAACATAATAACTTGTAGAATAATTTCAGCAATTGATGGCTTTTCAAAAAAAGCCATACCTAAAACTGCAATAATAGAGAACATAACATTTACTGCTGGCAATATTAAACCAAGCCATTTGTTTTCTCTTTTTGATAAAAATATTTGTAGTATAATAATTCCTACCAAAAGTATTAGAGTTTTTATTGGCATCTTAATCAATCTCCTTTTTTTGTTTTTTTGTACTCTGAAATTAAAATTTTAGCAGTATCAAAATCTAACTTTTCATTTATTGCCAACTTCTTTATAAGTGAAACAAAAGGCTCATTTGTAGTATCCTCTGATATTCGTATTTTTTGAATTAAACGATCTAATCTAAGTCTTACCGTTGGATAGGTCACCTCATAAATACCTGCGATTTCTTTTAGAGACCCTGAAGACATTATAAACTTCTTTATAAAACTTACATCTTCATCATCCAAATTAACCAACCAATCTGGCACTACATTTATTGGCATCTTAACATCACACCTTAACTTTATTTGTACTTTATTAAATATATTTCTTAATAATATTAAGTATAATATTTAACATTGTTAAAGTCAATCATTGTTTTTGATATTATGTATTTTTATAATTATATTTATAAATAATAATTATATTTGGAATTAATGTTATCCTTAGTATATAAATTAAATAATAATAAATAATAATTAGTCCATACCTATAAAAAATCATGTATTACCTTGGATGAAAACTTATGAAACATATTGTACTCATTTACCTGTAATTGCAACCAACGGTTGACAAATGCAAACCATAGTTGGTGGTAGTATTTTGAGTTAAAATCTATAATTAAGTCATCAAAACAATTTAAGGAGGGAATGATATGAATACTTCTGAAAAATTACAATCGCTTAGGAAAGTAAAAGAATATTCACAGGAGTTTTTAGCAGAAAAATGTGGAATAAGCAGACAGGCTATATCTAAATGGGAAACTGGAATAGCTTATCCAGAAATGGATAAGCTAATATATTTATCTAAAATATATGATGTGACCATTGATTAATTGGTCTATTTCGAATATTAATCCCCAGTTACTTTGTAACTCTAAATCTTTTATAATTATATCAACCGAGAATTAAGTATGAAATTTCTCTGGAGTGACTTTCAACAAGAGACGCAAAAACATTAGAATTTCTTAATTTAATTTCAAGTTTTAAGTTCGGTTGAAAGGCACTAAGGAGAAACTTTATACCTTTCTTTTCTTATATTTCTTTCTCAAGCATCTCTAATAATTCGTCAAATCTTCTTATAGTATCTTCTAAAGGTTTTGGTGATGTCATATCTACCCCAGCTTTTTTAAGTATGTTTATTGGATAGTCACTTCCACCACTCTTTAAAAATCCTATATATCTTTCTACAGCACTCTCGCCCTCTTCTACTATCATTTTACTGAAAGAATTAGCGGCTGCAAAACCAGTAGTATACTGATACACATAAAAATCATTGTAAAAATGAGGAATTCTTGACCATTCCATATCTATCCCATCATCTACAACCATATCCGGTCCGAAATATTTCACATTTAACTCATGATATATTTCACATAAATCTTCTGGAGATAATGGACACCCCTGTTCAATCTTTTCATGAGTTATCTTCTCAAATTCTGCAAACATACACTGCCTAAATACTGTAGTTCTTATTCCTTCTAATTGCTGATTGATTAAAAACAACCTTTTCTTCTTATCACTCTCATTTTTAATTAAATGATCTATTAATAAACATTCATTAGTTATAGATGCCACTTCGGCACAAAACAACTCGTATCCTGAATATATATATGGTTGGTTTTTCCTTGAATAATATGAATGAATAGAGTGTCCCATCTCATGAGCCAGTGTAGACACATCGTTTAATTGATAATTATAATTTAGAAGTACGTATGGCATACTATCAAAGCAGCCCCAAGAATATGCTCCCGATCGTTTGCCCTTGTTTTGAAATACATCTACCCAACCTTCGTTAATTCCTTCTTTGAATATACCTAAATACTCTTGACCCAATGGTTTAATACCTTCTAATGCTATCTTAACAGCATCTTCATACTCAATATGATTTTCTTCTGCTTCAACTATTGGCACATATAAATCATACATATGGATTTCATCAAGCCCTAACAATTTCTTTTTAAGGGTTACGTATTTATGAAGCGATGGTAAATTATCATTTATAGTATCCACCACATTTTCATATACGCCGAGTGGAATGTTGTTAGGCTTTAAAGAACTTTCTAAAGCACAGGAGTAATTCCTTGTTTTTGCATTAAATATAAAATTCTTTATTGAAGATGTTAAAGATGTTGTTAAAGTATTACTAAATCCTTTATAGGTTTTAAATAATGTTTCAAATGCATCTTTCCTTACTCTTCTATCCTTTGATTTTATAAAATTGCTGTAATTTCCTTCAGTTAATTCAATCTCATTACCTTTTTCATCTTTTATACATGGAAATGTCATATCAGCATTTGTAAGCATTCCAAATATATTTCCCGGGGCGCTTAAGCAGTCACTAACAGATGCCAAAAGTTTTTCTCCTTCTGCACTTAAGGTATGATCCTTTTGATCTAAGATATCTTTTAGATAAAATTCATATGCTTTGAGCTTTGGAATTTTAGCTATTGCCTCGTCTACAGCTCCCTCTGGTAATGATAATAGTTCAGGAATAAAAAAAGCTGTAAAGCTAGAAACTTCTGCCCCATATGAATCAATCTTATTTTTAAGGACTTGAAATTTAGCATTACCTGTATCCTCATCACCTCTTAAATGTGCATATACAAGCAATTTATCTAATAGTCTTTCAATGTCTACATTGCTTTCTAAAAATGATAATAGCTCCTCAGCTTTGCCTAGTTTTCCAGAGTATCTCTCCATTTCTGGAGCTTTCGATTTTAATATTTCAAAATCCTTCTCCCACACCTGGGAATTCTCATAAAGCTTTTCAACGTTCCACTTATACTTACTATCAATTTCGTCTCTTTTTTTAAGTTTTTTAACTTCACTCACTAAACTTTCCTTCTTTCTTTTTTGAATTTAAAATCTCCTTATGTAGATTTTAATTTAATATATTATAACTATATTACCATATATTTGTGGATGTATTATTGTGAAATGTATATCTATAATCTAATAAGGCTGTAAATTGTAACACACTCCATTTATTTCTAAATTACGATATGTCTAGTATATAACCATTTGCTTGTTTATATTCCAATATATTTATTTTTATGGGCGTTAAGCCACTTTATTACATCCTCTATCACTTCTTCTTTATTAATTTCATTTAGCATCTCATGACGTCCACCTTTATAAAATTTATAAACTAAATCCTTAATTCCATGTTTTCTATAAGTCTTAACCAATTTTAAAACACCCTTACCATTCTTTCCTACTGGATCTTTATCACCTGCAAATATGTAAATAGGCAAATCTATGCTTATATTTTTAATCTCAGTATCGTTTTCTGCACTTTTAAGTCCACTTAAAAAATCACAGAAAAATCCCGCTGTAAAAGATGACCCACAAAACGGATCATTTATATATTTATCTACTTCTTTGTTATCACTACTTAACCAATCATAAGCTGTCCTACAGGGTTTGAAGGCTCTGTCATAGCCCCCAAAAATTAATTTACCTAATTTATCACTTCTCCCATTTCTACCAACCTTTTTAATTTCTGTTTTTACTATTAACAATCCTATATCTAAGATAATACCCCGGGCGCCACAAGTTCCTGTAATAATAGCACCATTTAGTTCACCTGAATATAAGCAAACATACCTTTGAGATAAAAAAGACCCCATACTATGACCAAATAAAAATACAGGCAAATTAGGATTTTCTTCTTTAATAATCTTATTTAGGCTATGCATATCTTCAACCATTGAATTAAAACTATCTTCACCTAAGTCCCCTAATCTTTCAACTTGTCCTACTGTTTTCCCGTGTCCTCTATGGTCGTTAGCATAAACAATAAAACCATCTTTTGTTAATGTACTTGCAAAGTTCTCATACCTAGCTGCTGTTTCTGCCATACCATGCGCTATCTGTACTACTCCCTTTACTTCTTCATGCTCATTAGGTAACCATTTATATGTAAATATCTCTAAATTACCCTTACCTTTAAATATAAAATTTTGTGAAATCACAATCTCATCCCCCATTTATTTTATTTAATATTCTATACTATAATTTTATACCACTATTTCCTATATTAATTCGTAAATGTTACATTATAAAAATATTTAATTTTATATATATATATATAAGCTAAAACAAAAAAACCACACCGAATAAGTCTATCTTTAAAATAGGCTTGCTAGTGTGGATCTCATTTCTTTAGCAATATTTCATGTTGTTTCATATTTACTCTTACTTAAATTATATCACTAAAATATGTATTTGGAAAGTAATATAAAATAATTTAAAAAATATTATTACAATAAAGTATATTTTTTTACATATTTTAACATATATATTATTATTTCTCCATAACTTTATACTCAACTTCTATATATTTGTCTTTATCGTAAAATTTTTCTGATTCACCATAAATGCGTACATTTGTTTCCACAGCATTTTCAGCAATATATTTTGCAGTTTTTATAGTTGCCTCAATAGTTATGTCTGCTATAACTGCAGCCACTGCTGCTGTTATTTTTGAAGTTTTTAAAGTCAGCCCAGATGCTACCTTGCTATATTTCTTGGCGTTAAGCGCTAATTTCTCTTTACCTGAAATATCCGCTATAGAAGATATAACATTACCCGTTGCTTCAATACCATATCCAGCAGTATTCCCAATTACTTTTCCAGCACCATATATTATTTTCCCTACTATAGTCATAATCATCACCACACCTATATTAATATATACTTATTATACCATATTATCATAAAATTATTACTACTTTAAATTTTACATGTATATATCGCTTAAATCACACCTGTATAATTCTTTTAAGTTATTGTATAATGGAGAATGTTATACAAAAGTAAAACATACCGAACGTGGCATGTTAAATATATAGGGGTGAACTAAATGACAAAAACTATATTTAAAGGCAGTGCGATGTTAAATCCCGTTCCTGTAGTATTAATTACCTCAAAGAATAAAGAAGGTAAAGTAAATGTTTTTACAGTAGGATGGATAGGCATGGCTTGTACTAAACCGCCAATGATTACCGTAGCCATAAGACCTGAAAGACTTTCCTATGACAATATAAAAGAAAGTGGTGACTTTGTAGTTAATCTTCCTAATTCTAGGTTAGTTCGCCAGGTTGATTATTGTGGGGTACGCTCTGGAAAACAAATAGATAAAATCAGCGAAATGAATTTTACGATTGAAGATGGCAAGGATGTAATAGCGCCTCTAATCTCTGACTGCTCTATATCTTTAGAGTGCAAGGTCAAAAGCATTACTCCTTTAGGTACCCACGATTTATTTTTAGCTGAAATTGTTAATACCCATGTCGATAACAGCTTAATAGATGCTAATGGTAAAATTCATTTTGAAAAAGCCGATCTTATTACTTATTCACATGGAGAGTATTTTAGTGTAAATTCTACTCCACTAGGCAAATTTGGTTATTCAGTTCAGAAAAAAAATAATAAATCTCGTTCAAAAAATAAAAAGAAAGCCTGATTTTACTCAGGCTTTCTCTTTATTTTAGTTTATTTTCTATTTCGTCACTTTTTGTTAATTTATTTTCTAATGTTATATTTTCATTGTTCTTATTCATTTTTAACATTTCAGCTATAGCTGCTATGCTACCTAAACTTGACAATGTTTCATTTGGAAGTATAAGCTTATTAGCTGGACCCTTAGCCATTTCTTTAAGCGCTTCTATTTGTTTTAATGCTATTACTGTTTCATTAGTACCTGATTCTATAATTGCTGTATTTATTTTTCTTATTGCCTCCGCTTCTGCTATTGCGATAGCCTCTATTGCTTTAGCTTTACCTTCTGCTTCAAGAAGTTGAGATTCTTTAAGTCCTTCTGCACGCCTTATAGTTGCTTGTTTTTCAGCTTCAGCGTTTAATATTTGCGCTTGTTTATGTCCTTCTGCTCTTTCAATTTGGCTTTGTTTTTCACCTTCTGCTGTAAGTATAAATGCTCTCTTATCTCTTTCAGCTCTCATTTGTTTTTCCATAGCATTTTGGATTTCAGTTGGTGGAACTATATTTTTAATTTCTACAGATAATATTTTTATTCCATAAGCATCTGTAATATCATCAATAATTTCAAGAAGTCTCGAATTTATTCTATCTCTTCCTGAAAGTACGTCATCTAAAGTCATATCTCCCACGATATTTCTCATATTAGTTATAGTTGAGTATACAATACCTGATTTATAATCCTCAATATTGTACACTGCATCCCTTGAATCAGTAACCTTATAAAATATAACATTATCAATTGATATATTTACATTATCCTTAGTTATAACATTTTGTGGTTGTATATCTAGTATTTGTTGCTTAGTAGAAATCTTTCTTCTAACAAAATCTGCAAATACAATTGTTAAATGCCAACCCGGCTGAAGTATCCTATGAAACTGACCAAACCTTTCTACTAAAAGCACCGATCCAGTATTAACGATTTTAATAGATGCTAAAATCATAACAACAATTAATAACAATAAAAACAGACCAATAAAGGTTCCTATACTAATATCCATTACAAATTCCTCCTTATATTTTTGTTGCGACTTACACTTTAGCTATTAATAATCTATTTCCTTCGATACCAGTAATCTGAACCATATCACCTTTTTTTATAGGTTCTCCCACATTTTTCACAGTCCAATAAATACCTTGAAACTTAATATTTCCTTTATCATCGACATCTTTTGTTATTTTAAATTCTTTTCCCACATATCCTTCTTCCATAGTCAAAGTTCTTTCAACAGTTTTCTTTATAGTTTTTTTAACTATAGGATACCCAACAGCCATAAAAACAGCAGTAACCGCTGCAAATATAATCGTTTGAACAACTATTGTTGCATTAAATACAATAGCAAGTATCGCTGCTACTGCACCTATAGCAAACCATACAAACATAAAACTACTAGTTGTAATATCAATAAATAGTGCTACTACTGCCACAGCTACCCAAAATACTAACTGAGTCCATTCCATATTATTTCCCCCTTTAAGTATAATTTTAAATTATATTCTTTTAAATTATATATCTTTTGTATACTTGTGCATTTTATACTGAAGTTCTATTGTGTCCGTGGCTCAACTTTATTATTGCAACTTACCTAAAACTCATGTAAATATATTAATATTACATATAAAAAATATTATACCACTATTATTATAGTATAGTGTATATTCCCAACTTAATAAAGATTTATTTCATCATATTTTATATCCTTTTAAACCTTACTCTTATTCTAACCAACATATTTCTTCTATATGCTTTAATATTCACATAAAAGTGATTATAAAGGCTACCAATTTCCAAACTAAGCATATGGTAAAATAATCATTAGACTTACTACTAATTAGCTTTGAATAATGATATAATTTTAATAAATATCTGTTTTATAAAGTAATATTTGCATATACTATATTTAAAAACTAAAGAAAGGTCGTGAATACGTTTGGAAACTTCTTTTATAAAGGTTTCTGCCGCTTGTCCAATTGTAAATGTAGCAGATATAGAATTTAACTTAACAAACATACAAAATTGCATTAATCAAGCAATCGATGAAAATTCAAAATTTATTGTTTTCCCAGAGCTTTGTATAACAGCTTACACATGTGCTGATTTATTTCTACAACAGGCGCTTCTTACAAAGTCTGAGGCTGCGATTAAATCTCTATGTGAATTTTCTAAAAACAAAGATATATTAATTGTTGTAGGCGCCCCCCTACATTTTAATAATAATTTATATAATTGTGCTTATATAATATTTGATGGCAAAGTTTTAGGAATAGTTCCAAAAAGCTATATTCCAAATTACTCTGAGTTTTACGAAAAAAGATGGTTTGCTGAAGGTCTTGGTATAATAAGTAAAATGGTAAATCTTTCTTTCGCAAAAAACATCCCTTTTGGAACAAATTTATTGTTCACCAGTGGCAATATTAAATTTGGCATTGAAATTTGTGAGGATCTTTGGGTAACTATTCCTCCAAGCAGCTACTTAACTCTTCAAGGTGCAAATATAATTGCTAACCTTTCTGCATCTAATGAATTAGTTAGTAAAGCGGATTACAGGAAATCCCTAGTATCATCTCAAAGTGCAAGATGTATGTGTTCTTATGTATATTCATCTTGTGGTGTTTTTGAATCCTCTACAGATTTACTTTTTAGTGGTCATCTTTTAATTAGCGAAAATGGTTTGTTACTTAAAGAAAATAATAGATTTCAAAGAGAAAATGAAATTATCACTTCTATTATAGACATAGACAAGTTAAATAATGAACGATTAAAAAATACCAGTTTTAGGAACAGCACCTCAATATGCCCTTTTGATTTTTTAGAAATTCCTTTTGAATTCTCAAGTCTTAATTTCGGAATTTTTAATAGGGAGATCGATAGATATCCTTTTGTTCCATCTGATTTGTATAAACGTGAACTACGTTGCAAGGAAATATTCAATATTCAATCCTCAGCCCTTGCTAAAAGATTCTCTTATACTGGTCTTAATAAAGCTATAATTGGAATTTCTGGTGGACTTGATTCAACCTTAGCACTACTAGTTATAGTTAAAACTTTTGATTTATTAAAAATACCCTTAAAAAATATCATTACTATTACTATGCCTGGTTTTGGAACTACCGATAGAACCTATATGAATGCGGTAAACCTATGCAAAAATTTAGGCACGGAGCTTAGGGAAATTAATATAGTTGAGGCATGCCTCCAGCATTTTAAAGACATAAATCATCCAGCAGAAAAACACGATGTAACTTATGAGAATGTTCAAGCAAGAGAAAGAACTCAAATTCTTATGGACCTTGCCAATAAGGAAGGTGGACTATTAATAGGTACAGGAGATCTATCAGAACTTGCTTTAGGTTGGTGCACATATAATGGAGACCATATGTCAATGTACTCTGTAAACTGTTCAATCCCTAAAACTTTGGTAAGATATTTAGTAAAATATGTATCAGACAAAGAAACCACAAAAGAAGTTTCAGACATTCTTTTAGATGTCCTTGACACTCCAGTTAGTCCTGAACTTCTTCCTACAGATAAGAGTGGTAAAATCACTCAGAAAACTGAAGATATAGTAGGCCCGTATGAACTACACGACTTTTTCCTTTATTATTTTTTAAGGCAAGGAGCAACTCGTAAAAAAATATTGTTTTTAGCTAAAGAAGCCTTCAAAGATAATTACACGCAAGAAGAAATCATCAAATGGTTAGATAAATTTATAAAAAGATTTTTCACTCAACAGTTTAAACGTTCAGCTTTGCCGGATGGTCCAAAAGTAGGAACTATAAGTGTATCTCCAAGAGGAGATCTTAGAATGCCATCTGACGCAAGTTATAACTCGTTCCTTTAATCGATTAATAAATAACATAGCGTGTTGTGTAAATTATTAAATCTATAATTTATTTTTACACGATATGTGTGTTTTTATTTTAAGTTACGCTCTACTTGTAGATATCTACAATTAATCCTGAAATTTCATCAACAGTATTGGCAATGTCCAGATTTTCTTTTTCACCATTTAATAGACTTTGAGTAAGTTCCTCTAATTTAGTATCTACTGTATCCACTGTTATAAAATATTGTGTTTGCCAAAAACTAATATCTCTTTTAACCTCATACATATGTTTTAAAACGGAATCCAAGTACTGCCTAATCAAATTTTTATAAGCTTTAACATCAGCAAAACACTTTGTAATACTTAACCTATTCCCTTTCTTTTTTATGTCATCCATCATATCTTTTAGTTGCTGCTCTGATTTTTGCTGCCTAGCAAAACTAAAGTTTTGGGAAAAATCCATTTTATTAGAAGAAGTTTTTTTATCTGTTGAAACAGGCGAATTCCTTCTAGACCTTGATATTTCCATAATTTATTCACCTCCTAGTTTATTTATATGATTTAAAAATTATGTCTAAATTTCATTAAACTTATATATACATATATTATATCTAACTTTAAGCAAAAAAATATACACAATAGAAAATAATTCTTGTCACAATAGAAAATAATTCTTGTCACAATAGAAAATAAATTCTTAAGGGTGGTCAAAATGAAAAAAATAATGAATATGTTTTTTACTTTCTTTAAAATAGGGGCTTTTACCTTTGGTGGAGGTTATGCTATGATTCCACTAATCGAAATTGAAGTAGTATCCAAAAAAAAATGGATTTCCAAAGAAGATTTCTTAGATATAGTTGTTATTTCTCAGACTTTTCCTGGCGCCTTAGCTGTTAATAGCAGTATATTTATTGGTTATAGAATTGGCGGTTTACTTGGAGCGATAATTGGGCTTCTGGGCGTAATTTTGCCTTCATTTTTTATAATTTTATGCATTGCAGTTTTCTTTATGAAATTTAGGGATTATTATTTTGTAAATTTAGTTTTCGAAGGAATTTCAGCTGCAGTACCAATGCTTATACTCATAGCGGTTGTAAGTTTATCTAAATCTTTAAAAAAGAGTTATGCCAATTTTATTATAATTTTGATAACTATTGTAAGTATAACATTTTTTAACGTACATCCTGTTATAGTTATACTTATATCTGGATTATATGGGGTTATATTCCTCGAAAAGAAGGTGAAGTAAATGTCTGAACTAATTAAAATTTTTCTATCTTTCCTAAAAATAGGTGCCTTTAGCTTTGGTGGAGGTTATGCAATGCTTCCAATTATTCAAAGAGAAATTGTAGATAACAATAAGTGGATTACCGCCAAAGAATTTATTGATATTATTGGTATATCACAGATGACTCCGGGCCCTATAGCAATAAATTCTGCAACTTTTGTAGGTTTCAAAGTTTCCGGTATATTAGGTAGTGTTGCCGCAACCTTTGGCGTTGTTTCATTTTCTTTTCTCTTAGTTTCCATAGCTAACCACTATATTTTAAAATTTAAAGAATCTTACATAATGAAGGCAGCCCTTGCCGGTATGAGGCCCGCTATGATTGGTCTTATAATATCTGTATTTTTGTCCCTTGGGCGCGAATCCTATAAAGATGTTAAGAGCGTAGTAATCGGGATTATAATTCTCGGACTATTACTTAGTAATAAACTTCACCCCATTTTAGTAATAGTAATTTCAGCTTTATTGGGTATTATATTTTATTCTTTGATACCCCTATAACATCAATATGTATTGCCTTTAATTTCTATATAGTCCCTTATATATTCCTTGTTTATATAAGTGACTATATAATTTCATTAAACTTTAATAAATTATACTTAAATAACAAATACTAAATGGCGAGGTGATGTTCATGTTTTTCAACAAAACAATAGAGGAAGTTTTAAAGGAACTTAATTCAAAACCAGAAGCTGGACTTTCTCAAAAAGAAATAGCAGTAAAAAGAGAAAAATTTGGGCTAAATCAGTTAGAATCTAAAAAACCTAAAACTCTATTTGCAATGTTTTTTGCCCAATTAAATGATATTTTAATTTATATTTTAATTATAGCCGCTGTAATTTCTGCTCTGCTTGGTGAAACAAGTGATGCAATAATAATTGCCATTGTTATTGTTATTAATGCTACTGTAGGAATAGTGCAAGAGTCAAAAGCTGAAAAGGCTCTTGATGCACTAAAAAAATTATCTACACCCAAGGCTATAGTTAGACGTAATGGAGAGCTTTCAGAAATCCCATCTCAAGAAGTTGTTCCTGGAGATATTGTTATTATAGACGCAGGAAGATATATTCCTTGTGATTTAAGGCTAATTGAAACAGCAAATTTAAAAATTGAAGAATCTACCCTTACAGGTGAATCTGTACCAGTTGATAAAGATGCGATGCTTGTTTTAACAGGTGATGATATACCACTTGGTGATCAAAAAAACATGCTCTTTATGTCTACCCTAGCAACCTATGGTAGAGGCGTTGGCATAGCAGTCTCCACCGGAATGAATACCGAAATAGGCAAAATTGCTAAAATGCTAGATGAAAACGTAGATTCAGAGACTCCTCTGCAAAAGAAACTTGCGGAGCTTGGCAAATACTTAGGAATAGGCGCTCTTGTCATATGTGCCCTTATGTTTACGGTTGGTGTTCTTCAAAAAAGAGAAATTTTTGAAATGCTTCTTACCTCTATAAGTCTAGCTGTTGCTGCTATTCCTGAAGGCCTTGCAGCAATAGTAACTATAGTTCTCGCTATGGGCGTTCAAAAGATGATAAAGGAAAAAGCCATTGTACGTAAACTGCCTGCAGTTGAAACTTTAGGTTCAGTAAATATCATATGTTCAGACAAAACTGGGACCTTAACTCAAAATGTAATGACTGTAACAAAATTCTACTGCGGTGGAACCTTAGGAAATTTAGATACCCTTGATATTAACGAAACTCATCATAAGTTATTACTTGAAAATCTTATTTTATGTAATGATGCTACTTACTCTGAAAACTCAAAAACTGGTGATCCCACAGAAATTGCATTACTCATAGCCGGTGTAAATTATAAAATATTCAAGGACGACTTAGAAAAACAACATAAAAGAATTGATGAGATTCCTTTTGAATCAGATAGAAAATTAATGACTACTGTAAATAAATACGATAACGAATATTATGTAATGACAAAAGGGGCTATTGATAATCTATTAAAGTTATGTACTAAAGTCTATATTAAAGGTGAAATAATAGAAATCACTCCAGACATAAAAAAAGAAATATTAGCTGCATCTAATAATATGTCTGACGATGCTTTAAGAGTACTAGGATCCGCTTATAAAATCATTCCTACAAACCATGTAGAAATTGATTCCTTAGAAAATGATTTAATACTTATTGGTATGGTAGGTATGATAGATCCACCTAGACTCGAGGTTAAAGATTCTATTTCTCTATGCAGAAATTCCGGAATAAAAACTGTAATGATTACTGGAGACCATCAAAACACTGCTTTTGCTATAGCCAAGGAACTTAATATTACTACGGACCCTCTAGCTGTTATGTCTGGCAATGAGCTTGATAAACTCTCAGATGAGGAACTTAACAGTAAAATTGATAACATAAGCGTATTTGCAAGAGTATCTCCAGAACATAAAGTTAAAATCATAAAGGCTCTTAAATCCAAAGGAAACATTGTATCAATGACTGGAGACGGAGTAAATGACGCACCATCCTTAAAGATGGCGAACATTGGTGTTGCAATGGGTATAACAGGTACTGATGTTGCTAAAGGCGCTGCCGATATGGTATTAATAGATGATAACTTTTCAACTATAGTTTCAGCTATACGTGAAGGTAGAAACATCTTTACAAATATTAAAAAAACTGTAGTATTCCTTATCTCTTGTAATGTTGGAGAAATCATAGCTCTATTTTTAGCAATACTTTTAGGTTGGGATTCTCCACTTAGACCTATCCACATATTGTGGGTTAACTTAATTACAGATACACTTCCAGCCTTAGCTTTAGGCGTAGACCCTGGTGACCCTGACGTAATGAAATATAAACCACGTAACCCAAATGATAGTTTATTTAAGGGTGCAGGACTAGGTTTACTTTTAAACGGACTGTTAATTGGTGTACTTACCTTAGCAGCTTTTGTAATAGGTGCAAAATACTATAACGGAGATGCTAGTATATTCCCACTATTTCCTAAAGATATTAATGCAGATGCTCTAGAACATGCACAAACTATGGCTTTTGTAGTACTTAGTGTTTCTCAACTTGTTCACTCTTTAAATATGAGAAATGATAAAAAATCTATATTCCAAATAGGTTTATTTTCAAACAAATACCTAATTGCAGCAATAGTTTTTGGTGTAGTTCTACAAGACTCAATAATATCTATTCCATTTTTAGCAAATGCATTTAGCGTTCATGATTTAAATTTGGCAGATTGGATCATTGTCACCGCATTATCATTAATTCCACTGCTACTCAATGAAATTACAAAAATATTCAAGCGTAATTCATTGAAAGTATAAAATATATGTAAAAAATATAAGTTTTTTAAAAAAAGCAAAAGACTTAAGAATATTCTTAAGTCTTTTGCTTTTCAGTTTACAATTATTCTATTTCTTTTAATCTGGTCCCCTCTTCATCTTGAACAATTAGACGGCTTTTCATAAGACCGCCTAATGCTCTTTTAAAGGCATTTTTACTAGTCTTAAATGTTTTCTTAATATCATCTGGAGAACTTTTATCATTGAATGCCATAAATCCATTAGATTTATTTAAATATTCTAATATTTGCTCTTCAACTACATCTCTTTCTTCAAGTCTTGGTTTTCTTGCTGTTACGTCCATTTTACCATCTTCATAATATTTTTGTACTCTTACTTTTAATTTATCACCAGGTGTTACACTATCATAATTCTCATTTTTTAGAATAACCGCTCTATAAATATCATCAACAGCTAACATTAATGTACCATTAGTCTGGATTCCGTATACTGTTCCTTCTACTTCATCATCAATATCATATAAATCTGTATCATATAAATATTCATCTATAAAAGTAGTAGCTGCGAGTCTTCCAGTCTTGTCTAAATATATGTAAAAAAGATACTTTCTACCTGTTTCTAATTTGTAATTTTCCTCCTTAAAAGGAACTAATATATCTCTTTCTAACCCAATTTCTACAAAACTTCCGATTGTTGTCATATCAACTACTTTTAAATAAGCTAAGTCTCCAACTTTTGCAAGAGGTTTTTTTAAAGTCGCAATTAATCTATCACTTGAGTCTCTGTATATGAAGGCTTCAACTTCATCATCTATCTTAAGCCCTCTACCTAATGTACTTTTCATAGGCAATAATACGTCATCATTTGTGTTATCTGTACCTGCGCCTAAATAATACCCAAAGTCTGCTCTTCTAACTACTGTTAAATTATTTAAATCTCCTATTTTTATCATTTATTATCTCCTACCTTTTTTAAACTTTTGACCAATCTATATATTTATTAAGTTTATCAACAAATTTTACTAAATACTCTTCTTCAAGCCCAGTAAACCTTCCTATATATGGGCTATCTATATCCAAAACTCCATAAACTACACCATCTTTTGTTATAGGTATAATAATTTCTGAATTTGTTGCGTTGTCGCAAGCAATGTGTCCTTCAAATTCATGCACATTTTCTATACGTTTAAGCTCTTTATCTACTACCGCGGCCCCACATACGCCTTTACCTATTTCTACTCTGTTACAAGCCGGAAGGCCCTGAAAGGTTGTAAGAACTAATGTGTTTTCTCGCAAAATATAAAAACCAGCCCAGTTAATCCTATCCATTACTGCTTTAATTATTGCTGTTGAATTTGATAAATTTGCTAGATCATTTTTTTCTGAGCTGAGTTGTCCTTCTAAAAGAATTAACATATATTTATATTTCTGCTCATTTGTCATCTTTTCTATTCCATTTAATTTTATAATATTTCTCACTCCTTAAAACCAACAATATTCTATTCTCTATCTTCTATTGTATTAAAAAAGTGGCAAAAAGTAAAACTTCAGTAGAAGTTTCACTCTCCTTTTTAAGTCGTCAATGCATCTTCTATGAAGATGTTGCAGCTCCGCAGAAGATGATTTAATTTATTGTACTATATTTGATTGAAAGCGTAGCATAATGCTCAGCTGATTCTTTTAAACTTTGTTTTTCCTTCGCCGTAAGTTCTCGGACTACCCTTGCAGGGACTCCCATACATAAAACACCAGAGGGTATATTTTTGCCTTGAGTAACTAAGCTTCCAGCTCCAATTATAGTGCACTCTCCTATTATAGCTCCATCGAGTATTGTGCTACCCATACCAATTAAAGTATAACTAGATATTGTACATCCATGTATTATCGAATTGTGTCCTATAGTTACATAATCTCCAATATCAACTGGAAAATCATCGTCATTATGAATTATGGAATTGTCTTGAACATTTGTATAAGACCCTATAGAGATGAAATCCATATCGCCTCTTACGACAGCCCCAAACCAAATACTACTGTGTTCTCCAATAGATACATTTCCTATAACATCAGCACTGCTAGCAATAAAAGTGTTTTTGTGTACATTGGGTATTTTCCCGTCAAATTGATGTATCATACTTTCATCCTCACCTCTTTCAAAATAATATACATACATTTATTATACCCTTATATTGTACAAATAACTTTCTTATTTGTCGAATTATTTATTTGATTTATTTTCGTTTTTATTATATAATACAAATTGATTTGATTACCACATATAGTTGCTAATTTATATATAATTACTACATATAGTGTTATTAAACATTAATACACATAATTAGCCTATATAATGCAGAGATCATTTAGGTCTAGTAAATTGAAGCATTTAGAAGAATACTTTATATAATTTTTACTTAACATAATTTAAATTTGATATAACTTTAAATACAACACAACTAATAGGAGGTGAATATACTAGCTTATTTTAAGCTAGTATTAATTATGGCGGAAATAAAAAACTTAATTAAAAGATATTACACAAAGGAACTCGAAAAAAATACCACCCTTTCTGTTTTCGATTTATTTACATGGAAAAAGGTGGATGTATTTCTAAAAGACCATAAAACTAATAAAGTTCTTTTAGACATGAAAGATTTAGAATTTCCAGAACATTACTCACAAAACTCATGTGATATTATCGCTTCAAAATATTTTAGAAAATCTGGTGTTAACAATAAACTAGGTTATGAGAATAGTATGAGAATGGTAGCTCATAGACTTGTTAATTTTTGGTGTGAAGCATTAATGGATGAAACTGTTATTAAATCACAAGAAGAAAAAGCAATTATTTATGATGAATTAATATATACATTTTTAAATCAAATGTTTGCTCCAAATTCTCCACAATGGTTTAATACTGGACTTAATTTATCATACGGTATAAAAGGTGGATCTTTAGATAATTTTTATTATGATGAAAAACAAAAAAAGATAGTTAAAAGTGAAGATGCTTACACAAGGACACAAGCTTCAGCTTGTTTTATACTATCAATCCAAGATAAACTCCTAGGTAAACATTCAATCTCTGAGCAGTATGTAACAGAAACCAAATTATTTAAAGGCGGTTCTGGAACAGGAACTAACTTCTCAAACCTTAGGGCTCGCGGTGAAAGATTATCTAGTGGTGGTGTTTCTTCAGGTCTAATGAGTTTTTTAAGAGGCCTTGATAGAAATGCTGGAGCAATTAAGTCTGGTGGAACTACAAGACGTGCTGCTAAAATGTTATGCCTTGACATCAATCATCCTGAAATAATGGAATTTATGACTTGGAAAGCTAAAGAAGAAGATAAAGTACGTGCCCTTACTAAAATGGGTTATGATGGTAGTTTTGAAGGAGAGGCTTACGAAACTGTATCGGGCCAAAATGGAAACAACTCCATAAGATTCTCAGATGAGTTTATGACTAAAGTTGATAACTTATCAAAAAATCCAGACCAAACTATAACTCTTAAAGGCAGATGTGATTCCTCAATAGATGAAGAAATAAAAGTTAAGGAACTTTGGGATACATTTAACAAAGCTGCTTGGCAATGCGCTGATCCTGCTCCTCAATTTGACGATACCTTTAATGCATGGCACACTTGTCCTGGTGGAGAAGATGGAGTCGTTAATGCTAAATACAATAGGATTAATTCAACTAACCCTTGTGGCGAATATGCCTTTTTAGATGATACCTCATGTAATTTAGCCTCTATTAATATTTATAAGTTTTATGATACTAAAACTAAAAAATTCGATGTAGAAGGATATGTTCATTTAATAGGTCTTACTCAATTAGTTCTTGAAGCTTCAATACATTGGGGCCAGTTTCCAACTGAAGATATAGCAAGAAAAAGTTATTTATTTAGAACTACAGGCCTTGGACTTGCAAATTTCGCTTCTTTATTTATGGTAATGGGTTATGCATATGACTCAGAAGATTCTAGAAATATAGCTGCAACCCTTAGTGGAATAATGACAGCACAGTCTTATTATGTATCGTCTCTGCTTTCAAAAGAACTTGCTCCATTTGAAAAATATGAAATTAATAAAGAACATATGCAATCAGTTATAAGAAATCACGCTAGAGCAGCTGGAGCAATAAATAGTAAATATGAAAATTTAAATTATGAGCCTTTAAAAGTTGACCATACTAATTTAAATAAAAACTCACTACAAAAAATGAGTGAAACCTTAAAAAATTGTTGGTCAAATGCAATAAGTAGTGGTGAAAAATTTGGTTTTAGAAATGCTCAAGTTACAGTTTTAGCACCTACAGGTACTATTTCCTTTGCAATGGATTGTGGCGCTACATCTGTAGAACCCTACTTTAGCCATTTCATTTACAAAAAATTATCTGGTGGCGGATTCATGACCATCGTAAATCCTGTAATTAAAGCTTCCTTAGATAATTTAGGATACACGAGTAGAGAAACAACTGACATTCTAGATTATATTTTAAGAAAAGAGAAAGTTAATGAAGACGGCTTTGAATATGAAAAACTTATCGATGGTAAAATTGAAGGTGCTCCACATTTAAAACCTGAACATTTGCATATATTTGATACAGCAAACAAATGCGGTAGTGGAAAAAGATATATCTCATTTATGGGGCATGTTCTTATGATGGCAGCTATTACTCCAATGATATCAGGATCTATATCAAAAACTGTTAATTTACCTAAAAATGCTACTATAGAAGACTTTAAAGAAGTAATACTTAGTTCTTGGAAACTCGGAGTAAAAGGTATTTCTCTTTATAGAGATGGTTCAAAGGCAAGTCAACCTTTAAACACTACTTTATCTGAAGATAAAGATCTATTACTTGAGGATTTGTCTTATGATGAGCTTTTAAAGAAAGCTAAGTCAATGCAAGGAATTTCTCATCATTCATCGCGTGAAAAACCAATTGGCATACGTTATGGAACTACTCATCCTGCTCAAATTGATGATGTAAAAGTCTATACTACTGTAAATAGGCGTTCAAATGGAGATATTTCTGAAATATATATAACCACAGATAGAGAAGGTACTATTATTACTGGGCTATTAAATTCTCTTTCAAAATCAATTTCTGTAATGCTTCAGCATCATGTACCTGCAGAAGATATCTCTAAGATGCTTCGCGGACAAAAATTTGAACCTTATGGTTTTGTACAAAAACATCCTTACATTAAATCTGTTTCTTCTATTTCTGATTTAATTAGTAAGATTATTGACATAGAGATAGGTGACTATTCTAGGTGCCAAGTTAAGCCTGAAAATTACGATGGTACTAACATACCTAATAACCCATTAATGCCTTCTGATAATGAAATTTCAACTACCTTAGTAGAAGATGAGCCAGCACTCTCCCATGCAAAAATGAGTACAGGTGATGTTCAAGGTGAAAGATTATACTCTGAAACCTGCTCTCATTGTTCAAGTACTAGACTTGTAAGAAACGGCACTTGTAAAGTTTGTTTAGAATGTGGAACAACTACCGGATGTAGCTAGACCGCATTGTATATTAATAAACAAAGTAATTGTTATTTTACCCTCTGGCTAGAACTCCAGAGGGTTTTTTTAAACAATAAATTTAAATACTACAATTAATAAAGGAATTAATTATCTATATGATGGACAAATTAAATAGCATGTGTTATAAACACGGAGCCCCTTTATATGTGATATAATACTACCAATTAGTTAATTGTATTGGCATAACATGACAGAGAAATTAATATTGATTTATATATATGAATTAACTTACAACAGCTTTCACAGAATTTATTTATTAACCTTAAGGAGGATGCATCTATGGAACCAACTGTTAAAAGTATAAGCATTTACGATTTAAAACCAAATATGATTTTAGCTGAAAATTTAATACTAGAAGGCGTGACTTTAGTTGCTAAAGAAATTGCATTAAATAGTTCCATTATAAAAAAGATAGTAGAATTTTATCCATCAAACTCTATACAGATTTATGTAAGTGGAGAAGAACTTGTAGCGCCTAGTTCACAAAATTCAAGAGCGCAGAGTTTAATTGAAACTGAAAATATATTAAATCGTTTTTCAAATAAGATAGATATATTTTTAGATAGTCTAAAAAAGGATTCTGAACCTGATTTAACAGAAATAAAAATTATGTCTAAAGAAATTTTAGATAATCTTAATGATTATAGTTCAATTATAAAGAACATAACAAATTCTAAAAATATAGACGAATACCTTACACGCCATTGTGTAAACGTTGCACTTTTAAGTTCAATGCTAGGAAAGTGGCTTAATTTACCTAGAGCTGAATTAACATTGCTTACTCATACAGCTTTTCTTAGTGATATCGGCAAAACTAAACTTAATCCTACTATATTAAATAAGCCATCTAAACTTACAAAATCAGAATTTGATGAAGTTAAAAAGCATTCATTTTATGCTTATGAACTTATAAAAAACATCCCTTTATTAGATAATTCCGTAATTTCAGGTGTTCTTACACATCATGAACGTTTAAATGGGTCAGGCTACCCTCTTGGTTTAAAAGAGGATAAAATTAGTACTTTCGCAAAAATAATAGCAATTACAGATATGTTTGATGCAATGACCTCTGACAGAGTCTATAGCAAAAAACAAAACCCATTAAAAGTGTTAGAGGTTTTGCAACATGATTGTATTGATTTATTAGACTATAATTATATAACTACATTTCTAAGACATATGTCAAACTACTACACTGGTGAAATGGTAAAACTTAATAATGGACTTATCGGAAAGATAATTAAAATAGACATAAATAATATATCTAAACCTCTTATATCTATTGATTCAAATTTTATAGATTTACAAAATGAAAAAGATTTATTTATTACAGAACTATTGCCATAGTCAGCTGCAACCCATATACATGATATTTCTATAACACCTCATAGTTGTCTCTATAATAAAGTATAATACATTTAACCCTTTGGATATAACTCCAAAGGGTTTTGTTTTTAATTTCTATATAAGCCGTAAATATCCTATAAATACCGCTTTAAATTTTTTTATTAATAAAAAGTTTCATGAAATCTGCGAATATAATCAATGAGTCAATAATATTATTAACTATGAACTTAATTATAGAATTATGATTGACAAGTCTAATTAATCTATTAAATATCAGCTTGTTTCAAACTTATATTGCATAAATATTAAAATAAGAGTTCTTATACTTGATGTGAATTTCCAAGTTATTAAATACATATTTAGGAGGTTATGAATTGGCAAATGGAGGTTATAGAGATAAGGTAATAGTTAAACGTAGAATGCTTATAGTCTTTTCCATACTTTTTACTTTACTATTTGTGTTGGTATTTAGGTTAAGCTACGTAATGATAGTTAAAGGGGTAACTTATAAAGCAAAAGCAATTCTTCAATGGACAAGTGATGTTCGTATTGCAGCAAAACGAGGAAGGATTTTAGATAGAAATGGCGAAGAGCTTGCTATAAGTGCAAATGTTTTTAGAGTAGACTTAGATCTTAATTCACTAAGAGAGAGTACAACCAAAAATAAGTTAACAATGAAGGATATTGCACCGCAGCTTGCTGAAATACTTGACATGGAACCTGATAGTGTTTTAACCATTTTGACTAAAACGAATTCAAAGGGAAAACTCATTGGATCCGCTATTTTAAAAAGAAGAATAGAAAAAGCTACATCCGATAAGATTAGTGATTTTTCAAAAAAATATAATCTTCGTGGAATTGTTATTACAGGAGATACAAAAAGATACTATCCAAACGACAATTTTTTAGCAAGTGTTTTAGGACACACTAATTCTGATGGCAATGGATTAACAGGTGTTGAACTATATTACAATAAGTATCTATCAGGTATCCCTGGAATGAAAATCTCAGAAACTGATAGAAAAAGTGAAGACATACCTTATACAATATCCGATTACACAAAACCTATAGATGGCAAAGATGTTGTGCTTACTATTGATGAGATGATTCAGTTCTTTTGTGAAAAAGCAGCATCACAGGCTATGATTGATAATAAAGCTGCCGCTGTTAGTATAATAGCAATGAACCCTAAAAACGGAGAAATATTAGGGATGTCTAATAAACCTGATTATAACCCTAATGACCCTTGGGACCTTACTAAGACTTATGACGAGAACCAAAAAGTCTGGAGAAATAGGGCCGTAAGTGATATTTTTGAACCAGGTTCTATTTTCAAAGTATTTACAGCCACAGCTGCTATGGCAGAAAGGGTTGTTAAGGAAGATGATCAATTTTTCTGCTCTGGTAGTACATTAGTTGGAGGAAGAAGAATTAAATGCTGGAAAACAACAGGACATGGGGCTGAAAATTTCGTAGATATATTAAAAAACTCTTGTAATGTTGGATTTATGGAACTCGGCAGAAGGCTAGGTCCTGAGAAATTAAATAAGTATATTTATTTGTTCGGATTCGGTAAGCAAACTGGTATTGATTCAAATGGAGAAGCTTCAGGAATAATTAGAAAAACTAAAGATATGACTGCTCAAGATGTTGCAACAACATCATTTGGTCAAAGTAATGCTATATCTTGCATTCAGTATTTAACAGGTTTTAACGCTGTTGCAAATGGAGGAAAACTTATAACTCCTCATCTTATGAAAGAGATAGTCGATTACGATGATTTAAATAATAAAAAGGTTATACAATCCTATTCAAATTATAATGAGAGAACAATAGTAGACGCGGCGACTGCAAAGCAACTTAGGGGGTACCTTGAGCAAGTTGTAGAAAGTGGTGGTGGTAAAAAGGCATTTATTGCAGGCTACCATATTGCGGGAAAGACAGGAACTGCTCAAAAAATAAGTACAACAGGTCCTGGTTATGCATCACAAAAATACGTATCATCATTTGCAGGAATGGCTCCCGCAAACGATCCTGAAATAACTATATTAGTTAATATAGACGAACCAGACCCATCCAATTATTATGGTGGTCAAATTGCAACAGTAGTTGGGAAACAAGTTTTTAATGATATCTTTAATTATTTATCAATGAAATCTGATGCTACTAGTGCACAAGTTAGTGAAAGCTTACTTAAGGATATTATTGTTCCAGAGGTCCGAGGGCTTAAAAAATCAGATGCAGAAAAACTATTAAAAGAAAATAGCTTAAAAATGAAATTAACCACTGATGGAGATATAATAACTGATATGACTCCAAAACCTGGATATACAGTTAAAGAAGGAACAGAAATTATCCTTCATACGCAGCCTATTAATGATGATAATAACGTTGTTATGGTTCCAAGTATTATTGGAAACAGCTCCGAGACGGCAAGTAAAATTTTAAGTGATCTTGGCCTCAAAACTAAGTTTGTTGGTAGTGGAATAGCTTCAGAACAAAGCATAGAAGACAAAGAGGTGAAAACAGGAACTACAATCACAATTAATTTAGATGTAACGGCCGATTAGTTAGAACTCACTTAACAAAATAAGTCTACATTCCTTTAAAATTAATTAATGGAATGTAGACTTATTAATGTGTTTAAATCTATACTCTGCTTGATATATTATTTTTTATTGTTTTTAACCCTATTTGGTTTAGCTTTAGGCCTAATAACAATATCATCCTTTTTGTCTTTCTTAGAAGTACTACTTGTAGTATTTGTTTTAGAATAATTCTTTTTTCTGAGAAAACCTGATAAATCCATAAACCATAAAAACAAAACAACAAATATTCCCGGTATTACGTATCTAGAAGCATAAAGCGGCATATTACGCCATACCATCATCGGAATCACAAAAAACACAAAAGCTAGTCCAAGCACTAACCACTTACTAATTTTTATTTTAAATAATACATAAGTTTTTAAGACATTGTATATTACAATAACAACAATAGCAAAAGCAAGCATGCTAAGTATTTGTAAAAATATATCCATATTTTAACCCTCCTTTTTTTAAAATACATGTATACTATACATTATCAAACATTTCTTAATATATATCAATACCTTATGCATTAATTTTTCTAAATATATTTGTATTAAAAATATATTTATGATAATATATTTGTGGGTAGTATCGCTTGCGAACTGCACCTAATTGTTTAACATATTATAAAATTATCTAGTTTGTTTTTTTCTGCTCATATCTTGATGAATGGGACAGTTACATCTAAACACACTATTTCAAGAATTTACGAACGTAATTTAGCAGAAACTGGCAATTTAACTTAACCAATAAAATAATATGTTTTACTAGTGGCTTCTTAACCTCTAGTACTTTTTTAAATATAAACAATTCAGATGCTCTCGCATATTAAGTTTACCTTATTCTCATATTTTTTTATAAACATAACACCTATAAAACCTTATAAATACTTATTTTTCTATACAAAAAATAGTACGTCATATTTGTCAGCTCAAAAATAAACTCTATATAAATTTGAAGAATATTTAGAGTGCAGGAGGGATTTAATTGAAAAATACTATTTCAACCTTTATGTCAGCAAAAAATTCCGGTGAGAAATTAACAATGCTTACAGCTTATGATTATTCAATGGCTAAGATTATTGACGAAAGCGGTGTTAATGGAATCTTAGTAGGCGATTCTTTAGGTATGGTTTGTCTTGGGTACAGTGATACCTTAAGTGTCACTATGGAAGACATGATCCATCATACTAAAGCTGTCACTCGTGGCACAAAAAATGCTTTGGTGACTAGCGATATGCCTTTTATGTCTTATCAAACATCAATCTATGATGCTGTTAAAAATGCCGGAAGGCTGATACAAGAAGCTGGAGCCCAAGCAGTAAAACTCGAAGGTGGTTCGATTGTTTGCCCACAAATTAAAGCTATAGTAAATGCACAAATTCCTGTAATGGGTCATATTGGACTAACCCCTCAATCTGTTAATATACTAGGGGGGTTTAAAGTCCAAGGCAAAAATAGTTTTGACGCCAAAAATCTAATTGAAGATGCTAAAAAAATAGAAGCATCAGGTGCTTTTGCAGTTGTACTGGAATGCATACCATCAAAACTCGCAACTATTATCTCAAAAGAAATATCTATACCAACCATAGGAATAGGTGCCGGTGGTGGTTGCGACGGACAAATTTTAGTATATCAAGATATGCTTAATATGTTTAAGGACTTTAAACCTAAGTTTGTAAAAAACTTTGCAAATGTTGGTGATTTAATGAGAGATGGATTTAAATCATACATTAAAGAGGTTACTGAAGGAACATTTCCAAGTAATGAGCACTGTTTTAAAATAGATGATGAAGTTCTAAACAAATTATATTAGTACATTTAAAATACATAAATGAAAGGAAGTGTATTAGATATTATAATGTATATTTAATAACACATTGTAATGTCTCTAGAAAATGAATACTGTAAAAACGGTTGATCAGGCACGTCATCAGGTTAAAGTTTGGAAAAAAGAAGGTTACAGCATTGCCTTAGTTCCTACTATGGGATTTTTACATGCGGGCCATGCAAGTCTAATTGAACGTGCTGCAAAAGAAAATCAAAAAGTTGTGGTAAGTATATTTGTGAATCCGTTGCAATTTTGCCCTGGTGAAGATCTAGTTTCTTACCCAAGAGATCTACATAAGGATGAACTCCTATGTGAACTTGCTGGTGCAAATTTAATATTTGCTCCGCAACCAAGCGAAATGTATCATAATGAAGCTCCAGCAAATGTAAGCGTGCAGGAACTTGCAACAGGCCTTTGCGGTGCTAAAAGACCTGGCCATTTCGATGGAGTATGTACGGTTGTTTCAAAGCTCCTAAATATAATTCCTGCAGATAAAGCTTATTTTGGAGAAAAGGATGCTCAACAGTTAGCTATAATAAAAAGGATGGTTAGGGACCTAAATTTTGATGTAGAAATCGTTGGTTGTCCTATAGTACGTGAAGATGATGGACTTGCAAAAAGCTCACGTAATACTTACCTCTCACCAAAAGAAAGACAAGCAGCTACAATTTTAAACAAAAGTTTAACTAAAGGTAAAGAAGCTTTGATTGCTGGTGAAAACTCTACTGATATGCTAAAAGAAATTATAACAAAACAACTTGAAACTGAAGCTTTAGCTAAAATCGATTATATAGAGATTGTTGACGCTTCGTCACTATCTTCGTTGCAATTTGCACATAATACTATTCTTGTTGCAATGGCTGTATTTATTGGAAAAACAAGACTAATAGACAATTTTATATACAAAGTTTAACGATATTTCACAAGGAAAGTCTCCCACTTTTATAAGTGGGAGGATAACAATTGATAATTGTTAACTACCCCAGATAAACAAGGGAGGGTCAATATGATATTAACTATGTTAAAATCTAAAATACACAGAGCCGTAATAACGCAGGCTAAATTAAATTACGTAGGAAGTATAACAATAGATAAGACACTAATGGAACACTCAAATATTCTAGAATATGAAAAAGTTCAAATAGTGGATATTGATAATGGAAGTAGATTTGAAACTTATGTAATTGCAGGGGATGCTGGTAGTGGTGTTATGTGTGTAAATGGTGCAGCTGCTAGATGTGTCCAAGCTGGAGATAAAATAATAATTATGACTTTTTGCCAAATAAATGAAGAAGAAGCAAGAAAGTTCAAACCTACAGTTGTATTCGTAGGTGAAAGCAATAATGTAGTAGAAATTACCGATTGTGAAATACATGGTGAGTCAAAATAATTATTTTTAAAATATTGTAATAATTTTTTAATAATTGTAAACAATAATATCAAGACTTTATGAAAGAGGAGATGTTTACAATGAAAGCATTAGATAGTACAGCACTAGTATTAGTTATTATAGGAGCTATAAATTGGGGATTAATTGGATTTTTCCGATTTGACCTAGTATCAAGCTTATTTGGTACAGGAACAGCACTCACAAGAATTATTTTTGCTCTAGTAGGATTATGTGGTCTATACTCTTTATCATTCTTAGGAAGAGACAGAAATAGCAACAGAGACACAACAGAAGTAAAATAACTCCAAAATAGATGTACAAGATACAAGAAAGAAGCTGAAATTTTTGATTCAGCTTCTTTCTTGTTATAATAGATTTCTTTTAGTTATAATAAATTTATTTATTTGAATTATATTATCTTGTTTTAATTATATTATTTTTGTGTTTCTTTTTAATTAAATCTTAATTGAATTAGAGAAGTTTTGTCTGTAACTCTTATTACTATTAAACTTTGAGATTCTTTTTTATTTATATCTTGTATAATCTTATAATATTTTTTATCTAACATCATTAAAACATGACCACTTTTAGTTTGAATTAGATATCCATTTGATGACTTTATCATAACTAGATTTTCCCATTGAACCGGTGTATATCCATTGAAGTTTAGTTCAAAAATTATTCCATCTTTCTGAATTAACCTAATTAAACTATTATAATTATCTTGCAACATATTATTCGTAAATTTATTTTTTTTCATAATAGCTTTATTCTGCACTAAAAGTTTACCTTTACTAATTAATTCATCTTGATATTCGTTTTTTTTAAGATCCAATTTGACAATTTTATGTTTAATATTTTCCAGATAATAGCTATTACTATTTTTATCCATTATTATTACCTTGCCTTTCTTAGTATTTTATATGTAAAATGTAATTGAGGTGATGATATATGAATAATATAATAGATACAATTATTTCCTACATAAAAGATGTAAGTAAAGACGTTAAATTATATATAATTACATTTTATAATAAAATATACTTTTTAATCAATAATAATTTTGAATTAAATAGATTGTATAAACCTATTATTGATGAAAAAGTAACCATAAACAAGAAATTACATGAAAATGTAAAAGCTATAGATCATAAAAATGCAGATCTTGAAAAGAATATATTGAAACTCGAAAATGAAAATAATTTATTGCAAATTAAGATATCTATAATAGAAGACATAATAACCAAAAGACATGACTAATTAACATTTTGCTGCTCGTTTTTCTTTATCTAAATTACGTTGAATTATACTTTGTACTACATCTGAAATATTTGCTTTTTCCTGCTTTGACATCTCAGCTAGATATATAGGTTTATCAATTATAAGTTTAGCATTTGCCTTTTTTATTTTACCATTATTGCCTTCCATAGCTTTATAAGTATCATAAATTGTTACAGGTACAATTGGGACTCCGGCCTTTATAGCAAGTCTCATACTTCCTTTTTTAAATTCACCCATATTATTGCTTTTACTTCTAGTTCCCTCTGGAAAAATAAGCATAGAATATCCGTTTTTTAAATTTTCAACACCTTCGGATATTGATTTAAGTGCCTCTCTTGGGTTTCCTCTATCCATAAATACGCAATGAATTTCTCTCATCCAATAACTCAATATTGGTATCTTTTCCATCTCTTTTTTAGCAACAGCGCCAGTAATTCTATTCATGTTCGATAATATCACTGGAATATCAAAGTTACTTTGGTGATTTCCTACAAAAAGGCAAGCTTCATTTGGTATATTTTCTTTCCCCACAACAGTTAAATTTAAACCTGCAATTTTAATTATAAATTTAGACCAATTCGTAGCTATTACACCTAACTGTGTATCTGCCTCTTCTCTACTTTTATCTCTTTTAATTTTACTAAACTTGAATTTCTTAGTGTTGATCCAAATTAAATTAACAACAGCACACAAATAAAAATATATTGTTCTCATATCACTTTACCTTCCTTTTAAAATTAAATTATAATTACAATCATTATTATACTAGTCTTTAAGTGTTATATCAATATAGGTTATCGTGATTAGCTCTCATAGCCTTAATTACTATATATCGATTATGAATCTTTTAAATTTGTCCATAAATATTGATATTTTCATAGATAATGATATTTTTTTATAGAATTGGATAAAATCATTTATATACTTAGATCAAGTCATTTATATGTTCTAAATGTTGTACAAGATATATAGTAAGGAGATTAACAGCATGATTAAAAACCCCTGGTTAAAATATACCTTGATTTGCGTTTCCATAGCTTTTGTACTCATATGTATAACTATAGGTTATAATTCTATTACAAAAACTAACCTAAATTTAGAAAATAATATAGTTACTCATTTTATTGATGTAGGTCAAGGTGATAGTATCCTTATACAAGTAAATGGTAAAAATGTGTTAATTGATAGTGGAACCATCGATTCAAGAAAAAAATTAATTAAGTATCTTAAAAACAATAATGTAAAAAAGCTTGATTATGTAATAGCAACTCATCCTCATGATGATCACATAGGAGGTATGACTAGTGTAATTAATACCTTTGACATAGGTATGTTTTATGCTCCTAAAACTACTGCCACCTCTGAATCCTTTGAAAATATGATCAGAGCTCTAAAAAATAAAAACCTTAATATAAATGTAGCTAGACCTAATATTTCTCTGGATTTAGGACCTAATTCCAGTTGCATTATGTTGTCTCCCAATAATGAAACCTATGAAAATGAAAATAATTACTCATGTGTTATAAAGATATCTTATAAAAGTTCAACTTATTTGTTTATGGGCGACGCGGAGGAACTTGCCGAGCAACAACTAATAGACAATAATTACGATTTGAAAGCTCAAGTGCTTAAGGTTGGCCATCATGGTAGCAAAACCTCAACATCGCAAGAATTTCTAGATAAGGTCTCTCCACAAATTTCTATAATTAGTTGTGGGTTTTACAATACATACGGTCATCCAAATAAAGGGACCTTACAAAAATTAAAAAAAATAAATTCTATTATATATAGGACAGATTTAAATAAAGATATTATACTTATCAGTGATGGCACAAATATACATAAAAAAGAGTAGTTCCCCTAACTATAGTTTATGAGAACTACTCTTTAATTTTTAAAGTATTATTATTTATAATGAAATAACGCCAACTTATTTATTTTTCTATTATTACTTCACGCTCTAAAGTTTTACCATCCTGAGATAATTTAATAGAGGTTACTGCTTTGATTATTTTTAAATCATAATAAGTATCTACTTTTATATAATCAGAACCATTGACGCTTATAAAATAATCTTCAACCATATAACTGTTCATAAAGGCTCCAATGGTAAAATTCTGTACATCCTTAGTATCATTTTTCAAATCTCTTTTTGCAAATATTAAAGTAGGTACTTTATCATCGCCAGAATCCACATACTTTACAGTGGGAGATTCACTAAAAACCTTTAGATCATTAACAAAGATAGTAGGTTGAATAAATCCCTCTTTTGTTTCTATATTAGGAAGTTGCTTGTCTTTTAAATACGTGATTTTAGAATTACTTTTGAGCTCACCATATTTATTATTATCAATAGATATACTATAACTCTGATAATAATCCCCCATATTTTTTATATATTTACTAGTATCTTTTATACCTGTAATTTCAACCTTTCCTACTTCCTTATCTATTATTTGGGTAGCTCCAAGTGGGATTCCCTTTTGCGACATATAACATCCATTGACGCCATCTATCATAATCCAATTTTGATATTTATCACTCCATATTTCACATACATTAAAATATGATTTTCCTTTAACTTTACTATCAGTGCTTCTAAGTACTCCTCGCCGTACGCTTATTCCAACAGACGCTAAACACTCTTCATATATAGTTGTATAATCGTTATCTGATATTTTGCCACCATTAAAAGCTTCATCCATTATTTGCAAAGCAGTTTTATCGCTTGTCATTGAGGTACTGCCAGCCTTTACTTTCTCATTGATGAAATTCATAATTTTTAAAGAATTAGCAAGTTGATCAACCTTATTATCTACAATTTTATCTAATTTATATTTAGTTTTAAGTTTTGATAAGTTCTCATTTTTGGGATCTAAATAATAAAAATGAATATTATCTCCACTATAAAAATTTTTCCATTTAGTAACACTTAAACCTATGTCCTTGTCGCTCACTTTATAATTCCAAATAAATATAGCAGCTGTTATAATTGCAAATATTAAAACTCTATAAAACATATTATTCTTTCTCATAATTCTCCTTATTTAACCTTCTTTTATTTATTAAGTATATCATAATTACAATGTAGGTCATGCCTTATTTTGTTATAGGGGATGTCCTTATCATGTATATAGCAAATATTACAAGGACAGCACCAATTATTTGCATGCTTCTAATTTGCTCATGTAATATGAAAAATGATATAAGCATAGCTGTTGGTATTTCAAGATTACCTATTATAGATACCTTAAGTGAACCTATATGTTTTATAGCCGCATACAATAATGTTAATGGAATAATTTCGCAAACTATTGCAAGTATAGCTGTATACAGTAGTATATCTTTAGTTATATTACCACTAAAAATAAACATAGGGAACTTATATATCAAAAGACTTATTAACGAAAACAAAGTAGAATAAGCATTAATGGCTAGTGGTGGTAACTCTTGTAATTTTTCTTCACTATAAATATTCATAAATGCATAAAACATTGCACATATTAATCCAAAGCCTACACCTTTTATCGAATACTTAAAGCCTGAAGGTAAAATATTCAAAGTTAAAATACAACCAAAAAAAGCCAGAAACACTGCAAAAAACTTAGTAGCATTAAGTGAGTACTTTTTAAAAATAGTTGAATATATAAATACCATTAGGGGGTAGGTGTATAATAATATAGCTACTATTTGAATAGGTAAATAGTTAAAAGATATATAATAAAATACCGTCATAAAAGTATTCCCTACTATGCCAAGCACCGCTAGCCTTAATAGCTGTTTTTTAGTTACCTTAAAGAACTTTTTGTTATATATGTACATCATTAGAAACATTAATGGTACTGCTATAATATATTGCATGGTTAACAAACTTATTGAATCAATTCCTCCTACATATGCAAGTTTTACGAGAAGACCTGCACTTCCAAATAATATTGCAGAAACAATTGAATAGATATATCCTTTGTTCAAAGTAACACGTCCTTTGCATTTTAAAAAATCTTTAACACTAATAGTGAATTTACATAAATACGACGATTTGTGTGTTATAGTTGTATTTTAACAAATACATAGCTAAAAAGCCATAATATTTAGTTCAAATTACATTAATATGTTAGACATTTATGCAACAATGTTATAAAATTATATTGACTTAAAAATATAATTTTTCACTTTTTAATGCAGGGGGCGTATTTTTGAAAAAATCACGTATAAAATTAGTTAATAAAAAAAAGTTCCTAATAAGTTTGTTTTTACTATTAACGTTGGTTTCAACAATAAGCTTATTTGTTGCAAAAACCATTCCTTATGCGTTAAAACACTTAAATACTAATTATGTTGTTTCTACTTCCGAAAAAGAGAACGTTAAAAGGACTAACGCTGCGAGTAATAGTAACACCCCGGCACCGGCGCCTTTAGTTAAGAACACAAATACACAGGTACTCTTATCTGCTGTAGGCGACTGTACTATAGGAACTGACAACAAATTTGCTTATTCAACTAGTCTTCCTGCTATGGTAACAAACAATAACGATAATGATTTTTCTTATTATTTTAAAAATGTTAATAGTATCTTTAGCAAAGACGATGTTACAATTGCAAATTTAGAAACAACATTTACGGATTCAACCGACAAAGAAAATAAACAATTTAACTTCAAAGCCAGCAGTGATTATGCTAGAAGTTTAACTCTAGGTTCTATTGAAGGTGTCAATCTTTCTAATAACCATATTTATGATTATAAACAAAAGGGCTATGTTGATACAAAACTTGCTCTTGAAAAAGAAAACATTAACTACTTTGGAGAAGGCTCAAAATGGGAACTTAAAATAAAACAGCACAACTTCGGATTTCTAGGATATAGAGGTTGGTCTTTAAATCAAGCTTTTCTTGATAAACTAAAATCAGATATTATAGAATTAAAAAAAATAAACTCTGTGGTAGTTATTAACTTTCACTGGGGAAACGAAAGACAGTATTACCCAATTGATGATCAAAAGCAACTTGCGCATTACGCTATCGATAATGGCGCAGATATAATACTTGGTCACCACCCCCATGTTATTCAAGGCATTGAACAATACAAGGGTAGAATTATCGCCTATAGTTTAGGAAATTTCTGTTTTGGCGGCAACACTAATCCTACTGATAAAACAACATTTATTTTTCAAAGTGATTTTAAGTTTATAAATAATAATTTAACATCAATTGGTGTAAGAGTTATACCTTGCAGTATATCTTCTGTTAGTTATAAAAATGATTATTGCCCAACACCTCTTGCAGGCGATGCTAAGGCAAACTTACTAAATAATTTAAATAACCTCTCTAAAGATTCTGGTTTTAAAATAAGTGATAAGTTTTTCTATATAAATGTCAATAATAGTAAATAAATACACAATTACATAGTACAATTAAAGGATGTGTTCAAAATTAAAATTCAGTCATTACTCAGTATCTTAGTTTCAAAGTTCATTATGAAATTATCAAAACTACTGTTTCAAGGTGGAACAAATTTTCCAGGTAAAATCGCCTTAAAATTAGACAAGAATATTTTAAAAACAATCGCAATTAATTATGAAGTTATCCTCATAACTGGTACAAATGGTAAAACTACAACAACAAGTATGATTTATGGAATAGTAAAAGATAGCGGAAAACCAGTAATCACTAACAATACTGGTGCAAATATGTATACAGGAATAATCGCGTGTTTTATCTCAAACTATTCTTTTAAAAAATCTACCCCAAAAAAAATTGCTGTTATAGAAGTAGATGAAGCCAATCTTAAATTTGTAACTGAGTATATAACACCTAAAATAATTACTATTACCAATTTGTTTAGAGATCAAATGGACAGATATGGAGAGGTATATACAACTCTCAAAAAGATCCTTGAGGGCGTTACGAAAGTTCCCTCTTCAACCCTAATTCTTAATGGAGATGAATCTTTATTTGGAAATTTAGACCTTAAAAATGATATGAAATTTTATGGTTTTACTGCGAAGGTTAATGAAAACAAAATTGTAGATATCAATGCTGATGCTAAATTTTGTACGATCTGCAAATCTCCTTATGAATATAATTTTATTACCTATAACCATCTAGGTGATTTCTATTGCACTGGTTGTGGATACAAACGTCCACCCCTTACATACTCTGTTGATAAAATTATTGAATTAAACACCAGTGGTTCAAGTGTTAATATCAACAATAAGGAGTATTATATAAACCAACCAGGCACTTATAATATTTACAATGCCTTATGTGCATATTCTGTATCTAAGGAGCTTGGCATTGAGGATGACGTTATGCAGCACTCTCTTAAAACCGTGGCTAGTAGCTTTGGTAGACAAGAAACTTTAAATATAGATGGCATTGAGGTCAAAATAATATTAGTTAAAAATCCAGCTGGTTATGATGAAGCTGTAAATACTATTAACCTGGACACTCGCGAAATAAATTTGTCCCTAATGCTTAATGATAACTACGCAGATGGAAAAGATGTTTCATGGATTTGGGATGTAAATTTCGAACGTTTAACTAACCTTAATATTAATAAAATTATGATATCGGGAATACGTCTGTATGATATGGCTATAAGACTAAAAGTAGCAGGTTTTTCATCAGATTCCTTCCTCTTATGCAGTGATGAAGAAAAATTACTTAATGAAATTAAAGCTTGTAATGGAGAGATAGTATATATACTTGCTACCTATACTGCTATGATAAATTTAAGAAAATTTTTACATACTAAAGGTTACATTGATAAAATTTGGTAATATAATATAGTCTAAATAGAAAAGTGAGGTATAAAATTAATATGGAAATTAATATTTGTCATTTATATCCTGATTTACTGAACGTATATGGGGATGTAGGAAACATTTTAATATTAAAACACAGAGCTGAACTCCGCGGCATAGAAGTAAACATCGTTAATGTGTCTATGGGTGATGATTTTAGAGGGGATGACTATGATATTGTATTTTTCGGTGGAGGACAAGATTATGAGCAGACCATAGTATCCCCTGACTTAATAAAACTTAAAAAATCAGCAATGGAAGAATACATCCAAGATGGTAAAGTATTTTTAGCTATTTGTGGTGGATATCAATTGCTTGGGAAATATTACACAACCCCTGAAGGCGAAAAACTTGAAGGCCTTGATATTTTAGATATATATACTGAAAGCGGAGACAAACGATTTATAGGAAATACAGTTATTCATAATGAAGTTTTTGATGAAACCTATGTCGGCTTTGAAAACCATTCTGGAAGAACTTACATTAACGACCTAACTCCACTTGGCACCGTTAAAGTTGGATTTGGAAACAATGGAGAAGATGGTTATGAAGGTTGTATTTATAAAAACACTTTTTGTACTTACTTTCATGGTTCACTTTTGTCTAAAAATCCTGAGCTTGCAGACAGAATACTAACACTTGCATTAAATAATAAATATGATGAAGTAGCTTTGACTTCATTAGATGATAGTCTCGAAATTAAAGCTAAGCAGTTTATAATAAACAGAGAAACTTCAAAATAAAAAAGAAAAAAAGTATATATTACGCGTATTGCAATACGAGTAATATATACTTTTTTTGAGTATAAAAGAAGATGTAACCCAACCTACATCTTCTTTTCAAGTTGAATTGCTAAACTAAAGTACTTTAAAGAATCGGGTACATTATTTAATTTGTGGTACATGCTTCCCATTTCAATGTAACGTTTATATATCTCTTGTTTTTCTCCAAATTTAAGTAATGAATCTAAAGATAAATTCATATACATCTCTGCACTAGATGAACTTCCTTGTTTCTCAAGAATAATAGCTTTATAATAGTAGCATTTTTCAATGAATTTTATATCATCTAAATTAATAGCATAATTCAGTACTTCATCTGAAATAGACTGCGCAAATTCTATTACATCATTTTTAATAAGTTCCTTAACGCAATCTAACATAAATGCAACTAGGCCTACCTTATCCACTCTAGGATACACACTTAAACTGTTTTTTATGTATTTAACTGCTATATCTTTCATATTACAGTCAAGCATTGTAGATCCATAATTGAAAATAGCCATTGCTTTACTAGCAGTATTGTCTTCATATAGTTCATAGGATTTTTTTTCATATTCCATAAATTTCCCATTGTTCATTCGTATAGATAAGATGGCCAGCATATGATATATTTCAGCAGCTTTAAGCTCAGTGTCCACATACTCAACCAAATCCAACAATTTTATTCCCACATCATATGCTTTTTCATAATTTTTAAGCATAATATTGCAAGCAGCCTCATTATAAGTGGCTATTATTAATTTTTTATAATTAGGTGTAATGTATTCTCCTAACCCTTTTCTCACATTAGAATAATAACTAGATGCCTGAAGATAATCTTCTTTTATGTATAAATGTCTTGCCATATCAATGTAGTAATTTAACTTATTATCTTCTATAGCTGTTTTTAAATGCAAATCATAATACTTCGAAGTAATTGCTTGTGTTTTTTCGAAATCTTTTTTATCCAAGTAAAAGTTAAACAACATATGCATTAGTTCAATAGCTAAATCATCGTAACTATATTTTTGGGCAAAATGCAAATTATAGATTATATCGGATTCATAAGATTCTTCCTTATCATCAACTGCAACCTTGCTGTCAACAGCATACTTGCCGTTAACGTCATACTTGCCTTCAATGATGGCATACTTGCCATCAATGATGGCATACTCTTTTAATTCTTTGATATTGGCCTCAACTTGCTCAAATATATTTTCATTTAGATATTCAATATCTATATCTAACTTTTTACTAATAAATTCTAGTATCCAAGATTCTGCCATAACTTTGTTATTTTCTATACAACTCATTTTGGATACTGAGATTTTATCATCACAAATAGCTCTCAATGTGTATCCCTTATATATCCTACTCCTTTTTATCTTTTCTCCTGTTGATAATATTCTCATTCTCATCACCTATCCACAAAATAGTTTCACTTAAATCACTTTATTATTCCAACATTCTTAAATAATTCTACACCTTCGTTTAGATATCTAGCTGCATCTGTGCTTCTGCTACCTTCGATATAGAATTTCCCAATCATTATAGATATCTCGGCTGCTCTTTTTATATGATTTTGCTCTTTTTCAAAATTCAGAGCATCAAGCAAGGTCTTTTCTGCTTCATTTTTGTTGTCTTCTAATAGATCGACTCTATATTTTAATAAATAATAATGACTTAATGCTTTATAATTCCCATCTTCTATGTATTCCAATATATTTCCTAAAACTTCTTTTGCTTTATTTACTGCTTTGAGCTTAATATGATTTTCACAAATGTTTGATAATGTCTCTATTAGCTTTATATCATTAGTCTTTTGCCTTATTTCCTTGGCTTTATTTAAATGTATAAATGATTCTTCAATGTTCTCAAATTCATAAAATAATTTTCCCAAATTATTTTCAATCTCGGAAACATAATTCAAATTATTAATTCCATTAAACACTTCTAAAGTAATGTTTGAATATTTTATAGCATTCTTAATATCACCTTTTTTATTATACTCATAAGCTAATAATAAAAGTGAATTGGCATATTCTTTTTTATTATCTATTTGCTTAAATTTTTCTTGAGCTAAATATGAATATTTTATCGCATTTTCTATATTTTCAAGTTTAAAATAAGTGTACCCTATATAATAATATATTTTACCTAATAAAAAATCATTTCCCATTTGGTTATCCATAAAAACTTTTTCGGATTGCTTAAAATAACTTGAAGCTGACTGATACCCCCTAAGTTCAAGAGTTATCACACCAAGTTTTAAAAAAGTTTTAATAATCTCTTCATAAAAGTTACCTTTAATAAAAATAGCATTTGATGAAAGAAAAACCTCTTGAGCCGCAGCAATTTCTTCCCTAGCCATGTAGATATCTCCTCTTAAAGATAAATTTCTGGCTCTTCTATATTCCAATTTGTATTTTTCAGAATAAAATATAGACTTCTCTATATTTTGTTCAGCCTGTAACAGCTCTCTATTTAATATATGTGCTTCAGCAATATTTTGATAAAACAAACAAATTTTTTCTGCTTGAGCTTCCTCTGACTCCATTAAATACTCAACAGCTGTATTTAGCGTATTTGCCAAATATTCTAATAAATCCATGCTAGGATTAGATTTCCCTGATTCAACAAGACTAATTTGTCCTGGGGTTATTCTGTTCCCTGCAAGGTCTTTTAATGTCATATTAAGCTCTTTTCTTTTCCGCTTTATCTTTTCTCCTAAAGACAATATCTCCATAATCACTCTTCCTTTACAATATGGTAATCTTTTAATCATCACCTGCGCAGCTGCTCATCTTCTTCGAAGCTGAAATACTATTAATTTAGTCAATCTTAGACAATTTTAATTTAATTATAACATAGTTTACCTTTATAATTCAAAATTTGTGAACAAATTTTGAATTATAAGCAATTAAATTAAAGACTCCAGACTATATATTTATTAATATAGTCTGGAGTCTTTAATTTGTTTATTATAAAATATGATCTTTCATACTCTCATACATGCCTTCTGCCATTTCACCAGTTTTTTTAGCTCTTTCTTTTATGCTTTTGTCCATGTTAGGAATCAACATTAAACTTGCAACTACTCCAATTACAGCCCCTGCTGCAATTGTCGATATAAATTTATTATGCATAAGTCTCACATCCTTTTTTATTTATTAATCTGTTCTCTAATAGGATGTTCATTTTTAAATTAATTAACCTGTTTTTTTTAAATTTAGTAATATATTCTTTAAAATAAATTTCTAATCCCTTTTTTCTACTTAATATCATAAAGTTTTTATGAACTTTATGAACTATTCTTAAGTTAAGAAAATCAAGAATAAACATCAGAAAGTTCTACTTGTATATTTTCATCCTTACTTCTTACATTACTATTATAAATCATATTTTCATGAAGTACCCTTTTTGCGCTAAGTCTAACTGTAAATTTGCTTCCTTTTCCAAATTCACTTTTAACACTAATAGTACCTCCATGCAATTCTACAATTGACTTAACTAAACTTAATCCAATGCCTGTACCTTCTGTATTTCTTGATAGAGATTTGTCTACTTGCTTAAATCTATCAAATATCATATCTAAATTTTTTTCTTCAATGCCAATACCATTATCAGATACCGATATCTCAACAAATTCATTTTTGTCTTTTACATCTACAACTATTTTATCACCAACGTCCGAGAATTTTATGGCATTTGAAATAAGATTCAATACTATTCTCTCTATCTTTTCTGTATCACAAGCAATATTTTTTTCTTCTACATCAGTATCAAAAATAATATCTAATCCTTTACTATCAGTTAAGTTAGTTACAGACATGACTATTTCCTCTACAACTTCAACTATGTTATTATTCGATAAATTTAATTTAAAGAATCCAGCTTCGATTTTCGATAAGTCTACTATGTTATTAATAATTTTTGATAATCTATATGAATTTTGTTTTATTGATTCTATATGTTTGAGAATAGAATCTTTCTTCTCATCTAAAGACCCACTACTACAATACATATTAAATAACTGAGCTGTTGCAAATATAACATTTAATGGAGTTTTAAGTTCATGAGACACGTTAACAAGGAATTCTCCTTGCAATTTCAGAGCATTTTCCATAACAATATTTGACTTTATTTCTGAAGTAACATCAATAATTAAAATTAATATTTCCTCGACTTCTCCATTTGGGCAAAGCATAGGCTCAAATATAATATTCCAGTATACCTCGTTTCCATTTACAAAATATTTTATTTTATTTAAATACTTAGTTTTCTTTTCATTTATTGCTTCACTAATAAACTTGTAATAATCACTAATTTGAGAAGTTTCAAATAAATCTTCTATTTTATTCTTTTCTATTTCTTTAATCGATTTAACATTAGGTCTAAACAATTTAATAATATTGAACGCCTTTTTATTAATATCCACAACCAATAAATCTGGGCATGATAATCTAACAACCGGTAAATCAAAAGTATTTACCATTCTGTTTAAAAATTCATACCGATTTTTTATAATTTCTTCATGCTTAAAATATTCTGTCATATCTTTGCTACAAAGCACACCTAAAGAGAATTTTCCATTCTCATCATAAATTGGTGTTCCACTAACATCTAACTGTAATGTTTTATGAGGGGACTTTACTAAAATTCTCATATTTTTAAATACTTCACCCCTCAAAACTCTGCTTGAGGGTATATTTGACGGGTCAATCTTATCTCCATTTATATCATAGAAATCAGATTCTCTATACCCCTCATTTATATTGTCCATACTATTATAAGATGAAAAAAACATTTCCCTTGATGTTTTGTTAATTAATGTATACTTTTCTTTACTATCAAAAATGGCAATAGAATCAGATATATTTTCTAAAACAGCTTCCAATTCTTTTTTTTGTTCTTCAATTTTTCTAGATTGTTTTATTGTTTGTGTAATATCATGAAAACATGATACTACCATGGTTATATCACCATTTGCATCATAAATTGGCGTTGAACTAATTTCTGCAAAATACTCTTTACTTGGATGGCGCACAAATATTTTAACATTATTAGATATTTCACCTCTTAAAGCCCTAACTGAAGGAAAATTTTGATATGGCAGCTCACTTCCTGCCATATCAAATACTTGGGTATTTTTAAGAGCATCCTTTAAATTAATTCCTATCCCTGATTGATAAATTAACCTCTTTGCCTCTGAATTGACCATTATAAATTGACCTTTATTATCCGCAAACATTACTCCCTCAGATAAATTTTCAATTATATTAACTAACTGAAAGTTATGTTGCTCTATACGGTTATTCTCCTTTTCTATTGCAGCATTCCGCTCACGTAACTTCTCATTTTCTTTCATTAGCTCTTTATTTAAAGCAGTTATTTTATTTAAAGATTTTTTTGTATTCAAATTAGTTCTTTTTATTAAAGTATTTCTTTTATTCAAATTTGTTATATTACTAAAAATCTTCCTCAATATACTCCCTCCATTTTCTTCAATTTATTTATATATTTTGTTTTAATAAATAAATTATAAAATCTGTTTTATCTGTGCTACTAAGATCATCTATTTTGCCACAAATTTCTTCTGGACTTTGTGAATATTGATTAAGAATATCATTAAAATCTACATCACTCTTTAGTTTAATATCTATATTAGAGCTAACATTAATGTTAGCTTTAACTTCAATATTAGAATTTACAACAATAATGTTTTTACCACATGAAGAAGCTATTTTCAAAATCTCCTCTTTTACATCAACACTTGCTACATTTATAATATTTTCCCTCAGCCATTTTTCTACAACTTTATCTGATTTTATTCCTAGTTTTTCTTTGCATTTTTCATCAACAAGTTCATTAAATAGATCGCCCGTATGACTATCCACCTTAACAAACATAACGTCTATTCCACTATTCATTAATTGTTGCATTTTCTTGTAGTACTCCTTTGATGATTCCTCTTTCCTCTCCCAGAAACCTGTAGCATGGTAACAAATCCCTACATAATCATGAAATATCACTACTTTTTGTTGCCCTGTGCGCGCTGCATATTGACACCCCTTTACAGCGCCCTCCAGTTCTCCTGCTATTTGCCTTATATTCTTAGCCGAATCACTTTTCCCTGCACCACTTTCTATATGTAGAACTATATCATTTTTTACAGCTACCATTCCATATGAATATTCCTCAGTCGTAGAATTATAACTTCCATCTACATAAACATGAAGACATTCTTTTGGATAATTATCATCAGTTTTTTTAAAAACATTCTCATCACCTGCTAAAAACTTTTCAGCTTCTTTTACATCCCCAAATGACTTGTATTTAGCACCTTTTACACCTTTTACATATTTTAAGCACTCTGCCCAAGTGCCAACAATTTTATTTTCTATTTTTTTACTATTAGTAGAATCAAATCCTTCTTTTATAGCATAAACTTTCTTACCCATTTTAGACATTCTCCTTTTTTAAAGCTACCCTACAAGTTTCATAATAAAGATTACATTGTATCCCCTTATAACTATCCTATATAAATTATACAACAAATGATAAATATAGCAATTACATTCTTTTTACATTATTTACATTACCAAATTCTATTAGGTTCGGTGGACAAGACCTCAGAAAGATATTATAATTACCCATATAAGTTGCTATTACAGCAATGTACTTCACACGTCATGTAAAATTTGTAAACTATTTTACTAAATATATAACTATATTAATATATACTACTAAATAAATTAATTTTCAAAAATACGAAAAAATATATTTACCCCATGAAAGGATGGTGAAGATGCGATTCCACAACTTTTCTAAAAGTATTGTTGTTTTATCGCTTCGATCATATGAATAAAATTAAAAATAAGTATATTTTGATTCCTGTAATCACTGCAATCTTTTCATTAGTATGCCTGATTTTTGTGAGCAATACCTTTAAACCATCTAAAAATGTACCATACACTGATTTTCTTAAAGATTCATCGTCACAAACTATCTCAACTGTGTACGTAACAACCTCTCCTAAAATTCAAGTAAAACTTAAAGATGGTTCTATTTATGAAACTGATAATCCAAGAACCAATAATTTCAAAGAAAGTCTACTCAAAAACGGAATAAATGTTTCTGAGCAAACTCTAACAAATCCTACTCAAATAGCATCAATAGCCGGATTTGTTATTTCACTAATAATACTTGTAATTATGGCTTTTAAATCTACAAAAATAAAGTCTAAAAGCATGTTCTCAGCTTCAAACCTTGATGTTGATGCAGTAGAAGATATAGGTTTTAACTTTGGTAATGTTGCTGGTAATGAAGAAGCTAAAGATAGTGTACAAGATGTTGTAGATTTTCTAAAAAACCCTGAAAAATATTCAGCTTATGGTGCTAGAATGCCAAAAGGAGTTATTTTATATGGAGATCCAGGTACAGGTAAAACCTTACTTGCAAAAGCTGTAGCTGGCGAAGCAAATGTACCTTTTTATGCAGTATCCGGTTCTGATTTTGTTCAGATATATGTAGGGGTTGGAGCTGGAAGAATTAGAAATTTATTTAAGAAAGCAAGAAGTCATGGTAGAGCAGTTATATTTATTGATGAAATCGATGCTATTGGTAAAAAAAGAGACAACGGAAGTGGTGGCGGTTCTGATGAAAAAGATCAGACACTTAACGCTCTTTTAACTGAAATGTCTGGTTTTAATGAAACAGAAGGCATAATTATAATTGCAGCAACTAACAGACTTGATATGCTAGATGAGGCTCTACTAAGACCCGGTCGTTTTGATAGGCATATTGAAGTTACATTACCTGATGTATCTGCTAGAGAAAAAATTTTAAAACTTCATTTAAAAAATAAGCCTATTAAAGATATAGATTATTCTGAATGGGCTCACAAAACTACATCTTTTTCCGGTGCAAAACTTGAAAATTTAACAAATGAAGCAGCTATTATTGCATGCAAAGACAATGCTGTATTTATCGAAAATAGTCATTTAGATAAAGCGTATTCTATAATGCTAGCTGGTTACGAAAAAGTTGATAGAGATTATATTAAAGATGAAGATAGAAAAATAACTGCCTTCCACGAAGCAGGACATGCTTTGATTTCACTTAAGATGTTGCCAAATGATAAAGTATCTAAAGTGACTATAATTCCAACTACAAAAGGTGCAGGCGGTTATACATTAAGTATTCCTGAGGATACTCTATATCAGAACAAAGAATATATAAAAAAGAAAATAATGGTACTTTTAGGTGGTAGAGCTGCTGAAGAAATTATTTTCGGAGCAGGCAATGTAACCACAGGTGCATATAATGATTTGCAAAAAAGCACTCAGCTTGTAGCAAACATGGTTACTGAATACGGAATGGGTGACTCTTTAGGTCTACTTACTATGGGTAAACTAAGAGAATCAGGATTTACAAATCAAGAAGCAGTCTTCTGCGAATGTAAAAAGCTAATTTCAGAATTATATGAGGAAGTTAAAATAACCTTACAAGGCAAAAAAGATACCTTAGAGGCAATGACAGCTTTATTAATTGAAAAAGAAACTATTTATCATGAAGATTTAATTAAAGTTTTTAATGATAAAAAAAGCATCATTGCATAAACTTTCAGCACATTGAAATAAATAATTAAGCTAGTATATAAGCTTATTATTTATTTCAATGTGCTTTATTAACCTTCTGCTCTAAAACTTGCCAAATATGCTATGATCATTCCCCCAAGAAGTCCACCTACATGTGCAAAATTGTCTATATTAGGTAACGTTGCTCCGATAAATATATTAATAAATATAACAGATAATATACTTCTTATAAACGAATTCCCAGTTTTACCTTTAGATTTAATTGCGTAAATAAGTACTGCTCCAAGTAGTCCAAAAATTGCACCAGAAGCTCCGATAGAAACACTTGTTGAGAAGACATAACTAAATATAGATGCGCATATCCCAGCAACAAAATAAATAGCAATAAACTTAGCCTTACCATAAACCTTCTCAACCATTGGTCCTATAGCATAAAGTGAATACATATTGACACCTATATGCACAATCCCTCCATGTAAAAACATACAAGTCACGAGCCTATAATACTGTCCCTCGGCAATTAGGGTATTAACCTTAGCCCCTAGCAAAATCAGAACATTGGTATTACTATTAAATATACTACCCCCGACACTATAACTCATATAAGCTGAAACTAAATACATCATAATATTTATTGCTATAATCCCAATTGTAATCCAAGGTCTATCCTTAATATCTATTTTTTCATTGCTACCTTTTAAATTATTATTGCTCATCACAGAAGCTATATCTTGAACCACTTGCAAATTTGCATTTTCTGAATAGTTTACTTTTTTCTCTGATATATTAACTCTAATAAGTGGTTTATCTAACAAATTATTTGTTACAATAGCTTCTTTAATTTGCTCCCCCTTACCCTCATTCTGAGAAAGTAGTATATATATGTTAGTTTTGTCATCTGGAATATTATATAACTCCAATTGCTGTACACTATTAAGCGTCATAAATATTAACCGATAATTTGTAACACCTATAACTTTGCTTACTGTCCAAATCTCAGAATTGCTATTTTTACTTTTTATATTCTCTAATAAATACCCACGTTGCCTTGTTAACATATTTATAATAGATTTTATATTTTTTTCTTCCATATCTTGCTCCTAATCTAGTTTACATTTTTTATATTACCGAATGCACTCTAATATTATGACACTTTAACAAATCTATTTCATAAAATTTAATAGGTTCTCTAGTTTCATTTTCATACAGTACTCTTATTATAGGTCTATCAGGAAAATTTTTGTTTTGTTTAATTACATATCCTTCAACTCCATTGGATAACTTTAAGCAACTACCTAATGGAAAAACCGAAAAAGTTTTTTTGAAGTGATTCACTACTTCTTCATCAAAATCATTCCCACATCCTGCTAAAATTAGCTCATAAGCATCCCTTGGGTTAAATCGTTCTCTATAACATCTATTATTGAGTGCATCATTATAAACATCGCAAACACCAATTATTTTTGCAAACTTTGAAATTTCATTATTAATAAGTCCATAAGGATACCCACTCCCATCAACTCTTTCATGGTGACATTCTACGGCTTCTAAAACTTCACATGACATAAAAAAATTCTTTTCCAGAATTTCTTTCCCATATATAGGATGCATTTTGATTTCTTTAATCTCTTCATCTGTCAATTTCCCTGTTTTAGTTATGATATTTTTATCTATTTTAGTTATGCCTACATCATGAATAATTGCATAAATTCCCAGTTCTTTTAATTCATTCTCTGAAAAATCCATTGAGATACCTAAAAAAATCGCCATAATTCCAGTATCTATGGAGTGAAGGTAGAAATAGTTATCATAGGTTTGAATGTCATACAAACTTTTGTTTACTTCACCCATCACAATAATATGATTAACTAAATTCGAAACAACTGATAAGGATTCTTCCGCTACTTTTTTATTCGCACCAGTTACATTTTTCATTATCTTAACCATATTTTTCATAGTTATCGCTTTTAAGTCACTTAGTTTTTCATCTTCTACTGATATATCACAAAGCCTAGCATCCTCCACATAAACATAGAAAACACCTAACTCTTTTAGTTTTTTAATATACAACTCGTTTAATATAACTCCGGTTCTTAATAATATGCTTCCGCTATTTGTAAATATATTTCTTCCTAAAACTTCGCCAACCTTTATTTTATTAATAAATTCAAGTCTCATGGCCACCTCTAATATTTTCTCATTAGTTTAAATATATTTATTTATATTCTTCTTCTTTATCTTTAATTTTTATAAAAACTTTTTTAAGTTCTTGTTTTATTAATTCACATATTTCAATTATAGCTTCACGAACAACCATATGATCATCAGAATATTTGAACTTAACGAGCCAAGTTGGGTTATATTCATCATCTATAGCTTCAACAATATACCCTTTAGCTGTAAAAGCTTCTTCATTAAAATAGTCATAAATTGCCGTGAATTGCCATTCCTCAACATCGTCATGAGTATCAAATGTCAAGTTAATTAGTTCCCCGAAGTAATTTAATTTTGTAACAAATTCCGCACCCTCAGAAGTTTCATAACTACCAAGTTCTTTAACAAATTGATTAGTTTCTTTATCTATTTCCATTAATACTAGTGAAGAAAATTGCATAAAAACTCACCCTCTCTTATTTTTTACATTTTTTAAATTCTTTACACTCCTTACAGATACCCTTTAAAAAAACATGACTTTCTGTAAGAGTTATTCCCGTCTTAGCCTTTATCTGTTCTTCTATTTGAGGTATTGGACAATCTATAACTATTTTTTTATGACATAATTCACACTCAATTGTATGTTTATGAGCATTATTATTTATAGTATAGTTATACATATTGTTTCCCAAATCGAACTTATTCAAAATCTTTTTACTCTCTAATAAATCCAGGGTTCGATATACCGTTGACAAATCTGTTTTTATGTCCTCTTTTTTTAGCAGTACATATATAAGATTTGCATTTATAGCCTCAGTACTAGAAAATATGATTTCTAGTATGCTTTTCCTAGCATTTGTAACTCTTATGTTATTCTCTTTTAAATATAAAATTATATCCATATCCATCACCTTACTACATTATTATAACAATTATAATATACCTCAATCTGGTCATGAATACAAGTTATGCTTATAAAAGATGCCCCTACAAAAGTAGAAGCATTTTGAAAATCCACTATCACTTATTCTACTGTTTAATAAGTATATTTATTTTATTTCCTTTAATACTGCTACTAAATAATCCCACATTCTATCTGTCGACGAGATGCTTAGATGTTCACCTGGTGTGTGTACATCATAAATATTAGGTCCAAAAGATATTTGATCAATATCGCCCTTAAACTTTTCACTAAATAGTCCACACTCAAGACCTGCATGTATAGCTGATATTTCAGGACTTGCTCCAAATAAATTATTATACACTTTTTCAAATATTGGTTTTATCTTAGAACTAGTATTATATTCCCATTCTGGATAGTCAGATTCAAATTCAATTGTAGCTCCTACCATTTCAGCAATTACTATTGTTTCATCACATATTGCTTTTTTTAGACTTTTTACGGAACTTCTAATTGCTGAGTCGAATTCAATATCCGTATCACTTGTAGTAATAACACCTATATTGGTTGAACTTTGAACAAGTCCTGGAATTGCCATACTCATACTTTTAATGCCATTTGGAATTAAAAAAAGTATTTGAAGCGCTTTTGTAGTTGTGTCATCAGAAAAAATCCTAGAAACTTTATTTTCTAGCACTTCAATATCTAACTTAATACTTGGATCGATAGTATTTAATTCATTTTGAAAAGTAGCATTCCATTGTGACAATTTTTGAGATACTATATCTTTATCATTTTCCCTAAACAATATAGTAGCATCAGCATCACGTGGAATTGCATTGTTTTTAGCTCCGCCACTTATAAAGTTCATTTTAAAATCTATAACTGATCGTAAATCCATTAAGAAACGTCCCATAAGTTTATTAGCATTTCCTCTTTCTTTGTTAATTTCCATTCCAGAGTGACCGCCTTTTAATCCTCTTAACTTAATGTTACAAGATATAAAGTTTTTATCTGCCTGCTGCCAAGTTATTTTAAGTCTTATTTTTTCACGAACCCCACCTGCGCAACTTACCAAAAGTTTTCCTTCTTCTTCTGAATCTATATTTATAAGTATTCTTCCCTCTAAATTATTAGGATCCAGTGCCTGGGCACCAATCATACCTACTTCTTCCCCAGTAGTTACGAGCAGCTCAATTGGGGGATGGGAAATATCATTTGACGCAAGCACTGCAAGACTCATTGCTACAGCAATTCCATCATCCGCTCCAAGTGTAGTTCTATTTGCCCTTAAAAAATCGCCCTCTACAATAAATTCAATAGGATCTTTTAAAAAATCATGTTTTGATTCTATATTTTTTTCACAAACCATATCCATGTGACCTTGAATAATTATATTTGGAGAATTTTCATATCCTACAGTACCTGGTTTTTTAATTATTACATTTAAAGCTTTATCCTGAATGAATTTTAAATTATATTTCTTTCCAAAGTTAACAAGCCAATCACTAATTGCTTTTTCATTTCCAGAACCTCTTGGGATCTCATTAATCTCTTTAAAATATTTAAACGCATTAAATGAATTTAAATCCTTTAATTTTTCTAACATGTTTATCATCCTTTCTTTTAAAAGCCATTATTTTAAGTAGAAATATTCTTGAAATTAAAAGAACATCATCTTAAGTCCAAATATTATTAAGATTATTCCTCCGATATAGTCAGCATACTTCCCAACAATTTCTATTTTTTTTAAATATTTAGATATTATAAAAGCTATTATTACCATTACTAGCGTTACTAATCCAATAAATAATGTATCTTTTAATAATATAATATTTGTTATATCACCTAATACCGTAAAACCTATTACCATGGCATCTATACTTACAGATATTCCTAAAATAAAATACATCTTAGGTTTAAGTAGTGGGCATGTTCCTTGATTTTCTATACCTTCCTTAATCATAATCACTCCAACTAACGATATAATTATACCACCAATTATGGTTGGCATTGAAGCTACATATGTATTAAAAAGAAATCCTGCATAAGCCCCTACATATGATAATGAAAATTGAAAAAAGGCAAAAGAAATTATAAATCCTATCTTGTTTGAAAACTTAGTTTGGCTATTTAATCCTATACATAAAGCCACTCCAAAAGCATCTAAAGATAATGCTAATGCTATTATAAATAACGGATAAAAATCCATGTGTTATTTGGCCTCCCAATATTATTAGTTATATATATTTAATCTAATTTATTTATTATTATTCAATATATAAAAATTTATGTGTATAACTTTCCATATACTATTATTGATTATACAATCTTCATTGTCAACCATGTTTTAGCCACATAATAGATATTGATAAAATTAATTTTAATGATTATCACTTGTATATATTACGTTTTCTAGACTATAATATAAAGGATATTATACTAGGAGGTGTTGTAATGCTTTCAATATACAGCAGTGCAGAAAACAAACAACTTACAATGCACGAAAATATAGAGCCAGGTTGCTGGATTAACCTGATAGACCCATCAGATGAAGAATTAATATTTATTTCTAAAAAAGCTAGTGTTCCCATGGATTTTTTAAGGGCTGCTTTAGATGAAGAAGAAACCTCACGTATTGACATAGAAGAAGATTGTACATTAATTATTCTAGATATACCTTTTACAGATATGGATGATAATTCTTTAACCTATGACACTTACCCCATAGCCATGATACATACTGACAAAGTTATAATTACAGTTTGTTTAAAAAACAGTAAGATATTATCCGATTTTGGCGAAGGAAAAATCAGCTCCTTCTTTACTTTTAAACGTTCAAGATTTATGCTCCAAATTTTATATAGAATTGCAAACTATTATTTAGTATACCTAAGACAAATTGATAAAAAAAGCTATATAGTAGAAAAACAACTACATAAAACTTTAAGAAATAAAGAACTTATTCAGCTATTAGCTCTTGAAAAATCTCTTGTATATTTTTCAACTTCCCTAAGAGGAAATGAAATTACCTTAGAAAAAATGCTTAAACTAGACATTCTTCAAAGGTATGAAGATGATAAAGACGTCTTAGACGATGTTATTATTGAAAACAGACAGGCTATAGAGATGTGTACCATTTATACTAATATTTTAAATGGCACTATGGATGCCTACTCTTCAGTTATTTCGAATAAACTTAATGTAGTAATGAAATTTCTTGCAGCTATTACTATAGTTATGGCTATACCCAACATGATTTCCGGACTATTTGGTATGAATGTAACTGGAATTCCATTCGGCGTTACTGGTATCGGTCTAGGATTTTGGTATATTGTTGCACTAATTGGCCTTATAGTTGTAACTGTTATTTATTTTCTCAATAAAAAAGATATGTTTTAATAATCTTAAGGTTTATAACTAATTACGGAACATTTTAGGATCTTTTTCATATATTGGTATAGTAGAAATATTTGAAGGGAGCCTTTTATGTTTTATTGCCCAAATAATTACAATGACGTATATTCTTTATATAGAGAACTCCCTATGGATAGGGTAAGCCCTATGATTTCATATATAAGAGTTCTTCATTCTTCACCTAAATCCCCAGCTGTTGATGTATATATTAATGACATGTTAAAATTTAAAAACCTTACCTATGGTTCTTTTACAGATTATATAAAGGTTATGACTGGTAATTACAATGTAAAATTATATGCTGCTGGTACTAAAATTTCGCCGGTACTTAATAAAAACATCTTTGTTCCATCTGGAAAAATATACACAGTTGCAGCTATTGGACTATTGCCAAATATCGATATATTACTTGTTAATGAGCCTAAAATTATAGACCCTAGTAATATGGTCTATGTTAAATTCGCTCATTTATCACCTAACGCTGGTGCTGTAGATATTGCATTACCAGACGGCACAATTCTATTTGAAAATATTAGTTACAAACAACTTACTGATTATATACAGGTGCCTGCTGGAACCTACACGTTAGAGGTTAGACCTACTGGCACTAAAACCATTGCTTTATACGTACCTAATATAAATCTTAAACCGGAACGTTTTTACACTGTTTATGCTATAGGTCTCGCTGGTGATCGTCCAGGTCTTCAAGCTTTAATTCCATTAGACGGTAGTTCTTATTTAGACTTACGTAACGAATAGCTATTAATATTTTATAGCTTATATCAATAATTCCGTCTTTCTTTAAAACTTTTTGCTTTATCATTCTCTAGCCTTTGACAAATAACTAGTATATTTTACTAGTTATTTGTTTTATTTTGCTTATTGATGTGTTTATAATAAGATGTTATAATATTGTCAGCTGATTGTATATACACTAGAATATACATATGTAATCGTATTGAATAACAGCTGATGTCTTTGCTCTAAAAAGTATTTATATCTACAACATAAAAAAGTATATTTCATTAGGGGGAAAATTCATGGGTAAGTTCAAAATCATTTTAAAGAAAGCTTTAAAACGATATTTCTTAGATGCTTTAAGTGCAATGGCATTAGGCCTCTTTGCTTCATTAATCATCGGACTAATATTGAGTCAATTCTCAAAAATTCCTGGACTTAATTTTCTTAAAGAGTTCACAGAAATCATTTCAGCTAAATCTCCTGTAGTTGGCGCCGCTATTGGAGTTGCCGTAGCTTGGGGTTTAAAGGTCACTCCGCTTGCAATGTTCTCGTCTGCTGCTACTGGTGCCTTTGGATATATGTATATGGGAGGCGGTCCTGTTGGAGCATTCATTGCTGCAATAATAGGTGCAGAACTTGGAAACTTGGTCTCTGGAAAGACAAAACTCGATATCGTAATAGTTCCTATTGTTACTATTATAACTGGAAGCATTGCAGGTAAATTTGTTGGACCTTATATTTCAACCTTTATGACTGATTTGGGCGCATTTATAAATTCAGCTACAACACTTATGCCTATACCTATGGGCATTGCGGTGTCTACTTTAATGGGACTAGCACTTACTGCTCCAATTAGTAGCGCTGCTATTGCAATTTCACTAAATATGTCTGGCCTAGCAGCAGGCGCTGCTACAGTTGGCTGTAGTGCTCAAATGGTAGGTTTTGCTGTTGCTAGTTATAGAGAAAATAAATTAAGTGGTTTATTATCACAAGGACTAGGCACGTCCATGTTACAAGTGCCAAACATAGTAAAACGTCCTCAAGTTTGGATACCAGCAACCCTTGCAGGTGCAATACTAGGACCTTTATCAACCACGATTTTCGCAATGACAAACAATTCACTTGGAGCAGGTATGGGTACAAGTGGTCTTGTAGGTCAATTTGGAACCTTCGCAGCTATGCAGGCAAGCGCGCCAACCTCTGTGATAGTTTTAAAAATATTATTGCTACATTTTATAGCTCCTGCTGCTTTGACCTTACTTTTCTCAGAAATCATGAGAAAAAAAGGTTGGATAAGAGAAGGAGACTTAAAGCTGAATGTTTAGGCTAATGTTATAACAAAAGAATCTAGAGGCAAAATGCCTCTAGATTCTTTTGTTATAATATTTAATTATATAAATCACTATATATTATTTTAAATACCTCTAAAGCTTCTTCAATTTTACCACGCATTAGGTATTTCTTATTTTCTAATTCGCTTAAACCTTCATTGGTTATCTTATATATTTTCTGTGCTTTTTTTGAATCATTCCACTCTCCAACAACCAATTTTTCTTTTTCTAATTTCTTTAAAAGGGGATATATTCCTCCTGTACTAGGAATCCAAAAACCATTTGTTCTATCTCCAATTTTATGAGATATATCATTTCCATTAGTTTCGCCTAAACTTAGAATATATAATACGTACAAAGGTAGTAGTCCTTTTGTGAATACTTGACCAACCGCTTCTTTTTCTTTCTGAACTTTCCGAAGCTCTAAGAGCTTTTTCTTGTATTCAACGTACAATCTCTTCTCCTGCGCTCTAATGTCTATCTCATTTTCTTTAGTTCCCATATCATCCATTTTTATTTAAGGTTCCTCTATACAAACCATTCCTACTAACCCTGGTCCACTATGAACTCCTGATACAGGACTTATACATCCTCCAAATTCTATTGAAATAGCGTTTGAATGAGTGCTTATTCTTTCCATTACTTTTTTACTCTCGTCATATGCATCACCATGTAATATATAAACTTTACACTTCTTTTTATCTAAAATATCATTTGTAAGCTCTATAAGTTTATTAAGAGATTGCTTTCTACCCCTTACTTTGTAAGCGGTGCAATACTTACCGTCAGCATCAAATGATATTATAGGTTTAATATTTAAAAGTTCAGCTATTGTTCCTGCAACTTTTCCTATTCTTCCACCTTTTTTTAAATACTCCAGCGTTCCTACTACAAAATACAAATGTATTCTCTTTTTAATAGATGGAATAGCGGAAACAACTTCCTCGAAACTCTTTCCTTCTTGTATTAATTTTCCGCATTCTGTTACTATTAATCCTTCACCAAGAGCAATAGATTGTGAGTCACATACATGAGTAATGATACTTGGATGATTTTCACTAGTAAGCTTCATAGCATTAAATATACCTGATAACCCAGTAGATAATGTTATTGCTATAGCATGCGTATATCCCTCTTCTTCTAATTTTAAAAATAATTCCTCCATATCCTTCATTGATGGCAACGATGATGTAGGCACTTCTATTTTCATATTATCATAAACTTCTTGTGAGGTAATATCTATATTATCCGAATATTCTCTATCAGAATAGATAATCCTAAAAGACAATACATTTATATTATATTTTTCTATTGCTTCACTTCTTAAATCACTTGTAGTGTCTGTTATAAGCGCTATTTTATCCAAATTAACCCCTCCTACATTAAATAATATCATTATTATATCATAATGATTTATGTGTATCAATAGTGATACATAAACAATCGTATCTACTAATCTATCCAAACAATTAGAATTATATTCATTTAAGCAAAAATATTACTATTTGTCCCTACTCTACGCCCATATCTTTACTGCCTAGCCTAATATTTTTAAACACCGTTATCAATTTTTCATTTCTTTCATTATCCTTAATTGCGAGCCTTATGTATTGATTATTAAGTCCTCTAAAATTGTCTACTTCTCTTATTACAAACCCTCGTACTAGACATAGTTTATAAAGCTCCTCTGAATTTAGTCCCCTTTCAAAGGTATGTCCATCTAATTTACATAACACATAATTTCCAAAGGTTGAAAACACTTTATTAATAAAGGAAATATTCTTTAATAATTTCATGAATCTAGGCCTTTCCTCCCTTATCCATTCTTTGCTTTTTTCAATATATAATTCATCCTTTAACACATGGCATGCAGCAACCTGTGCAAAACAATTTATATTCCAAGGATTTTGTTTATCTTTCATTCTTTTTATTAAATCATTGTTACTACTTATTCCATATCCAAATCTTATACCCGGCATAGCAAAAAACTTAGTTAAAGCTCTTATTATAAATAAACATTTGTAATCTTTAACTTCATTTAAAAAACTATGCCCAGCATCCCCCGTAAATTCAATAAAAGCCTCATCTATTATTATCACTTTGTTATTACTATCACAATATTTAAGAATTTTATGAAACTCATTTTTATCAATAATGTTCCCATTAGGATTATTAGGATTACCTAAAATTAAACCTTCTACATTTTGTAGTTTATTTAGAATATCTTCATAATCATAAGAAAGCTGATCATATTCATGCTTTAATAATACGTTTTCATCCTTATTCTGTTTTAAGTAAGAAAATTCTATTCTACAGTTCCACCTTTTAGCATCGATTTCATACTCTACAAATGAAGGCACCACAATTAATAAGCTTTTATGACAAGATATAACTAAGTCAATTATTTCTGCGGCTCCATTCCCTAAAACAAAATATTCCTCTGAGCAACCGGTATATTCATTTAGGGATTTTAACACGTCCCTATATTGAATATCTGGGTACCTTGTTAATGCACTTACTGCTTCATTAACATTATCAGTAAAACTTTTAGGCACCCCTAATGGGTTTATATTAGAGCTATAATCTATTAATTTTTTGCCCTTAAGTAGTCCATTAGTATAAACATCTCCACCATGTATCATTGAATTGCTCCCTTCTCCTGTACAATTTCCACTTCTTTTATAATTTTACTTTCGAGTATCATAGCGAAAATTTAAATACCCTTATGAGTTTTGCATGCATTCATAAACCTTTTATTAATTACATCATTAATATGTTGTATATAAATGTCTTGAATATCGCTATTTTCTCCCAGTCCATGTAAATATATTTTAACTTTGAAACCTTCTTTTACTAAAATACTCTTCCAGGAATTTTTAGACTCTCCCGCCATGTCATTTCTTACATGCTCCCCTGCTACTAGTAGCAGGGGCATTAAAATAACCTCTCTGCTTGATTGTGCTATAATATTCGGCATTATTCTATCCAAAGTTGGATACCCCTCTACCGTTGCTAAATGAACATTTTCAAAGCCTTTATCCCTTAAAACTCTTTCAAAGTAGCAATATGCTGCATTCGCAATATGGCTTGTGCCGTGTCCCATCAAAATCACTGTATCACTTGGTGGTAATTGCTTTGAAAGAGCAGTAAGCATTATAGCATAATCATCTGGTACACCAGGTTCTTCTCCTTTAAAATTTATAAGTGGTCTTCCTATCACAATATTTTGGAATGATTCAGATTCTTTATACGTATTAACTACATCATTTATGTAATCGAATTCAGACCCAGGAATAACATGCAAAGGTTGAACAATAACATCGTTATACCCTTCATTTTTTAATTTTTCTAAAGCCTCTTCTGGTGTATCTATATAAATGTTGTCTCTCTTTTTAAGCACTTTAAGAATAACATGCGATGTAAATGCTCTTCTTATCTCATAACCCACAAATGTATTTTTTATTTTTTCTTCTATTTTATCAATAGTTACTTTTCTTGTATCACAATATGTAGTTCCAAAGCTTACAACTAAAATTGCCTTCTTCATTTTTTCTTCCGCCTTAATAAATATTTTTATGATTTTATAGATCGCTTGCAATTATTAACCGTCCTCAATTAGGTATTATTTCTCCCGTTTTAAACCTCAGTTCATTCCTATAAATAGAACTATAACTAAAATTTCAACCAATTCATTATTAGCTCCTAAAGTATCGCCAGTAAGTCCCGTAATTTTGCTCTCACAAAACTTATTAAAAAGGAAACTAAAAATTAGTGCTGATACTATCAGTATAATACTTTGATTTAACCCTATTAATAAAGTCCCAAATACAATAGTTATAATTGCTGCAATCACTAGTCTTTTCACATCAATATTACCAATAAATATGTTCCCTGATCCTGTTTCCTTAGCATTTTTTCCTATAAAACATATAAAAACAACAGAAAATCTTGCAATTATTGGTGTAGCAATTAATATAAGTGGTAAATTTATTCCTATGACAGTGCTCACTGCAACATATCTCATCAACATATCAAAAACTACGGCTATAGTAGCATACGTTCCTACTGTGCTGTCCTTCATGATTTCTATTATTTTATGTTTATCACCTTTAAACGAAAAGAAACCATCACAGGTATCTCCAAGCCCATCTACATGCAACCCTCCAGTAATAACTATTGGTATAATAACTACAAATACTGCTGTAATATTTATAGGCAGCACTTTTATCAACAAATAATAGATTAGCCACTGTACAACACCTACAAATAACCCAACTACAGGAAAAAATATAGATCCACGCCTAAAGTTTTCCTTATCACAATTTAAACTTTTATTTATAGGTATCCGTGTAAAAAACTGAAAAAATAATAAAAAATCATTTATATATTCTCTTATCATATTCGCTTGCGAAGGTCTCCCCTGCAAAGCTCACCTCTTTTCTAATAAAAATGTTCAAATTAATTTTAAAATAATTCACAATAAATTAAATATGTATAATTGAATCAATATATAAATTACCATATTCATATTTTATAATACTTATATCTCCATTTTTACATCCAAATTTCCAAAACAAATCTATGTTTTCATCCATGACATAACAATATATTGCCCTTATGACCCCCGCGTGTGCACATATTAAAATATTTTCTTCATCTAACTTTTTAATATGGTCCATAAAACTCTTAACCCTTTCACATAACTTTATGTAACTTTCGCCGTTAGGTGGCACAAATTCTTTCCAATTGTTTCTCCAGCACAAACATTCCTTAGGGTAGGCGGACTTAATCTCCTCATAAGTTTTTCCTTCAAAATCTCCAAAGTTAGTTTCATTTAATCTATTGTCTCGAATAATTCCTATTTCCTTTTTCCCTATCGCTAATCTAGCCATTTCCAAAGTTCTTACTTTATCACTAACATATACACCATCCAATTTTACATCATTAAAGAATATTTTAGCTTTATTTCCTTGCCTTACCCCAATTTCATTTAGGCCTACATCTAAATTGCCATAATAAGAACCTTTTTTATTTTCCTGAGTCTGACCATGCCTTAATAAATAAATATTCATAATTCTACCACCTAAATTCTACCCTACGGTATTTCTACGGGATTCTCCCTTATATCTATGTACTTTTTACTATCAAGTGTTGCATCCTCAAAAGTTCCCATATTATCCATTGTAAACAGCGCCGCCTCAATTATATTAAACGCAAGAGGACACCCTGACCCCTCCCCGAGTCTCATATTCAAATTAAGCATTGGCTTTAATCCTATTTCATTCATTATAAAAGTCGCTCCTGGCTCTGCTGACAGGTGAGATGCAAATATATACCCTATTACTAGAGGGTTTAATTTGTAAGCACACAGCGCCGCTGCAGAAGCTATAAAGCCATCAATAACAATAGGAACTCTGTTCTTAGCTGCTGCTAGAAAGCAACCACATAGTCCTGCAATATCAAATCCTCCAACTTTTGACAATACGTCAATAACATCGTTTTTATCTGGCTTGTTCAATTGGATTGATTTTTTAATAACTAATTTTTTATTAATGAATTGCTCCTGCGTAATTCCAGAACCCTTACCCACTGACATTTCTACTTCGAGTCCAGAAAAAACACTTAATATAGCAGCACTAGTGGCGGTATTTCCTACACCCATTTCTCCTGTACCAAATAAATCATAACCCTTACATACTAAATCATCAATTGTTTCAATACCAACTTCTATAGCTTTTATGGTCTGCGCCCTTGTCATAGCAGGCCCCTTCATCATATTCATGGTACCGTATGCAATTTTTTTATTTATAATTTTAGGATTATTAAAATCAGCGTCCACACCTACATCTACAACGGTAATATCACTTCTAGCAAATTTTGATAAAACATAAACACCCGTAATTTCTTTTGTGAAATTATTAGTAACTGTAGCCGTTACACTTTTAGGACAATTAGATACTCCCTCCTCCACAACCCCATTATCCGCGCACAATATCACTACATTTTTTTTATTTATCTTATTATGTACCAATCCCGTAATTCCAGCCATCTTGGCTATAATATTCTCTATTTCACCAAGACTTCCTATTGGCTTTGTTAAACTATCAATTCTATTCCACGCCTTTTTTATAGCCTCCTTATTTAGTGGCTCTATTGCCTGTAAAGTACTTTCTAGAAGTTCCATTTGTTTAGCCTCCTAACAATCTATCTAATCTCATCATAAAATTTTAACGTAGCGCAAAGGAAAGATTATAACTATATTATTATTCTTTATTTTCCTATAATAAGAATATTTTAATTAAACACGCCTTCATAATATTCTATTCTAAAGAGAATTTTTTTTCAAGGATTGCAAAAATTTATTTTAAGTAGTTAATCTAAAACAAAGCATTAATTATTAACCCTTCCCCTTAAACTTAAAAGATAAATAGTTAAAACAAAAAAACAAGAACAATTAAATGTCCTTGCCTTTAAGTATTGTGCAGTTATTAATGTTTTTTATTAATTTATATCATTATCGTCAATAACTGGCAAACTATCTAAGTTATTAGCCTTATTTTGATCTGGTAGACTTCTTAAGAATTCTTCACCTTTTTTTGATGTTGAGACAGAAACTCCACTTATATTCCCCTGTTTCGAAAGCAACACAGCTTGTTCTTTAGAAACTATCTCTCCGTTTTCAAGTTCATATGCCGTGATTTCTCCTTGACTATCCTTAGCCACTCTACTAATAACATGTGTTGAATTTTGGTTTTTATTCATAATAACACTACCTTTCTTATTTAAATGCATAGACTAAGCATTTTTATTGAAATATACTTAAGCATTATTAAGTATGCTATAAAATAAAGTATCATCATATTTAGTTTTACCAATTTTATAAATTTTATGAGATATATTATATGAATATTTGTCAATAATATGGAGAGAGTTATTGCAAGTTATTCGCATTTAGGTGTATACTATTTGTTGCTACTATTATTAGTTAGAATAATGATTATACGATATTTCATAATTAATTCTAAAATAAACAGTAGTTCTTAATCAGGAAATTATAAGGAGGATTTAAATGATTGACATAAAGAACTTATGTTTTACATATACAAATTCAAAGGCCTACATACTAGATAATGTTAACCTTAAAATCAAAAAAGGTAGCTATGTATCAATTTTAGGTGAAAATGGTAGTGCTAAAAGTACTTTAGTTAAACTAATATTGAATTTATTAAAACCTAATAGTGGCGAAATTGTCATACTTACATCGAGAATAGCATATGTAGCACAAAAAGTTGAAAATTTTAATGCACAATTTCCTATAACGGTTTATGAGATGCTAAATTGCCATAGACGGGTACTAAAACTTAAAGATAAAAATCTTATTATAAAAAGTTTACAAGCTGTAGGCATGGAGGCATATTGCCATACTCTTATTGGGAATCTTTCTGGAGGTCAGCAGCAAAAAATATTCATTGCTAGAAGTTTAATAGGTGACCCCGAGCTACTTATTCTAGATGAACCCTCCACCGGTATAGACGTACAAAGCATGGAAGATATATATGGTATTATTAAAGGATTAAATGTTAACCTAGGTATTACAGTTATTTCTGTTGAACATAACATAAAAGCGGCCCTTGAGAATTCAACTGATATTTTTGAAATGACTAACGGTAATGGAATACTTTACACTATAAATGATTATTTAAATAAATCAGCTAAAGAAAGGGGGTAAAATCATTTTATGTTTGAATATGGTTTTATGCAAAATGCTTTAATTGCATCAGTTTTAATTTCTATTTTATTCCCAATCGTAGGTGTTTTTCTTGTACTAAAAAGATATTCCATGATGGGTGATACTATGTCACATGCCTCCTTCGCAGGAGTTGCTATCGGCTTAATTCTTGGATATAATCCTATAATTTGTGCTTTTATTTTTACAGCTCTATGTGGCTTATCCATTGAATTTTTAAGAGATTATTATAAAAAATACGCAGAATTGATTTTGGCTATTATACTTACCTTTAGTGTGGGTATTGGAATAACTCTAGTAAGTACAGGTAAAGCAGGTGCTAACGTTAATTCTTATCTATTTGGAAGCATTCTGACTGTTACAAAAACAGATTTATACATAATGCTTGTTCTTAGTATTATTTCTATAATAACTTTATTTTCTTTATATAACCAATTGTTATATATTACTTTTGATGAAGAGGGTGCTAAGGTTTCTGGTGTAAAAGTTAAGGTAATAAATTATGTTTTTGCTCTACTTGTAGGGGCTACTATTTCAGTCTCACTAAGAATACTTGGAATACTTGTTATGTCCTCAATGATAGCTTTACCTGTGGCTACATCACTGCAGCTAAATAAGGGCTTTAAACATACTCTAATTTGCTCAATAATGTTTGGATTTATCGACATAATTTTAGGACTTATTCTATCTTACTACATAAACTGTGCCCCTGGAGGAACTATAGCTCTAACTTCCGTATTTGTCTTAGTTTTTGTAATTGGAATCAAAAAATTATTATCTAAAGTTTAATGTATAATATATTGACATTACGTAGTGATAAATATATAATATTAATAAGTTTTAAAAAATTATAATATTTCTAAAAGTGATGAAAGAAATAAAAATACCGAGTTTCTATCCACAGAGAACTAACATTTGGTGAAAGTTAGTGTTAGTTAGGTATAATGATCCCTCTTGAGCGCCAATTTCAAAGATTTATTCTGTAGATGAGGCCGGTTGTCACCGTTATATGACTAAAGTTAAGTAAACTATTAGTGTACTATACAAAATTTACTTTGACTTGAATAATGAGGTAATTTAATAAATTACAAATTAGGGTGGTATCACGTAAAATATAATCTTTCGTCCCTATGAATATATAAATATATTCATAGGGACGAAAGATTTTTTTATTATAATGTTTTTAAAGACTTTACGATGATTTCAAAACTTAAAATTTACAAAAATATGTTAAAAAAAGGTAGGTAGACTAATAATGAAAAGAGATAATTTTGGTTCAAGATTTGGTGTTTTAGCAGCCGCCGCTGGTTCAGCTGTAGGTTTAGGCAACATATGGAAATTTCCTTATATAACCGGCAAAAACGGAGGTGCCGCTTTCATTTTAGTATACCTAGCATGTATACTATTAATAGGTCTTCCTGTAATGATTTCCGAATTTGTTTTAGGTAGGAAAACGCAAGTTAATGCCATCGCTGCATTTAAACAAATTGAGCCTAAAAAGCCTTGGTACTTAACAGGTGTTTTATCGGTTTCCACTGCATTTATAATATTATCTTTTTATTCTATAATTGCAGGATGGGTTTTTTCATATATTGGCAGGTCAGCTATGGGAACTTTAATAACTGTACCTCCTGATAAATTAACTGATTACTTTGGAAATATTGCAAGTAATCCAATTGAGCCATTACTCGGAAGTTTTTTAGTTTTAGCACTAACATCTTTAGTTGTAATTTTAGGAGTTAAAAGTGGAGTTGAAAAATACAGCAAAATATTAATGCCACTATTGTTTTTTATAATCGTTATATTAATGTTTAGATCTTTGACATTAGATGGCGCTTCAAAAGGTGTTGAATTTCTGTTTAAACCAGATTTTTCATTACTAACTACTAAAGGAGTATTAGAAGCTTTAGGTCATGCTTTCTATTCTCTAAGCCTTGGCATGGGCATAATACTTACATACGGAAGTTATATTGATAAAAAGGTAAACATTGTTTCCTTGGCAATTCAAGTAACTATTGCCGATACTCTAATTGCTTTAATGGCAGGCCTAGTAATTTTCCCAGCAGTATTCGCGTATGGACTAGAACCAACCTCAGGTCCATCCTTAATATTCATAACTCTTCCCGCAGTATTTAAGGCTATGCCTTTCGGAGCAGTTTTTGAAACTTTATTTTTTCTTTTAGTTGGTATTGCCGCTATAACTTCAACAATTTCTCTTTTAGAGGTTATTGTATCTTTCTTTACAGAAAAATATAATGCTTCAAGAAAGAAAGTCACTATTTTAACCGCCTTATCAGTTTTTGCTGTATCAATACCAAGTACTTTATCTTTTGGAGTTTGGAGTGATATCAAAATATTTGGTAAAAACTTTTTCGATCTCTTTGACTTTGTTGCCTCTAATATCTTCTTACCCACGGCTGGAATATTGATATGTATTTTTGTTGGTTGGGTTTGGGGTAGTAAAAATGCAGTTAAAGAAATTACAAGCAATGGATTATATTCATTTAAAGTTGAAAAACTTTATAGCTTCATAATTAAATTTGTTGCCCCTGTTTCTATAGGTATAATATTATTATACTCTACAGGAATTATTAATTTAGGTTAAATCATCACCTGCGGAGCTGCAGTATTAATAATCACTAAAATAAAAGCTATAGGGGACATCTTTTCTGTCTCCTATAGCTTTTATAAACTATATGATGTTTATCCGCTGGCTTTCCACAGACTTCACACATAAACAATATTCTGCCCCCTTTACTCAAAATGAGGCAAAACAACTATTAATTGTTTTGCCTCATAATTTTTACTAGAATTTAAAATTTTTGAATTTGTCTCCTAATATATCTCCTAGTGTTACTCCACCTTGTTCTTCTTGCTTATATTGTGAGAAATCTTCATTTCCTCTTGCTGCTTCTTTAATGCTTAGGCTTACTCTTCTATCTTTTTCATTTATTTCACCAATTTTAACTTTTACAACTTCTCCAACTTTTAATACGTCAGAAACCTTTGCAATATGTTCTTCTGATATTTCTGATAAATGAACTAATCCTTCTACTCCTGATTCAAGTTGTACAAAAGCACCGAAATCCATTAATTTTACAATAGTTCCTTCAACTATTTGACCAGCTTTATAAGTGCTTGTTATATTATTCCATGGGTTACCTTCTGCTCCTTTAAGTCCTAGAGATATTCTTCCTTTTTCTTTATCGAAATCTAAAATATCAACTTCAACTTCATCTCCAACTGACACTACCTCTGATGGTTCTTGAACCCTTTTCCATGATAATTGTGAAATGTGAATAAGACCATCAATGCCACCTAAATCTACAAAAGCACCAAATTTAGCTAGTCTAGTTACAACACCTTTTCTCTTTTCACCTTTTTTAAGTTCATCCCAAATTAAATCTCTTTTAACTTGATTTTCTGCTTTTTCTATTACTCTTCTAGATAAAACTATGTTTTTGTTTTCTTTATCAAGTTCTATTATTTTAACTACTAATGTTTTACCCTTATAGTCTTCTAATTTCTCAACGTATGCGTCTGATATTTGTGATGCTGGTATAAACGCTCTAACTCCTTCAATATAAGCAGTAACTCCACCTTTAACAATATCACTAACTGTTACTTCTAAAGTTTTATCTCCATCTAAAATTTCTTGGAATTCATCCCATATTTTAAGGCCATCTGCTCTTTTTTTAGATAAAAGCACATTACCTTCTCCATTGTTTACTTTCATTATATATACAGAAATTTCATCGCCAATCTTAATAACCTCTGATAGGATTACTTCTTTTTCATTTGATACTTCTTCTTTTGGTATAACTCCATCAGTCATATATCCTATGTTCACAAGAACTTCCTCTTCATTTACAGAAAGTACAGTTCCACGTACAACGTCTCCACTGTTAATACTTACAATAGTTTCCTCGTTATTATCCATTATATCATTCATTGTAACTTCTTCTTTATTATCTGTTGTCATATATATACACTCCTCTTATTAAATACTTTTGCTAAATCTATTTTTAGATTATTTACAGTCTACTATTATATATTCTATAAATATTCATTGAAATCCTTCTTATTTTTAAATTTCGCCTTTTTTAGATCTTTTCTTTAACCCATCTTCTCTATTATATCATACTTCACCCATTCATAAGGTCATACCATTCAATTTCATTTTATTTTTTATAATTTTTGCCCCACTAAGTTCTATGTAAGGTTCACAAACAGCACGAACTCTAATATCTATATTATATTCTAAAAGCATTTTATTATTAAAAATATATAGTACTCCCAAATTATTCTTTAAATTTCTAATATATCCAGTAAGTGTTTGAATTATTCCTTTTTCATAAATAATAAATAATAGGGACAGTTAACAACAATATTAATCCAACATTTATTTATAAAATTGTTAACCGCCCCTAAAAACAATCCAACCATTAGCTTATCTTTCTTCTCTAAAATAAGGATTAGAAAGCCCTGCCGGCGGTGAGTTCTTGCTGGATTTTTTCATTGAAACTATTACTAGGATAACTATTGTAACTACATAAGGCAAAAGATCAATTAAATATTGAGATACTTCAAACCCAGGTAATCCTTGTAGTCTAAATCCTATTATGTCAAGACCTCCAAATAGATATGCTCCAATAAGTGCCCTTTGAGGTCTCCAAGTTGCGAAAATTACTAAGGCTACTGCTATCCAGCCCCTTCCTGCTGTTACATTCTCCTGCCAAGCTGGTACATAAACAAGAGATAGATATGCTCCTCCAAGACCGCAAAGAGCTCCACCGATTAGAGTATTAACATATTTATATAAACTAACATTAATACTTGCCGCATCTGCTGCTGCTGGGTTTTCACCAACCGCCATTGTGTTTAAGCCTTTAGCAGTTTTGTATAAATATATAAATAAAAGCACCGTTACAATATATCCAAGATATACAAACACATCATGATTAAAAAATATGTCTCCTATAAAAGGTATATCACCGATTATTGGAATTCTTTTAGGTACAAAAAATACTTTTATCTTATCTGGAGTAACTTGGCCAATCAATTTTTTACCTACCATACTTGAAAACCCTGTCCCAAATATAGTAAGTGTAAGGCCACATACTACTTGATTCGCCCTAAGCGATATAGTTAAAAATGCATAAATTAAAGCTCCAAGCCCTCCTGCAATTGCTGCAGCAAGCATTGCTATAACAGGGCTTCCCGTATTTAATCCTGCCATAAACCCAATTACAGAACCCATAAGCATCATACCTTCTACGCCTAAATTAAGGTTTCCTACTTTCTCAGTTAATATTTCACCTAATGTAGCAAAAAGCAGAGGAGTTCCAGCTACCACAGCAGCTGCTAAAAATGATGTAATACTATCCATTTATTTTGCCTCCTTTCGCATGTCTAGGGACTTAAATTTTATTTTATATTTAGTAAAGAATTCACTGCCCAATACGAAAAACAAAACAATTGCTTGTATTAACTGAGCTGCTGCTTGAGGTATTCCTAGGGCTGTTTGAATATATGACGCACCTTCCAAAAGTGCAGCAAAAAGTATAGATACTATTACTATGATTGGTGCAGACAGTGCAGATAACCATGCTATAATTATAGCTGTAAATCCAGCTCCACCTGCAACTTCTACAGATAGTGTTCTGCTAACTGCTGATGCTTGAATTACACCTGCAATTCCACATAATGCTCCACTTATAAATATAGCTATGTACATTGTTTTTCGAATATTAATACCTGCATATGTAGCTGTTTTTTCACTTTCTCCAAGCACTGAAATTTCATATCCCTTTTTAGTATATTTCATGAAAATATACACTATTATAACAAGTATAATTGAGATTATCCATCCTATATTTATACCTAAAACATCTGGAAGTGTAGCATTTGGAGAAAAGCTAGGTATTTTTGGGAAACCCATTGAATTCTTATCTTTCCAAGGTCCATATTTCAAATATGTTATAAATTTTAATGCTATGTAGTTCAGCATTAAGGTTACAATTGTTTCATTGGTTTTCCATCTGCCTTTAAGCACAGCTGCAATTAGTGCCCATAACCCCCCACCTATAACACCTGCACAAAACATTATTAAAAGCAAAGGCAATTTGTCCATATCCGGAAATCTAAGCGCAAAAAAACTTGCAGCAAAAGCTCCCATTACTATTTGTCCTTCTCCACCAATATTCCAAAACTGCATTTTGAAGGCTACAGCTATTCCAAGCGAAGTTATAATTAGTGGTATTGCCCTAATAAGCGTTTGCCTTAAACTATAAATTGTCCCAAAACTTCCCTTAATAAGTGCTGCATATACCTCTATAGGATTAAGTTTAATTATTATCAAAAAAATACCTAACATTAATAAAGATAGGAGTATTGCAATGCTTCTAATTTTAAAATTATCAGTTTTTGAAGTTTCTGCTCTTTTAATAATCTGCATCATCTATTTACCCTCCCCCTCTACTGTTTTTCCCACCATCATCATACCTATTTTTTCTCTTGAAGCATCCTTAGCATCAATAATACCAGTAACCGCTCCGTCACAAAACACCATAATCCTATCACATAACTTAATCAACACATCCAAATCTTCTCCAATAAATAATACCCCAGTTCCTTTTTCTTTTTCCTGGCTTATCAAATCATATATTGTATAACATGTATTAATGTCCAGCCCTCTTACGGCATATGCCATAATGAGTATTTTAGGATACATACTTAATTCTCTTGCAACTAAAATCTTTTGAATATTTCCACCGGATAAATATTTTATAGGATGATTTATGTCTGGCGTTTTGATTTCAAACTTGTCTACCATTTTTTTAGCTTTTACAATTACAGGTTTTCTATCTATAAACATCCCTTTTTGTTTATGGTAATCCTTTAGCAAAAGATTATCCACCATGCCAAATGATGCAACTAATCCCATTCCTAATCTGTCTTCTGGTATAAAACTCATACTTATGCCTTTATTAATAATATCCCTAGGAGATTTACCTACTAAATCTTCCCCCTCAAATATTATTTTACCACCAGATACTTTTTGAATACCTGCAATAGCTTCACATAATTCTTTTTGACCACTACCAGCAATACCTGCAACACCCAAAACTTCGCCACGTCTTAATGTGAAACTCATTTCTTTAATTATTTCTGCTTTTTCATTATTTAAAACTCTTAAATTAGATACCTCAAGAAGTATCTCTCCTCGATCTTTATCTACCCTTTTTATACTTAAGTTCGCTTTGCGTCCCATCATTAATTCTGTTAATTGCTTTGGATTAGTATTTACTTTTTCTACTGTTTTTACAGCTTCACCTTTTCTTAAAACAGTAATTTTATCACAAATCTCCATTACTTCATCCATTTTATGGCTTATAAATATAATTGCTTTTCCTTGCTCTTTCATTTTTCTCATTATCTTAAATAACTTTTCTGTTTCACTAAGCGAAAATACTGTAGTAGGTTCATCTAACACTAAAATATCAGCGCCTCTATAAAGCACCTTAAGTATTTCAAGATTTTGCCTTTCACCTACTGCCATATCAGAAACATATTTATTTATATCCACCTCTAACTGAAATTTTTCACATATATCATTAATCTTTTTTATTTCTAACTTATTATTAAAAAATATCCCCCTATTTTGTCCTAGGAGTATATTCTGCTTAGCAGTCATTTCCTCGACTAATTTGAAATGTTGATATATCATCCCAATACCAGCCTTAATAGCATCTTTAGGAGAATTAAAATTCATATTTTCCCCATGAATTTTAATGTGACCATTATGAGCCCCGCCGTCTGGAGTATATACTCCTGATAACATATTCATGAGAGTACTTTTACCTGCCCCATTTTCACCTAAAAGTGCATGGATTTCTCCACCAAATATAGTTAAATTCATATTATTATTAGCTATTACTTTTCCAAAAGTCTTGCTAATATTTTCTATAGACACATAAGGTATTTTATCCATATTTAATTTCTCCTCTCTTTAATATTTTTAGGACTTATTTCTAAAGCATATAATATAAACTTAAAATCCAATAAATATAGTAAGTATGAAATTCATACTTACTATATTTGAGTTCCATTATTAACCTTACATTTTTATACTATATCATTACTCTAATTTTCCTTCTACGCCTTTAACAAACCAATTAAATTCTAGTAATTCTTTATCTGTCATCACTTTATCTTTTTCAACTTTAACTGCTCCACTTTGATCCATTATTGGTCCTACAAATATTTTGTTTTCCCCCGAGAGTATAGCAGCTTTTGCTTTTTCTACAGCCTCTTTAGCCCCAGTTGGCGAAACTTCTGTAAGAGGTGCAAGTGCAACTATTCCAGACTCAAGGCCTCCCCAATAACTTCCTGATTTCCATGTACCAGCTTGAATTGCTTTAACTTGCTCAACATAATATGGTGTCCAATTCCAAACTGGTGAAGTCATATACGCTTTTGGTGCTTTAGCTTTCATATCTGTGTTATATCCAATAGCTGATATTCCTGCCTCTTCTGCTGCCTGTAATGGTCCTGCAGTGTCTTGATGTTGAGTAATTACGTCTACATCCTCTGCAATTAGTGCTTTTCCTGCTTCTTTTTCTGTAGCTGGGTCATACCAAGTATTAGTCCATTTCACCTTTACTATAGCATCTGGCTTAACAGATTGTACTCCTAAGGTAAATGCATTTATTCCTCTTGTTACTTCTGGCATTGCAAATGCTGCTACATAGCCAATTTTATTTGTTTTAGTTTTCATTCCAGCAACTATACCTGAAAGATATCTTGCTTGATATATACGGCCAAAATAACTGGACATATTTTCTGAAGTTTTACTCCCAGATGCATGAAGATATTTAATTTCTGGATGTTTAGCTGCGGACGCTGCCATTCCGTCCATAAATCCGTAACTTGTTCCTACAATTACATTAGCTCCTTGATTAATCATATCTTCGCATGTTTTTTCTACTTCCGCTAAATCCTCTTTCACTGACTCTTTATATAATGTCTCTACACCTAGCTCTTTTTCAAGTCCTTTTCTTCCCATATCATGAGAATAAGTCCAACCTTCATCCCCTACAGGTCCTACATATATAAACCCTACTTTTACTTTCTTGTCCTCAGTTTTAATCTCAGTATCTGTTACTGATTTTTTATCACTACACCCTACAAGTGCCAAAGACATAATTAATGTAACTGCTAGTACTAAACTTCCTAATTTCTTCTTCATTATTAATCCCCCTCCAATTTTACTTCTGTAAATAGTTCTTTAATACATAAATTTACTTTATAACAAATAATTATTATTCAAATACTACCTTATTATCTTTTAACGATTTTACTATTGCTAATGATTCTACTTTAACACCCTCCTTTTCTATACATATTCTTCCTTTTTGAAATGCCTTCTCGATAACAATTCCTACTCCAACAACATCAGCACCTGCCTTACGTGATATGCTTATAAGTCCTAATGCTGCATTTCCATTTGCTAAAAAATCATCAATTATTAAAATTTTATCTTCTTTATTAATATATTTCTTACTGGTTTTGATTCTATAATTTTTGTTTTTCGTAAAGGAAAATACTTCTGCTTCATATACGCTAGTATCCAAAGTGGTAGCTTCATGTTTTTTTGCAAAAACTACAGGCACGCTATTAAAGTATTGTGCCACAATACATGCTATTCCTATACCAGATGCTTCAATTGTTAATATTTTTGTTATGTCTTGATTTTCAAATCTTTTTTTAAACTCTAACCCAATTTCATTTAAAAGTTTTACGTCAATTTGATGATTGAGAAAACTATCAACCTTTAAAATTTCATTATCTATTACTGTGCCTTGTGAAAGTATCTTTTTCTTTAGTATTTCCATACATCTTCTCCTTTGTAAATAAAGTTTTCAGCATACCAAGATTTTTAAAATAAAAACTCCCTTGATAACGAGTTAATACGTTAGCTAAGGAGTTTATAATAAAAACTTTTAATAAAATTAATTGAAACTACAATTATTTTATTGTATTTATTAAAACACCCATAGTCAAGTAGTTTACGGTTACTTGGTAGAAACGCTTAGTCCATATTCCTAAGCTTATATGAGTTTGCGAATATTAGATTTTATTTTCAATTAATCATTCGTGTTTGTATTCTATAATATTACATCATTTTTTTTGTTAAATCAACATGTATTTAAAAAAATGTCATACTAAATAATTATCTAGTACGACATTTTTATATTATTATAACTTAATATTTTATAACTTAATACTAACGGGTGGCGTTCCCCAAATTTCTTTTGCATATTTCCTAATAGTATTATCACTTGAAAATATACCGGATTTTGCAATATTTACAATGGCCATTTCCTGCCACACAGATTTTTGTCTATATAACTTGTCAATTTTACTATGAGCAGTTACATAAGCATCAAAATCTTTAAGTACAAAATATTCATCATTGTGAGAAAGCAAACTATCATACAAACTCATAAATTCATTTTTATGAGTTTCAAAAAATCCATTAACCATTTGATTTAATACTTTATTTACTCTAACATCATTATTATATATATCATAAGAATTGTAACTCTTATTTCTATAATACTCTATTACCTCTTGGGCGGTTAGACCGAATAATATAATATTTTTCTTTCCAACAGCATCAAATATTTCTACGTTTGCCCCATCCAAAGTGGCTATTGTTATTGCACCATTCATCATAAACTTCATGTTGCCTGTTCCGGAAGCCTCCTTAGATGCAGTAGATATCTGCTCACTAACATCAGCACAAGGGATAATTTTTTCAGCTAGGGACACTCCATAATTTTCGAGGAACAATATTTTTATTTTCCCTCTAACTATTGGGTCATTATTTATTTTACTTGCCAAAGTATTAATAAGTTTAATAGTTTGTTTTGCTATATGATAGCTTGGAGAAGCTTTAGCTCCAAATATAAATGTTCTTGGAACCATATCAAAATTTGGATTTTCAAGAAGTTGATTGTATAAGTGCATTATATGAAGTACATTTAAAGTTTGCCTTTTATATGAATGCATTCTTTTTGCATGTACATCAAATATAGAACTCGGATCAATTGAAGTCCCATAATTTTGGGATACATAATTGGAAAAATCTATTTTATTATTTGTTTTTATATTTCGCGATCTCTCTTGAAATGCGGCATCCTTTGAAAACTTCATTAATCTATCAAGCTCATTGGGAGACTTTATCCACTGATTACCTATAGTTTCCGTTATCAAGTTTGCAAGTTTTTCATTAGAATTTAGTAGCCATCTTCTATGAGTTATGCCATTAGTTTGATTATTAAACTTTTCCGGAAAAAATTCATAAAAGTCCGAAAGCTCTTGATGTTTTAATAATTCAGTATGAAGTTTTGCAACTCCATTAACAGAATGACCTCCTACTATGGCAAGATATGCCATTCGAACATACCCATCATATATAATTGACATTTTATTAACTTTGTTCCAATCGCCATTATACCTGTGATACACCTCATTGCAAAAACGTCTATTTATTTCTGCTACGATCATATAAATACGCGGAAGTAATCTCTTAAATAATTCTACAGGCCATTTTTCTAGCGCTTCTGCCATAATTGTATGGTTAGTATAAGCCATGGTCTTAGTTGTAATATACCATGCATCATCCCAAGACAAATTTTCCTCATCAATTAAAAGTCTCATAAGTTCTGCAACAGCAACAGCTGGATGAGTATCATTTATTTGCACTGCAACGTGTTTATGAAATTCCATAAGCGGGAGTGTTTTCTTTTTATAATTTCTTAAAATACTTTGAAGTCCTGCACTTACAAAAAAATACTCTTGCTTAAGCCTTAGTAGTTTACCTTTTTCATAGCTATCATCTGGATATAAAATTTGTGAAATAGCCTCAGCTGAATATTTATTTTCACCCGCTTTTGCATAATTGCCTTGACTAAATGAAGAAAAGTCAAAATCTTCCTCCATAGTCTCAGCGCTCCAAAGCCTTAAAGTATTTACAGTATTATTCTCATATCCTTTTATTGGAGTATCATATGGCACTGCCCTTACTACTTCATAGTTTTCATGAACAACTTTTGTAGCCCCATCCACCTCTTCTAAATACACATTTCCTGCAAATCTTACTTCTACAGATTTACTTTCTTTTCTTATTTCCCATGAATTACCGTTTTTTAGCCAGTTATCAGGGACCTCCACTTGATAGCCATTTTCTATTTTCTGCTTAAATAATCCATATTTATATCTTATACCACACCCATGTCCTGGTACCTGTGTCGACGCCATAGAGTCTAGAAAACATGCTGCTAGTCTTCCAAGTCCACCATTCCCAAGTCCCGCATCTGCTTCTATATCCTCTACCTCAATTAAACTAATCCCTAAATCGCTAAGGGCATCATTACAGATATCCTTTATACCTAAATTAACTAGATTACTATTGAGTAACCTACCAAGCAGAAATTCCATTGAAAAATAATATATTTGTTTACCTCTGTTTTTCCCATACTCTTTATTACTTTCTATCCAAGGTTTAGTGCAATAATCCTTTATGAGTGCACCCAAAGCATAATATTGATGTAAATGTGACGCATCAATAACATCTTCTGCAAACATCGTTTGTAGTTTTTCCACATAATCTATTTTAAACATTTCTTTATCAATTACCACAACATTCACCGCCTAGAAATTTTAGAATTCACTTTTATCTTTATCATATAAAAAATAAATAACATCCTAAGTGTTATTTATTTTTTTACTATAAATTATTCTTTTAAATTACTATATAATTTCATATAATTTTTAGCTGAGTTTTCCCAACTATTATTTGAACTCATAGCATTCTGAACCAAATTATCCCATGAAGTTTTGTCTTTGTATAATTCAAGAGCACGATTTATAGCCTCTAATAACTCTTTACCACTATAATTATTAAAAGAAAAACCATTACCCTTACCAGTATATTTATCATAAGGTATTATTGTATCTTTAAGTCCACCAGTTTCCCTTATAATTGGAATACTTCCATATTTTAATGCTATAAGTTGGCCAATGCCACAAGGTTCAAATAAAGATGGCATCAAGAACATATCTGAAGCAGCATATATTTGTTGTGCTAGAGTATCATCATACATAATTTTTGCACATATTCTACTTGGATATATAGACGCATAATACTGAAATATGTCCTCATAATATCCATCACCATTTCCAAGTAATACTATTTGAACAGGAAGACTAAGAAGTTCTTGGAGTTTTTCTGCAATTAAGTCTAAACCCTTTTGCTTTACAAGTCTTGTAACAATTCCTATCATTGGCATATCTTCATCTACGGCAAACCCTAATTTTTCTTGGAGTTTCAACTTGTTTTTAACCTTTTGATTTATACTTTCCATATCATAATTATAAAATATTTTTTTATCTATCTTAGGATCATATAATTCATAGTCTATACCATTCACTATTCCAACTATCTTATCTGCTTTTTCTGTTAATAATCCATCTAGTCTTTCTCCATAAAAAGGAGTTTGAATCTCTTTTGAATAAGTATCACTTACAGTAGTAACCTCATCTGCGAAAACTATTCCACCCTTCATAAAAGAGACAGCATCATAAAATTTCATTTCATCTTCATTAAAATACTTCCAATCCAAATTTAACAGATCGCCTAATACTTCTTTTGGAAACACCCCTTGATATTGTAAATTATGTATAGTGAATACAGTTTTAATTTTATTATACAAAACATCTTCACTATAGTTTTCTTTAAGTAAAAGCGGTACAACGGCACTTTGCCAATCATTACAGTGAATTATATCTGGTTTAAAATCGCCCATATATTTTACAGATTCAAGAACTGCCTTTGAGAAAAATGAAAACCTCTCTCCATCATCATAATCTCCATATGTATGAGGCCTTTTAAAATAATATTCATTATCTACAAAATAATAAGGCACACCATCATAAATTAGTTGTTCCAGACCGCAATATTGACTTTTCCACCCAACCGGTACATTAAAACTAGCGATACTCCCCATGCAATTTTTAAAATTCAATGGAATACTACTATATTTAGGTATAATTACTCTTGCGTCTATTCCCAGTTTTCTTAAAGCCTTCGGTAACGCGTATGCAACGTCGCCGAGACCTCCTGTTTTTATAAAAGGATATGCTTCTGATGCCACAAATAATACTTTCATACTAACCCCCCTATAGTCATATTTAAGCAAATAACAATCTTGTAATGTTATTTATTTAATGCGACTTAAATTTAAAATTTTTATGTTCTAAGTTTCTTTTCTATAACAACTGGGAACTCTTCGTCACCCTCAAGTACTGTATTCTCTTTTATAATTGTATTTTTATCAATTATAACATTAGTTAATTTGCAACCTTTTTTAATTACACAATTTTGAAATATAATACAATTCTTAACTTCTGCGTTTTCCTCTACAGTTACCCTTCGTGAAATTACGCTCTTATCTATTGTGCCTTTTAATATACATCCATTTGCAATCAGCGAATTATTAACATTTGCTCCATTGAAGTATTTAGTTGGAGCTTCATCTTTACTCTTTGTATAAATTAACCCGCCATTAAAGAATAATTCCTTAGTTACTTTACCATTTAACATATCCATACTAGTTTTATAATAATTTTTTATAGAATTTACACATTGAAGGTATCCTTTAAACTCATATGCATTTACGTTAAGCTCTGCAACATTATCATAGATAGCTTCTTTAATTGAGTTATGACTTCCTGTTTGAACACATTTGTTTATAATATCTATAAGAGTAGTTTTTTTCATTATAAACATTTCCATAGATATATTTAATTGGTCCTCTGCTCCAATATTTTTCCCAATGCTTAAAATCTTATTTTCTTCATTAATATATAGAGTACTGCAATTTACATAATGTTTTTTTCCTGTATTTGTTTTTTTGTACAATATTGTTATATCACTACCTGACTCCTCATAATACTTAGCCGCCTCATTGTAATCTATATTGCATAACATGTATGATGAAGAAATTATCACATATTCCTGTTTAGTTCTATAAATATATTCCATATTTTGACTTAATACATCTATATCCCTTAGTTGTGATCTTTCAGAAGTAAGATTAAATAAAAATAGTCCATTTATTTTCCTATCTAAATCCCAAGGTTGCCCTGAACCCAAATGATCTACCAAAGACCTAGTTTTTGTATTAGTAAATATACCTATATTATGAATACCTGAATTAACCATATTTGAAAGTACAAAATCAATAATCCTGTACCTTCCACCTATAGGAATCGACGCTATAGGTCTTGATTTTGTAAGACTTTTAATATTATCTTCTTGTTCATTTAGCATTAATATTCCTATATAATTTTTAAGCATTTTAAGCACCTCCTTAATTTTATGATTTATTGACTACCATTAAATCAGCTTTAATTTCACGTCCTCTTTCAATAACAATAATATCGCGACCATTACCAATATATGAGTTACGTCTTATAACAACATCGCTTCCTATAATGGCTTTGTCTATAACTACGTTAGTTCCTATTTTAGTATTTGGCAGAATAACTGAATTAGTTATTTTCGATCCTTTTCCTACATGTACTCCTTGGAAAAGAACACAATTACTTATTTCACCAAGAATCGTACAACCTTCATTCAGCATTGCATTGTTTATACTTGCTTCAGGTCCTATATATTGTGGTGGCAACATAGAATTAACCGTATATATTTTCCATTTATCATCATGTATATCAAGTTCATTATCATCTGACAATAAATCCATATTTGCTTCCCAAAAGCTTTCAATTGTACCAACATCTCTCCAATATCCACTAAAACGGTAAGCTTGCAACTTCTGATTATTATTTAACATCTTAGGTATTATATTTTTCCCAAAATCATTACTAGATATTTCATCCTGATTATCCTCTTTTAAAAGTTGCTTAAGAGTAGCCCAATTAAAAATATAAACTCCCATTGACGCTAAATTACTTTTAGCATTCTTTGGTTTTTCTTCAAATTCATATATGCTATCATCCTCATTAGTATTCATTATTCCAAATCTACTACATTCATCATCAGGAACTTCTATTACTGCAATAGAGGCATCTGCACCTTTTTCTTTATGAAAATCCAGCATTTTAGAATAATCCATTTTATAAATATGATCCCCTGATAAAATAAGAACATATTCCG
>NZ_JBOITN010000040.1:0-98513 GCF_050717545.1 Clostridium sp.
AAGATAAATAAATGTAACAAACATATTAATTTTGCGATACACCCTCTTTCGTAAGAAAGAGACAGGGCTTTGAGCGAGAGCGAAAAGACCAGCACTGTGCAATTTTCAGAGAATATTTATATTCTCATCTGGTGATTATGGCATGAAGGTAACACCCGTTCCCATACCGAACACGAAGGTTAAGCTTCAATGCGCCGATGGTACTGCAGGGGTGACCTTGTGGAAGAGTAGGTTGTCGCCAGGTAATGTGGCTAAATAGCTCAGTCGGTAGAGCAGAGGACTGAAAATCCTCGTGTCCCTGGTTCGATTCCGGGTTTAGCCACCATGGTATGGCGCTATAGCCAAGCGGTAAGGTCAAGGTCTGCAAAACCTTTATTCCCCGGTTCAAATCCGGGTGGCGCCTCCAAAACATTAAAAGTAGTCCAAATGCTGAAATATCAGTATTTGGACTACTTTTTGTTTGTTATTCTAGTATATGTAATTGTGTCTTATAATGAATTTGCAATATGTAATCTTATTAAGCAAAAAAAATATACATAACATTTATTAAAAGTTAGTAATATAGAGATAAAGCTAGAAATACATATATTGATGCATGTACATCAATATGATTACTTTACACGGTCTTATATAATGATATATAGAGGTTAGTGGACTTAGCACAAGTAGATTAATATATGAAATGCTAGTATAATCACATATGTTGGACGCAAAACTATTTAGGTCAAACTGTTTAAGGTAATTTAGGGGGTCTGGTTTTTATGTATAAAGAGATGGTACAAAGAAAAAAATTTCCAGCTGTAGTATTGTTGTTTATTATATTAATTGCATTTATAAGCATATCAGGCTTATTGCCTAAGGCAAGAATAGGTAGCATAGATATTAAAAATTATGTAACTATGTTCTTTAATACACTAATGATCGCTCTTTGTTATATGGAATTTTCAAAATGTAAAGTTAAGTATAAATATTTAATTGTAGCAGACCAATTTATTATTCATAAAATAAAAGGTGAAGAGGTTACAATATTAGAAGATATTAAATTAAAAAATATAGAGTATATTGGGAAAAACAGTAACTATAATTCAAATACACATATTAGTAGCTCTAAAAAGTATATTTGTTCTACGTTTACAGGATGTAAATGTTGTTGTGTCTACAAAGTTGGAGATAAATTAAAAAAGTTTTATTTTGAACCTAGTGATGGACTTATGAACAAGATTAAGGTATTAAAAGGAAAATCAATATTTTCACAATAAAAGTATATGTAAGAAGTATAATTGCATTAAAATTATACTTCTTTTTTTATGTCTAAAATACCAATAAATCTATGGTTACATATTATTTTAGTTCAACTCTAATTTCTTTCAATAAATCTTGTTTTTCAATTATGTCGAGACTTGTTATGGCAAGAGCCTCTGCAGCTTTTATCATATTTTCTTTGCAAAAGTCTGTTTGAGTTTCTAAAGCAAATAGTGGTGAAGGGCAACTTATTAAAGGATTTTCTGTAATACATATAGATGGATATATACATGGTGTAGTATGGCTTATAGCGCCTATGCCTAAACCATATGAGGAATTCTTACAACAAGTAATGTCTATAATGCCGCATTCTTTTAAGTTGTGTGTAAATATTCTTGATAAAGATTTATTAGTCAAAAGTTCTTGAGAGGGCAATTCGAATAAGCTTATTTCCCGGGATGTATTTATTATTTTAGACATTGAATGAATAATATCCACAATAGTTTTTTCTAGTAATTTAACTTCAGTTAGCGTGGGCGCTCTTAGATAAAATTTAGTTTCTGATTCAGAGACTGAGTTAAGGTTTGTTGAGGCATTTTTTATAGAAATATTATCAATAGAGCAACCATTGTTTAATCCTTTTAACAATTGACTTAATGAATTAAGTATCAATAAGCAAGAGTCTAAAGATGAAAAGTTACTTAGATTAGTAGCGTTCTGCTTATGTTTAATCCTAATTGGTATTGTGGCCATTGATGTGCCACTTTCCGCATTAGTTATATCACAATGAGGGGCAATTATAACATCTATATCTTCAAAGCATTTATCTTTTGTAAAAGTTAATTCTGCACCATTGGTATACTCTCCTGGGCAACCTATTACAACTATGCACCCACCACTTTTAGATATTACCTTTGATAAACTTAATGCGGCAGCAATTGCTATGCTAGCATTAACATTATTTCCGAAAACATGACCTATGTTTTCAGTAGCTGAATATTTACATATATAACATATTTTTGGATGACCAGTTCCATATTGAGCGTAAAATGCAGTTGGAATGTCACGATAATTTTCTTCTATCTTAAAATCGTGACTTTTTAGCATGTTTAGTATATAAGTACATCCTTTGTATTCTTTATAACTTATTTCTGGATTAGTATAAAGGAAATTTGATAAATTATATATATCTTCTTTTATGCGTGTTATATAACTTATAATCTCTTGTTTCATAGACTATTCTCCTTTCAAAACTTTTATATTTATTAATATATTTAGTATATCCAAAGGCACATAAATATATTATAATATCAAATAAAATTTTATAAAGTCGGATAATAACTTTAAATGGCAAGTTATAACGTAAAATGTAGATAAATATATTTGAAAAAATTATGTGGACAAAATAAGAAATCGTACTTAGTTGAATAATATATATTATAAGAGGCGATACTTTAGTTGATTTAAGTTTGTAAATTTAAGGGGGATAATATGAAAAAAGAAAAGTGTATTATATGTAGAAAGCCTCTAAATGATGGTATAATAATAAATGGCAGAGGAATTTGTGATAATTGCGAAGCAAGAATCATAGAGTCAAGTAACAATACAGATTTTTATGAATATTATAAGAACTGTATAAAAAAGACGTTAGTACATTGTGTGCCAAGAGGAGTGACTAAGGAGTGTCAAGATTACCACTTGTAGATGGAGTGTTAACATATATAAAAGAAAAAAATGTCTCCTTTTGTATGCCAGGTCATAAAGGTGGACTTGGGTTTTTAAAAACAATAAAAGGCAGAGAACTTTATGAGAATTTTATAAAAGGAGATATTACTGAGGTTGATGGAGTAGATAATCTTCATCATGCAGAGGGCATAATAAAAGAATCTCAAAAATTATTGAGTGACTATTATGGAAGTATTAAATCTTATTTTCTAGTGAATGGTAGCACTAGTGGAAATTTAGCCATGATTTTTTCATCGTTTAATGAGGGTGATAAAATTATTGTAGAAAGAAATTGTCATCGGTCTATATTTAATGCCATTATTATGAGAAAGCTCAGGCCTGTGTATATTAAAAACAATATTTATTCAAAATATGATGCTCCGATGCCTTTAGACAAGGAGCATTTTCTATCTTTAATTAATAAAAATAAAGATGCTAAAGGAATTATTGTTACATATCCGAATTATTATGGTATATGTTTTGATTTCCCATATGTTGTCGAAGTTGCTAGTAAGTACAATATTAAGGTATTAGTAGATTCTGCTCATGGTGCTCATTTTGGTGTTCATAAGTTATTACCTAAGAATCCTTTAAAAATGGGAGCTAATATGGTTGTTATGAGTGCTCATAAAACTTTACCTAGCTTAACACAAACAGCATTCTTACATGTAGGTAAAGGCATAGATATTAGTAAGGTAGATTTTTATATAAGTGCCTTTTTAAGCACGAGTCCATCATATATGCTTTTATGTTCTATGGATTATGCAAGGTATTATCTTGAGGAATATGGCAAGCAGGGATATGAAGATTTAATTAAATTATGTAAGTCTTGTAGAGATAAAATTAATAGTATAGGAAAGTTCCACATTTTAACTCAGGAGGATCTACAGAATATTTTAGAATTCGATGAAAAGGATATTAATTGGTATACTATTGATTTAACCAGGTATATATTAAATGTACCTAAAGGTTATAGTGGACATAAGTTATTAGAATATTTAAGAGCAAGCAAAATTCAAGCTGAAATGAGTGATAGCAGAAATGTAGTTTTAATATTTTCTCCTTTTAACACTCAGGAAGATTTTGATGCATTATATATAGCTCTTAAAAACTGTAATATGGACAACCTAAAAGATGAATATATAGATTTAATAGATTATGATATGCCTATGGCCGTAATGGATCCATATGAAGTAATGGATAGAGAAAAAATAATAGTAGAACTTAAAAACTCAGAAGACAGAATATGTGCAGTAGCAATAGTTCCATATCCACCAGGAATACCTATTGTAATGCCAGGTGAAAGACTAAGCAAGGAAAGTATAGCTGTAATAGAATATTACGTGTCATGCAACGTAACGGTGCTTGGAATTGATGATGGGAAAGTACCAACAGTAGAAAGATAGATTATATTAAGATAAATACATATAGGTGGAGGAAATCGAATGGAAAGAGGACGACTAATAGCACTAGAAGGACCAGATGGTTCAGGAAAGACTACTCAAATACAATTATTAGAAAAACATCTAACGAAATTGGGATATGAAGTGGTAACAACTAGAGAACCTGGAGGAACGAGGGTTGGTGAAAAAATTAGAGACATAATACTAGATAATGATAATTCTAATATGAACTATATGTGTGAGGCTTTACTCTACGCATCGTCTCGCGCGCAACTAGTTAGTGAGATTATAAAACCAGCTTTAGCTCTTGGGAAGATAGTCATATGTGATCGTTTTGTTTATTCATCAATGGTATATCAAGGCGTTGGTCGAGGTATTGGAATGGACGCAGTAAAGAGTATTAATGAATTCGCTTTAGACGGGCTTGAAGTGGATTTAATATTTATGATTACTATTCCATATGAAGAAGGGCTAAAACGAAAAAAAATGCAAAAGACTTTGGATCGGTTAGAAAACGGTGGGAATGAATTTCATAAAAAAGTTTTTGAAGGTTACTTAGACATTTGCAGAAAATATGATAAAATAGAAGTAGTTGATGGGAATAGGAGTACTTATGAAATCCATAAAGATATCATAAGCACAATTAAAAAAATAAATTTGTAAAGGATGAGATTAAATGAAATTAGTTATTGCAATTGTACAAGATGATGATGCAAATGATTTAATTGAGGTTATAACTGATAAGGGTTTTAGAGTTACAAAGCTTGCAACTACAGGCGGGTTCTTAAAATCAGGGAATACAACATTACTAATAGGTGTAGATAAAGAAAAGGTAGATGACGTTCTAGCAATTATCGAAGAGGTATGTAAGGAAAGAAAGCAAATAATATCATCACCATCACCTGTAGCTGGGTCTACTGGAGTTTATATGCCTTTCCCTATTGAAGTAGATGTAGGTGGAGCAAATGTATTTGTAGTTGATGTAGATAAGTATATAAAGGTATAACTAATCAAAAGCAAGTATATATAAATCTATACTTGCTTTTATTCATGGAGGATAAAAATGAATGGTGAGAGGATAATAGGGCACAGTAATATTTTGAACCAAATAAGTCAATCTATAAAATTAGGTAAGTTATCTCATGCTCATCTTATAGTTGGAGAGGATGGAATAGGTAAAAGTATACTTGCTAAAAATATAGGGTTTATAATCCTAGAAAAAGACCAAGATAAACAATATGTGGATTTAATTGAATGGAAAGTAGAGAAAAATAAAAGTACAATAGGGGTTAATTCTATAAGAAGTTTAGTTGAAGAAATTAATAAAAAACCATTTGAAGGTGATAAGAAAGTTATTATTATTTATCATGCGGATAAAATGACTGTTCAGGCTCAAAATGCCTTTTTAAAAACAATTGAGGAGCCACCTAAAAATGTAACTATATTTTTATTATGTGAAAATCTAGAAGTTATATTGGATACAATAAAATCAAGATGTCAAATACATAAATTGAAAAGTTTAAATGCAAACGAAATGGAACAATTTTTAAAAGTCAATTATTTTGATTTATCTAAGGAGCAGGTAAAGGTTATAATTGCTTTTAGTGATGGGTTGCCAGGAAAGGCTCAAAAATTTATTGGAGATGATAATTTTAAGGAAATTCGTGATATTACCTTGGAAATATTACTTAAGCTTAGTAGTGCTAAAACTGAAGAATTAATTAAATATGAGAAAAGGTTATCTAATCAAAAAGAAAGTTTTGAAGAAATATTAACTGCATTTCTTTCGTATATTAGGGATACTATAATATATAAAGAAATTGAAGACGAAAATTTAATCATTAACATAGATAAGTTATTAAGTATAAAAGAATTAGCTAACATATTTTCATTTAACAAATTAAATGGTATTATAAATATAATAAACGATACTAGAAATAATTTAGTTAGGAACGTTAACCCAGGGTTAGCGTTTGAAGTAATGCTAATTAAAATGCAGGAGGGTTAACGACATTTCAGAAGGAAAGTTTTCTACTTATATAAGTAGGAGTTACCTACTATAAGTAGGAGTTACCTACCTTATTAAAAATAAAACTTTAGTGGTAGTTAAATCTACTTCGAAAGTCGTTAATATGCATCTGCGAAGGAGATGATTTAACATGGTTACAGTAATAGGAGTACGATTCAAAAAAGCTGGAAAAATATATTATTTTAGTCCAAATGATATAGATATTCAAAAGGGAAATAAAGTTATTGTTGAAACAGTAAGGGGAATTGAATTTGGGGAATGTGTTATTGGCATAAAGGAGATAAAGGAAGATGATATAGTATCTCAGCTTAAATCTGTTATTAGAAAAGCTACAGATGATGATGCAGAAAAAGATTTTGACAACAAAAACAAAGAAAAAGAAGCATATGAAGTATGCTTAGATAAGATACATAAACATGAACTAGATATGAAACTAATAGATGTAGAGTATACTTTTGATAATAATAAAGTTATATTTTATTTTACAGCAGATGGAAGAGTAGATTTTAGGGAACTTGTAAAGGATTTGGCAGCAGTATTTAGAACTAGAATAGAACTTAGGCAAATAGGTGTTAGAGATGAAGCAAAAATGATAGGTGGCCTTGGACCTTGTGGTAGACCTATGTGTTGTTCAACATTTTTGGGTGAATTTGCTCCAGTTTCTATAAAGATGGCTAAGGAGCAAAATCTATCATTAAATCCTACAAAAATTTCAGGTATTTGTGGAAGGCTTATGTGTTGCCTTAATTATGAACAGGATACTTATGAAAAAATAAGAAAAACGCTACCTATTGTAGGGTCTGTAGTAGATACACCATTTGGTAGAGCAAACGTTATTGGTAATAGTGTTGTAAAAGAATGTGTTAAAATTAAAATGAAAATTAATGGTACTGATGAAGAAATAGTAGAAGTTAAAATTAAAGACTTAACATTAGTTTCAGGAAGATATGAAGATGCTGTAAATGAGGAAGATATCAAAGCTGAATTAGCTAAAACCGGTGAAGATTCTTATATCACAAAGGAATTATTTAAGGATAACTAGGGGGAAGAAGATGAGGTCAGTTATAAAGGTAATTAATATGAATACTTCAGAAGATATTAGCAATATTAATTTAGCGGTATCAAACAACCAAGGCGTAATTGCTTGTCAAATAAATAGTCAAACTAAAGAAATAGAAATAATATATGATGATTATTTTATTACAGTAGATAATCTGATTGAGTCAGTAGAAGAAGCCGGTTATGCAGTTATATAAAAACCAGAGGGAAATTAATCTCTCTAGGTTTTTTTTTGATTTTATAACACTAAAATAAGCAACTTGATTTGAATACTCTTTTGTTTAGTAATATATGATTTTAGATAACATTCCAAAGTAAATAGCCACATTATTTAAAACAACATAAATTTAATATAATAAAAGTTTTTATTATATGTATGAGATTTTAATTTTAAGTCAATAATTTAAATGTAAATCATTGTATATAAAATATGAAAGGGGTTTTAAATATGAGTTATAAAAAGGGACTAATTAGTATATCTACTATTGTTGTATTAGTTTTAGGAGTTGTTTTCGCAGCAAAGTTTATTGGAGGGCGGGAAGATGTTGCTAATGTAAAACCGCAAGCCGAGAGTTCAATTCAAAGTGATAATTCAGCAACTAAAATTAATAATGATGTAGCGGTAAATACAAATACAAATACTGACGAAAAAATTACTAATAAAATGGATGTTGCCTATATAAATGATAAAACTAATGTTGGAATATATACTGTTAAAGAAAACGATACAGTTTTTAGTATAGTAAAAACACATATGCCTAGTTTCAACAAAAGTGAAATAGTTGAATTTATTAAAGATAGAAATAATATGAGTGAAGCATACAAGATTTCAGAGGGTGACAAAATAGTAATACCATATGAGACAGCAATTCAAACCTCATCGTCAACTACAACTACAACCAAAACTGTAGTTGATGCAAAAGTATTAACTAGTAATGGAAAATACACAGTTAAAAAACAAGACACTTTAACTTCAATTGCTAAAAGTAATATGCCTTCTTATAATGTAAAAGAGGCAATAACAATGTTAAAAGAAACTAATAAAATTATAGATGAGAATGCTATTAAAGATGGCATGATCATCAATATTCCTAAATAGTTTTTATGAAAAATAAGTGTAATTTTGAGATAATCAAGATTACACTTATTTCTTATTATATAGGAGACATTTTGCTCAAAATAATGTGGATAACTTTTTTGTTAGATCTTAAGTATTTTCATCTCACTACTTTCAGCATAAACAAAGTCACCGTCTAAAGTTAGTAAAAAATCTATTTTATTATGCTCTGCGGTAGCTATGTGGAAAGCATCATTTACAGATAGGAGATTTTGACACATTAAATTTTTGACTAGAGATACACATTCTTCAGAAATATCGAGATATTTTATATTAATTATTTTCTCTAGTTCTGAGATTATTTCTACGGATTTACAATAATAGATATTAAGTAAATTTCTTTTCATAGAATTTTTAGAAATATTATCAAAATACCTTTTATATGGAATATGAATAAGTCTATCTTTTTTCTTTTCCTTTAGTATTTTTGTATCATGGCGACTAAAACTGTTGGTTATAGATCTAATGTTATCATTTGAGTTGTATGGACTATTGTTTGTTACTTTACATTGTATGTCGCTAATAAATAATTGGTAAAGTATTTTATTCAAAACTTCTGCAGATATGATACTGGTAGTGTAAAAAATGCAACTTCCCTCAGAAAGCTGTTTTAAGCATGTTAGACAATCACTATGCTTAATATCGTCATCATATATTAAACTGATAAGAAAAGATGCATCTAATAACACTGAATTTTTATTGAAAACTATATTTTTAAAAGGATATAATAGTAACTCCATGTTTAACCTCATTAAAATCGATTATTATATAATATAATATATATTCAACATTGGTTACTAATAGTAGCTTTATAATTAATTAGGTTGAATTAAAGAAGAAAATTATGATTTTTATTATAAATTGAGGTATACTTCTTTTATTGAATGTATATAGCGCGTATAAATTTTACAGAAAGGAGATACAGAATGGAGTTTTTAAGAGATGATGAAACTTTAGATGATCTTAACTTAAAGGGCATTCATGTTATTCAGAAAAAAAATGCTTTTAGATTTGGTGTGGATGCTGTACTACTTGCTAATTTTGCTAAGGTGAAAAGAGATGCTAAGGTTGTGGATTTATGCACTGGTACAGGTATAATTCCTTTCATATTGGCAGGTAAAACCAGTGCAAGCAATATAATTGGTGTGGAAATTCAAGAAGAATTTGTTGAGATGGCAAGTAGGTCAACGGTATATAATGGCTTGAAAGAAAGAATTAAATTTATAAATGGAGATTTAAAAGACTTAAATCTTATTAAAGCGATTCCAAAAGTAGATATCGTTACTGTTAATCCACCTTATAAGCTACATAATTCAGGATTAATTAGTTTAGATGATAAAAATGCTATAGCAAGGCACGAGATATGTTGTACACTCGAGGATGTAATAATAGCAAGTAGAATTCTATTAGGTAATGGTGGACGATTGTATATGGTCCATAGACCTGACAGATTAGCTGATATTTTATGCACTATGAGGAAACATAGAATTGAGCCTAAACGAATAAGAATGGTGCACCCTAGTGTAAATAAAGCACCTAATATTGTGCTAATAGAGGGCTTGCGAGATGGAGGAAGCTTTTTAAAATGGGAGCCACCTCTTTATGTTCATACGCAGGATGGAAAGTATACACAAGAAATTAATGATATGTATAATTCCCAGACGATAGGATAGAAAACTATAATATATTATGTAAATAAATAGAGTAAAGGGTGATAAGAATGGCAGGGAAATTATATTTAGTTCCAACTCCTATAGGTAATTTAAAAGACATTACGCTTAGGGCACTTGAAGTACTTGAAAGCGTGGATCTTATAGCGGCAGAAGATACAAGACAAAGCTTAAAACTTTTAAGCCATTTTAATATTAGAAAAACGCTTATAAGTTACCATCAACATAATGAACAAGGAAGAAGTCAAAATATAATTGACCAGATAAAAGAAGGTAAAAATATAGCAATTATAAGTGATGCAGGAACGCCAGGAATATCAGACCCTGGTAGCGTAATAGTTTTAAAGTGTATAGAACAGGGTATTGAATTTGTTGTGTTGCCAGGAGCTACTGCAATCACTACAGCCCTTGTATATTCTGGTCTTGATACTACAAAGTTTATATTTAGAGGATTCCTGCCTAGAGAAACTAAAGATAGGCAACCTATTATTGATGATTTAATAAATAGAAGTGAAACCTTAATTTTCTATGAAGCCCCTCATAGACTTTTAAACACATTAATATTTCTTAATGAAAATTTTGGGAATAGAAAAATATCGATGTGTAGAGAACTTACAAAATTGTATGAAGAAATAATTAGGCTTACTTTAGAAGAGGCGGTGCAATATTACACGCAGAACTCTCCTAGAGGGGAATATGTACTAGTAGTTGAAGGTAAGAGCAAAGAAGCTATAGACAAAGATGCGCGAGCTAAATGGGATTCACTAACTATAGGGGAGCACATAATAAGTTATATGGACGAAGGAATAAGTAAAAAAGATGCAATGAAAAAAGTTGCAAAGGATAGAGACATGCCTAAATCAGAAATATATAAGCACTCATTGGATATATAATTTTTAGATATATGTTAAACAAAAGTAAAAAAATTATGGTGAAAATTAGAAAATAAGGGTATAAAATAAAAGTTGTTGAATTTTATGTAATTTCTTATTGAGATTTCATATAAAGTAGTGTTATAATAAAAATGTTGGTTTAAGAACCAATCAAATACATAAGGAAATAAATACGTTTACATAAATACATATGCACAAATATATATTCATTTTGAAATGGGGGGATTGGGTTGCGTAAAAGAATAATATCATTAATAGTAACAATTGGATTAATGGCTACGGTAAGTATGCAGGTAATGGCAGATCCATTATCAGATAAGCTTGATAGTCAAAAAAACCAACTTCAAGAGCAAAAGGACGCATATAAGAAATCACAAAGTAATGTTCAGAGTATAGAAACTTCAATTGAAAAATTGGATATGGACATAGAGGCAAAGTATGCAGAAGTTGATAAAGTAAAAGTTAAAATAACTGAAGCTGAGAAGCAAATAGTAAAAACAACAAGTGATATAAAGGTGGCACAAGATAATATTAAAGAAGAAGAAGATTTATATAATAAGAGAATGAGACTTATGTATATGAATGGTGTGGATAGCTATTTAGAAGTTATCTTGAATTCAAAGGGAATAGGAGATCTTATTTCAAGAGTCGATAACGTTAAAAAGATTGTAGAATATGATAATAAAATGATTGCTGAATTAACAGCTAAAAAGAGTGAAATAGAAAAGAAAAAACAAGTGCTTGAAGCAGAAAAAACTAAATTAGTGACATTAAAAACTAGTAATGAAACTAAATTAAATAAACTTAAAGAAAAGAAGCAAGAACAAAATGTATTAATTGCAGAAGCTAAAAAACTAGAACAATCATATTCTAGTAAGATGAGTAGTGGTCAAGCTACTGTAGATGCTACAATGAAGAAAATAAAACAAATGCAAGAAGAAGCTGCTGCTACTGCTGCATACTCTCCATCTAGAGGGGCTGCATCACTAAGTTCTAATGCTATAGTTGCTTATGCAAGTAATTTTTTAGGAACACCATACGTTTGGGGTGCTGCTGGTCCTAAATACTTTGATTGTTCCGGTTATATGCAATATGTATATAGGCATTTTGGAGTTTCACTTTCTAGAACAACATATACACAAATTAATGAAGGATCATATGTTGATAGAGCAAACTTACAACCAGGAGATTTAATATTCTTTGGCTCATCATCAGATCCACATCATGTTGGAATGTATGTAGGTAATAACTCATATATTCATGCGCCACGTACTGGTGATGTGATTAAGGTATCAGCACTTACGAGAAGGGATTACCTTACTGCAAGAAGAATTAAGTAATACTAAAATAACAGGCCATTTATAATGGCCTGTTATTTTTAATTTAATTAATATTAGTGTGTTAAGTGGTAGAAAGTGTTATAGTGAAGATATAAACATTTATCATAAGAATGTAAACGCAAACATAAAGGTAAATATATCTAAATTTATTAATAAACTATCTTAACTTATTCAAATAATTAGAAAACAAATGGCAGAAAAAAATAAAAATTGAAGGCTAAATAACAATTTGATATTGTTTATTTCATATAAATATTAATATAGTATTAGTATATTTTAATAGATAATGTGGATAAAAACTTGTCAGAATTACTTTTAATATGTAAAAGCCTTGTTTGTAGCGTTTGTGTATAAATTAAATTGTCCACAACTTCTGTTGATTAAATTCTTAAAACTGTGGATAACTTAATTATAATGTAAAAAAAAATGCCAATTGCAATATCATAAGAAAATTAATTCATATTTAATCTAAAAAACTTGTAATAAAACAAATTATATTGTAATTGTAATTTAACCACAGTTTAGCTTTGAAGGAGATGATTTAATACTTATTATTATTGGTGTATTTAAAAAGGTTTTAGGTGATTATTAACAGATTCACTTTTATGTATATAAGTAAAAGTGTTTATTTTTTTATACTAAGATAAAGTAAACAATAAAATAGTATAGAAAATGCTTGTAATACATTATAAATACTTTATAATATAAATATGTAAATTTTAAGGGGAAGGCAGAAGAATATGTTTAATAAAGACATTAATTTTGGAAGGTGAGAAATATGAATAAGTCTAAATTTGATATAGAAAATATAAATTCAATATCAAGAGCAATATCTGAAAATAATATAATTCCTTATGAAGAATTACCTCATTATGACTTATTTTTATCTCAAGTTATTGATTTTCTGAATGATAAGTTTGACACTGATAATTACACTAATAATATTGTACAGAATTATATAAAAAGCGAAGTAATGTCAAAGCCAGAAGACAGCAAAAAAAGAGGCTATACAAAACTACATCTTGTTCAATTAGTATTAATTAGTTACATGAGACCTATTCTTACAGCAGATGAAATTGAAAAGGTTTTTAGGTTAGCGTTTAATGAAATCAATGATAGAGAGGATGATATTATTTCATGGGAAAGTTCGTATAAAATTTTTGCGGATATGCAAAAAGAAAGTTTTAATAACTTTTCAGGAAAGCAATTTTGCGATAAAGGTAAATTACAAAAAATAATTGATACTTTAGAATTAAAGAAAAGTGATGAAAAAAGAATTTCAGTGTTTCTTGTAGTTATGACATTGGTTTCACAAGCTAGTGCTATAAAAAGATTGGCACAAAGGATTATTGAGGAATATGAAGATTGTGAAGAAATAGAAGAAAATTAGGGTGAAAATAAGAAAATTTGTAAAAAAAAGATCTTTATAATAAGGTCTTTTGTTTTTTGAAAAAAAATGAATTATGTAAGAACTTTATAGGCCAATCACATAAAATATTAGTGTTTCTATTATTATAAATAAAATATATTCACATAATGTATATATTTATGCAATTAATATAGGGCATATATATATATATATTGAGATAATGAATAATTTTAATAAAATAATGTTAAATGGGAAGAATATTTATGCAAACAATGTGAAATTGTAATGGTTGACAAGGAGTATATAAGGGGATAATATTATATATTGATAAATTTAAAAAAGATATAAACTTAAAAGGTATAGCTAAAAAAATATAACTATAAAAAGATATGAAATAAGAGATAATATGCTCGGAGGGTTGATTGATGAAAATAGTATTAGCGTTAGGCGGAAATGCACTTCAATTAGATCCTAAAGACAAAACTTGTGAGGCGCAACTTGAGACTTGCAGGTTAACGGCTAAATCAATAGTTGATCTTATAGAAGAAGGGCATGTAGTATCAGTAGTTCATGGAAATGGGCCTCAAGTGGGACAAATTGTTGCTGCAGTAGAAGCCTCGATAAAATTTGATGAGGCAAATGTGCTTTTTCCATTAGATGTATGTGGAGCCTTTTCACAAGGGTATATAGGATATCATCTTCAAAATGCTATAGGTGAGGAGTTAAGGAGTAGAAGTATAAATAAAGTTGTTGCAACTATAGTTACTCAAGTAGTGGTTGATAAGGAGGATGAAGGTTTTCAAAATCCAACTAAACCAATAGGGTCCTTTTATACAAGCAAGGAAGCTGAGAAGTTAGAAAAAGAACATGGTTATATAATGAGAGAAGATGCTGGACGAGGATATAGAAGAGTAGTTGCGTCTCCAAAACCAATTGATATTATCGAAAAGGGTATAATAAAGCAATTAGTTGATAGTGGCAATTTAATTATATCTTGTGGTGGTGGCGGCATACCTGTTATTAGAGAGGGATTTATAGTTAAAGGCGTTGCAGCAGTTATAGACAAAGATTATGCTGCTGAAAAACTTGCAGAGATTCTAGATGCGGATGTATTATTAATATTAACGGGAGTAGATAGGGTTTGTGTAAACTATAATAAACCAGATCAAAAAGAACTTACACAAATTACACTTGAAGAAGTTGATAGATATATTACGCAAGGTCAATTTGCTCCAGGAAGTATGCTACCAAAGGTTGAAGCTTGCAAAAAATTTATAATGAGTAAAAAGGGTAAAATGGCAATTATAGTGTCATTGTCTAAAGCAAAAGAGGCATTGAATGGGACGAGTGGAACAAAAATTGTGTATTAATTATATTGAATAGGAGGAAAAAATAGATGAACAAGAGAAAAATTAACGTCTATTCTGAAATTGGTAATTTAAAGACTGTACTTATACATAGACCAGGAGAGGAAATTGAGAATCTTATACCAGAATATCTAGAAAGATTTTTATTTGATGACATTCCCTTCCTTAAGGTAGCAAGGCAGGAACATGATAATTTCGCCAAAATACTACAAAGTAATGGTGTCGAAACATTGTATCTTGAAGATTTAGCAGTAGAAGCAGTAAAAGATGTAGGGGTAAAGGAATTATTTTTAAATGAAGTTATAGAGGAGTGTGGTATAAATGAGCAGGCAATAATAACGTCATTAAAAGATTATTTATACTCATTGCCAGACAAAGAAATGATAGATAAGGTGATGGGGGGAATAAGAAAAAAGGAAATAAAAATAAAAGAATATTATGAACAGTATCCATTTATAATGGACCCTATGCCTAATTTATATTTTACTCGGGATCCTTTTGCATGTATTGGGAATGGTATAAGTTTAAACTCTATGAAAACTAAAACCAGAAGACGCGAAACTATATTTGGAAAATATATTTTTAAGTATCATCCAGACTTTAAGGACTCAGGTGTTAAGTTATGGTATAACAGAAATGAGGTACATAATATTGAGGGTGGAGATGAATTAATTTTATCTAAAGATGTTATCGCAATTGGTCATAGTGAAAGAACTGATAAAGAAGCAGTTATAAATATGGCTAAAAGAATATTTGAAAAAGGAGAGAGTTTTAGAACAATCTTAATTTTTGATATTCCCAAAACTAGGGCATTTATGCATTTAGATACTGTATTCACAATGATAGACCATGATAAGTTTACTGTTCATCCAGGAATAGAAGGAACACTTAGGGTTACAGCAATAACTTATAATCATAAGTATAAGGAATTAATAATTAAGCAAGAAGAAGGTAGTTTAGAAAAAATTCTTTCTAAATATCTAGAGAAAGAAGTAACTTTGTTGCGTTGTGGTGGTGGAGATAAGGTTATATCAGGAAGAGAACAATGGAATGATGGATCAAATACATTGGCTATATCCCCTGGTACTGTAGTAACATATGAGAGAAATTATGTTACTAATGAGATATTAGATAAAAATAATGTAAAAGTTATCGAAATTCCATCGGGTGAATTATCAAGAGGCAGAGGTGGTCCTAGATGTATGTCTATGCCTCTTGATAGAGGAGATGTAACAATTTAGAATAAGGAAATGTAACTACTTAAAATAAATAAGTAATTTTACCACTTATTTTTAGCAAATATTAAAAGTAAGTGGTAAAATTATAAGTAAAGATAAGAAAGGGGAATTTATTATGTTTAACTTAAGAAACAGAAACTTTTTGACACTTATGGATTTTTCACCAAAAGAGATTAATTATTTTCTAGACTTAGCTAGAGATTTAAAAAGAGCTAAATATGCAGGTACAGAGAGGCAAACATTAAAAGGTAAAAATATAGTGTTATTATTTGAAAAAGATTCAACTAGAACAAGGTGTGCATTTGAGGTTGGAGCATTAGACCAAGGAGCGCATGTTACATATCTTGGACCAACAGGAAGCCAAATGGGTAAAAAGGAATCAATTGCAGATACTGCAAGGGTTCTTGGAAGAATGTATGATGGTATTGAATACAGAGGATATGGTCAAGAAGTTGTTGAAGAACTAGCAGAGCACGCTGGCGTGCCAGTATGGAACGGATTAACTACGCAGGATCACCCTACTCAAATACTTGCTGATTTTTTAACAATTAAAGAACATTTTACAAAACCACTTAATGAAATAAAATTTGTTTATGCTGGGGATGGAAGAAATAATATGGCGAATGCTCTTATGATAGGTGCAGCTAAGATGGGAATGGATTTCAGGATAATTGCGCCAAGTTCATTATTTCCTGAGGATTCATTAGTTACTAAATGCAAGTCAGTAGCTAAGGAGACAGGAGCAAGTATTACTATTACAGATGATGTTGCCAAAGGAGTAAAGGATGCTGATGTTATATATACTGATGTATGGGTGTCAATGGGAGAAGCAGATGAAGTTTGGCGTGAGAGAATTAATTTACTAAAACCATATCAAGTTAATAAAGAAATGATGGATTTGACAGGAAATAAAAATACTAAATTCATGCATTGTTTGCCAGCTTTTCATAACTTAAAAACTAAAGTTGGGAGAGATATATATGAAAAGTTCGGTATGAATGGAGTTGAGGTTACAGACGAAGTATTCGAAAGCTCAGCTTCAATAGTATTTGATGAAGCTGAAAATAGAATGCATACTATAAAAGCAATTATGGTGGCAACCCTAGGAGAGTAATATGCAAAAGAGTAAATTAAATAAATGAAATCTAAGCATAAACATCTAAATACTTTAATATCTATTAATTTATAATGAATATATATTAAAGGAGTAGATGCATGTGTTAAATAAGATACCAGCATTAATTTATGATCTCTGTGGGGACAAAGTAGAAGTTATGAATTATTCAAAAGTCTTTTTTGAAAATAGAAATGAAGAAGGTTATGTACTTCATGTAGAACAACACGATAAAATTACATCTATAAGTGAGTTTGATTTAGAAAAAAGAGATGATAAGTATTATTGCACTAGAAAGTTATTTAGTTAACTTTATTTTAACGATATTTCACTACATGAGATTATCTAAAATGAAAAATAAGGTTTACTTAGAAAAATATTTAATCATACAAGCTTTATAATTAATAAAGCTTGTATGATTTTTTATGTTCATAGTAAAATAACAAATTTGTAGTATAATCTAATAATGATAAACTATATTTTACTTATAAACATAAAATATTTTTTATATTATAATTATCAGCAATAATCGTAATAATTTGTGTAGGAGGTAAAATATGCTAAGCCAGCAAGAAAAAACAATGATTTTAGATAATTTTGCAAAAGAGAATCAACCTATAGAAATAATAAATGAATTAAATGATGGAGAATCTGGCGCAGCAGTCTATACTGTAGAGTTTGGCGAATCACGTAAATTAGGAGTTTTAAAAATACAAGAAATTAATGAAAGTGGATTACATAATAAAGCGTTTTTACAATCTAGAGAGAATTCTATTGAAGGTTATATTCCCAGCATTATTGATGAGGTTGAAATACAAGGTAAAAATAATTTAAAGAGGTTTGGAGTACTTTATGAATTAGGTGGAGATAATGTAATGGGAATTAAAACTCTAAAATATTCACTAGAAAATGAATTAGCATTAGTTAAACAAACAAGTGAACAAGTAGCTAAATTTTTATATACTTGGAATAAACCACATACATCTAAAATTAAATCACCTATTGATATAATGAAAAGCTCTTTAGGTTATAGGTTTATGGATGAAAAACTTATTAAAGCTTTTGAAAACCTAACCATTGATGAAGATAAAAAGTGGTTAGTTATTGATGGAGTAGACAAATTCTTTCCTAATCCTTACAATTTTTTTACAGATGAAGAGGTTTGGAATGGAACTCAAGTAAAATATTTAGATTCATGTATACATGGTGATTTCCATGGAGGTAATATAATTGTTTCTGTTAAGAAACCATCTATTATAGATTTTGGAAGTTACCAAGTTCATAGTAATATTTTTTATGATACAAGGTATTTAGAATTACATTCTTTAATGGATTATCTAAAGTTTAATAATAATAAACAAAGAAAGTTTTGGGTTAGTCTATGTGATGAATTATCAAAAAATGTTAAGTATGTTGATATACCAGATGGAGATGGGGCTAGTATACTTAGAGATATAATCCCGGAATTACGACATGGTATAGATTTTCTGCTGTCGGATGCTAGGAATAAACTATATGAGCCATCTTTTTATTTAGCGGGGGTTTCTGCAGGACTTAATTTCATTCGTAAAACAAAGGATGAAGATAAACGGATGGCCGCAATGATATATGCAATGTATAACTTAAGAGCGGTTTTAAAACATGAGCTTATAGGGCTGTACAATCCTAGTCTATCCTCAAGCACTAGCGTTAAATGGTTTTTAGACGAAACGTGCGAAGGTGACTACCTAGACAACGATTCAACATATAAGATTGATGAAAAGGCATACCATATTTCTGGTATAATAAAAAATAAATCTATAGAGCTTACGGTTGAGCCTATTATTAATTTAAATAGTGGCAAGGTTAAGTCATTAGAAATACTAGTTAGGGATTCAAGATTAGAATTTTTTCCTTATGAAATGTTTGAAAAAGCTAGACTTACAGGAGATTTAGAAAATCTTACTATGCTAGCTTGTGATAAATTAAATAATTATTTGGATAAACTAACACCATTTATTGAAGAAGGATTATTTTTTAAACTTCAATCGGATACAACTAGGCATACTATTAAAAAGGTAATAAAGAAATTGCAGGGGACGAACTTAGTTTTAGAAATTACTCAACGTATACCAAGAAGTGCATTTTGGCGAAATTTTGCAGATGAATTAAAATTTAAGTTAGCTATGGATAACTTCGGGGAAGGTAACTCTAATATGGTTGAATTAATAAAGATGAAACCACATTATATAAAAATTTCTCAGGAAATAGTTAGAGATGTAGATAAAGATGAAATAAAAGCATTAATGGTAGAGAACATGGTAAATATGGCTATTAAAACCGGCATGAAAATTGTAGCGGAGGGAATACGTACTCTGGGAGAAAAGAAAAAACTAATAGAGTTAGGAATTGAATATGGGCAAGGCTCGCATTTTTCGTCAGCAATGCTTATTGATTATGCAGATTATGAAATTTGGAAAAGAGGATTTTAGAATTTACATATAGAAAGTTATTTTTGATAATATTGTAAATTCTATAATGATTTTAAATAGTAAGCTTTGATATTTTATAGTAGCAAGGTCATGCTAGTGCACAATAGTTTTAAGGCCACTCCTTTTATAAGAAGTGGCCTTAAAACTATATATTTATGTAAAAGTATAATATTCTATGTTAGAAGACATATTGCATTAGAAGAAATTCCTTCGCCCCGCCCTGTAAAACCGAGGCCTTCCTCTGTAGTAGCTTTAACATTAACTTTATCTATAGGTAAATATAGTGCAGATGCAATGTTTTTTACCATAAAGGAAATATGTGGTGCCATCTTAGGCATTTGTGCGATTATTGTGGCGTCGATATTTTCAATTATATAATTTTTATCTTTTATTAACAGACCAACATGCTTAAGCAGGGCAATGCTAGAGACATTTTTATATTTATCGTCGGTATCAGGAAAATGCTTACCAATGTCACCAAGAGCTGCGGCACCTAGCAAAGCGTCAATAATAGCGTGAACTAGAACATCTGCATCTGAATGACCTAGCAGTCCTGTCGCACTGGGAACATTTACACCACCAAGTATTAAACTTCTGCCCTTAACTAATTTATGAACATCGTATCCCATTCCAATTCTCAAGCCAATAACCTCTTTTCAATTAAAATTATGAAAAACTTACTTTTCTTTTTAATATATCATTTCTCCTCAATGTAATCAAGAAATTTAATTACATTGAGGAGAAATATATATGCATAGCTAAAATTGTAGAAAAATGAATAATAGTTATTCACATGTTATCAACAAAACTGTGGATAATGTGCATAACTCATTAGAGAAAACTTGAAAAATCTTATTTAAAATACAATTAATTACATAATAAATATACAAAATAGATATAAATGTAATTAAGAACTAATTATTATAATCAATTCCACAAGTTATGCACAAAAACTCTGTGGATACTGTGGATAAGTCTTAAATAATCTATAATAATTTACAACATTATACATATATTCAAGCATACTGTGGATTAGTAAATTTTATTGTGTACAATCTGTGAGTCTAAATAAAGTGTTTAGATAATATAAATAATTCTAATAATTCATTTATAAAAAAGTTTTGAAAAAACTATAGATGTAGTTATATCAACGTTTTATTAGGTTCTTTAAAAATATGAAGTAAATCGAATAAAATTTATATTTGTTAAAATATAACATAATTAAAAGAATTTTTTCGTATAACTAAGAATAATTTAAGAATATAGACTATATGGTAAGTTAAATAGTTATTATTAACTAAGAGTAACAAGTTACCCACAAAAACTGTGTGAATAATGTGGATAACCCTTAAATAAATCAAAAAACACACAAATTTGTGTGTTTTTCAAGTGTGTTTTGATCAAAAATGCGAGAATTTAATAGAAATAAAATATTAAACTCTTTTATTTTGAAGCATTTTCAGTTTTAACAGAACTAGCTATTAAATTGTTAATACCTGTTAGTTCTTTTTGTGATAAATATCTCCATTTTCCGATATGTAGATTTCCCATAGAAACATTCATGATCCTAAGTCTCTCTAGTTTAATAACGTTATATCCTAAATACTCACACATTCTTCGTATTTGACGATTAAGACCTTGCGTCAAAATTATTTTAAAAACATATTTGCTTTCTTTTTTTACAAAACATTTTTTAGTTATAGTTTTAAGTACAGGGATGCCATTTGACATATTTTTTATAAAATTAGGTGATATAGGCTTATTTACAGTGACAATATATTCTTTTTCATGGTTATTCCCAGAACGTAGAATTTTATTTACAATGTCTCCATCATTAGTTAAAAATATAAGACCTTGAGATGCTTTATCAAGACGTCCTATAGGGAAAATTCTCCTCGGAAAATTTATAAAATCTACAATATTGCCATTAACTTTATGTTCAGTGGTGCATGTTATACCAATAGGTTTATTTAACACTAGATAAACTAAATCTTCTTTTATTTTTAGTGGTTTGCCATTTATTTTAATGCAGTCGCTTGTGGATACTTGGGTACCCATTTCAGGGATTTTACCGTTTACGGTGACATTTCCTGCATCAATCATTTTATCTGCTTCACGTCTAGAGCAAAAACCAGTTTCACTTATAAATTTGTTTAACCTGGTTTTTGAACCGCATTCTTCATAGTGATTAGGAATAGTTACCTCGTTTTTGTTATATGTGGGTTTCATTTTACACCATCCTTTGCGAGTATATCGCGAGTCATCAATCAATAAATGGTTGCTTGTTATTTAATAAGACCTTAAAATCATGTGTTTTAGCATATCTATTAAATTCTGGGATGTTAACTTTTACATTATTTTTATTATCGGTAACAAATATAGATATTTTAAAGCCGTCTTCTGCATGTGCTTTAGTCAAATATTCTTGCTTAATAGATTGATCTAGAATTAATTTTAAAGCTTCATCTAAAGATTTGTGTTTTAAGGATACCAGCTTGATTATTTTATAACCGCCTTCGCTAAGGCCTTCAACCTTTTTAATCGTATCTGATCCGCTTACCTCCATCTTTATAGAACAATTCATGTCTACTATAACAGAATAATTATATTTATTATCCAAGTACAATTTTCTTAGTGAGAATATAAGTAAGATTATGAAAGCAATTGTAAGCATAAATTTCCAAATTACAACTTTTTGAAATTCGTAGCCTTCGTATAATTGACCGATTACAGGGTCGCCCGTGTGCTTTTCTAGGGTGACAAATTCATTTTTTTCGGTTATAATGTATACCTTATTTTTTTCAATGTTAATTATTTTACCTGACTTACGCATTTTGGATCCCCCTTTGGATGATAATAAATATTTAATAATACTTGACATAAGGTGAAGAAATTGGTACGTTCATTGCAGAAGGTATTAAATCATCTCCTGCAGAGCTTCATTAAAGACTTCAGAAGGAGATTTTCCTTCTTAAAAGTCGTTAAATTAAGGCTTAAGGTTATATACATACAAAATATTAAATAGGGGTATATTATGAGAGAAACATTTTTAAGCGAATTTTATATATTTATAGGTAGCTTAATTATTATAAATATTACAGTTATTTATATAGTAATTAAATCATTAATGAATAAAAAATCTAAAGAATATGATAAGAGAACTAATGCAATAATTGATATATTTAAGTCTACAACTAATATAGAAGACATTTTTGAAAAATTACTAAAAAATATATATGAAATTGTAGAGTATGACACAGCTATAAGTGTATTTAAAGATGATAATGATTGTAAACATGTAGGTTGCAAAGGCATAGGAGAAGGACTAGATTTAAGTAGTTATTTTAAGCAAGATAAATATCTTGAACTAATTAAAAAAGTCATAAAGCCAAACATGCCTTATTATATTAAGGATTTAAACAAATCAAAATATGCAAAGATTAATACTGAGTTTCAAATAGTATTATATCATATGAGAAGCCTACTTATAGTCCCAATAATCTATAATGAAAAAATATATGGGGCAGTTATAATTCTTAGTCATAAAAAATCAGCATATAATGAATTTTTAATATCAAGTGTCATGTTATTTGTTGGTAGAGTCACCATAGCTATTGAAAATGCCATGATACTAAAAAAATTAAGAGATGCGGATATGGTTAAAACAGATTTTTTATCAACGGTATCGCATGAGCTTCGTACACCATTAACTTCAATTATTGGATTTGCAGAAATGGTAAAACGAAAATTTGAAAAATCAATAGTAAATATGATAGATATTAAAAGTGAAAAAAATAAAAGTGAGGTAGAAAAAATAAAAAGAAATATAAATATAATTTTATCTGAGGGCGAGAGATTATCCTTCCTTATAAATGATTTATTAGATATATCAAGAATTCAGGCACGTAAAGTTCATTTAAATATGATGGAAGTTGCCATGGAAGAGATTATAAATCACGTAATAACATTAACTGACCCAATTATTAAAGGTAAATTAATTCAGGTTGTTCAGAGCATAAGGGAACCGCTTCCTATAATTATGGCAGATAAGGATAAATTAATGCAAGTAATAATTAACCTTATTTCTAATGCTATAAAATTTACGCAAGAGGGATGTATAGTATGCAGTGCAAGAGTTGCCCGGGATAATATTATAGTAACCATAAGTGATACGGGGATAGGTATTAGAGAAGAAGATAAAAAGTATATATTTGAAAAATTTAGTCAAGTTGGAGATAATCTCACTAGCAAACCTAGTGGTACAGGACTTGGATTATCTATATGTAAGTATATTATTGAACAACATGGTGGAAAAATATGGGTTGAGAGTGAAATAGGAAAAGGAAGTGATTTTTCATTTAGTATACCTATATTAAAGACAAAGTAGTAAAAACTCGGTCCAAAAAAATACACTATAGAGTGGCGAAAAGATAAGTGCCGCTCTTAGTGTATTTTAACGATATTTAGCTCAGCAGGAGCTGATTTAACTAGATTTTATAAAAAGATGTGAGAATATATTCTGCCAACATATTTATAGAATTAGAGTATAGGGGAAAGTAATCTCGAAATAGATTCCTTGAATTTAACTATAAAGTTTCTATTAGTGTAATCCTCAATAGTTAATTCATTACAAAATGTTAAATCATTCATAAAAAAGTTGTCTAGGTCAGAAGTTATTTCTTTATCATATATAAAAGCATTGATTTCAAAGTTTAAAGTAAAACTTCTAATATCTAGGTTGGCTGTACCTACAGAGCTTATAGATCCATCAATAGAAAGAAATTTACTATGAAGGAAACCTTTAGTGTAGGTATAACATTTTACGCCCGATGCCAGAAGTTCGCCCATATAGGATGTAGAAGCCCAATATACGAAAGGATGATCTGGTTTACTTGGTATAAGTATGCGTACATCGACGCCTGAGAGAGAAGCTATTTTTAGTGCCTCGAGTATGCTATCGTCTGGAATAAAATAAGGCGTTTCTATATAAATAGTGTTTTCAGCTTTGCTAATCATTTTTAAATACCCATTTTTAATAGAGTTAAAGGTAGAATCAGGACCACTCGAAACTATTTGAAGACCTGATTTTCCAATGTGTGGTCTGTGGGGGAAATATTTATCGTCAAAATTTGAATCTTCTTTTGAGGCAAATCTCCAATCCATTAAGAAATGAAGTTCTAATGCATCAATTGCATCGCCTTCTATAAATAAATGAGTATCTCGCCAAAAACCGAATTTTTTAGAATGTCCTAGATATTCATCCCCGATATTAAAACCACCTATGAAAGCATATTTACCATCAACAGTACATATCTTGCGATGGTTTCTAAAGTTTAATCTGAGGTTTATATAAGGAAGAAAAGGTGGGAAGAAACAAAAAGCTTTTCCACCGGCCTTAATTAAAGGTGCAAAAAAAGATTTAGGAACCTTAAGGCAACCCATTCCGTCATATAGTAATTTTACCTCTACTCCTTCGTTGGCTTTTTTACATAGTATATCAAGAATTTCTTTTCCTAAAATATCATTTTGGAATATATAATACTCCATATGAATGTATGTCTGCGCGCTATTAAGACTTTCTTTAAGTTGATCAAACTTTGCTTTTCCATCAGTAAATATAGTAATCTTATTATTATTGGTATAAAAAGAGTTGTCACTACAAAGATTAAGTTTCATTATGTCGGAATATTTACTTAAAAAAGGATTAGTTTTAGTTAAACTTTCGTTATCTAAAAATTCTGTTTGTTTACTGACAATAGAAGATAGGTTTTCTTTTTCTTCCTTTTTTAGTTTGAACATTTTTGTTCTTTTCAAATTTTGACCGAAAAACAGATATACAATAAACCCTACACTAGGTAAAAACAGCAATACCATAAGCCATGTCCAAGTATTTGCTGGGTTTTTTCGTTCGATAAAAACAACTACAATAGCAAAAATAATATTAATAAAAAATAGTAAATTAAAAAAACGTAAAAATAGTTCACTAGAAAACATAAAAGCCTCCAAAAAATTCATTTTATCTTATGATAATAGTATACATATAAATCAACATAAAAAAACAGTGAAAAACAGTAAAAAATAAAATAATTTTTATTAATATCATTGATTTATGAATAAAACAGGAATATTTTAATTTTATAATTTATATTATTAATGAAGTAGTAAGTTCTATGGTATAATAAAGCTGAATCGTTAAGCATGATTTAAGGGGTAAATCATATTTTAAGTAAAATTTAAAAATGAAAACAAATTGGGGATAGATATATGGGTTTAGTTCAAAAAATAGTTAATGAGGAAATAGACCAATCCTTGGAACTTATAAAAGAATTAGAACATGTGATGAATGAGATTAAGGGAAACGAAAATTTGTTTTGTTCTGATGTTCAGAAGATGTCATTAATTGATAAACAAATTATATTACACAGTTGGGTAAGTTATGTAGGATGTTATAAAGAATTAAAAGAAATTAGACAAAAGTATAAAAATAAAATTATATTGAAATCTACAACTGATACACATGCTAGATATAAAAACGTTTTATTAACTTATGCTTCAACAATAGCGATACGTAAAAATGCAGTATTGCTAGCCAACATTATAGACAAAAATAGGTATTTGGAGTCGATGTTAAACGAGGCTAGGCCTGAATATAATATTAATAAAAAACAATATTATTATATAACACAAGAAATTACAGAAATTTCTTGTATGATATCTTTGTTTAGGAATAAGCACTACTTTAATTCTATGCTTAATTATTATGAAGGTCATCAAGACCATAGGGTAGAGGGAGAAAAAGAATTATTAGCTTATGCAAGCTATAATTACTTGAATGTTATAAAGCTTGTTAAAAATCATAGAAATATTGTTAAAAATAATATGGTTGGTTTTTTTGGTAAAAATGCTTTTGACTTTTGGTTCCCATTCCAAAAGTGGGTTGCTGTAAGTATTACTGGAGTTGATTATTCTAGTAGAAAAGAGAAATATGTAAGCAGCGAAGATATAAATATTATTAAGGCAGAATTGTTACCAGGTGATGTACTTCTAAAAAGAAATAATTATCAGCTAACCAATATAGGCTTACCAGGTTTTTGGACTCATACTGGTATTTATATAGGTGGTTTAGAAAACGTAGACAAGTATTTTAACGATATTGTTTTGGATGATTGTTTGTCAGTGTCAGAGCACATAAAAAAAGTTTACCCTAAAGTATATGAGCGTTTGCAAAGCAAGCCAAGCAGCGAATACATTATTGAAGTTATTGCCTCTGGAGTTGTAATAAACCCTCTAGATGCTATTGCAAAAGTTGATTGTTTTTCTGCACTCCGTCCTAGACTTTCTAAAGAAGATAAATTAAAGGCATTGTTTACAGCTTTTGAGTATTTAGGAAAGGTATATGATTATAATTTTGATATTATGACAGATAATGCTTTGTTTTGTAGTGAACTAATTTATAAGTCATATTTATGCTCAAGCAATAAAAAAGGAATTACATTTAACTTAGAGCTAAAAGCGGGAAGGCTCCTACTCTCACCTAATAGCATTATTAAAAAATTTGACTCTGAATTTGAGAGTGAAAATGCAGAATTTGATTTTGTAGTTTATTATGATGGGAATGCGCGCGAAAGAAAAGCTATAAGAAAAACAGCAAATGATTTAAAAACGACTTGGAAAATATCTAAATGGACAACCGTAAAGCATAGGATTATTTTAAAAACAACCACAAGGTATCCTATAGTGAAATTAAATTCGGTATTGTCTAAGCTCAAATTTATTTTATATGGCATGTTTTAATAATTAGGATATATGTATATAATATAAATACAGTAAAAATATTAAAAGTAAAGTATTAGATTAAACTCTAGAATAGAAAGTAGGATAAATAATATATGAGAAATATTAAAATTATAATAGAATATGATGGTACTAGGTATAAAGGATGGCAAAGACTTGGAGACAGTGACAATACAATTCAGCACAAAATAGAAGCTGTTTTAAGCAAGATGGCTCAAGAAAATATTGAAATCACTGCTTCAGGAAGAACAGATGCAGGAGTGCATGCATCAAATCAAGTGGCGAATTTTAGAACAGACTGTACTTTGCCTGTGCATAAAATGCGTAGTTATTGTTATGAATACTTACCAGAAGATATTGTAGTTAAATCAGTTGAAGAAATGGATCTTAATTTTCATGCTAGATACAATGCTAAGGCTAAAAAATATGTATATAATATTTGCAACAATAAGGTACATGATGTATTTACAAGAAAATATGATTACCATGTAGCATTACCACTGAATATAGATAAGATGAGAAAAGCATCTGAATTCTTAATAGGAGAACATGATTTTCAAAGTTTTACAACACTTAAAACTAAGAAAAAATCTACTATAAGAACTATTTATACAATAAATATTGAAAATGAGGATGGAAATATTGAAATCAGTGTTCAAGGAAATGGATTTATGAAAAATATGGTGAGATTACTAGTTGGAACACTTGTTGAAGTAGGACTTGGTGAAAGAGATGCAAATGAAATTAGTGATATTTTAGATAGAAAAGAAAGAAAGTATGCAGGACATATTGCACCAGCCAAAGGTTTATTTTTAGAAGAAGTTAATTATTAAGATTGTATAAATAAAATAGGCACATGAGTTTAAAAAACTCATGTGCCTATTTTATTTATATATATAGAAATAGAAATTTAAAACAATGTAAATTATAAATTATTACTATAAGATTCCTTCGTTTTTTAATAGTTCTTCAATTTCTTCAACTTTTTTGGAAAGGCTATCAAAATTTTCTTTTAATATATCTTTTGGAAGAGGACTAAGCTTCATAGTTTCCTCTAAAACGTCTATAGAGTCTAGCGCATCATCAATGCCCTTTTGTGCTTGTTTTAAGCTTTCTTCTTTCATCATTTAATCTCCTTTAACTTTTGTTTTTTATAAATATACTTAATTCATCCTGAAAAATAGGGCTCTAAAAGGTTATATTTAAGGAATATATAAATCCTAACATTAGTGATTCAAAGTTACAAGTGGAAATTAGTTTCTTAATTACTTAAACATTAATGCTAATTTTTCTTATTGATGGAAAGTTTATTTTTAACGTCTTTTAGTATGATATCCAAACCTTTAAACTTTAAATCAGGAAAGGCTTTTATAATCCTTGAGTAGTCAGGATATTTTTTAGTAAATAAATAATCATATCTTGATTTGAGCTCTTTAATGATGTTTTCAATGTCAGATTTTTTCTTACTCATCTTAACTTCAGCACTTTCTATTAACTGCTCTAATTTAAATTTTAATTCTGTTATATTTTTAGTATTTCCTAAGTTCAATTTAAACCCTGAAACTTTCTCAGTTAATTCCAAATATGCTGTATTAAATTGATGTAAAAGCAATTCTAATTTTAAAACAGTATTTACAGTAAGTATAAAATCGATTAATAAACATAAAAGCATAGTATAAAAAAGTATTATACCTAGTTTAGGTGGGATTATACTTACTATATGTATGATATAAGGATGAATTACCTTTAAAATTAATATTGAAATAAACCCCCATATTATAGAGAAATATAAACATATTCTCCCTTTAAGATTGTACGGCTCATCACTGTAATCCCACCAAGTACTATTAAAGGCAGTTTCTAAAATGTAGCCGGTCACATACTCGATAAGGGACGTTAAAAATATTGAACCAAAAAAAAGATAAATATAATTAGCTTCAATAGGTTTTAATATAACAATTATAGACAAACAACCAAATCCATAAATAGGGCAAAATGGTCCATTTAGAAAACCTCGATTAACAAATTCTTTTTTGTTTATTGTTGCGTAAACTGTCTCAAGGCACCATCCCATAAAAGAATAGATAATAAAATAATAAAATAGTGTAAATGTGTTTGAATTTAATAAAGCTGTACTAAACATATATTAACTCCCTCTTTTTATGGTTACAATATATTGAACAAGAAAATAGTAACACAAAAAGTATTTTTTTTATAGGCAATAAGCTAATAAAATATTAATATATGCAAGTTTTTGAGAAGTGATACATATATATTTAGCAAGCGATGATAAATTAACTTAAATATTAGGAGGAAATATATGATAAATATTATTTGGTTTTTAATTTTATCAGTAGGCATAATTGTTGGGATGGTTACGGGGAAGGTGGAAATTGTCTCAAAAGCAGTTGTTTCATCAACAACGGGCGCTGTGGAACTTGTCATAGGGCTTGTTGGAATGATGTGTTTGTGGTGTGGAATTATGAAAATTGCAGAGAAAAGTGGACTAACTGACAAATTAGCCAATCTACTTGGACCAATTCTAAAAATCGTGTTTAAAGAAGCTAGAAAAAGTCCAAAGGCGATGTCTAGCATTACTATGAATATAACGGCTAATATGGTGGGATTATCAAATGCAGCAACCCCTTTTGGTATAAAGGCTATGGAAGAAATGCATAAAATTACTAGGGAAAAGGATACAGCTAGTAATGATATGGCTTTGTTTTTGGTATTAAATGCTGCTTGTATTCAGTTTTTACCAACAACGGTAATATCAATAAGAGCAGCTTATAATTCTCAGAATCCAGCTATTATTATCCTGCCGGCTATAATTGCAACAGGTACTGCTGCAGTATTAGGTGTATTTTATTGTAAGATACTACAAAGATATTTTTAAATAGAATATATATTGAAACTTAAAGTTAAAGGCGGTGGAGGTGTAATATGGTGATTGTAGGTAACTTAGTATCATATATTTTAAAGGGTATAATCCCAATTATTATTGCTCTAGTAGTAACATATGGGGTTATTAAGAAAGTAAAAGTATACGAATGTTTTGTTGAGGGGGCAAAAGAGGGCATAACCATTTGTCTAAAAATATTCCCGTATCTTTTAGCCATGATTGTGGCCGTAAATGTGCTTCGAGCTTCTGGAGCATTAGATTTTTTTATTTATTTAGTAACTCCAGTAGTTAAGTTCATCGGACTGCCACCTGAAGTGGTTCCTTTAGTTTTAATAAAACCTCTATCGGGAAGTGGAGCATTAGGAGTGTTCACTGACATAATAAAACAATATGGGCCAGATAGTTATATAGGAAGGGTAGCATCCATAATAATGGGATCAACAGAAACAATTTTTTATACACTTACAGTATACTTTGGTGCAGTTGGTATAAAAAATATTAGGCATACATTAGTGGCGGCAGTGCTTGCTGATATTACAGCGGTTATAATGGCAGTTAATTTGGCCAAATTTTTCTTTTAAATATAAAACAATGAAAATATAAGTATAATTTTAGGGGTTTTGATTAAAAATATTGACATAGCAATTTATTTGCAATATAATTATTATGTGATAAATGCAATGATGAGAAGAGTAATAAGCCTAATTGTTAACAGAGAGCTGACAGTGGTGAAAATCAGTAGCAGGTTGACTTATGAACATGGTCTTTAAGCAGATTATTTGAGTGGAAATTTAAAGGCTTATTATAAAAATATACTTTTAAATTTTATTATTAGGATAATACGGACGCAACCGTTATATTGTCAGGTGATGATGGTCACCCATTGAGATCTTTATAGTGATGTAGGGATAAATTAGAGTGGTAAAACGTTAAATACGTCTCTAAACAGAATAATATTTCTGTTTAGAGACTTTTTTTATTTTCTGGGAAATAAAATCTGAAGATTATAAATAATATATTTGAGAGAGGCAGGAGAGAAATATGAACAAAAAAACTTTTTATATTACTACACCAATTTATTATCCGTCAGCAAATCTACATATTGGTAATACATATACAACGGTAGCTGCTGATGCTATTGCTAGGTTTAAGAGGCTTACAGGTTATGATGTTATGTTTTTAACAGGTACAGATGAGCATGGTCAAAAAATTCAAAGAATAGCACAGGAGAAAGGAGTTACTCCAAAACAGTATGTAGACAAAGTAGTAGCAGGCATACAAGAACTATGGAAAATGATGGACATAAGTTATGATAAATTTATAAGAACAACAGATGAATACCATAAAAAATCAGTTCAAAAACTATTTAAACAGTTGTACGATCAAGGGGATATATATAAAAGCTCATATGAAGGATTATATTGTACTCCATGTGAATCATTTTGGACAGAAACTCAAGCAGTAGACGGGAAATGTCCTGATTGCTCAAGGCCTGTAGAAAAAGCTAAAGAAGAGGCATATTTCTTTAAAATGTCAAAATATGCAGATAAACTTATAGAATACATTGAAACTCATCCTGATTTTATTCAGCCAGAATCAAGAAAAAATGAAATGCTAAATAATTTTTTAAGACCTGGCCTTCAAGATTTATGTGTTTCACGTACAACTTTTGATTGGGGAATTCCTGTTGAATTTGATCCAGGGCACGTTATATATGTATGGGTAGATGCATTATCTAACTATATAACGGCGCTTGGATATAATAGCGACGATACTTCCCTTTATAAAAAATACTGGCCAGCGGATGTACACCTAATTGGTAAAGATATATTGAGATTTCATACGATTTATTGGCCAATAATGCTTATGGCATTAGATTTGCCTCTTCCAAAACAAGTATTCGGACATGGCTGGCTTCTTGTGGATGGGGGAGTAAGAATGGCTAAATCTAGAGGAAACGTAGTAGATCCAGTAACGCTGGTTGATCACTTTGGAGTTGATGCAGTAAGATATTACTTGCTTCATGAAATACCATTCGGTAATGATGGAATATTTACTAGTGAAATATTTATAAAGAAAACAAATTCAGATTTAGCTAATGATTTAGGGAACTTACTATCAAGAACTGTAACAATGGTAGAGAAATATTTTGACGGAGTTACTCCGGTGCCTTTGCAGAAAGAGGCCGTTGATAATGAACTTATAATGCTTGCACTTGGCGTGCCTGCTTTAGTTGAAAAAGCTATAGAAGACCTTAAAATATCTGAGGCACTAGACCATGTTTGGACTCTAATTAGACGAACAAATAAATATATAGACGAAACAACTCCATGGATACTTGGAAAAGATGAAGCGCAAAAGGGAAGACTTGGCACGGTGCTCTACAATTTATTGGAATCACTAAGAATGACATCAGTACTAATATCAGCATTTTTGCCAACAACAAGTAATAAAATAAATACTCAAATAAATGCCAGCAATACAACTTGGGATAGTCTGAAATCATTTGATGGAACAATATCCGGAGTAAAGGTTAATAAAGGAGAGGTAATGTTTCCAAGAATAGATGTGGAAGCTAAAATAGAAGAGCTTGATGCACTTGTAGAATCGCAAAGGAAATTAGCACAAAAGCCTACTATGGAGCCAATTAAAAAGGAAATTACCATAGAAGATTTTGATAAGATAGATATGAGGGTTGTTAAAGTATTAGAGTGCGTAGCAATGAAGAAATCTAAAAAATTACTTAAGTTAAAAGTAGATTTAGGTGGAGAAATAAGACAAGTAATTTCAGGAATTGCTCAAAATTACAAACCAGAAGAACTAATTGGTAAGTATGTAGTGCTAGTAGCCAATTTAAAGGCTGTTACACTAAGGGGGGAATTATCACAAGGAATGATAATTGCAGCGGCAAATGAGGATGATAGCAAGTTATTTGCAATATCACTGCCGGGAGAACTACCTACAGGAAGTACAGTAAGATAAAATGATTTTTAAAGACACTAATTGCATCCATAAGTATGAAACTCTTATGGATGTAGAAAATGTCCATGCTAGGAGGAAAAATATGAAATTTATTATAGGTTCCTTAGTTGGAGCTATTATCGGGTACATAACCAATTGGTTAGCTATAAAAATGTTGTTTAGACCACGCAGCGAGATAAGACTATTTAACGTTAAAGTGCCATTTACTCCAGGACTTATACCAAAGGAGAAGACTAGAATAGCTAAAAGTGTAGGGGATTCTATAGGTCAACATCTTTTGACAAAGGAAACAATTATTAAGTCTTTATGTAGTGAAAACATGAATCAACAATTAGATTCATGGGTACAAAGTAAGGTAGTTACTATAAAGAATAGTGAGGTTACAGTGGGAACAGAGTTAAAATCATTGCTTGGGAATGAATACCAAAGTTTTACGGGCAGCATAAATGATAATATTTCTAAAGCCCTTGTAGGTTATTTAAATGAAAAAGAGGGTTCAGGCAAGATTGCTAAATATATTTCCACACAAATAATAGCAGAATTAAAAGTTAAACCAGAAATTATTTGTAAAAGTGAATTATATAACTCAATAAAAGATAAAGTGTTAAACATGGTAATTGAGTATAAGGATTCGGATAATTTCTACAATACAGTTCAAAAAATATTAAAAGATAAGCTAGCTAAACTAATGGGATTAGATAAGAATTTTGAACAAGTAGTTCCAAGCGAGATAATTAACAATCTGAAAGTATATATTTATGGCAAAAGATATGAAATAGCTATGGAAATAAAAAAAATGTTAAAAGAGGAAAAAAACTCGAATAAATTAAGAGAAATTGTAGACGAAACTATAAGCACAAAGTTAAGCCCTATGGTAGCAATGTTTATGAATACGGATACTATTTATGAAAAGGTTGCAACTGGATTAGATGAATTTTTAGATGAACCTAAAAATCATAATGACATAGCTTTAATAATTAATGATATTATAGACAAAATACTTAAAAATTCAATAGCGGGTGTGCTTTCAGAGCTACCTAAAGAAGCTATTGATAATGCAATTGAACCTTTAATAAAATTATTCACAACAAAGATTGTAGATGAAAAACTTATTAGAGATACTTTAGAAGCTCTTGAGGGTAAGTTTAATAATTATTCCTCAATTGAGGAGTTACTTGAGAGTTTAGGAGTAGATTATAAAAGTTTTATAGAAGAGAGTATAAGAAGTAGGATAGAAGTTATGGCAAAAAGTGACACTGCATTAATAAAAATAACACAAATAGTAGCTATAATGATTAGTCGCGTGCTGCGAATTGAGATGAAATCAATGGTTGGATCTCAGGGTAATAAAGTAGCTGAATCTGTATCAAATGTAGTTCGCGATTTGTATAACAAATTCATAGAAAATAAGGCTGAGGGTGTTATTGAAGTATTAGATATTGCAAAAATAGTCGAAGAAAAAATAAATGAATTTGATGTAGCTTTTTCAGAAGAAATTATAATGGAAATTGCTAGTAAGGAGCTTAAGGCTATAACTTGGCTTGGGGCAATCCTTGGAGCGATTATGGGGGTGTTATCACCAATTCTTGGTTCGCTTTAGTTCATTATTTATTAATAAGTAAAAGTCACTTTCGAAGGAAAGCGGCTTTTACTTATTTAAATTATGTTATAAATTATATAAAATTGTACATAAATTAAGAACACGAGTATAATGTCAAATAAATACTCGTGATTAATTGAAAACTAATTTAAATTAGAAGGGATGGTGAGAGCTGTAATTAAACTTTAAGTAAGGTTAAGTTTAATGCAGTATTTATTATGATATTTGATTCACATGCGCATTATGACGATGAGGCTTTTAATGAGGATAGAGAAAATGTAATTATGGGTTTAAATGATAAAGGGGTAATAGGGGTATTAAACTGCGGTTCGTCAATGGACGGGGCTAGGATGTCAGTAGAATTATCAGAAAAATACAGTTTTATATATGCTGCGGTAGGTGTACATCCTGAATATGCAGATGTAGTTAATGATGAAACTATCATAGAATTACGTAGTTTAGCGCGTTTTTCAAAGGTTAAAGCTATAGGTGAAATAGGGCTGGATTATTACCATGACGAAAATCCAGATAGAGAAATTCAAAAGGGCGCATTTAGGCGTCAAATGGAGCTTGCACGTGAACTTAAATTACCTGTAGTTATTCATGATAGGGATGCTCATATGGATACTTTGGATATATTAAAAGAATTTCCAGAGGTGATAGGCACAATTCATTGTTTCTCAGGAAGTGTTGAATTTGCCAGGGAATGCTTAAAGCTTGGTTATTTTATAGGATTTACCGGAGTCATAACATTTAAAAATTCGAAAAAAATAGTTGACGTTGCAAAAGAAGTACCAATGGAAAGGATACTTGTAGAAACTGACTGTCCATATATGGCGCCAGTGCCCAATAGAGGGAAAAGAAATGAGTCTGATTATATTAAATATATAATAGAGAAAATAGCAGAAATTAAGGGCAAAAATATAGAGGAAATTGAAGATTCAACTATTTTTAACATAAAACAATTGCTAAAAATTAACAAATAGTGTAATATGTATATTAATCCAATTTATGAAAAGATTTACACAAAAGTATTGGTAATTAAAACTATATGCATATCATATAATTTTAATGGTAAAAGTTATTTTTACTAGTTTACCCTCAAAACTGGGTTGGTTATTTATATTTTCAACTATAATATTATAGTTGCATGCATAATGATGCATTAGCGGTCAAATTTAAGAGTAAGGAGCTCATCATTTGACATATTTATTGCTTCAAGGTATAATACCCAAGTATTCTTGACTAAGGGAGGGAATCTTTACGATGAAAAATGTTAAAGAGAATTTAAAGAATTATTTTTCAAATGGACCCAAGACGATTTTTGTAGTAATGCTGGTAATTACATGCATTACAATGACTGTATTTAATATGAAAAAAGTTATATCTGTGATTGTTGATGGTAAATCTATAGAAGTTACAACTTTAAAAAGTGATGTTACTCAAATACTAAAAACAAATAATATAGCGCTGGGGTCCAAAGATCAAATAACGGTGAGTTTAGACAGTAAAGTAAAAGACGGAGATAAAATATATATAAAAAAAGCTGTGAACGTTAAAGTAAATGTTGATGGGAAAGAACTTAATATTCAAACTGCTGAAAGCACTGTAGAGGATATGCTAAAGGCAGAGAAAATTGTTTTAGGCGATAATGACAAGATTACACCATCAAGAAGTGATTCACTAAAATCAGATCTTTCAGTTAATATAACAAGAGTGAAAACTGAAAATATTAAGGAAACTAAAGTAATAGACTTTGCAACCGAAATTAAAAACAGTAATAATTTAAATAAGGGTGTAAAAAAAGTCATCCAAAAAGGAAAAGCAGGGGAGAAGATTATAACTTCAACTGTTGTTTATGAAAATGGCAAAGAGGTATCTAGAAACTTAGTTAGTGAAAAAACTAATTCTGAGCCTGTAAAAGAAATAATTGCATTAGGTACAACCAGTGTATTTTCATCATCACGTGGAGGGGATATTAGTTATACTAAAAAACTTAAGGTTAGGGCAACAGCATATACTGCTGATATTAATTGTACTGGGAAAGGCCCAGGTGACCCTGCCTTTGGAATAACGTCCACTGGGAAAACGGCAAAAAGAAATCCTAATGGGTATAGCACTGTAGCTGTTGATCCTAGGGTTATTCCTCTTGGAACTAAGCTTTGGATAGAGGGATACGGATATGGGATTGCAGAAGATGTAGGTGGAGCTATAAAGGGTAACAAGATAGATTTATATTACAATTCTAGTGGCGAAAGTTGGAATTGGGGAGCAAGAAGCGTAGATATATACATTCTTAAATAGGAGCATAAGCTCCTTTTTTTTGTTTTATAGTTCACTATTAATGAGTAAAATGGTATTATAGATAAGGTAATAAAAAAAACACTAAGGTGTGCCTTTGTTTTTAACGACATTTCAGCTCCGCAGGAGATGATTTAATTATTATATAATAATAGGAAATGACTTAGTTTAGTATAGAAATGAAGATGATAAATAGCATTTTTTATAGGTCAATTAGCCAATTAGGAGGATAACATATGATTAAAGAAGTGATAGTAGTTGAAGGAAGAGATGACATTACAGCAATAAAAAGAGCGGTAGATGCTGAACTGATTTCTGTAAGTGGGTTTGGGATAAATGAAAAGGTAATTAACAAAATAAGAGAAGCTCAAAAGCGGAGAGGTGTTATAATATTTACAGATCCTGATTTTGCTGGAGAAAAAATAAGAAAAATTATTTCCAAAAGAGTACCTAACGTAAAACATGCATACATATCGCAAAAGGAAGGTACAAAAGATGGAGATATAGGTGTTGAAAATGCATCACCTGAAACAATATTAAAAGCTCTTTTGGCTGCAAAATTTGAAGTTCAAGAAAAAAGAAAAGAGTTTGGTGTGCAAGATATGATATTTTTTAAATTAACAGCAGATAGTCGTGCAAAAGAAAGACGAGAGGCTCTAGGAAATTTATTAGGTATAGGATACGGTAATTCTGCTCAATTTATAACTAGACTTAATAATTATGGGATCATAAAAGAAGAATTTATAGAGGCTTTAGAAAAAATAAACAAGGAGATGAATTATGGCAGATTTGACGATTAGTGAGGCTTGCAAAAAATATGGATTTAGGTTTAAAAAGGGTTTAGGCCAAAATTTCTTAATAGATGATTCTGTACTGGATGATGTTGTAGATGGAGCAGAAGTTAATGATCAAGACTTTATTATTGAAATAGGGCCAGGCTTTGGAACATTAACTAGAGCTCTTTTAAGAAGGGCTAAAAGAGTTTGCGCTATAGAACTAGATGATAAACTTTTACCGATTTTAGAGGATGAACTTAAGGAGTTCGATAATTTTGAACTTATACATAACGATGCTTTAAAAGTGGATTTTAATGAATTAATTGGGGATGAAAAGTCCGTAAAATTAGTTGCTAATCTACCATATTATTTAACGACTCCAATAATTGTTAACTTACTCACTGGTGGTTATAATTTTAAATCTTTAACTATAATGATACAAAAGGAAGTTGCGCAGAGAATAGATTCAGAGCCAAATTGTAAGGCTTATGGAGCTTTTTCAATACTTGTTCAGTATTACTGCGATACAAAAATACTTCGACTTGTGCCACCTACAGCGTTTTTGCCCGAGCCTAAGGTAGAGTCAATGGTTATAAGACTCGATAGATTAAAAGAACCCAAAGTTAAGGTTAAAGATGAAGCCTTGTTTTTTTCTATAGTAAGAAAATCATTTAATATGAGAAGGAAAATCTTATGGAATTCTGTTAAGGATATAGGAATTCCTAAAGAAGAATTACTAAAATGTTTTGAAAGAGCAAATATTGATCCAAAAAGGCGAGGAGAAACTTTATCACTACAGGAGTTTGCTTTGCTTTCGGATGAAATAGGGTTTGCAAAATAAATTTTCAGATAGTGTTCATTTTTTATAACATACTTCATATATTATAATGAATAAGTTTTATATGGAGGTTAGCGATCGTGACACCTAAAAAAAATTATAGTAGGTATTTTATTATATTACAGGAAGATGAAAAAGGATATTCATTAGACGCAGATAAAATTCCATCAGGCTATGCAAAACTCGAAATGAAAAATGCCAAATGTAAGATTTCATACTATGTACAAAACCTAAAAATAGACAAACAACCTTATTACATGATTTTGATATGTGGTAAAAAAGATGTGAACAAAATTATAAAAGTTGGTAAATTGAACATAGACGATCACGGTAGAGTGGACATTTTTCATGAATATGATATGGAGAATATAGCAGACACGGGTATTTCTGCTGAAAAGATTATTGGAGCTGCAATTGTAAAATTTCTAGATGTAAATGTAATTTCAATAATGAGTGGGTTTTCAACAACAGATAAACCAATTGATTGGAAAAACTTTAAAATAGCAGATGGTAATAAGGAAAAGAAAGTAGCGAGAACGACTGATGTCATCAATGAATTTGACGAATATGAGCAAAGCATTGAATTAATTAAGGTGAAAAAAGATGAAGCTATAAATGTTGTGCCTTTAGAAATTCGGGAGACTCAAGATGAAGTAGTAGACACTGATACTAATCAAGAGACTTTAGACGAGCAAAGACTTGCGGGTGAAAACGCTAAAGTAACGGGAACTGTAGATGAAGAGATAGAGATTAACAAACAAGAGGATGTTTCTAATTTTAATAGAGATGTAGATAGAAAACATAAAGAAGATAAAAAAGATAAGTGTAATGATAAGGAAAATAACTATGTTAAAGGCGAATATCCTAAAGGCGCTATGGGAAATTTCTTCAAGAAAGTAGCACAAGATTTTGAAGAAGTACCTGATTTTACCAAGGAAATTAAATGGTGCACATGGTATAAGGTACCCGTTCATAACTTGGAGAATATGTATGATTCAAGTGACTATAATAAATATACAATAGCCTATTATCCTATGATTTGTTACTTCCCATACATTAGAAACTACAAATCTTTTATGCTAGGATATAAATGTGACTCAAAAGGAAAGATGAAATATATTGTTTATGGAATACCTGGAAGCCGCAACAAAGCGCATCAACCTTATGGAGGCAAAACTGGTTTTGTAACTTGGATTGCGGATAAAGATAATGATGAAATGGGACATTGGCTGATGTTTTATGACTTTAAAAATTCTACAATTGTTGTCCCTTTAAAAAAATGATATAGAAAAAATAAAATGATGTAGAAAAATAAAATGTGCGGCTAAATAATTTAGCTGCACATTAATTTTTTTTGATAATTTAATGTTATGTATCATATAGTATATTAATATTAATTTGTGGAGGGGCTTAATATAATGAGGAGCACATTCAAGGTTATAGTTATAAACAAAAAAAAGGTAGGAATTATAGTAGTAATTCTTGGACTTATGATTACACTCCTAGGAATATCAAAACAATTTGACAATAAATTAAAAACTACTATTCTTGTAGAAAATAATATTAAACTACTTAATGATTATTCTACAATAAATGGGAAAGTAATTTATAAATTACCAGTAGGATGGACAACAAGAGAAAGGAAGTTTCCTGGTAATGACATTATGTATCACAACGATTTTCAGTCATCAGATGCTGTAATTCATGGCTTTGTGGAGGTGTGGAACAGTAAACAAGACTTAAAATCTTTTTTGGATACAAGTAAGAACATATCAGAGGAACAAAATGAGATTAAAAATTATAAAATTGAAGATGTTATTATAAACGGTAAAAAAACATATTTAATTCAGTACTTAATAAATACAAACAATCATAATTGGTACAAGGCATATGAATATTTCGTTGATGGTGGGCAACGATTTTATAGAATTTCATTTTTTACAAGAGAGGTTAATTTTAAAGAGACATATGCGGCCATTTTTCAAAGCATCGTTGAAACTATAAAAATTAAATAAAGAAACTATAAAAATCAAATAAATTACATTTAACAACATTTGATTAAAACTTTTTAAAGTATTATAATTTATCTAATGATATTATATAATAAGAGTAATGATATATGGCACGCATATATATCGTTTGTAGTGAGTTATGTGCTAGGAGGGGCAATTGCTTCTCTTAGTATTTTATTGCGGTAGAGAACTTAAATAGAAGGCATAAGAAAGCAAGTACTATTAATAGGGAGGGAAAAAATGAAACCAGTATTATTTGAATTTTCTTTTATAAAGATTTATGGTTATGGATTAATGATAGCAATCGGTATTATTGCAGCACTTTTACTATTATCTTACCGGAGCAAGAAAAAAAAATATAATGAGGAAAATATTTGGGACATGGCAATAATAGCAATCATATTTGGAATTGTAGGCGGAAAAGTCTTGTACATAATAACAGATATTAAATATATATTACAAAATCCTTCAATACTAAAAAATGTTGGAAATGGATTTGTTATATATGGAGCTGTTTTGGGAGGAGTACTAGCAATATACTTCTATAGCAGGAAAAAAGGTTGGAATGCACTTAGTACATTTGATTTAGTAGTTCCAAGCTTGCCACTTGCACAAGGATTTGGAAGGATAGGTTGTTTTTTAGCTGGGTGCTGTTACGGTAGTGCTACATCGCTATCAATAGGGGTAGTGTTTAAAAACTCGCCATTTGCGCCTAATAATGTACACATACATCCAACGCAAATTTACTCTAGTATATTTGATTTCATATTAGCATTTTTTTTACTTTGGTATGGTAGACGTGAAAGAAAGAATGGGAGAATATTTGCTCTTTATCTTATAATCTATAGTATAGGTAGGTTTTTAATAGAGTTTTTAAGGGATGACCCTAGAGGCAGCGTATTTATGTTTTCTACATCTCAGTTTATTAGTTTATTTGTTGTTGCTATTGGAGTTCTTTTATTCAATGTGGAATCGATAAAAAAAGTTTTGTACAAATAACATTTAAGAAATTAATAATATATATAACGGGTAAGTATTTTGAATGTGGGTAAAGCTGTGTTTGCATTGCAAATACAGCTATTTATAATTAAAACGTCGTTAAAAAAAATTAATCATTGAATTTTTAATCATACTAGAAGGGGATTCATTATTTAAATCAACAGTATCTCCTAGTTTTGAATTTTTAGGTAAACGAGAAACACTCACGTTTACCGTAGTTCCATTTAAGAAATTTACAAAAGCATCTGTATTATTCATATCAATTATTTTTCCATACATATAAAAACATCCTTTCATAATATATAAACTAACTCTATTGTAGTTTTAGCAAATAGTGGAGTTATATACATGTTAGTTATAATGTTTCTAACAAATATTTTGAAAAACTTATAATATAAACTAAAAAACACCTATCACAAAGTGATAGATGTTTTATCTATAATTAATTTTAAGTATATTATAGATTACCTAGAATTTGAATTATACTCTTGAAACGTTTGAAGCTTGTGGGCCTCTAGCGCCAGTTGTTATTTCAAATTGAACTTGTTGTCCTTCTTCAAGTGATTTGTATCCATCTCCTTGAATAGCTGAGAAATGTACGAATACATCTTCTTCTCCTTCAACGGATAAAAAACCAAACCCTTTTTCTGAATTAAACCATTTAACTGTACCTGTTTTCATATAACTTTCCTCCTGAATAAAAAAATTTGCAACATTTGTAACATAACTATTATGATACTACACTTTATGTATTTTTTAAATAGTTTTTTTAAAATAAATAATATTTTTAATGAATTTACATTATTTACTTGATTAAAGTATAATAAATTAGCTTCATTTTATTATATTATAAAAAACGTTAATAAATAAAATTTAATATTTTTACAGATAGGGATTCCTTTATTGCATCATTAATCAATAAAGTATTACTATTTATTTTTAAGGCATTTTTCATATTCATAACAAATGTTTCCACTCCATCTAGAGGAAGAGAAACTTTAGAGGTCTTATAGTGCATAGGTATAACTATTTTGGGATTTATTTTTTTTGTTATCTCAGAGGCTTCTTTGCCATCAATTGTATAATTTCCACCTACTGGAATAAATAGTATGTCTACATCTCCAATTGCTTCAATATCATTATTTGAAAGCTTGTGACCTAAGTCGCCTAAATGGCATAAAGAATAACCATCCATTCTGAAAGTAAATATAATGTTATTACCTCGTTTTAATCCCTTATTTTTGTCATGATAAGAAGGGGTGCCTTTTATATATATATCGTCTAGATTGTACGAGCCAATCTTATCTATGATTTTACAATTATCATTTAATTCTTTAGTATAATTATGATCAAAATGGTTATGACTTATAGTGGTAATGTTTGGACAACCCTTGTAAACCTCATATCCTAAGGTGCCATCAAATGGATCCGTTAAAAGCTGTTTGCCTTTAGAATTCTCCAAAAGAAAAGATGAATGACCTAGCCAAGTTATTTTCATAAAAGTCTCCTTTGGTAAAATTATTAAAATAAATCACCTTAATAGTATTTTTACTATTAAGGTGATTTATTCATGAATTATAATATAAAATTGTGTTTTCTATTAAATGTCTAACAAATTCTTCTTATAATTAGAATAATAAAATCTAAGTTCTTCAACTTTAGCATCTAATTCTATTTGTAATGTAGAAAGTTCTGCATAGTTTTCTGCATTAGTAGCTTCATTTATTTTAGTAAACATACTAGTTTTTGCATATGTGTCTTTCATAAGGAAATGTCTTAAGTCATTAACTTTCTGCCAATTAGCCAGATCTAAATCTAAAGCTTTTTCAGCAATATGGATCATTTTACAATTTCTAATTTCTTCTGCATAATTGTGTAATAATCTATTATTTATTTCAGTAACCCATCTAGAGGTTATTGCCATTCTAAAACTATTTATTACGCTAGTAGTAAATACGCCGTTCGCCTTAAGAACTTCAAGTTTATCTGGATACTTATCTAATGCAGTAACATTCTCATAAACTGTATTAGGAGCTTTTCCAAAATACTCTGCTCTCTGAGCTTCTGTATAGTATTCAAATACATCTTCTTCACTTCTGTAAGCTCTATCTTTTTCTAAATAAGAACTATCATCTCCTGGTGCTTTAGATAATTCTTTCAAAAGATCATCTTCAGATTTATTGTTTTCTATTGAATATGAAATTCCGTCAAGCATGCCCATGAACAAAGTAGATAATGCTAAGTACGTATTAGTATGTGGACATGGAGCTCTAAGTTCAAATCTTGTAGCAAGAGGATTATCAAGGTCTCTTATTAATGCAAGTAATATAGATCTGTTTCTAGATGGAACATCTACACTGTGACCAAGTGAGGTTACTATACAAATAGGAGCTTCAAAACCAACTTTTAATCTTCTTAAAGAATCATTTGTTGAAGAAACAAATGGATTTATTACTTCATAATTTTTAAGTATGCCCATTACAGATGCATATCCTAAAGTACTCATGAAATGTTTTTTATTTGAATTAAACAAATTCACTCTTTTGCCATTCTTTAATTTTACAGCAATTCCAATATGGGTATGTTCACCACTTCCAGCTACATCATGAATTGGTTTTGCTAAAAAGTTAACATCTAAACCGTTAAGTCTGAAAGTTTCTTTAACCAAGTTTCTGATGAATAATTCATTATCAGCACATTGAAGAGCGTCTGAGAATTTCCAATCTATTTCAAGTTGTTCCATAATATGAGCTAAAGAACCAGCTTCGCCTATTTGAGCTTTTACACCACCAACTTCTTTGTGACCCATTTCAGGTTCGAAACCGTATTTCTCCATTAATTGAAGGGTTTGTTCGAGAGCTGTTCGCACGTTTCCTTTAGTTTTACTCCAATATTGCTCTTTTAGTACTTGAGAAGTAGATAGTTCCTCTATATCAGCTTGGTCGTTAGGTGTCTTTACCCAAAATTCTAACTCTGTAGCTGAAGTAAGCATTAACTGGTCAATATCTTTATATTCAAAATCAAAAGAACTTAAAGCTGATGGATTTTCTTTGAATAAGTTAAGAACAGTTGATTTAAAGCTTTCAACTGATCGTTTTAATATTGATCTTGAATCTACTGCAATTTTATCATGTAATAATACACATGGAATTTTGAGTGTTCCTATTGGTAATTCTGTTTCAGGGTCAATGTTTTCATAATTGTAGTCTACGTACCAATTACAGTCAAGATCTGCAAGCATGTCTAATTTAGCATTGTTTAAAGTTGCGATTCCTGGCAATACTACAGATGAACCATCAGTTTGAATAGCACCATTTGCGAAACCGCTAATATCATCTAAGAATACTTGCATTGGAATTCTTTCATCAGTATCATTACCAGATAAGTCAATACCAACTAAGGAAACAAATTTCACCTCAGAGTGAGCAAGTAAAGCTTCTTTAATTTCTTTTTCGGAATGATTTTCTTTAGGAATTACATAAATTAATTTTTTCAAAATAATAGTCCTCCTTTAAAATATATATTTATTACTTAAAGGCCACCAAAGTTACTTGATTAGCAATTTTAGAAAATAAATCGTATTCTGAATAAAACAATTAAATCAGTTTTATAATAGTACTTATAATAGACAGTGTTTTTATTTTTAGCGTTGCTAAATTACAGTTATAAATAATATGATTTTATTACAAAAATGAACTTGTGTCAATGTAAAACCTCATTAATTTTAATTATTTGCAAAAAAAAAGTGAAATTTTGCAAGTTAATCTAAATATAAAATCATTTACATTAGTGATTTTTATAGAATTTGTGATTCTAAAACTAATCGAAGATCATTTTTAAATAATATTATATCACATATATCTATGGAAAGGGAATATAAAATATGAAAAAAGACTATTATAGCCAACTATTATAGTATAGAGTAAACATTATGATTTGTGATTCATATAAAAAATATTTATGACGGAAATACAATAAAATTTAAAAAGAAATTGACAATAAAAATTCATTATAATATAATGGAAGAAGTTCATATTAGTTAATAATATATTTATATTTTTAACTAAGTATGACTAATAAATGCATTGATTAGGAAAAGTATCTAATTGCGTAGCTTACAGAGAGTGGGGAAAGCTGAAAACCCATAGTGAATGTTTAGAGAAAATCGCCTAGGAGCTGAGAGCTGAAAATTTAGTAAGCTTATCCGTATTTCTGCGTTAAAGGATAAAGTATAATTGTACTTGAACTTATATTTATTATGATTGTACTAGGATTTATTATATAGGTGGCTACGCGAATTTAACTTCGTCCTATTTGGGGATGGGGTTTTTTTATATTTAAAAATAGGATTTAAATTAATCTCTAATAAATCTAAAAACATTTCAAAAGGAAATGCAGAAAGGAGTTTTATTATGTATAAGAAAAGTGATGCTTCAAAAAGCTTTATGGATATGGAAAAAGACGTACTTAAGCTTTGGAAAGAAAAAGATATTATTCAAAAGAATTTTGATTCAAATAAGGGGGGGGAGTCATTTACTTTTTATGATGGCCCACCAACAGCTAATGGGAAACCACATATAGGTCATGTTTTAACTAGGGTTATGAAGGATTTAATTCCAAGATATAAGGTAATGAAAGGCTACAATGTACTTAGAAAAGCAGGGTGGGATACTCATGGACTACCAGTAGAACTTGAAATAGAAAAGAAACTTGGAATTACTGGGAAACCAGGAATAGAGGCTTATGGAGTAGAAAAGTTCGTAAAGGAATGTAAGGCCAGTGTTTTTAGCTATGTTGAAATGTGGCGAGAAATGTCTGAGAGAGTAGGTTACTGGGTAGATATGGATAACCCTTATGTAACTTATCATAATGATTATATCGAATCAGTTTGGTGGGCATTAAAGCAAATGTGGGATAAAGATCTACTATATAAAGGTCATAAGGTAATGCCTTATTGCCCACGATGTGGAACATCACTATCATCTCATGAAGTAGCTCAAGGATATAAAGACGTAAAAGAAATGTCAGCATACGTAAAATTTAAAGTAAAAGGTGAAGATAAATTTATACTTGTATGGACTACAACTCCTTGGACACTTCCAAGTAATGTAGCACTTGCAGTAAATAGAAAATATGATTATGTTGAAGTTATCCAAGAAGGCGTTACTTTAATACTTTCAAGAGATTTATTAAGTAAGCTTGAGGGAGAGTATGAAGTAGTAAGCGAATTTAAAGGAGAAGCTCTATTAGGACTTGAATATGAGCAAATGTTTGATTTTTATACACCAAAAGAAAAAGCCTTCTATATAGTTCATGGAGATTTCGTAACCCTATCAGATGGTACAGGTATAGTACATATAGCACCAGCTTATGGTGAAGATGATAACTTGCTTGGTAAAAAATATAATCTACCACTTGTTAACCTAGTTGACGTAGAAGGGAAATTTATTGATTGCGTTCTACCATGGAAGGGTATTTTCGTTAAAAAAGCTGACGCTAAGATACTAGAATACTTAAAAGAAAACAATGTCTTATATAAAGCGGAGAAATTTGAGCATTCATATCCACACTGCTGGAGATGTGATACACCACTTTTATATTATCCAAGAGAAAGCTGGTTTGTAAGAATGTCTTCAATGAGAGACAAACTTATAGAAAACAACAATAAGGTAAATTGGATGCCTGATAATGTACGTACAGGCAGAATGGGTAAATTCCTTGAAGGGGTTATAGATTGGAGTATAAGTAGAACAAGGTATTGGGGAACTCCACTTCCAATATGGGAATGTGAATGCGGACATCGCGAAATGATAGGAAGCATAGCGGAACTTAATGAAAAAGGAATAGATGTGCCTGGTGGAATAGAACTTCACAAACCTTATATAGATAAAGTACATTTAAAATGTCCAAAATGCGGAAAATCTATGACAAGGGTAGAAGAAGTTATAGATTGTTGGTTTGATTCGGGATCAATGCCATTTGCGCAACATCATTATCCGTTTGAAAACAAGGAATTATTTGAAGCTAATTTTCCAGCTCAATTTATTTCAGAGGCAGTAGACCAAACGAGAGGATGGTTTTATACATTACTTGCAATATCTACAACCGTATTTGATACAAACCCATTCGAAAACTGTATAGTACTTGGACATGTATTAGATAAAAATGGATTTAAAATGTCTAAACATAAAGGCAATGTGTTAAGCCCGTTTACAGTACTTGAGAATCAAGGAGCAGATGCTTTAAGGTGGTATTTTTATACTGCTAGTGCACCATGGTTACCATCAAGATTTTATGAAGGTGCAGTTATTGAAACGCAAAGAAAGTTTATAGGAACACTTTGGAATGTATATTCATTCTACGTTCTATATGCTGAAATAGATAATTTTGACCCAACTAAATATCAAGATTTTAAAGCCGAAAACATTATGGATAGATGGATGATGTCTAAACTGAACACTTTAGTAAAAAACACTGATGAACATTTAACGAACTACAGAATAACTCAAGGAGCTCTTGAACTCGAAGACTTTGTTGATGAACTTTCTAACTGGTATGTAAGACGTAATAGATCAAGATATTGGGTAGAATCACTTACAGATGATAAAATAGGCGCTTATATGACATTATATAGAGTTATTACAACTTTTGCTAAAATAGCTGCTCCGTTTATACCATTTATAACAGAGGAGTTATATCAAAACTTAGTAGTTGCTTTTGACACGAGTGCACCAGAAAGTATTCATTTGTGTGCTTGGCCTGATTATAAAGAAGATCAAGTGGATAAAGATTTAGAAGAAGAAATGGATATGGCTTACAGAACTGTTAAACTAGGAAGAAGTGCAAGAAATGCTGCTAACATAAAGAATAGACAGCCACTATCTAAAATGCTAGTTAGTTCAAAATCTCTTCCAGAATATTATGGTCATATAGTACGCGAAGAACTTAATATCAAGGAAGTAGAGCTAGGAGCTGACATTTCTAAATATGTTAAGTTTGAAATTAAACCGAATTTACCAGTGCTTGGGAAACCATACGGTAGGTTAATACCAGGAATTAAAAAAGCAATAGCTGCTATGGACCAGATGGAACTTGCTAAAACTATAAATAGCGGTGGGGTAGTTACAATAGATGTAAATGGAACACAAATAGATCTTAATAGTGAAAAACTACTTGTTACAATGCAAGGGCTTGAAGGTTATGCATTTGCTGGAGAAGGTGAAATGGGAGTAGTCTTAATTACGAATATCACGCAAGAACTTAAAGAAGAAGGAAATGTTCGTGAGATCTTAAGCAAAATTCAAAACATGAGAAAAGAAAGTGGTTTTGAAGTTGCTGATAAGATTAAGACCTATGTGTCTGGAAATGAAATGCTTCAAAATATAATTAAGAAATTTGAGGAGCAAATCAAAAAAGATACTTTATCTGTAGAAATCGTATATAAAGTAGAAAGGGAATACACAACAGTTAAGATAAATGGTGAAGAGTTAGAACTTGCTTTAGAAAAATTATAAAATCAGGGACTAAGTTATGGATGTTAAAGAAAATTGGGTATGCCCATTATGTCCAACATTAGCCTTGAGCAGAAGCTAAGGTTAGAAAATACATTAATTGGTAATAATAAAGAGTATGTAGTAGAATTTCTATGCGTACTCTTTATTTTATGCGATTATGTTAAGGTGAATGACAAATATATGTAGATATTGCTATAAAAGTACTGAAATTTTTAGAAGTTAACATAATGTTTAATTGTTATGAACGAGTAAGGCTTGAAATTAAAAGTTTTTATAAGTATAATGGTATAATAAGAAAATAGTAGGAGTTGAGAAAAATGGCTGCTTCAATAAAAGATGTTGCAAAAGAAGCTGGAGTCTCAATTGCCACAGTATCTAGAGTATTAAATGATATAGATGTGGTAAATGAAGACACTAAGAAAAAAGTAAAAGACGCTATAAAGAAATTGTCGTATAGACCGAACATAGTTGCAAGAAGTTTAAAGACACAAAAATCTAGCACAATAGGGATAATAATACCAGATATATCAAATCAGTTTTATCCTGAAATTGTTAGAGGATGTGAGGATGTAGCTAATATTTATAATTACAATATTATGCTTTGTAATTCAGATTTAGATTTAGACAAAGAAATGGAATCATTAAGAATACTTAAAGAGAAAATGATAGATGGAGTTATATATATGAGTAATTCCATAGAACAAAATGTTATAGGGTTAATAAAAGAACTGGAAATGCCAGTTGTTCTTGTTGAAACTACTGATGCTGAGGATATCTTCCCTAGTGTTACTATTAATAACGTAAAGGCAGCAGCAGATGCAGTTAAATATCTTATTAATAAAGGCAACAAGAATATTGCATATGTAGGAACTTCTTTGGAAAAAGTTAATGCATTATCTAAAAGATATACAGGGTATTTAAGTGCTCTTGATGAAATGGGAATAGAACTTAATAAAGACCTAGTTTATATTGGTGGAGTTAAGCCAAAAGATGGATATGCTGGAATTAATAATATATTAGATACGGGAGCTAAGGTAGATGCAGTATTCTGTGCTAGTGATGAAATTGCTATGTGCGTAATAAATGCATTAAGAGACAGGAATATTAGTGTTCCGGGTGACGTAGATGTTATGGGATTTAATGATATATATTCAGCATCAGTATTCTTTCCAAAACTTACTACAATTGCACAACCAATGTATGATATGGGATCTGTAAGTATGAGAATGCTTATTAAATCCATAAATAATCTAGAAGTTGAAGAGAAACATTTTGTGTTGCCTTATAGATTAGTGGAAAGAAATTCCTGTAAATAAAATAAGTCTTATTAAAACAGAACAAGTTTTAATAAGACTTTTTATATTATTTATAACTATACTAAAAATAAAAATGATATTATTTATAAATTATTAATTAACAAGTTGGAGGTAGAAAAGTTTTGAATATTAATACTAAAGTAGAAAAAATATTTTCTTATTTGTTAAGTATTAAAAATATGAATCAAAAGACTATAAGAAATGTTAGTGAATACGAAAAATTGTATTGGCAAAAGGACCTTGAAAATACTCGCGGATGCACTTTTAATCTTGATGAAAATAAGGATTATTGGTTAACTATAGATGAGAGAGCAGAAAATTTATATAGTCAGTTTCAAAAAATGTATTTGCAACTGGAAAAAAACAGTGAAGATCTAGAGCTGATATGGTCAAATGGACTATTAACCTGGATAAAAGAAGGAAAAGAAATAGTACATCCTATTTTCACAACTAAAATGGAGATAAAATTTGACTCAAAAGATAAAAAATTCACTTTAAAGCCATATAATAATCAAACAAATGTGGAACTTGAATTTTTAAATGAATACTTAGAAGTAAACTTGGATAGTTTACTTGAAATTAGAAATAAAGCAAGAGACATGGCACTAGATGTTAGAAATATTGAAATGGCTAATGTAATATTTAAAGAGATAACGACGCTGCTAAAGGCTGGTGGAGATGAGTTCTACACTGAAGAGTTAAGTGGCGGGCCGGATTTATTGCCTAAAACAAATATACAATTTTATAACGCACCGAGCATTATCTTGCGCAAAGTTGACACAAGACTTTGGAATATGGAATTAAATGAAGTACTTTCGCAAGTAAGAAAGGGTTTTCCTATCCCTAAAACTATAGAAGCTTTAGTCTCCGAAAAACAAGTAGTGCAAGATCCGCAGGAGCTTAAGGAGTGGGAAGAGGTAGGAGAAGATGTTTTATTTCCACTACCTGCAAATGAACAGCAGATGGAAATAACTAAAAGACTAGCGCAAAATTATGGGATTGTTGTGCAAGGGCCACCAGGTACTGGTAAAAGTCACTCTATAGCTAACATGATATGTCATCTTTTAGCTCATGGTAAAAGAGTTTTAGTAACAAGCCAGACAGATAGAGCACTTAGGGTACTAGCTAATAAAATACCTCAAGAGGTTAGGGCGTTATGTATTAGCATACTAGGTAACGATACAAAGTCTCTAGAAGAATTGGATGAGTCTGTTAGGAAAATAACAGAAAACTTATCTATGGATACTAAGGAACTACGCAAAGATATAAAACTTTTAAAATATAAACATAATAGTTGCAAGCAAATGCAGGAAAACTTATATAAAGAGTTAAAATGTATTGAAGATAGAGAAGGCGAAAAAGTAGAATATGAAGGCCAGAAATATAGCTTAATGTATATGGCTAAGTGGGTTAAAGATAATGAACAAACGAATTCTTGGATTTTAGATAAAGTTGATTTTAATGAGGACAACCCCTCAAGCACAAAGGAATTTGAGCTATTTAGACAGTTATTAAAAATAATTTCAAAAGATCAAATTAGTGAAATAAATAAAGTAGAGAACTATGTAGCGGGGCTTCCAAGGGAAGACGATCTGCGAGGTAAAATAGAAGAGTTGTCTGAATTAGAAAAGAGGCAACACGATTACTTAAGCAATACTTGCGACTTAGATAATGTCAATTCTATAGAGTATGGAAACAGAAGATTACTAAAACTTGTTGATGATGCAATAGAAAGAGAGACTTCTTATGAAAACAATTGGTTAGATAATGTGAAAACTCATTATTATTCGAATGCTAAAGCACAAGGCTTGTGGCAACAATTGATAAGTAAAGCAAATGAATATATAAAAGAAATAAGTGAAATTAAGCAAGAGTTAAATGATCATAAGTTGGAACTGTCAGGTTATATTGATATAAACAAATTTAAAAATGACTTTGAGGTTATAGCTAAAACAATAACTGAAAAAGGAAAACTAGGAATACTATTTAAGGTGCTTCATGGAAAACTTAAGTATATATTTGATGACTGCAAAGTGGACTATGAGTTAATAAATAATAGCGAACAAACAGTGGTAGTTAATCTATATATTAAAATGCTATTACTAGAGAGAGAACTTAAAAATTTCTGGAACAATTCCATAAAAGATTATGGCGGAAAGCTTATAGATGAGGGAAATCTAAACTGTGAGGCTGAAATTGCTATTGGAATAACAAGTATTGAAACAATTATTAATTTTGACAAGGATTTTAAAAATAACATAGTGAATTTTTTGCCAGGTAAAAATTTGCGTGGGAATCTAAAGTGGCATGAAAAAGAAACATATATCTATCTTAAAAATGCGTTTGAAAGCTTAAGGCTTATAAATAAATGTAAGAAATTAAATAACGAAATGTTAGAAATAGAAAAAACTTTTCCAAGTATTGGAGTACTTAAAAAATTGCATAATGCGATTAAGATAAGAAACATTGATGATATACATGTAGCTTACGAAGAAATTGGTTTACTAATGAAGGAATCTGGACATGTGCTAGAATTAAACCAGATAAGCAAGAAAATAGAGGACCATTGTCCCATGTTATATGAAAAAATAATTAATAATGAATTTAAAGCAATGGATGCAAGTCAAAGTTTAAACTGGGAAAAGGCATGGCAATGGAAAAAGTGGAACGATTTTTTAAACAAACTTGAAGAGGTCGATATAGAATCTATAGAAAAAAATATTACCCAGGAAAAGATTAAAGAAAAAATTATAGTAACTCAGCTTGTATCTAAAAGAAGTTGGTTTAATCAAATAGAGCGGACTACAGAGGCTCAAAAGAGAAGCCTATTTACTTGGATGGAAGCTATAAAAAGAATAGGAAAAGGTACAGGCACTCAGGCAGTTAAGTATAGAAAGATTGCGCAAAGAGAAATGGAGAATTGCAAGGATGTAATTCCAGTATGGATTATGCCAATAAATAGAGTTATGGAAAATCTAAAGCTAACGGATAATCTATTTGATGTTGTAATTGTTGATGAGAGCAGTCAAAGTGATATATCAGCAATAACAGTTTTAATGAGGGCTAAAAGGGCGATAATTGTAGGCGATGAAAAGCAAATAAGTCCAGAAGCAATTGGGAAGGATCACTCAGTTGTAGAAAATTTAATAAGTACATATTTAGAGGGTATTCCACATTCAGAGTGGTTTGATTTAAAAACCAGTTTATACAATACAGCCCTAAGAGTGTTTCCAAATAGATTATTACTTAAGGAACATTTTAGGTGCGCTCCAGAAATAATTGGATTTAGTAATGAACTTTGTTATTCTAATGAAATAATTCCTTTAAGGCGAATAGATGAAACTCAGAAAGTTGGACCATTTGTAATAACTTCTAAAGTAGAGAGTGGATGCAAACATGAAACTAAGTCACTAAATGCACAAGAAGCGGAAGTGATTGTAGACAAGGTAATAGAGTGCTGTAGTAATGATCGGTACAATGGGATGACTATGGGAGTTATATCTCTTCTAGGGGACGCTCAAGCTGAATTAATACAAGGAATGCTAGTAGATAGGCTTGGCATGGATGAAATTTTGCAAAGAAGACTTATATGTGGAGATGCTTATTCCTTCCAAGGGGACGAGAGAGATGTAATGTTCTTGTCTATGGTAATTGCAAATAATGCTAAATTTGCAGCTTTAACTAAGGATTCAGATGTAAGAAGATTTAACGTAGCGGCTAGCCGTGCGCGAAATCAAATGTGGTTATTTCACTCAGTAGAACTAGAAGACCTTAATCCTAAATGTGTAAGATACGCACTTTTAAAATATTGCCTTGAGGAAAAAGAACCTAATCAGGAAATTAAAGGGAGTCAATATCTATTATTAAGTGATTTTGAAGAGAATATCGAAAGATGCATAAAAGCAACTGGTTATAAGGTTACACCAAAGGTTAAAGTAGGGAAATATACTATAGATTTTATTGTTGAAACAGTACCATCAGAGGAAACAGATTTGCCGCTGGGAACTAATGAAAGGCATTACAAAAAGATAGCAGTTAAATGTATCTCAGGAGATACTGATGATAGGCATAGTTTGCAAAAGCAATATGAAATGCAGATATGTCTTGAAAGAGTGGGATGGGAATTTTATAAGATACGTGCTAGCAATTTCTATAGGAACCCAGAAGAGGTAATGGAGAAACTATCAAAAAAACTAAATAATTAGAACATACAAAAAACTTAAAGTTAAAAGTTTTATTTTCATATTCCTTAGTTAATTATCATAATAATAGTATAATAATAGTATAATGTTTTTAATAAGAGGGTGAGAAGAATGACAAATAAAGTGGGTAGTGTAGTATGGATGATATGGAGAAATGATGAAGGGCAACAATTTAAGGTAGGCGAATTGAGTAAAGAAGCTAAAAAATATTATTTTGAATATGATATGGATGGCACTAAAATGGCCCAGGAATATGGATTTTCTCCATTGCCATATTTTCCTAGACTAGATGCAAAATATTTTAAAGAAGAATTATTTTACTCGTTTTCAAATAATTTGCCGGGGTATGGGAAAAAAGATATAACCTCTATTTTAAAGAAATATGACATTCAAGAGTATGATGATTTTGAAATTTTAAAAAAATGTGGTAGTCAATCTTCTACGGTAAGTTTTGAATTTATTTCACCTTATAAAGAAGGGGAAGAAGTGGAAATAAATTTTAAAAAAGAAGTTAAAGAAAAGGAAATTGATGTAGAGCAAATTGAAAAAGAAGAAAATGATTTGGAAGAAAAATAAAACAAACTAAATATATTGGTTTATAAATAATATTATAAATTGTTTTCACAACATAGGGCTATGTTTCATAAAATAAAATGAGTAATAATTTGGGGTGGTATTTTGTTATACGTACTAATCTTAGCAGGTGGAAAAGGAACAAGACTGTACCCTCTATCTCGTGCGCAAAACCCGAAGCAGTTTTTAAATATTATTAATAATAAGAGCTTTTTAAGAAGCACTGTGGATAGAATAAAATGTTTAGTTGAAAATGACAATATCTATGTAGTAACAAATGAAGATTATTTTGATAAAATTTGCGAGGAACTTCCGGAAATTAGAAGGTCAAATATATTTGTCGAACCTAGTAACAAAGAGACCGCTACATGTATTGGTCTATCTGCTGCAAAACTATTAAAACAAGACAAAGAAGCGACAATGATTGTACTACCTTCTGATCATTATATAAAAAATGAAAAGGAGTTCAAGGAAACAGTACTACAAGGAGTTGAAATTGCAAACAAAAAAAGAGGGCTAGTCACAATTGGTGTACAGCCCTCAAGACCAGAGACTGGTTATGGTTATATAGAAATGGGTGATAGGGTAAATGCCGATATGCCTACCTTTAAAGTAGAACGATTTTTAGAAAAACCTAACACTGAAGTAGCTAAAGATTTGCTACTTAAAGGAAATTTCCTTTGGAACAGTGGTATGTTTGTATGGAGAGCAGATGTGTACTTGCGCGAAATGGAAAAATATTTACCTAAGATGTATAAGAGGCTGATGACCATATACCAAGCCTTAGAGACTGATGAGGAAAATGATGTAATAAAAGAACAGTACAATGAAATAGATGGTATATCAGTGGATTTTGGAATAATGCAGAAAACAAGAAAAGCATTTGTTATAAAGTGTGACTTTGAATGGGATGATATAGGAACATTTGCATCACTTTCAAGGTTTTTAAACAACTTACGAGGTAACAATGTTTTGGGTAATACATTTATGGAAGAAAGTGAAAACTGCTCGGTATTTGGTAAAGATAGGCTGATAATTGGATTTGGTATAAAGGACCTTATAATTGTAGATGCAGGGGATGTTATTTTAGTGATGGACAAAAACAAAGATCAGGAGATTAAGCATCTGGTTAATGAACTTAAAGAACATGAAGAAACGGGAAGATATATATAAATGTTAATGAGCCTCGCTAAGCGGTGGGGCTTATTACTTTTTGAATAGATATCTCACTAAAAATACAAATATTTTGCCGGTACTGATTTAGGAGGGATAGCTGTATTTTAAATATTATCTGGATTAGGTTCATTATTTTAAAAATATGGAAAACGTGTTATAATCTAATTATAGATTATGAATATTTTGAAAGCGTAATATATGCAATATTGTAAAATAGATGAATCAGGATTATTTGAAATTCTGACATAAGGAGAAATGATTTATGGGCTATGAATACATATTATTTGACCTTGATGGTACACTTACCGACTCTGGAATAGGAATAACAAATTCTGTTATATACGCTCTCAAGAAATATGGTATTGAGGTGAGCGACAGAAATGAACTGTTTAAGTTTGTCGGGCCTCCCTTGTGCGATTCTTTTGAAAAGTATTATGGTTTTTCAAAAGAGCTAGCAAAGACGGCGGTAGAATACTATCGCGAGTATTATAGAGAGAAAGGCATATATGAAAACTTGGTTTATGATGGATTGGAGAATTTGCTTAAAATATTAAAAGACAATAGAAAGATACTTATTGTGGCAACATCTAAACCCGAAGTGTTTGCGAAACAAATATTAGAGCATTTTAATATTTCAAAATATTTCACTTATATTGCTGGGAGTTCTCTTGATGGAACAAGAATTAAAAAAGGGGAAGTTATTAAGTATGCAATTGAAAGTTGCAACATTTCTAATTTATCAAGAGTAATCATGATTGGAGACAGAGATAATGACATTATCGGGGCAAAACAGGTAGGTATCAATTCAATTGGTGTTTTATACGGTTACGGCGATAGAAATGAACTTGAGAAAGCGGGTGCTGATTTTATTGTTGATAATGTTGAAGGTATTGGAAGGATACTGTTACGTAATGAATGAAGGGTACACATTCTTAAAGAACACACCCGCATCAGCTTAATTACTATATGCTAAATCGCATCTATTTACTGGTTGCTACTCACCAACATTAATAATAGTGTAGACAGTAAGATTTTCAAATTCACTTCTTAACAGTAAAAAAATATAAGAATGTGGTAAACTAAACATATAGATTATTAAAATAAATACATTAAAATAATGGATATAGATTATTAACCAGTAAATAGATTCCACTTCGTTCCATACATTTACTGGAATAGGGTCGCATCAACCACCTAGTATATGGAAGTTAAGTAGATAGCCATGCGAAGATGCAGCATCTGATGTGAGTGTGACCTTAATTACAGATTATAGTTTTTAGCAGGCTCAGGCAAGCCTTCACAAATACTCCAGAGGTGCTTGTTTTTAGATTGATATAAAAATAAGCTAATGGGTAAACCTCAATAGTTTGTTAGATTGGGGATTGCAAAGGATATATGAGTTTAGATATTAGTTAGGGATTTGTAGGGAGATATTACTTTAAAGTTAGCTTTTAGCTTATCAATAAAAAACACTACTTCACCTAGGGGGAACCCAGTGTAGTAGTGTTTTCATTATTTCATCAATTAAAAGGAATCGGTATCTAAATTATAGATTGTTTTAAAAAATATAGTAAACATGTTATAATTTTATTAAAGATTATTCATATTCCGAAGATACGATACACGCATCATTGTACAATATTGTATAGTAATTTTAATTGAAAGAATAGGGGGTATCTTTATGGCAACTTTTCGTATTTTAAGTTTTATTAATCAAATAGTTATTTTAGGTTTATTGGGTATGGGTATTTATGGATTTGTATTATTTGTAAAACTTGCGAATAGAGGAATTAGAGCACTTGATATTTACATTAATGAAAAGACTAATAATAAATTATAGGTACATATCTTTCATATAGGTTGAATAAATTCAATTAATACGATATATGGAACTTTATATTCTAAACCGAAGCAAGTTTATATATATTGTTGAAGGTAAGGTAAAATGGACCAATAAAGTAAGTTTATAGATAAGTTAATTGTGTGTCTTCCTGAATTTGATAACATTACTAATATTATTTCAGTGTACTTAGGTGGAAGGTTTTCACGAGGAGATTATACTGTAACATTTACTATAAACTACCTTTACTACACACTTGGATTACAATGTTTCATCAATCGTTTTGTGAATTTTAACACCATAGATTATATATTATTTTTATAATGCTAACTAACTTAAACAAAAGCTAGCTAAGCTATAACGATATTTTGACCTTTAACAGATAAATAATAATTTGTCAGTGAGCTATTTTTGTTTAAGAACAATTGTATTATAATATAAGATTAATACATACGAAATTGAGGTGAATACTATGGGGAAATATACAAGAGAAGAGTTGGAAGAAGCGTTACAAGTTATATCTTCAACTATCACTAATTGTGAAAAAATGCAGCCTAAATTTGCGGAGAGTACGTCACAGCATACACTACTTAAGAACAGGATAAAAGCTCTATATATTTCAAAGGCATTAATATCATATCAAGATATTATGGACCAATATACAAAAGAAGAATTGATAGACTCCCTACGCCCTATATCCACAGTTATCAGCAAATGTGAAAAAGGACAGGCGAAATTTGAGGAAAGTACTCATCATTACACTCGCTTTAATAAACTAATAAAAGCCATGTATATTTCAAAGGGATTAATAACAGAGGAAATTAGTAAAAGAGGTTAATTTTTAGTTTTTTGTAAGACGATGAGTATAATGCTAATTTAGATAAATTTAAATTTTAAAGTTAAGTTAGTTCGGAATGTTTTTATAGGTTGAGTACATCTTTAAAATGCGATATAAATAACTTTGTAATCTATAACGCAATAACTGATGAAAATTATTCATAATAGACGAACTAATTAAAATCCATACAGTTAATAGGGTATGGGTTTTTTGTTGTTGATAATTGCCATTTATCCCTAAAATTTTCAGTAGATTATATAAATAATAAAATATATAATAAGTTGATATTAGTGTCATATTTATGAAATAATCATGCTGGAGGTGAAAATAAAGTAAAGTTGGACAAGCGATATAATAATAGAAAAGGAGAGAAATAATGGGGGGAAAAACTAATAGAAAATTAATTCACATTCGATTATTAGCAATTATGTTTATTACCAGCAGTTCTTTATTACTTCCAGGTGTTATAGTTAAAGCAAATAGCGTGGTAATAGATAAGGCACCAACAGTTGGAACTATTAATGTTACGAACATATCAACAGACGGAAAGATAGTATTTGGAATTCCCAAAGTATCTGTTAATCCTACTGATGATAAGGGAATAACTAAAGTTGAGTTTTTTGCAAAGGCAGTTTCGGCACCAGACAGTGCTTATTATAAAGTAAGGACAGTTACGGCAGCACCTTACAGTGCTAATTGGGCTACAAGTCCTTGGGTTGCAGATGGGGAATATACTATTAAAGTTGTTGTATACGATACAACTAAACAAACTGCTAATGCAACAAGAAATGTAATAGTTAAAAACACAAAACCAATTGTTGTAGCTATAGATATTACAAACATAGATGCAGATGGTAAGACGGTAACGCGAATGCCAATAATATCTGTTAATCCTCTTGATAACATGGGAATAAGTAAGGTTGAGTTTTATACAAAAGCGGTTTCTTCGCCAGATAGTGTTTATTATAAAGTAAAGACAGTTATCTCGGCACCTTACAGTACTAATTGGGCTACAAGTCCTTGGGTCGCAGATGGTGAGTATATTGTTAAAGTTGTTGTATATAATACAGCAAACCAAACTACGGATATATCAAGAAATGTAATTGTTAAAAACAATAAACCCATAGTTGTAGCTCCGACGAATTTGTTATCAACAGCGAAAATAGGTACTAATGTCCTTTTGAGTTGGACAGCAGCTGCTGGAGCAGCGGGGTATGAAATTTATGAAGGAGCAAATAAAATTGGAACAACGACTATAGCTACTGATTTTATGGCTACTGGATTAAATTCAGGAACAAATTATACTTTTACTATAAAAGCAAAAGATACCTTGGGAAACACTTCAGCAGCAACTAATAGTGTTACTGTAAATACAGAAGCTCAAGCACCAGTTAATCAAATTACTCTAAACAGTTATGTTGCTAAAGCAATATCTGCATATGAGATAGGTAAATATTCATATCTTTTAAACAATGACTATCAGCATTACAATGGTGTAACACAAGATATAGTTTATAACGGTGCGACATTATTAAGAGCTAATCCAGATGGGAGCAAATCAAGTCATTGTGTAGGTTTAACCTTTGAGGTTTTCTTTAAAGCTATGCAGACAAGAAACACCGATGCTGGAATCTCAAAAGATAGTTTTAATAATATGTCTTATGAAAATATGACTGATGCTATGCTTACCTGGTATTCAGCATTAGGAACTCTAAAATCACAAGGTGACCAACTTGCGGCAGCTATTGAAAAATATGGTTTGGGAACAAGAATAACTAATCTTGAGGAAGTTAGAACTGGTGATTTCATAGATTTTAGCAGAACAACTGGTTCAGGACACACAGCTGTGTTTATAAACTGGATTAGAGATAACAACAATATTATTGGATTTAAATATTGGTCCACAAATGTATCTACTAATGGTATTAACTACAAAGAAGAGTATTTTAGTGACAGTGTTAAAGAGGGAACTGTATATAGAAACCAGCTTTATATTGGAAGGGTAAGCTCTTTGCAAAACTATAAGTCTTTCAATAAGTAAAATTAATAGTATTACGTTTCTAAAACAATTAGGTTAAAACACAATAATCTTTTATGTAGTAACAAGTAACCTCGTATCTAATTAATGATATGGGGTTTAATATATTTAGATTATATTTATATGCTGGATGTAACATAATGTTGATATGTTCCCATTTAAGTAGACTGATTGGGCGCATTGGGGGGGGACCCAACTAAATATTCACAACTAATTGGGTGTGGATTTTTTTAGTAACCAGTAAATAGATTTCACTTCATTTTATCCATTTACTGGGATGGGGTCGCATCAGCAACCTAGTATATGTAAATATGCGGAGTTAGGCAAAGATGGAACATCTGATGCCAGTGTGACCTAATTACATAATATAATTTCTTATACAAATTTTACATTTATTAGTCTGCTGATAATACCCTATTGTAAAATATGGAAGTGGATACGCACAGGTTTTACTTTCTAAAAGTATATATGAACTCAAATATTAGTTAGGGATTTATAGGTAGATATTACTTTAAATTTAGATTTTAGTTTATTAATAAAAAAACACTATTTCACCTAGGGGGAACCCAGTGCAGTAGTGTTTTCATTAATTCATCATTTGAAAAGAATTGTTATCTAAATTATAGACTGTTTTGAGAAGTTTATTCACTGGTAGGATTATTAATTTAAGACATGCTATTAGTTATAATTACAAATAATGATATTAACAAAGTAACAGGCTATTAATTGGATAGTTCATAAGGTGTGAAAACTCACCTTTACTTATTTTAACAAGGATTTTCTGAAAAACATTGTAAATATGTTATAATTTTATTAGAGTTATTCATATTTTGAAGATACTATAAATGCAGCATTGTAAAATACTACGATAAAACTATTTAATATAGAAAGGAGAATTTGTATGGAAGTTGACTATGCTACAATTATTTTAATAGTTATTTACTGTGCTATATTAATTGTAATTTTAGCAGGGATATATAATGCAATACAAGGATTTAAAAGTTTTGTTGATAGAAATAGAAAGATGGATGAAAAGATAGATGTTATTTTAGACAAATTAGAAAATAAAGAAGATAATTGATATTTAAAGTTGCCAATTCATCTTCTATGAAGATGTTGCAGCTATGAAGGAGATGACTAAAATAATTACTCAAATAAGAGAAAAATCTCAAATTACAATACCAAAAGATTTAATTAAAAAATTAAATCTAAAAGTTGGAGATAATATAGATATTGATATTGAAAATGGTAAAATAATTATTAAACCAGTTGTTATTATACCAAAATCTCAAGCATGGTTTTGGAGCAAAGAATGGCAGCAAGGAGAATCTCAGTCAGAGAAGGATATAGAAAATGGGCAGGTAGAAAGATTTAATTCAACTCAGGAGTTATTCGAAGACCTTGATAATTGAACGTACTGATAAATTTAAAAAGGAATATAAAAAACTGCCTGAAAATATAAAAAAAGCTTTAAAAAAACAATTTGTAGTATTTATAGAACATCCTTCTCATAAATTTCATCCATCATTAAGAATAAAAAGAGTTCAAGGCACTTCAAATATTTTTGAAATGATAATTACTAGGTCAATTAGAATGACCTGGCAGTATACAGAAGATGGTATATTGCTTAGGAACATAGGTAACCATGATAAAACATTAAGTAACCCATAATATTTTAAAGAACCATCTGATGCGATTGCGACCTTAATTACAGAATATAGTTTTTAGCATGCTTAGGCAAGCCTTCATAAATACCCAGGGGTGTTTGTTTTTACATTGATGTGAAAATAAGATAATGGGTAAGTCTCAACAGTTTGTTAGAGTGGGATTGTAAAAAGGTTTATTGCCTTTTGGAATAAAAAAACACTACTTCACCTAGGGGGGAACCCGGTGAGGTGGTGTTTTAATTATTTCATCATTTAAAAGGAATCGGTATCTAAATTATAGACTATTTTGGAGAATTTATTCACTGGTAGGATTATTAAGTAAAGATATGCTACTAGTTATAGTTACAAATAATAATATTAATAAAGTAACAGGCTATTAATTGAGTGAAAACTCATATTTATTTTAGCAAGTCTTATTATTTTAAAAATATAGAAGAAATGTTATAATTTTAATAAAGATTATTCATATTCTGAGGATGCAATACATGCAACATTGTATTTAATGACGAACCAATAGTTGAACAAAGTTAAATATTTTAAAGTAGGTATTTCTAGAGGGGGTGATATTATGGTAAACATTCTTGCAGTTGCAGGTCCAAATTCGAAATATAAGTTATCCTATGCTCAGTCAGCTGGATTTTGGGCTGGTTTATGGCATGGATTAATAGTACCTATTACATTTTTAGTATGCATATTTAATTCTAATGTACGGATTTATGAAACTAATAATAGAGGTCGTTTATATGATTTGGGGTTTCTGATTGGGGCTTCGAGTTCAATTGGAGGAAGTAGTTCTAGAGCGGGGCAATAGATTTTCTGTTACGGAACATTCGTATAGTAGACTAAAGTGTAGCAACAGTAATATAAAATGAAGATAATTAACAGAATGTGGAGGATTATAATATGAAAAAAATATGTAATCAATGCCAGACTGAAATGATAGAGAATTACAAAGTTGAATCTTTTGGCGGAATTACAATTTCAAAAAAAGGTAAGTTTTTTCTAAATACTACGTATGGTACACTCAAAGCAGCAGTTTGCCCTAATTGTGGCTGTGTAATTTTTTATATTGATAACTATAAAGACGTTGTTAAGTAACCACATAATCATTAGATTACTAAATTACGTAAAATACTCTGTTTTCAGCATGAAGAACCATTCAAGATTAGTAACCAGTATATAGATTCTACTTCCTTCCATAGATTTACTGGAATGGAGTCGTATCAGCCACCTAGTATATCGGGATTGGGTGGATAGTTATGCGAAGATGCAACATCTGATGCGAGTGCGACCTTAATTATAGAATATAAAAGTATATATGAGCTCAAGTATTAGTCAGGGACTTGTTGGTAGATATTACTTAGAATTAGCTTTTAGATTATCAGTAAAAAAATACTACGTCACCTAGGGGGAACCTGGTGCAGTAGTATTTTATTAGTTTATCATTTTAAAAAGAATTGGTATCTAAATTATAGACTATTTTGAAAAAATTATTCACTAGTAAAATCATTAAGCAAAGATATGCTACTAATTATAATTACAAATAATGATATTAACAAAGCAATAGGCTATTAATTGGATAATTTATAAGGTATGAAAACTTACCTTTATTTATATTAACAAGTATTTTTGAAAAATATTGTAAACATGTTATAATTTATTAGAGTTATTCATATTCTGAAGATACTATAAATGTAGCATTTTAATCAAATCAGAATCATGGAGGTTAAGAGATGATAGATAAAATTATAGATAAAATCAAAGAAAATATTTCAGTAAAAACATTTTGTTTATTGGCTATTGACGGGTGCGGTGGGTCAGGAAAGAGCACCTTGGCAGAGCATATTGTTTCAAAGTATGGCAGTGGTCAGATAATACATATGGATGATTTCTATAAGCCATCTAATAAAAGATTACAAATGAAAATGAGTAAAAAAGAATCAGGAGCAGATTATGATATCAAAAGACTCAATCAGGACGTTATTATTCCTATCACTAATGGAATGAAAGCAAAGTCTCAAAGATATGATTGGGGTGGAGATAAATTGGCAGAATGGCACACTGTTGAACCTCATGGATTAATTATAGTTGAAGGTGTCTACTCTATAAATGACCAGTTACATAATAAGTATGACATCAAGATATTTGTAGAATGTAATAGAGAACTGCGTTTAAAGAGAGGATTAGAGAGAGATGGCGAAAACGCTTTTGATTTTTGGGAACAGTGGATGATAGGAGAGGACAAATATCTTCAAGAGCAAAGGCCAAGAGATAGGTCAGATTTTATAATTTCAGGAGAAGAAAAATACTAACAAATAGTTTAAATTTTAACTACATTAATACGCCTTTTTCGTAAAGTGTTCATCAAATCACATATATGCTATATATAGACAACTGTTAGAAATGGCGAGATAAAAATCAAAAGTGGGGGGTGTGTGAAATTAATAGAAGAGGTGCAGGAGTAATATTTTGCTTTATATCAGCATTTTTATTTGCAACAAGGTATACGAGTGCTTCTATTTTTGGTTCAAGTCTTACTTCATTGAATAAAGAATTATTTAATTCTATGCTTCAATTCACTGGTAATACGCTTATAACTTTAAGCATAATTTCATTAGTTGTAGGAATTATTTATCTTGTATTAGCAGAAATAGAAATTAAAAAATAGTTTACTTAATATTTTTTATTAAATTCTTTATCAATCGCAATTATATGATTGATGAAGAATAGTAGAATTAGGCGAAACAATAGTCTATAAAACTATTAAGGGGGAATTAATGTGGAAATAGGGAACATAGACATAGGAATTAGCGTTATTGTTGCAATTGTAGTTACAAGTCTAACTTTCCGATACCTCGTTACTACAAAGAAAATAAAAATTAGTAAAATATCAAATATATTTTATGAAGATGATGAAAATTTTATTAAATATTGGGAAAAAATACAAGAAAAGGGTAAGTTAAAATTTATCCTTAAAATTATCATTTTTACGACTGTTGGGTCTGGTATAATAGGCATAGTTTTTATATTGAACAAACGTAGAATGTACGGATATGTACAAAGCCAAACCTTGTTTGTTCCTTTACTAATGGGTGCTATTATAGGTTTAATAAATTCTCTACTTGGATGGGGTAAAAATCAGGATAGATATAGCCGATTAACAGAAAAAAGAAATGAGGAAAGTGACAATACATAACGATAATAAAAAACAAAGCGAAGTTCGCAACTTTCTTATGTGGTGAGGCAAGTATTATGTATTTAATTGAAGGGAGATAAATAATATGGAAGAGTTAATATTCATAATTTCAATCATGTTTTCATGCATACTTTTTTTAGTATTGTTTGAAAAATTAAACATGACTTTGTTAAATTCAGCTCAAAAATTCATATCAAAATTTAAAAGAAGAAAAATATATTATTACGTTATTATTATTATCATAATTGTTTCGAACGCTTTATTTTTAGGTTTCATACATTTACATCCTGTGAAAAGTGGAATAATATATGGGTTACTTTTTACCTTCGTTAACATAATTTTTGAAGAAGTTTAAAAGCAAATTAAATAATAAATAAATTAGTAGAGGATATTAATTTGTGTACAAGCAAGTACACTAGATATAATGAGGAGGAGAACTTTATGGAAAATAATAATGGCTGTCCAATTTGTGGTTGTAAAGAAATTGGCAAGGGAAAGCAATCTGCACAAGGAAAAATGTTTCCCATAGATAAAATATTTTCTTCGGGTTCGCAAATAGTTGCAGATATTTGTACAAAATGTGGGTATATTTTGTCCACAAGAGTAACAAATCCAGAAAAATTTAAGTAGTTCTCATGTTTTGTAAACTACCTAATAAATGAAAAAAGGGCAAAATAAAAAAATATAATAGAATATTAGTTTAATTCGCTATCTTCATAAGTTTCGTCACTACTATGATTTGAGATGAGTTCAAAATATATATAAATTACTAATTAGCAACAAAAATTGCTCACTATTATAAAGATGGAATAGAAAAATTGGATGATGAAGGTCATTTTCGATTAGAAAAATTCAGATAAAAATTGTTGCATAACTTGCGCAACTGTACTCAAATTCCAAACTGAAAATTATTAATCTAATAAAAAAGTGGGCTACTGATAGCAGGCATGGATAAGTTAACCTAAGTCTGAGTCCTACTTTTCTAAATAGACGACACAAGTATTTGAAGGGAGGATTTGAGATAGAAGGTATAAAAAAGAAATTTATGTTGGTTGATGGTGAATATGTAGACGAATTTTATATGAGAGGGGGAAGTATTATGAGGATGATTAGAAAATATAATTTTTGGATTACTTTTATAAGTTGGTTCGTTACATTTACTGTAGGTACTGCTGTGGGTGATTATTTAGGACTTAAAGGAGGAATATTTTCATTAAATACTGTTTTACGTTTTTCAATATTAATGATTATATTTACTATTATGCAATTTCTTATTTCAAAGGTTGTATATGTATGGAACAAAAACAAAAATAATAATAAATAGTAAGATATTGTAACTAAAAACCATAAATGATTAATTATAAATATATCGTAATATTCTTAAAGTCTTCATCAATCGCAAAAAATACGATGCTTGAACAATTGTAAGATATTATATACTAATTTACTTGAAGGGAGATTAAATATGTCACATACAATTTTAGGAATTATAGGCTTATTTTCAGGAGTTGGTGTTCTTTTACTCACATATAAAAACAGATATATAATAACTAACACTAACATTTTCTTTAAAAGGGATATTTATGAAGTAGTTAATGAGAAGAAATTTTTAAGGCTTCAAAATATAATATCTTTATTCGTAGGAGTATCATTTATTAGCATAAGTATATTAGGATTATGGTGGAGTTCAGAAGTTTATGTATTAGTAGCTATTATTCCAGGGGCATCACACTATATATTTTCTCTCCTCTGTATGAAATATGTAAAACTAAAAGGAAAAGTTTACTTATAATATTTATTTTAAATTATCAAATTTGTTTTAAGATTCAATGCATCTTCTATGAAGATGTTACAGCTCCTGTATTTTGTCAAGTGGAAATGCTGCAAAGAGTCATAGAAAAGTGCTGCACCCTCTAAGTAATAATATTTATTTTTGAACTGCTCCACCCATGTCTTTATTACGAATGGAAAATGTCAATTTGGTTCGAGGTTATTAACTTTATAAATCCAGTACAAAATATAAATTCTTGATAATAAAGCAGTATTATAGTATATAATTTAATTTTATTCTTTAATTAAATTCAAGAATGTCACTGATAAGGCATAACTGTGGATAACCTTAAAGGCTAATATTAATTGTATCTGTGGATAATTTCAATATATAGATTTTATCCACAGAAAAGCCTGAGCAGATGCTTGTGGATAAAAGTTTTTTTGCTCAAGGATTATCCCTGATAATTTTCCTAGCATTTTCCCATATATCTTGTTCATTATAAGTATACACACATCCATTCTCACAAGGTTCAGGATCTTTGCAAAATTCCTCTAGAATAAGAGTTTCAGCAATCTCAGATATTATTAAATTATTTTCTCTCAGGTCGCGTATGTACTTTTTAGTAACTATCATACTTATAATCTACTCCTTTCTTCGATACGTATGGTTGAATGCTCTATTCGATAGCTAGGACCATCGAATACAAGAAGATGACTGTGATGGACTATACGATCAATAATGGCAGCTGTAAGCTTTTCGTCATAAAATATTCCATTCCATTTTCCGAATTCAAGATTGGTGGTAATAATTAAACTTTTTCTTTCGTAACAATCTGCAATTACCTGAAACAAAAGTTTTGCACCTTCACTATCAACTGGGACGTAGCCCCATTCGTCACAAATCAAAAGTTCGCATTTTTCTAATACTTTCATAAACCTTCTTAAGGTTCCATTTTTCTTGGCATCCACAAGGTCATTAACCAGTGCAGCAGTTCTATAAAATTTAACCTTCATACTGTGATTACACGCTGAAATTCCTGTGGCTATGGCCATATGCGACTTACCAGTACCTACTTGTCCATATAGTATTAAATTCTCTTTTTTTCTGATAAATGTTCCATCAATTATGTCCTCTTTTGTTAAGGTATTTGGTATTTGTATTCCTTCGAAAATATATCCTTCAAAGGTCTTCTTAACATCAAAATTAGCTTGCTTTATATATGTGTTTTTTCTTTTTAGTTCTCTATTGTCCAGTTCTAGTTTAAACAATTGTGTTAAAAAACTTATATTATCATCCGCATTAATGCTCTTAGCATTAATTAGTATATTGCTTCCAAAATGAAGCTGTTTACAGTACTGTGTCAATATTTCATCCATTAATTACCACTCCTAACGTGAATATTCATAAGCTGATCGTATGCTGAAAAGTCTTGAATATAGGGTATTTGCGTAGGAGTGTTCCTAGTAACAACTTCTGGAAAGTTTATTGCTGGTTCTGTAATACTTCTATAACATGCAAGAAAACTGTCAGCATCATCTTTACCGTTCTCCAAAGCTAATTCAATAGCAGCTGTTGCATCTACAAGGTTACCACTAATAATCATTGGTGATATTATTGTGAGCATTTTTCTATTTTTACTATAATCACCCTTATTAAAATAGTCCTGCCAAGTCTCTGGAAGTGTCTTAAAAAAGTCCGTATATCTCAGGGCATTAGGTTTTTTAACTATTGCGGGCAGATACTTAAGCCAGTCAATTACAGGGGAATCCATCAGTATATATTTCCTTTCATGTTTTGCTATTTCAAGGTATTTTTCATCCAAAATGCGAACGTAATTTGCAGTAGATTCTATCCAAACCTCACAATTTGTATACTTAGGACTTGTTGAATATTTGTTCTTTTCAAAGGATATGAAGCTATAATTATCTGTCTTTCCCTTTATTAATCTGCAAACCTTAAATTTCTTCTTCGGAAGTTCCAAGAAAGATTGCTGATCTTGATAGAACAGTGAATTTATGCTGCCTTTTTTCTGATAATGTTCTCTATGCATATCTTCATCACAAAGCTTAAACAAATGTTTATTGTACTCATCAATATCTATAATTTTTGGTACTGGCACCATAAAATTTCTTCTGGCGTAGCCAACTTTTCCCTCTACATTACCTTTTTCATTTCCACTATTTGGATTGCAAAAACTTGCTTTAAACCTATGATGCAATACAAATCTAGAAAATTGATCTACTAATTTTCTCTTACCTTCTGGAAGAATTTTTGTTACTGCAGATGACATATTGTCAAAAAGTATTCTTGTAGGTACACCACCCATATATTCGAATATTTTCTGCATGGATTCGAGCAGACATTCTTGATTCTGAGATCTACAAAGTTGAATATAAGCACCATTACTTGCTGGAAATGACATCACAAGCTCATAACACTTCTTAAACATACCATCCTTGTCATAATAGTGAATTTCACCAAAGTCAAGCTGCGCTTCACCAAATGGGTGACTACCATATATGGAACAATCAGAAGCTTGTCTGTATAATTCTTTCTTTTTTAGTGATACATATCTTGTAACTGTTCTTTGTTTTACTAGAAGCTCGCCAGGATATTCCAACATTAATCGATTAAATACTCGGACAGCTGTATGCCTCTGCTTTCTAGGTATTTTCAAGTCGTTTTCAAGCCAAATATTAATAATTGGCTTAAGTAAATCTAATTCCGATTCCATCTGTTTAGGTTCAACAAGTTCTTGGCTCCAATTTTCTTTATCCACATATTTTTTTACAGTTCTAAAGTGAAATCCTGTCCTTCTACATATTTCTCTTAAAGATAACCCTTCAAATTCTCTTATAGCAGTGATATAATTTATCTTATCCATTGTTAGCATCCTTTCACATTCATCTCCTTCGGTGTCGACTACCTTAAGAGTATGATATTTTGAGGGTGCTTGCAATGGGTATTTTAATATCCCAACTGCAGCACTTTTGGATGACACTTTGCTACACTTTTATTATACCAAATACAAGCTCCGAAGGAGATGATTAAAATAGTTTTATTTTGATCAGTGTTTTTCTTGTATATATTATTGGGATAAATAACAATTATAATCTTAAGGGCTTAGAGCATAAATAAAAGAATTAAGAATAATTCAGATTCGATGAGTTGAGGGGAGGGAAGTGTAATGGGTTTTTGGATTTTGATTGCACTAATGATTGGGTCTTGTATATGGTGGTATACAGATTTATACGACATCATTACCAATTTAAGTAACAAAGTCATCGTTAAGACTAGGCTAATTACAATGTGCATTTCAACAATTGTTACAATTATTCTATTGCTTGTTATAATTGTCTCAATTTTTAATCATTAAGTCTAACTAATATAAGCTTTAACGACATTTGATGCAAATGGTATTTCAGTGGTGAGCTCACGGATATTGGTATATATTTTGTATGATTTACAAGTGTAGGTTATGATAATTAAGGGGGAGATAAAGAAATGAATATTCATATTATTTTTCATAGTATTCACGGACATGGTTATGCTATGGCTAAAGAAATTAAAAGAGGTGCTGAGCTGATAGAAGGGGTCAAGGCTGATATTTTCAAAGTTCCTGAAACTACTTCAGATGAAATAATTGAAACTATGGGAGGAACAGAAAAAATAAAAACTTTTTCACATTTACCTACAGCTACAATAGAAACTATGGTAGTGGCCGATGCAATAATTTTAGGGGCTCCTACTTATTTTGGAGCACCTAGTGGTCAGATGGTCGCCTACTTGAATCAGTTTGGAAACGAATGGGTTAATGGAGTTTTAGTAGGAAAAGTTGGAAGTTCTTTTACAACTACTTCAGAACAAAACGGTGGTGCAGAAACGTGTTTACATAATTTGAATACTTTTTTCTATCATCAAGGAATGATTATTGCAAGTGTACCTACAGCACTTAAATATAAGGAGATGCATGTTGAGCATAAACCAGTAGGGGGGTATTCTTATGGAGCATCTATGATAACTGGTGGTATGAATGATTATGAAATTTCAGAAGAAGAAAGAAAAATTGCTAGACTACAAGGAAAACATGTTGCCAAAATTACTAAAGCATTATGTTTAGGTATGAAAAGTATATAGAAGGTAAATAGTAAAAGAGAGGCTTACACCCCTCTTTTGCTATACTTTCAAGTCCTTTGTAGAACGTGAAGGTATAGTAATGAAATCTCTAGAGTTATGGAATATTATAACAAAATCCAAAGCAATGAGTTATTTAATATTTTATAACCACAGGGATAATTGTGAAGTAACAATGAAAATAGGTAACTAATTTAACTTACTAAAAATGCCGTACTATTTTTGCATTTAAATTTTAATCTTAAAAGTTTTAATTTCATATGGTTTTATCTCAAAAGTAAAACTATTACATTGAATATCTATTGGCTCTATGCTCTTTTCAAGTAAATCACATTCTTCTACACTAATAAAGTCTTTTAATAGGTTACAAATTACCGTTGTTCTTTTATTATATAACTCATACATTCTGACTATTATATGTGCGCTCTCTTCAGCCTTTTTAACTACCTCAATAATTACATTGTCCTTATCTATATTTATGAAGGATAACTTATGAGGTAAATTACCCTCGTGTGCCTCTTGCACGTTTGCATACATTGGGCAATTAAGTTCGTAAGCCATTTTTACTACTGAACTGTCCTTCCATTCTCCACTATGTGGATATAAGGAATATGTGAATTCATGTACCTCTCTATCAGCATCAATATTTGGCTCAGCTGCAGATTTTAATAGAGTTAATCTCATAACCGAATCCTTAATATCATGACCGTATTTACAATCATTTAATAAACTTACACCATAATCTCCTTCTGAAAGATCAGCCCATTTATGAGCACATACTTCAAATCTTGCATAATCCCAACTTGTATTCCAATGAGTTGGTCTTTCCACATTTCCATACTGAATTTCATAAGTAGCCTTATCTGAGTGAACATCTACAGGGAAAGCAGCCTTTACTAAGATTTGTTTTTCCTTCCAATCAATCCAAGTTGAAAAATCTATTTTTGGTATATCGTTGTAAATATATATATTCTGAATAATTACTGAGTCAAGGAACCTCTTCTTCACCCTTATGCAAGCTCTAACTGGACCTCTCTCAGTTAATTCTATACTCTCTACTTCATTTATCTCCCACATTTTTTCCTGATAATAAATATTAATATCCCAAGCATCAAAATTATGAGGTTTATCTTCAAAAGCCTGAAGTATGTTTGCTCTTTCATTCGGCTTAAGTACTTGTCTCTTATTTAACACATCAAATATAGAAGTAATATTTCCAGACTCATCAAACTTAACATCAAAATATTTATTGCTAAAACTTAAGACACCGGTATTAATGTTAGTTTCATAGTGTTTTTCTTTTTGTTGTAAAGTAAAGGTTTTATATCCTTTTGAAGGTATATTAGCGCCAAAGAAAATAATCTTATTTTCTTCTATTATTTGAGATGGAATTTCTCTTTCTCCATCAAATACTTGAGCTGCTTTCCACAAATATGGTAGTTCAAGTATTACGACGTCACTTCTTTCAAAACTCAATTGATTAAAAACTACAGCTGAAGTACTTTCTATTTTTATATTACGACTTATACTATTAACAGCACCGCTAAGCATTTCATTACCTAAAGCGTTAATTCTTTCATAATCATTTTTAGAATCCTCATAAACTTCTTTTATTGAGGAGCCAGGAATTATATCATGAAATTGGTTAAGAAGTGTAGTTTCCCAACACTTATTTAAAGCTTCCTGTGGATAACTGCTTTCATTTACCACCATATCAATTGTGCTAAACAATTCCACATCTGTATTTAGAAATTCTGTTTTTCTATTGTATTTTTTATTTCTGGCCATGGAAGTATATGTTCCTCTATGATATTCAAGATAAAGCTCTCCAACCCAGCTTGGAAGATTTTTATTACCCTTCACTCTTGCATCTACACTTTGGAAAAAGTCTAAAGCTTTTCCAATTTTCACTTTAGGACTTCCCGGAATACCTTTTTCTAGCCGCTTTGCATTCTCAAGCATTCCCTTTGTGGCACCACCGCCACCATCACCGTATCCAAAACAATTTAAAACCTCATTATTTATTTCTTTTTGTTGATACCTTTGCCAACATCCCATCACTTGTTTTGGATTTATATCTCCGTTATAGGTTGTCCATCCTAATGCCCTTTGCTCTTTTTCATAATCAGAGGTAGATACAAAATGAGTTAATACCTCTGAACCATCTATCCCTCTCCACTTAAAAGTATCATAAGGCATTTTATTATACTCATTCCAGCTTATCTTTGTAGTCATAAAATATTCTACACCGCTCTTTTTAAGGATCTGTGGAAGTGCAGCACTATAACCAAAAACATCTGGAAGCCATAGTATTTTGCTATCCACTCCAAATTCTTCTTTGAAAAACCGTTTCCCAAACATGATTTGTCTAATTAAAGATTCTCCAGACGTTAGGTTACAATCCGCTTCAAGCCACATTGCTCCTTCAACTTCCCAACGGCCCTCTTTTACCATTTTTTTGATCTCACTATAAATCTCAGGATAATCTTCCTTTACATATTGATATAGTTGAGGCTGACTGGACATAAAAATATATTCTGGATATTGTTTCATTAAATTTAATACTGTAGAAAAACTTCTAGCAGTTTTTTCTCTAGTTTGAGCTAAAGTCCATAGCCAAGCTACATCTATATGAGTATGACCAACACATATTTCTACTACATCTTCATTTCCACAATATTTATCATAAAACTCATTTTCCAAATATTCATTTGACGTTTTAATAGTTGAGTAATATTCTTCATTAAAAGGTTTTCTTAAATCTACTATATTAATAGCCTTTGTTAGATAGTCTAAAATATCTATCCTTCTTTTATCTCCCTTATCTAATAACTCTGCAATTTCTAAAGGTACCTTAATATTATAATAAAGTTTTTCTATTTCTTTATCTAATATAGCGATATTAGAATTTAATTCAACTAAATTCTCTTGCATACCTGCATAAGCATATAATTCTATTTCATAAAACTCGCCCGCCTTTGCGCTGTTTGTTAGTAATATATCTCTATGATTTACATCCAATCCTTGAATAAGTTTTTTATTAACATATATTAGGAATTGTGGATTTATTGCATCCCATTGACCTTCCCTACCAGTAGTAACTTCATATATTACACTTTTATCTTGATAAGCTTTTGGTATCTCAACTAAAGTTTTAAACCAAAAATGTTTATCTAGTCCACCCCAACGTTCTTTCCCTTTGAAGATATCCCAATTTTGAGCGTCTTCCTCTAATAGACCTAAATCTCCATACGAACACTCTTTAACCTTATATTCATCTATTGACTCTTTTTCAACATGGATATAACTTTCTAATTCAGTTATAATTCTTTTTATTCTTTCAACTTTGAAATACATGTGAAATCTCTCCTTTGTGAATCATAATACCTTATTATAACCACAAACCATACTCTTATAAAATTGAAAAATCAGACTTAACTTTAATATTTTTGGACATTACTTCTATAAAGTCCTGGTGGGTATCCCTCTAGCCTTTTAAAGAATTGATTAAAATAGTATTCACTAGTAAACCCTAATATTTCAGAAATTTTTTTGATATGTAGCTCAGTATTCTTTAAGAGTTCCTTAGCTTTTCTTAATTTTTTTTCATTTATAAATTCCTTTGTAGATTTTCCTACCTTTTCTTTTATAACTCTATACACTTGCTTTTCGCTGAGGAACATAAAGCTAGCTAAATCTTTTGTAGTGAGATTGTTTCCTAAATTATCCTCAATATATTTATCTATTAATCTAAATCTATAATCATTTTTAGCCATTTTTTGAGGTACTAGGCAAACACTATTAATTTTATTCTCATTAGTGGCTCTTGCCGCATGTACTATAATTAAATTTGCTAAACTCTTGATATTATTATAGAATCCTACTTCTTCATAATAAGCTTCTTTAAGTGCATCATAAAATAAGTTTAAGATATTATTTTTATCAATAAAACTCTTACACACAGCTAAAGAAAGAATCTCATTAATTACACTCATTTCAGTTATTTCATCGCTTTGTTTAATGAAATCGCAATTCATGCTATATTCAACGTAGTAATCATTTTCTTCTATACTTCTTTGTTCATGATATATCCCAGGCCGTGCAAGATAAAATTCGCCTTCACTTGCTATAAATTCACCATTATCAAGTACCACCAAACACCTTCCGGCTGCAACAAAATGAAATTCATAAGATGAATGAGTATGTCTACTTATGCACCAATTCCCCTTATCCTGCAATACCCTAAACCACAATATATCTATAATAAAATTTTCCATATTTAGTTTTATATTTAACTGTGATAATTTGTCCGATGCTTTATGAATATCTATTAGAATCACATCCAATCTGTAGCATAAGTACTTAATTAATAGTACCACACTTTGGACATTTGATATTAGTTACTATTAAGTTTTTACTGAAATCATTATTAGGTGTCATAAAAGCTATTTATCAGCAAGGGATAAAAGTACCTCAGGAGCTTTCAATGATAGGCTTTGATAATATTGGAGTTTCTGAAATTGCAAGGCCAGCACTTTCTATTATTGTGCAGCCGATGGAAGAAGTAGGCAAATTATCTGTACAACTTTTACTTAAAAGAATAAAAGGAGATTGTGACAGCTTTCCAACTATAAATCTCCTTAAAACAAATTTAATTATAAAGGATTCCACAAGGAAATTATAGAATATCAGAATTCTTTAATATTAAATTGAATGCTTTCAATTTAGGAATACCTATGAATAATTGAGTATCTATAAATAATAAAATATTAGGAGGATTTTTTATGAGTAGTTTACCATTTAGACAGGTACATTTAGATTTTCACACTTCGGAGGCTATAGGAGGAATAGGTTCAAATTTTTCTAAAGAACAATTCCAAAAAGCATTAAAACTTGGTCATGTTGATTCCATTACTATTTTTTCGAAATGTCATCATGGTTGGTCTTATCATCCAAGTGAGGCAAACGAGATGCACCCTGGGCTTAACTTTGATTTATTAGGAGAGATGATTGAGGCTGCACATCAAATAGGAGTAAAAACTCCTGTGTATCTTTCAGCAGGATTAGATGAAAAAATGGCCAGAAGACATCCAGAGTGGTTTAGGTAGTTTTGTAACCTCTACAGCAGATCGCGCTGGGTACTCATTACCTTCAAATACTGTTCCGTACAACATTCCATCAATTGTAACCCTTCTAGCGGAGTAATCCACAGTTAATTTAATGAGCCTTGCCAACCCGGTGGGGCTATTACTTTTGAAAGATTTATTAATAGTAATTAACTCTAATGTTACATAAAGCTTATTTATGGGTTTATAAAAATAACACATGATGTTATAATTTTCTAAAAGGTAGTTTGTATGCAATCTTATGTGTAACTTTTTAGATACTCAGGAAACTTTCTTTCAATTGATTAAGTGTTGATAAGTCAGATTAAAGAATTGAGGGAAGTTGAAGTTTAGTAGTGACGGAAAGTAATCAAATTGTAATTTGTATAGCTGAACAATTTTGTAAATAGACGACATAATAATACATATTGATATACATTAAAATTAAATTGAGGCTGATTTAGGGTTGGGGTTAATTCGCATCTCTCATAATTCGTACATAAGGAGTTGGTTTCAATGTATTTTAAATTAATAGATAAACAAAATTGGAGTAGAAAATTATATTTTGACAATTATATGAATGATGTTAGATGTACATATAGCATGACAGCTAATATCGATATTACAGATTTACTTATTAAATTAAAAAAAATAATATAAAATTATATCCTGCTTTAATTTATATGACTGCAAAAGTTAGCAAACAAATTGTGTTCGCAATTTGTTCATAACCCCCGGGGGTTTTTATTTTTTATAGATAAAAGCACTACTTTACCTAGGGGGAACCCAGTGAAGTAGTGCTTTTCATTATTTCATCATTTAAAGAGAATTGGTATCTAAATTATAGACTATTTTAAAAAGTTTATTCACTGCTAGGATTATAAGTAAAGACAAGCTACTAGTTATAATTGCAAATAATGATATTAACAAAGTAAAAGGCTATTAATTGGATAATTCAGAAGGTGAGAAAATTCGCTTTTATTTAACAAGGATTATTTGAGAAATATAGTAAACATGTTATAATTTTATTAGAGGTTATTCATATTCTAATGATGTGATAGATAAAACATTGTAATATATTATATATTAACAATAATAGTTTTGTGGGAGTAAATTTAAAGTTATCATATATAATTATGGAATTAAAAAATCAAAAGACTTAAATTAATTGGTGCTGTTATGGGTATAGTTAGGTGCAGAATAATTATTTCCATAATTTTGAATTTTAGGTTATACTTATATAAGTTAATATAACTAATGCTAAGGCATAATGCATACCTACGAGGAGGAGATATTAATGAATGATTCATCGTTAGACATAAATTCTAATCAGTCACTAGCAACTTCAAAAGAAGCAAATTTAATAATTAAGTTTTTTACTGGTGTAGAGAATCATGATGACGCTCAACAAATGTTGATGGATATAGAAGCTCATTATGATAAAAAAGGTGCGTATTTAGAAATTGATGCTGTTGTGTTTTGGCATTATTTACTGAACCGTAAACCATATCAACAAGTTATAAAAAAAAGTAAAAAGATTAGATACTATGATTTTAAAAAAATAATAAAAATTAAAGGTATAGAGAATTATAAGCAATTGGTTGAAGCTGCTAATGATTATAACAATAAATATAAATATAAATATTATTAAGGAGTGTAACAATAAATATAGGTGTAGATAATATGGCATTGTTTTTAGTTAGTACGTTTATCAAATGAGAGTTTAGACATTAGAGTTTAAGTGATGGTGAGGTTTTACAATTTAAAATGAAACTAATAGATATCCCATAATAAGTAAAATTTTAAAATAGTAAGTTCCACAGTGAATGGGGCTTACTATTTTTGTGTGTTATGTATGATATGATGATGAAATTGAATTTAGCAAAGTGAATTTTCTGTTATAATCACTTTACATGTAAACTTTATAATCTTTCCATATTTCTTCCAAAGTAGAAAATGTTTTTGAAATTTTTTCTTTTTCTCTTAATCCCACAGCTATGATTAATGCATTTATTACACTAAGTGGTGCTACAATGGAATCAACAAATGAAGTCATATTACATTGTGCTACTAGGGTATATGTAGCGTTCGTAGCCAGTGGAGATAGCAAACTATCTGTAATTGCTACAATTTTGGCATTTTTGCTTTTAACAAAGGAAAGAGCCTCAATTGTTCTTGTGGCATACCTTGGGAAGCCTATACCAATAACTATGTCTTGTTCATTAACACTAAGCATCTGCTCAAAAATATCACTAACACCGTAAGCGACTACTTTAACATTATCTAAAATAAGATTTAGATAAAAAGCTAAAAATTCAGATAATGCAGAAGAATCTCTAAGTCCGATTATATATACTTTTCTAGCTTTAAATAATGAATTAACTACATCATCAAAAGTTTCATAATTTATTTTTTCCAAAGTAGATTTAATATTTTCCATATCAGCTTTTAATACACTTTTTAGTGCATTTTCTTGAGTAATGTAGTCATTGGATAATTCAATTCTTTGAACGGTAGTTAATTTAGTTCTAATTAATTGTTGAAGAGATTTTTGAAGTTTTGGATAACCACTAAATCCTAATTCGCTTGCAAATCTAACAACTGTAGATTCACTTACTCCAATACTGGTGCCTAATTTAGCCGCTGTCATAAATGCCGCTTTATCATAGTGTTCTAAGATATATACAGCTATTAGTTTTTGTCCTTTACTTAAATGTGGTAATTTAATTTGAATAGATCTCATCAAATCTTGTTTGCTATTTTCCATAATAAACTCAACCCTTTCTACGTTAATTCCAACTAAATGAAATAAAAATATTCAATAAATGATAAAATGAAAGTTTTATTTCATTTTATCATTTATTGAATATAGTATCAACCAATTATTTGTTTTATTCATTTATTGAATGATTTAATTATAAATTATTCAAATATTTAATAGTTTAACTTTAATTTATATGAAATATTATTCTAATAGATTATTTTAACATATAAAACTACCCCACTAAAGTACGTGTTACAATGGTAGGAAATGAAAGGGTTTAACATAGAAGACTAACTACTAACAGGAGGTGAATTTAACATGGAATTTAATTATAAACATACATTGTATGCAAGTTATTTAGGGTACATTACTCAAGCAATAATAAATAATTTAGCACCTTTACTTTTTTTAACCTTTCAAAATCAATTTAATATTTCATTAGAAAGCATTGGTATATTAATATCTCTTAACTTTACAGTGCAAATAATAACCGATTTATTGTCAGCTAAATTTGTTGATAAAATTGGTTATAGGGTGTCGATAGTGGGAGCTCATATTCTATGTAGCATAGGGCTAATATCAATGGGTATTTTACCATATATATTTTCAAATGCATATGTAGGACTAGTTATTGCTGTTAGCATTAACGGTGTTGGAGGTGGACTTATAGAAGTATTAATAAGTCCCATTGTTCAGTCACTTCCAGGTGAAGAGAAAGCCTCTGCTATGAGTCTGCTACATTCTTTTTATTGTTGGGGACAAGTTATAGTTGTTTTGCTAACTACTTTATATTTTTATGTGGTTGGAACCGAAAAATGGTTATATCTACCTATGTTGTGGGCAATTATACCATTGTTTAATATGGTTCTATTTCTTAAAGTACCACTTCATACTATTGAAGATGATCATGCTTTAATTTCCTTTAAAAAGCTTTTCTCCACTCGAATTTTTTTGCTATTTGTAATGCTTATGATATGTGCAGGAGCATCTGAACAAGCTATGGCTCAGTGGGTGTCTTTGTTTGCGGAGTCTGGGCTTAAAGTATCAAAAACCATGGGTAATTTACTAGGGCCTTGTTCATTTGCAATGCTAATGGGGACAGCAAGGGTTTTTTATGGGATAAAGGGTTCGAAAATTAATATGAAAAAGGCATTAGTGTATAGTAGTATTCTTTGTGTTATAAGTTATTTATTAGCGGTGTTTTCACATATTCCGCTGGTATCACTAATAGGATGTACGTTATGTGGTTTATCAGTAGGCATCATGTGGCCAGGAGTATTCAGTTTATGCGCAGAGTATTATCCAAGAGGAGGGACCGCAATGTTTGCCATTCTGGCGTTGGCAGGTGATGTTGGGTGCACGGTTGGACCAGGTCTTGTTGGATTTGTTTCTAGTAGAGTTGAGAAAGCTACAATGACATTATCTAACGATTGGTTTTATAGTACAAGTATTACCGAAATAGGTTTAAAGACTGGACTACTATTTACTATTATATTTCCTGTAATTATGGTTTTTAGTGTTATGATGCTAAGGAGAAATAATATTCAAAATGGTGATACTAAAAACAGTTGAAATCCTAACAATTGCTGGCGGAACTAAGTGGAAATTAGAAACAGTAGTAGGTGATCAAAAGGATGCTAAAATTAGCATCCTTTTCTATCCACTCTTTACTTTAGGATTTTATCTAATAATATTAATTTTACATGGTTAAAATAATTTATTTGGGGAGTGAATATATGACATTTATTGGGGTGGTTATAGTAATTGTTATTGTAATATTTATGATTATAGGTGGAGTAATAAGTAAAAAGAAGTGGTTAAGGATAGCCTCATTGGGGGGGTTCGCTTTAATTGTGGTATTTGTATACTCGATTGTTAAGGGTGTACCCTTTGGTAACTATATTGCCCAGGCAAAAATATCTAATTATGCAAGGCAGGTCTATGGCATAACAACTAAACTTAAAATGCCACAATATAACGTCGTAAACTCTAATTATGTTGCGAATATATTGCAACAAGAAAATGTTGAATTTGAGATAACCTATGATCTTTCAAGTAATAAGATTTACGATGAAAGAGTTAATACTGCCTATAATGGCCTTTTTCAAGAGGAGTATCAAGAAATATTAAAGCTATATGATGGTAATGTTGAGTTGCCACTTACTAATATTAGCACCTCTATCTTAGCGAATGGTAAATATTCAAAAGATATTTATGATCTTACATGTTTTCAAATATTTTATATTACAGGTATTGTAAACCGTGAGAAGATTTCACCTGAGGAAAGCAGTAAAATGCCTGCAAAAATAACCAGAGATGTATTAGATAAGCTAAGCAATAAATTTAATGTTACGTCCCTTCAAATTATATATACCGACTTAAATGGTACTTTTGAAACTATTGTAAAAGGCAAGGATAAACTCACTGTAGAGAAAATGCAAAAAAATACAGCTAAGTTGGATAAACTAGGAGAGGTGGAAAAGAAATTAATCCTTGAACTAAATAAATAAAAATAATCATAATTACATTGAGATTATGATATAGTAATTATAAAGGTTATATATGGTTATCTAAAAGTTATAGCATATTTTAAATAGTAAAGGGGGAGGGCGATTGTGGCAATGATGGGTGTAGTAAGTTCTGTTTATTTCATTTTTATATTAGGGGTTGTGGGAATAAGTGTATATACAATGATTTTGTTTATCAAGGCTTTACAAATTTATATTAAAAAAAATTCATAACGAACATATTTTTAGAAGATATAAGATAAGGGAATCCATTTGGATTCCCTTAAAAATGATAATGAGAAAAGCGGTCTATTAGTTAAAAAACCATAGTTATTTACTTTTCCCATTTAACTGCTGTGCAAATATTCTTGATAGATATATACCGGTATTTTTTACTTGTTCAACAGTATTGTTATTATTACCTACCTCAATTAGCACTGCGTTATCACTTCTATTCTGATTATAAAAATCAAGGCCACGGTTCATTACACTAATGTGTTTATCATGCAGAAATCCCGGAAATAATTTATTTGATATTCCTACCATAGAGTCTACTAGAACCTTTTGCTTTGCATATCTTGGGTTTCCCTTAGTAACTACAAACATTATTTTAGCAGCATCTTGACCGTCTATTTTAGTAGTTATTGCATTCTTATTATTTACAGGAGCACCATCCCTATGTAAATCTATAATTAAATCGAAATCTCCGAATTCCTTTAAATATTTATCCAGAGTAACGGCGGATTTTTTATATGAATTTGCATAATCTAATAAATTATGGAGGGTTTTATCATGGATAACAGAAATTCCATAGGTCTTTTTTAATTCTGTTTCTATTATATCCCCTACACCTACTACATTTTTTGTTTCATCCGTACTAAATGTACTTTTAGTTGTATCTGTATTTGAGGTGAGATAAGATTCAGTTGCATGAGTGTGATATATAAATACTCGTGGGCTAGCCTCATTAAGGGTTTGTTTCAAATCAGCACTTGGGATGATTGCTACATCAGTTGGCTCTGTCGAATTGCTTACCTGAGACTCCGTTAAATTAAAAGGAGTAACTGCCTCTATAATTTTCTCTTGTGTGCTAATATTATTTATATTAGTACTAGCTTCGTTTTTATCTAAATATGATATTTCTTTTGTTATTATTGTTATAGGATTAAAAATGTTTATTCCTAAAAATGATAAGATGGAATATTCAATTTCACTGTTAACTTCTTGCCCCCCATTGCTAGAGGAATTAAGCAAAGCTAGTGTATTATTAATAGCTTTAATATAGTAAAAATTTTGAGATTTTTGTTCTGTATCTGCATTAGCATTTTTAGGTAAAATAAGGCCAAATAAAAAGATAATGAGAAATGTTGTAATACATAAAGATATTCTCCTATTATCATATATTTTAAGCTTTTTTTGCTTCATATTAATCCTCCTAGCGTAGTTTAGTTTATAACTGTAATGTGTATTATTTTATAATGTATTCAGTAAAATATTAATTATCACAATATTTACACAAAATTAGTGGTTTAAAAAAAGACTTAAGGTACATTTTGACTGATTTATAGTATACTTATGGGATGAATTATAACACGTTAAAGAATTTAACAAGTTGGAGAGTGTGATATATGAGATTTTTAAAGGATATCGAAAATCAAGCGATAAGTATTAAAAAAATGAGCATAATTAAAGCTTTTCTTGTAATGATTGTATCTGTTTTGTTAGAAGCTTTTGGACAAATACCCATAGAAATATTAAAGATATTTTCACGACAATTTACACATGTAGGGGCATATATAGACTTTGCTTTTGGAGTAGTAGTTAAATATTTTATTATTATTCTTTTGTTAAAGTGGTATAGTAAAAAATCTGATCATAAAGAGCTCAAAGAGCCACTTAGACACAAACAAAATTTAAATAGGAAGAATTTTATTTGTATTGCACTAATAATTATAGCCTTTCGTTTAATATATGATAATAGCTTATTGTACTGGGTTAATAAGATACCTATGCCTGACTTTATAATACAAGCTTTTGAGGAAATGTCTATGGAACCTATCACAATGATATTAAGTGTTGCGATTATAGCACCAATATATGAAGAAGTTATTTTTAGAGGGATTTTGCTAAAGGGAATGTCCAGAAAAATGAATCCAAAATTAGCAATTATAGTATCGGCTTTATTTTTCGCTGTGCTTCATTTGAATATTCCACAAGGCATTAATGCATTTTTATTAGGACTAGTTATTGGAGCTATATACTTAAGTACAGGTTCAATTTATTTAAGTATATTTGCACACTTTGTAAATAATTCAGTTGGAATCTCAATTTCTGGATTTTTTGCATCAATAAGTGGAAAGTACAGCATTTTATCTCATGGAGTAGCTTTTATTGTGGGAGTTATAATTTTAACTGCTGTTTATAGATGGTATAAGCAAAGTGAAACTGAAAATGAGTTACCTATATACAGAGAGTTTAAAGAATTGTAAACTCGATATTTATTTTTCTGAATTATTTATATAGTAATTTTTGAATAAGTTACTATTGTGATAAATGATAGTAATATGATATTCAGTTGCAATACATCTTTACAAAACTCTTAATTAACTATATAATAAGCTTTAAACTGAAAGTTCAAAATATAATAAGTTCATAACGTTAAAATTAAATGTAGTGCCTAAATATGAAAGATAAGGTATACAACAAGGAGGAGAATAAATGAAAAAGATCCAGATGGAAGACCATAATGATGCTTATAATATAGCAAAGAGTAATTTGTTAGCAGATAATCAAGAGCAACCAGAGTTATTTAAAGAAATATTTCCATATTCAGAAATTCCAAAGATGGTTTTTGGAAGTCAGCAAATTCCAATGTGTATACCTGATGATATTTGGATTACAGACACTACATTCAGAGACGGACAACAGGCTATGGATACTTACACTGAAAAACAAATAGTTAAAATATTTGATTATTTACACAAACTTGATAATAATTCTGGGATAATAAGACAAACAGAATTTTTTTTATATACGCAAAAGGATAGAAATGCTGTTAAAAAGTGTCTAGAAAGAGGATATAAGTATCCACAAGTGACATCTTGGATAAGGGCCAACAAGGAAGATTTTAAGTTAGTAAAAGACATGGGGCTTAAGGAAACAGGAATGCTTATGTCATGCTCTGATTATCATATATTCAAAAAATTAAATAAAACTAGGCAAGAAGCTATGGATTTATATGTTTTGCTAGCAGAAGAGGCGATAGAAAATGGTATAGTTCCAAGATGTCATCTTGAAGATATAACTAGAGCAGATTTCTTTGGATTTGTAGTGCCACTAGCAAAAAGACTTATGGAACTTTCTAAGAAGTCTGGTATTAAGATAAAAATTAGGGCTTGTGATACATTAGGTCTTGGATTACCTTACGCAGGTACTCAGCTTCCAAGAAGTGTACAACACATCATATATGGACTGCGGGTATATGCAGGAGTTCCTTCTGACTGCCTTGAGTGGCATGGACACAATGACTTTTATAATGTGGTGCCAAATGCTACAACAGCATGGCTTCATGGATGCAGCGCTATAAATACATCTCTGTTTGGTATTGGCGAGAGAACAGGTAATTGTCCACTAGAAGCTATGATTATAGAATATGGCCAAATAAGAGGAAATGTAAAAGATATGAATTTGAAACTTATAAGTGAAATTGGTGAATATTTTGAAGGTGAGTTTAAATACAGCATTCCACCTAGAACACCATTTGTAGGTAGTGAATTCAATGTTACGAGAGCCGGAATACATGCAGATGGAATATTAAAAGATGAAGAAATATATAATATTTTTGATACGGAAAAAATATTAGGTAGACCAATTGTTGTTGCGGTTAATGAACATTCGGGACATGCAGGTATAGCGGCTTGGGTTAATACTTATTTTAGATTAAAAGAAACTGACAAGATAGATAAGAAAGACCATCGAATTCAAATTATAAAAGAATGGGTAGATGAGGAATATCAAGCAGGCAGAAACACTGTGATGAAAAGTGAAGAGTTAGAATTATTTGCGAAAAGTGCTATTCCGGAACTAAGTTTAAAATCACAGAGGACTAAAGCGTGTTAATATAGAATATATATATATACAAAAAATGGAGGGATATAATGGCATTTACTGTAACGCAAAAAATAATTAAGGCTCATTTAGTTAAGGGCGAAATGATTACGGGTACTGAGATTGCAATTAAAATAGATCAAACATTAACTCAAGATTCTACAGGTACAATGGCATATCTTCAATTTGAAGCTATGGGAATTGATAAAGTTCAAACAAAAAAGTCTGTTGCATATATAGACCATAATATACTGCAAACTGGTCCTGAAAATGCAGATGATCATCTATATATACAAAATGTTGCTAAAAAACATGGCATATATTTCTCTAAAACTGGGAATGGTATTTGTCATCAAGTGCATTTAGAAAGATTTGGAGTGCCAGGTCAAACTTTACTTGGATCAGACAGTCACACTCCAACTGGTGGAGGAATAGGGATGATTGCGATAGGAGCGGGTGGACTTGATGTTGCGGTTGCTATGGGCGGCGGAGAATATTATATAACAATGCCTAAGGTTGTAAAAGTAGAGCTTACAGGGAAATTAAGTCCTTGGGTTGCGGCTAAGGATATTATTCTGGAAGTATTAAGACGCTTAACGGTTAAGGGTGGAGTTAACAGAGTATTTGAATATACGGGAGTCGGAGTTGGAACTTTAAGTGTACCAGATAGAGCAACTATTACAAATATGGGAGCAGAGCTTGGAGCTACAACTTCATTATTTCCTAGCGATGAGGTAACCCACGCATTCTTAAAAGCTCAAGATAGAGAAAAAGATTTTGTAGAGCTTAAAGCAGATGATGGAGCAGTATATGATGAAATAGTTGAAGTAGATTTAAGTAAAATTGAACCTCTTGCTGCTTGTCCTCACAGCCCAGATAAGGTAGTTCTAGTATCATCTTTAAAACATATAAAAGTAGACCAAGTGTTAATAGGAAGTTGTACTAATTCGTCTTATGTTGATATGATGAAAGTGTCAAAAATACTCCTTGGAAAAACTATACCTGATGAAGTGTCACTTGCTATCGCACCAGGTTCAAAACAGGTTTTAAATATGTTATCTAAAAACGGTGCACTTGGAGATATGATTGATTCTGGTGCAAGAATTTTAGAAAGTGCATGTGGTCCATGTATAGGAATGGGTCAAGCACCTGCAACTGATGCGGTATCACTAAGAACCTTTAATAGAAATTTTAAAGGTAGATCTGGAACTGTGTCAGCTCAGGTTTATATTGTGAGCCCAGAAGTTGCGGTTGCATCAGCGCTTACAGGATATATAACTGATCCAAGAGAACTGGGAGAGGCAGTTGTTGTGCCTATGCCAGAAAAATTCTTGATTAATGATAATTTAATAATAAAACCAGCTGGCGATGGAGAAGGTTTAGTAGTTAAGAGAGGTCCTAATATTAAGCCATTCCCTATAGCTAAAGAATTAATAGGAAGCGTTGCAGGTAAAGTTTTAACTAAACTTGGTGATAATATTACAACTGATGATATAATGCCATCTAATGCTAAATTACTTCCATTTAGATCTAATATTCCTTATCTTGCAGAATTTTGTTTAACTCCAAGTGATGAGAATTTCCCAACTAAAGCGAAAGAAAATGGTGGTGGAATTATAGTTGCAGGATCAAATTATGGTCAAGGATCAAGTAGAGAACATGCAGCACTTGCACCTCTTTTCTTAGGTGTTACAGTTGTTCTTGCGAAATCTTTTGCAAGAATTCATAAAGCTAATTTAATTAATAATGCTATAATTCCGTTGGTGTTCGAGGATGCAAATGATTATGAAGATATAACATTTATGGATGAATTAGTAATAGAAGATGCCACGAAGCAAATTATAAAAGATATTGTTATTGTAAAAAATATAACAAAAGGAACAGAATATAAAACTCTACCTGAAGTAACGGGGAGAGAAAAAGATATGCTTATACATGGTGGATTAATAAATCTTATGAAAAACAAGAAAAAAGGAGAGGTTTAGAAGTATGGAGCATAATATTACACTTATACCTGGCGACGGAATTGGGCCAGAGGTAACTTCGGCCACTGTTAAAGTTTTAGAAAAAAGTGGCGTTAAAATTAATTGGGAAATAGTACGTATGGGCTCAGGAGTTATAGAGGAGTTTAATACTCCTATGCCCCCTTATGTTTTAGAAAGCATCAAGAAGAATAAAATTGCACTTAAAGGACCTGTAACTACACCTGTAGGTAAGGGATTTAAAAGCGTTAATGTTACATTGAGACAAGAGCTAAATCTTTATGCTAATATTAGGCCTATAAAAACACATGCTGGTGTACCATCAAAATTTACTGATGTGGATCTAATAATAGTTAGAGAAAACAGTGAAGATTTATATATAGGAATAGAGCACATGATAACAGAGGACATAGCTGAGAGCATAAAGATAATAAGTAAAAAAGCTAGCGATAGAATAGTAGAATATGCTTTCAAACTTGCAAAAGAGCAAAATAGAAAAGAAGTTATAGCTGTTCACAAAGCAAATATTATGAAACTTTCCGATGGACTATTTTTAAGATGTGCAAGAAGTGTTGCGCAGAAACATAAAGAGATAGCTTTTGGAGACGTTATAGTAGACGCTATGAGTATGAAGCTTGTAATGAACCCAGAAAGATATGATGTATTAGTAATGCCTAATTTATATGGAGATATACTCTCTGATATGGCAGCAGGACTAGTTGGCGGTCTTGGACTAGTTCCTGGAGCAAACATAGGAGAAGATGGCGCAGTTTTTGAGCCAGCTCATGGTTCAGCTCCAGATATAGCAGGCCAAAACATAGCAAATCCAACTGCATGTATTCTCTCAGCAGTTATGATGCTTAGATACATAGGAGAACCTGCAGCAGCAGATAAAATAGAAAATGCTGTAGAAGCTGTTTTAAAAGAAGGAAAACACTTAACTTGTGATTTAGGTGGTACTACTGGAACTCGCGAGTTTACGCAAGTTGTTATAGAACAAATGGAAAAATGAGAATAAATAAACTTCTTAGTAATTATGGCATTTGTTCAAGAACTGATGCAGCTAGACTTATTGGCGAGAATAGAATTATTGTAAATGGTAAGTTATGTATTCCTGGGCAGTGGGTAGAAATAGAGGATGATATTCTTATAGATGATGAGCATATATCAGCTAACAAGAAGATTTATATTGCTTTAAATAAGCCAGTGGGGATTACTTGCACAGCAGCAAAAGCAGTAGCAAACAATATAATTGATTTTATGGATTATCCGCAGTATATATTTCCAGTTGGAAGATTAGATAAGGAGTCTCAGGGGTTAATACTTATGACCAATGATGGCGACTGGTCAAACAATATTTTGGATTCTGATAATGAACATGAGAAAGAGTATATAGTAACTTTGAACAAACCTTTTGATGATCTTTTTATAAAAGGAATGTCGAAAGGGGTTCAAATTTGTGGTGTTAACACGAGGCCATGCAAAGTTATCAAAGCTTGTGATAATACTTTTAGGATTGTTCTTACTCAAGGATTAAATAAGCAAATACGAAGAATGTCTAAAATGTTTGGATATACAGTTATAAGGCTAGAGAGAATTCGAATTATTAATATAAAAGTTGAGGGAATAGATATTGGGTCATGGCGACACCTTATGGAGAAAGAAGTAATTGAATTAGGTAAATAGATAAAGGGTTTCTTAGTAGCTATACTAAGAAACCCTTTTGTGAATAATGCAGCTCCGCAGGAGATGATTTAATTATCTAGTTTTAAAAGTTAAACAGTCAGTTTCTGAGTATAAATTAACATTGTCACCATGAACTTCTATAGAGTTAGCCTTGCAGAGTTCATTAGAGTTATAGATGCAGGTCCCTACAGTGCAAGAAACTACGTCACATCCATTACTATTAGAATCTATGATATTTGTAAGAGAATTGTAGGCAAGACTATCTAAAAATGAAGCGCAGCAAGTATCAGAATCTTTTTTAGCACTTTTTCCACCAATATTTATTATGTTTGCAAAACATTTGTGTTCATTATTATGTGAGCAATTTTCAACACCACAGCAAATTTTTGACATTATATCTCCTCCTTAATCTATCTACTAAGAAGTTTAACCCAAAATTAAAGAAATTATTTATGAAAAATGAGCTGAATTAAATATTATAAGAATAAATCGGACCAAAATTTTTAATTCCTTTAAATTTGGGTGTTTATAAGCTATGGAATGTGATATAATAAAAATAATGTAGTAAAAATAAACATGTGTGTTCTAGAGAAAATTGAGTTGTTAATAAAAAACTAGGGAAATATTAAAGTTATATATAATTTTAAATCCCTTAAAGGCAAATGAAAAAAATAGGCTAGCATGCTGACTGGTTATTTTTTTAAGATGCCTAAATAGAAGAAAGAGGTGTCCTATCATTAAAAACGAAAATAGTAAAGTAGAAAACATTAAAGTAGAAACTACTAAGGTAGAAGTTAAACTTAATAAATATCAAACACTTGAAGAAGTTACTTATTTAAAAATAGTTAAAAAAGATGGCACAACCATTGACTGTAAAATAGATACAGAAGATTTACAAAGAGTATTAGCTAAAGGTCGTTGGTTTGCAGAGTGGAACAAAGCCTTTAATAATTTCTTAGCTCAAAACTTAGGAAGTTATTATATCGAAGAGAAAAAATATAGAAGAAAGCAAAGTTTGCAATCATTTATATTAGAGGTTCATCCAAAAGCACCTGTAAGACATATTAATGGAGACACTTTAGACAATAGAAAAAGTAATCTAGAGGTATATAACCAAAACACAATTAATGATTATGAGGAACATGATGAAGATTCTGTTGACGTAATATTAAGAGACAGATATGGTAAAGAGAAAACAAGAACAATAATTGATAAAGAAGATTTGAACAGAGTAGTTAACAATGACTACACATGGGTTTTATTTAAGAAAGACACTGAACCTTATGCAGTAGCAAATACTCCTGGTGGAAAAATTTATCTAAATAGATTTATAATGAGTACTACTGAAGATATGGTTACTCATCCTATAAATCTTAATACATTAGACAACAGAAAAGCTAATTTAGAAAATAAAAATGCTAATGTTGAAGATGTTAAATTGGGCGAAGAAACTGAAAGTTAATAAATTTATAAAAACCAGTGTAGAAGATATTTCTATACTGGTTTTATTTTTTTGTGTAAATATATAAACTTTATAGCTTATGTAGTTTAAAAGTGTTAACGATGCATATAACAATTTGTTATGCTGTATAATACTTGCTTATTATAAAAATACTAATATTATTTCATAATTATGATATAATTGATACAAATTTAAAAAGATGATTGAATAAAAGGCGGTATGATGGTGAATAAAAAAAGTACATATGAAAAGATATTAACTATTGGAACAGTACTTGTTATTTTTGCAATATGGTTTATAGTAACCCAATTTGGGTGGGTTGATCCTAAATTAGTGCCATCTCCACAATCGGTATGGACTGCCTTGATTGATATTATGAAAAATGGGTACAAGAATTATACATTGCTACAGCATTTAGAAGCAAGTATGGAAAGGCTTATTATCGCTTTTTTTGCAGCGGCTGTTATTGCAGTACCTTTAGGTCTTGCCAGCGGTTACAATTCCAAGCTTAGGGCAATTTTTGAACCTATTATAGAATTTTATCGTCCACTTCCACCACTTGCTTATTATACACTTTTAGTTTTGTGGTTAGGGATTGAAAATGGTTCTAAGATTGTACTTTTATTATTAGCTTGCTTTGCACCAATTTATATTGCTTGCGTATCAGCAGTTATAAAAATAAAGGAAGATTATATAAATAGCGCATACACTGTAGGGGCAAATAAACTACAAATATTTATTTATGTGATATTCCCGGCATGTTTACCTGATATATTCATGGGGCTTAGAACGGCATTAGGTGTTGGATATACTACTTTGGTATCGGCTGAAATGGTTGCGGCAAGTTCTGGTATAGGATGGATGGTATTGGATGCAAGTCGATATTTGAGAAGTGATATTATTTTTCTTGGAATTATTATAATGGGGCTAACGGGTATTTTATTAGATAAGAGTATACAATTTATTGAACATAAGATTGTTCCTTGGAAAGGTAAAGAATAAAAAATATATTATAATTAGGGGTGGCAATTATGAAGTTTAAAGATATATTAGCGAAGGTTATAATGACAACAGTGATAGCAACATTATTTGTAGGATGTGGAACTTCAAAAAGTGCAGAAAATAAAGAGGCTTCTTCAGGAGTACCTAAGGTGGTAAATATAGGTACTCAACAGATGCCTAATGATGAGAAAATTGCTATAGCAAAAGGTTTTTTTGAAGAAGAGCTTGGAGTGAAAGTTAATATTATTGAATTTAACGCAGGTGATATAAGAAATGCTCTTGTATCAAAAAATATTGATTTTGCCTTACTTGGTTCATCATCTGCAACACTTGGGATTGCAAGCGGTATTGATGTTCAAGTTATTTGGATACATGAAGTACTTGGTGATGCAGAAAGATTGGTAGCTAAAAATAGTTCAAATATTAATTCTATAAATGATATTATAGGGAAGAAAGTTGCTACTCCATTTGCTACGACAGCACATTATAGCTTATTAAAGGCCTTGGAGTTAAATGGTATTTCCCAAAAAGATATAACACTACTTGATATGCAAATGCCAGAAGTATATGCAGCTTGGCAAAGAGGAGACATTGATGCAGCTTATGCATGGGAACCTACACTCTCTAGCCTTTTAAAGGACGGTAAAACTATAATATCAAGTAAGGATATGGCTGGGAAAGGTGTTGTTACATCTAATGTAGAGGTTGTTAGGCGAGAATTTGGTGAAAAGTATCCTAGCGTTGTAGCAAAGTATATAAAGGCTGTAAATAAATCTATTAAACTTTATAATGAAAATCAAGTTGAGGCAGTTAAAACAATTTCTGGTGCATTTGAAATTACACAAAAGGAAGCATTAAAACAGATGCAGGGCTCTATTTGGCTTACTGCAGAGGAGCAATTAGATCCTGCTTATTTTGGAACAAGCGATAAGAAAGGTGAATTAGTAAATTCATTAAAAGATACAGCTGATTTTTTATATGAACAAAAAAGTCTTATGTCTGTACCTAAGTTATCTACTTTTGAAGAGGCAGTAAATCCATCATATATAGAAAATGCTTTAAAATAGAAATGGGGAATTTTTATGAAAGAAACATTAAAACGTAAAGAAAATTATGTTGTAACACTAAAAGATATAAATTTAATGTATTCTGGTGAGAAAGGTGAAGTTGTTGCCCTACAGGAGATAAATTTAGACATAAAGGAAGGCGAATTTATATGTGTGCTTGGTCCATCAGGTTGTGGCAAAAGTACTTTACTCAAAATTCTTGCAGGTTTTCTTAAACCCTCAAAGGGCAAAGCTAAAATGGACAATGAACTTATTACCGGACCTGATTGGCATAAAGGTGTTGTTTTTCAAAGCCCTATCTTATATCCATGGTTAAATGTTAAGGATAATGTTGCTTTTGGTCTGAAAATGAGAAAGTTACCCAAAAATGAGATTGAGGAATTAACGGTTAAATATTTAGAACTTGTAGGTCTTAAAGGCTCGGAGAAGCATAAATCTTATGAGCTTTCTGGGGGTATGAAACAAAGAGCTTCCCTTGCAAGGGTTTTAGTAAATAAGCCTAGAATGATTTTAATGGATGAACCATTTGGAGCATTAGATGCTTTAACAAGACGAAATATGCAAACTTTAATAAGAAAAATTTGGACTAAAACAAAAAATACTGTTTTCCTCATTACACATGATGTTGATGAGGCGTTAGCACTTGCCACAAGGATTATTGTAATGTCAACCAGTCCGGGCAGAATACTTAAGGAATATAATATAGATTTCACTTATAACACTTCAGGTGTGAATCATGAGAATGAAAGATTTACACCTGAATATATGGAGATAAGAGAAGAAATCTTAAACATTATCAATAGCCAAAATGATGAATTAAAGTTTTTATGAATTTCATGTATAACAATTTGTAATACTGCATAACTGATTGCTATTACAGAAACGTATAAGATTGTATTATAATTAACACATAGTTTGGCATTAATTTAACAAAGACAAAATATTATATGGGGGCGTTAACATGAGCAAAAAATATTTAATAGTAGGCGGAGTTGCAGGTGGTGCATCAACGGCAGCCAGACTCAGAAGACTTAGCGAAGAAGATCAAATAATAATGTTTGAAAGAGATTCAGACGTATCTTTTTCGAACTGCTGTCTGCCATACCACTTAAGTGGGATAGTAGAAGAAGCGGATAGTCTAGTGCTTATGCATCCAGATAAATTTTTAGCACAATACAATATAGAAGCTAGAATTCATAGTGAAGTTATAGATATAGACAGAGAGAAAAAAGAAGTAAAGGTTAAAAATACATTAACTGGAGCGCAGTATACAGAAAACTATGACAAGCTAATTTTATCTCCAGGTGCAAAGCCTATACTTCCTCCTATCAAAGGGATTGAAGATGTAAAGGTATTTACAGTAAGAAATGTTGTGGATATAGATAAACTTAATAAATATGTAAAGAAAATGGGAATAACGAATATATCAGTAATAGGCGGAGGATTCATAGGAGTTGAAGTTGCTGAAAACCTAAAAGAAGCAGGAAACAATGTAACGTTAGTTGAAGCAATGTCACATATTATGAAACCATTTGACTACGATATGGCTCAAATTCTTCACAAAGAAATGCGTGATAAGGGTGTAAACCTAATCGTAGGAGATAAAGTAAGTTCTTTTGAAAAGGATACTGTTGTTCTAGAATCGGGTAAAAAAATACAAGCACAAGCAGTGGTTATGTCTATTGGTGTACTTCCAGAAACTTCTCTTGCAGTTAAGGTTGGACTTGAAATCGGAATAACAGGAGCTATAAAAGTAGATCAAAACTATAGAACTAGCGATAAGAACATATATGCAGTTGGAGATGCTATTGAAGTATATCATGCACTCGCAGGAATACCTATTAAGTTATCATTAGCAGGTCCTGCTCAAAAACAAGCAAGACAAGCTGCTGACCATATGCACGGTAAAGTTGTAAGAAATACAGGAGTTATAGGATCATCAGTAGTGAAATGTTTTGATTATAATGCAGCTTCAGTAGGCTTAAATGAAGAAATGATAGAGGCTCTTAAATTAAATATTAATTATGAAGTAGCTAAGGTAATTCCAGGAGATAAAGTTGGAATAATGCCTGGTTGTGAGCCACTACATTTTAAGCTGATATTTGAAATTCCAACAGGAAAAGTATTAGGAGCTCAAGCAATTGGATTGGGAAATGTAGATAAGAGAATGGATGTAATTGCTACAGCTATTAAATTTGGAGCAACAGTAGATGATTTAAGAGATTTAGAATTATGTTATGCACCACCATTCGGAACAGCTAAAGATGTAGTTAACTTTGCTGGATATGTAGCGACTAACTTATTACATGGTGCATTTAATCAAGTAAGTGAAAAAGACGTAAGAGGTTTAGTTGAAAGTAAAGCTTGTATAATAGATGTAAGAGAAAAAGGTGAATATGAATTAAGCCACATAACTTGCGCTAAGAATATACCACTTAGTGAAATAAGACAAAGAGTAGATGAAATACCAAAAGATCAACCAGTATATATGCATTGTAGAAGTGCACAAAGAAGCTACAATGCAGTAATGGCACTTCAAAATTTGGGGTATACAAACATTTACAATATTGCAGGTGGTTTTTTAGGAATATCCTTCTATGAATATTTCGATGATGTAACTACTGGAAGAGAAAAAATAGTTACTGACTATAATTTCTTATAATATTTCAGCGACCCAAAAGATGATTTAACATGAATCCAGCTGTTTATATTAATCCAGCTGGATTTATATTAAAATGAAAATAAATATAGAAAGGAAATGAGATATGAGTAATTCAGGGGGAAGCACTGAGTTAAAGACTAATATTAAAGTAGTAAATGGAAAAGCAATTATAAATAAAACACAATACTTTATTGGATTTGCAATTATAATAGCTATGGTTATCTTTACTATGTCTTTATCTGCAAATAATCCTAAGTTAGGATTATATTTAATCACTGGACTTGCAATCGGTTATATAATGCAAAGATCAAGATTAGGATTTGCAGGCGGTATAAAAAGAATATATGTAACTGGAGATTCATCTTTAACAAAAGCACTAATGTTTATGCTTGCTATATCAATAATAATAACAGCAGCAATACATTATGGTGCTTTTGCTGGTGGAGCTGAGGTAGCATCTAGAGCATTCGGAGGGGCTAAGATAATTCCAGGAACTCAATTTGTTAAGCCAATTAACCTTTTATCTATTATAGGTGGAATATTATTTGGTATTGGTATGATGTTTGGCGGTGGATGTGCTTCTGGAACACTTACAGATGCAGGTGAAGGTGAAGGAAGAGCTTTAATAACGCTGTTCTTTTTTATAACAGGAGCCCTGTGGGGAGAATACTCTATGGGTTGGTTGAAAGATACTGTGTTTTTCACTTGGGGTAAAAAAGTTTACTTGCCAGATTCTTTTGGTTATGTGGGAGCTATAGTAATTTCATTATTAGGATGCTTAGCAGTTTATATTTTTGCTAAATGGTATGAAAATAAGAGGAAAAGAGCAAATACTTTTATTTTACCAGAATACGAAGAATGGGAAAAAGAATTGCCAGAAGCTGTGGAATACAAATTTTTCAGTAAAGAAACCTATCACAAATTTTTCATAAAAAGATGGTCTTTATATACTGGAGCAGTACTTTTAGCAGCTATGTTTGAAGTAATATTACTTACAACAGGTAGTAGTTGGGGAGTAACTGCAGCTTTTGTAAATTGGGGCGCTTGGATATATGGATCATTAGGTCTAATAGATGTTTCAAAGTGGGGATCTTTCTCTTCCCAAATGGATACAATTAGGGGAGGATTTTTGAATGATCCTGATTCTATGAGAAACTTAGGAATAATAATAGGAGCTATAATATCTCCGTTACTCGCAGGACACTTTTCATTTAAGAAAAAATTTGTGTTAAAGGATATTGCATTCTATGCAATGGGTGGATTATTAATGGGATTTGGTGCAAGATTTGCACTAGGATGTAATATAGGAGCATTCTATTCAGCACTAGCTAATTTTTCATTATCTGGATGGCTGTTTATGCTAGCTTTAATTTTAGGTGGAGTAATAGGAGTTAATTTAATTAAGAAATTTAACATTACAATTTAACGATATTTTAGCTCCGCAGGAGATGATTTAACTTTTATTAATCTTTCCATAGAGAAAGAAGAAAATGCTGTGGTGCCTAAATGCACCATAGCATTTTGTACGTCCATCATGTTCGCTGAGCCGATAGGCAGAAAGAAGCCTACGTCACCTAACCAACGGGAAGACAACCTGAGAGCAAGGGCGCTACTGGCAACGGTAGGGTCTGAAGGAAGCAGCAGGGGAAATGTGGAACAT
>NZ_JBOITN010000041.1:0-97933 GCF_050717545.1 Clostridium sp.
GTTGGGTTAGATACAACAATTATACCAGAAAGAGGGGGGTCATTGCTTTTTTTGTTAAAAGTAGCTACAATCCTTGCAATAGCAGGGTTTTAAATAAATAAAACAAAGATAGTGTTTACACTATCATATCGAAAGGGGAGATTCTTATATGAAAAATTGTATTGTCGCGCAATCAGGAGGTCCAACTGCCGTAATAAATGCTAGTGCTATAGGAGTACTAGATGCAAATATTAGTTCTAAATATTATGATAATGTTTATGCTGGCATAAACGGAATACAAGGTATTTTAAACAAACATATTGTAAACCTATCCAAACTTACCCATGATGAGGTTAAAGGTTTAAAATATACACCTTCATCTGGTCTTGGTTCTTGCAGATATAAATTAAAACCATCTGAAGAAAATGCTCAGGAGTATATAAAACTATTTGAAATATTAGAAGAATATGAAATTAAGACTTTCTTCTATATCGGAGGTAATGATTCTCAAGATACTGTTCATAAATTTAGTGTTTACGCAAAACAACATAATAAAGATGTAAAATTCATTGGTATTCCTAAAACTATAGATAATGATTTACCAATTATGGATCATACACCCGGCTTTGGTAGTGCAGCAAAATTAATTGCTACATCTGTTCTTGAAAACTTCCTAGACGCAAGCGTGTATCCTGCTAAAGGAGTCTTCATCCTTGAAACAATGGGTCGTGATACTGGATGGCTCGCAGCTAGTGCTTGCGTTGCAACAATAAACGGCAAACCTGCTGCTGATTTTATATATCTTCCAGAAGTAGCTTTTGACACTGAGAAATTTTTAAAAGATGTAAAGAAAAAACTTACAGAGAAAAACCATGTTTTCGTAGTAGTATCTGAAGGTATCAGAACTAAAGAAGGTAAATTCCTAGGGGAACTAGAAGGTACAGGTCTTGATAAATTTGGACACGCTCAACTTGGTGGTGTTTGTTCCAACCTTAAAAATTTAATTTTATCTACTGACACTGCTCAGAAAGTAAGAGTTTTAGAACTTTCTACCATTCAACGTTGCTCTATGCACTGTGCATCCCAAACAGATATTGATGAGGCATATGAAGTAGGTAAAGCTGCTGCCGATTACTCAATTGATGGAATAAGCGGATACATGATAGGTATAAAAAGACTATCGAATTTGCCTTATAAATCTGAGCCTTTTGCACTTGAAGCTGTAAAGGTTGCAAATAACATTAAATACTTCCCTAAAGAATGGATTAATGCGCAAGGTAATAATGTTACTAAACAGGCATACGAATACACTCTACCATTAATAATTGGTGAGCCAAAAATAGAAATAGAAAATGGTCTTCCAAAATATACATTTTTAGAGGAATCATTTGAGTTATAGGTCAGAAATTTAAATATAGCCAAATAATGCACAGTGTTCTACGAATTTTTTTCGTAGAGCACTGTGCATTCAATATTAAGACAATGGATTTTCATTACCATATTTAAAATAAATTAATGAATTCAAAAATCTTTGGTATTTACTAATTTCAGAGCTAACTTCACGTCCTCTAAATACTACAATTGATATAACTTCCCATAAAAATACCCAACCACCTATATTAAATCCTTGTTGAATAGTCCCTAAAACTATATTATCACCAATAACTGTACTTAAAAAAACAGAAACTGCTAGCAAACTAAATGAAGATAATAGATATTTGAATAACCTACGATAATTTTCCTTTAAGGTTTTAATTTCTTGATGCAAGTAGAAGGAGTAATAGGTTTTAATACCCCCAATTAAAACTTCTTCACGACTAACATCTTTCTCTTCTTTAGGCAAATAAAAACATATATCTACTCCGTGTTTGGCTGGAATCTCCTCAAAACAATTTTCAAGAAAAATTGCTAAATCCGGATCCATGTCTCTTTTTTTAAAAGGAGCACGATCCCATTCATTAAATATATCAGTATATTTATCTATAGCTACTTGTATAACGTAATTTCCAGTAATACTGTTTTTCTCGTAAATTTTTTGAAGATAATCACTTTTTTTCGGTTTCATGGTTTTTCCCTTCCACTTAGTACTCATGCTCTGCAATACATTTTGCATTTTATCAACCCTTCATAACCAATTCAGTTATGTTTTATTATACAACTCTTAGCCAAAATAGCCAAGTAGCACCATTCTAGATAGTTTACCAATTATTGAATCTATTCATGCTATACTCTAGTTATCGCATACGTCCTCATGTTTAGACTAACATTTTACAAATATTAGAAATAGAATCCTTTTTATTCCTAATATTAAATCATCTCCTTGGTCGCTGAAATGTCGTTAAAAGCTGTAGAAGGTACCTAAATACCAATTTAAAATTTTTTCTCCCCAAATCATCATAATAAATGTCGCCGTTATAATAGATGGACCAAAAGGCATTTCTGATCTACCATTTTTCTTTTTAAATTTTAATAAATAAATGCCAATAATTCCACCAATCATAAAAGAAAAGAACACCATAGCAAATGTTAATTTAAATCCTAAAAACAGGCCGCAAAGCCCACAAATTTCTACATCTCCCCAACCCATACCTTCTGTTTTAAGAATAAGTTTTGACATTAAAATAATAAAAGTTATAATACCTGCGCCTAATAATCCACCATACAAGTAGGTTACCACTGGTTCTCCTATGTAAAAATTAGCTCCTAAGAGCACAAAACCCATAGCAATTGCAACCCATGTCGTAGTTGTGTATACCTCCATAGTATCATAATCTATCATAGCTATAACTATTAAAAATGGTATAAGAACCAAAAATCGTAGAAGGTAAATACCTATTCCATATTGAAAATAAGTTAATAAAAAAAGTATACCTGTCATTAGTTCCACCAGTGTATATCTACTAGATATTTTTTCACCACAGTTTCTACATTTCCCTCTTAAAATAACCCAGCTAAGCACTGGAATAAGATCATAATGTTTAATATCGTTACCACAAGAAGTGCAATGAGACGAAGGATATACTATATTCTCCCCTCTTGGAATTCTATATATGCATACATTTAAAAAGCTACCTATTAATAGTCCAAAAATAAAAATATATATAACAAAGATAAATTGCACGGTTAAATCCCCCCTTAAACTTTCTTTCTACTTAGATATAATAGAGCATTGTTTATATATATTAAAGTTGTTTTATATAAACTGTAACTCTATTGTATTTATTTCCATTATTACTTTAACATATTTAGGGGAATTATAATATCAAAAATATTTATAAACTTTGGATAAACGAATAAATAAGATTACTAAATTACATATTATTCGGGTGGATAGGTCCCACTCTGTGTAGGGTACAAAACATAATCTACTCCTACGGCATCCGCACCAGTGTGAACATAAACCTCAACATTGTCACTACTATCAATTTTAACATAAAACTCACCGCTACTAACCGCCTTAACGGAAGGAGTCACCTGAATATACGATTTTATTTCGTCTCCCACAGAATGTCCATTGGCATAAGTTGATTTGGTTATACCCTCTTTATAAATAAGTGTATTTGTTGTATCTCCAATAACTCTTGCACTGGCAATATCAGCCTTTATTTTAGCATCCTTTTGTATTCCGCTAAACTTAGGCACCGCAATTGCTGTTAAAATCCCAATAATCGAAATAACAATTATAAGCTCGATCAGAGTAAACCCCTTTTTTTTCATACTTTTTAACATGTTTTGTTTTAAAATTTTTTTTGAAATAGTCGCCATAAAAATACTCCTCCTTAAGCTATTTAAAATTTATATATCTCAATTATTGCCAAGAAAGAGTGTTTCTTATTCAATATATTTCTATTATTGCTTTACAAAGAGTTTTATAAAATCAAATTTCTTATAATCAAATAACCCTCTAGATGTAATTTTAACTTCAGGTATTACAGGAAGCGACATAAACGATAAACTAATAAAAGGATCATATTCTTCACGTACGCCAAACCCCCTAGCAATTCGACTCAGCCTATTTAGATGCTCTGCAACTAAATACGGCGATTCAAATGTCATTATTCCTGCAATAGGTAAACTGAGCTGCGCTATAACCTTTCCGCCAGACACCATAGCTATTCCTCCACCAATAGAAACAAGCGTATTAACCGCTACCTCCATATCATTATCATTGTCCCCAACTACTATGACATTATGAGAATCATGGGCAATTGTTTGTGCTATTGAGCAATGCTTTAATCCTAATCCTTCTATAAATCCGACAAAATATTTACCTGTATTATGATGTCTTTCAATTACCGCTATTTTTAATATATCTTTTTCTACCATCCTCTTTATATATCCAAGCTTGCTTTCTATTTTCCTATGCACTAATTTAGTTTCAAGGGAACTCGGAATTAATTTTATTACATTTACAATTGAGGCTTTACTTTCAATCTTAAAAATTTTACTATCAATAAAATCCATATGCATAGAAGATTTAACATTTATTCTAACTTGTTTTTTATCAGGTACTTCTTTATATTCTTTACCATCTTTAATAACTTTTATTATATTTAGTGCCTTTAAGCTTTCAAATAATACTAAATCTGCTTTATATCCTGGGGCTATAGCTCCTCTATCCTTTAAATCATAACATTTAGCTGCATTATGTGACGCCATTATATATGCTTTTATAGGATTAAGTCCTTGTTTTATAGAAATCCTGATACAGTTATCTATAGATCCAATATCGAGTAAATCATCTATATGCTTATCATCAGTGCAAAATAAAAATCTTGTGAAATTACGATTATTAACAGCTGGAAGTAGGGCCTTTAGATTTCTTGCAGCAGATCCCTCTCTGAGCATTACGTACATTCCTCTGCTAACTTTTAGTAATGCCTCCTTTACAGTGGTACTTTCATGATCAGTTTTTATCCCACAGCTTAAGCATGCGTTAAGCTCCTTCGGTGATATATTAGAGCAGTGACCATCAATATGCATATTTCTTGCCACATCTATTTTTTTTAATATACTCTCATCATTATTTACAACTGCAGGCACATCCATTACTTCGCCAAGACCTAAAACTTTACCATTATTAATTAATTCTTCTAAATCCTCAGCTTTAAGCACATATCCACTGTCCTCAAATTTTGTAGCTGGAACACAAGATGGTAACATGAAATATATATCTATTGGCGCTTCCTTACTATTATCTATCATTAAATTAACGCCATTCATTCCGCAAACGTTCGCGATTTCATGTGGATCAGCTATTACTGTAGTTACACCTTTTTTAATTACTATTTCTCCAAATCGTTCGGGCATAATCATGGATGATTCTATGTGTACATGTGCATCAATGAAGCCCGGGGTCACATATAGATTCGAGCAATCTATTTGAACCACCCCCGTGTACTGTCCAATTCCTATAATAGTATCTCCAGTTATTGCAATATCCCCTTTATCTATACTCTCTGTAAACACATTTATAAAATTTGCATTCTTTAGAACCAAATCCGCCTTAATTCTACCCATAGCCGAATCAATGTTTTTTTTAGCCTGCTCCATATACTTCCCACCTCATTTTTAAATAATATCATTATATTAAATTATTATGTCTACACTAAATTGTTATCCTTATATTAAATTATTACATAATGCGCTTTAGTATTCCTTTTTGATAAGTTAATTATAAATTTTTTAACGACATTTCAGCTCCGAAGGAGATGATTTAACAAATAAAAAAAACACAGCTATTGCTGTGTTATATTTTCCTCTGTTTTTAAACCTATTCTATTGTACCAATCAACATAAATATAGAATAAACTAACAACATCCTGTTGATTATATAGAAGTATTTTTTCTTTTTTCTCTGGAGGCATTCTATTTATATAATCATTATCTTTTACTATTTTACCAAAGGTTTTAGCTAGATTAGATCCACTTATTACTTCACTTTCGCGGTCAATTTCAAATATCTTTTCTAAAGCTTTAAGACCAATACATTTACCCTCAGATTTTTCATAACATTTTTGTAAATCTATTTCTTCAAAATACCCCTCTAATATGAAATCAATTTTATGGGCTTTTAATAAATAGTTTATAACTGTAAAATCATTATTCCCTGAAAATGTAATAATATATTTCTTATTATATTTCATTTTCATTTCTTCAAAATAATCTTTAGCTAAAGATAATATTTGTATTGCATCTTTTTTATTTTCTGCCATATATTGAGTAACCTTTATTTCATTAGTTATTTCGTCATAATAGCAACACCCAAAAACTCCAATACATATGGGCTTCTTATAAATATAATGCTCTAAATCAAAAAATAATGCATCTTTAAATATTTGTTTATTTCCATTTATGTCATATGAACCGTCCGTTGAAATTTCCCCTACTTTAACACTACTAAATTTTGTAATCACAATATCACTCTTTCCTACTAAGTTTTCTAAAAATAAAACACATTAATTTGAAAATTTATACTTATCTAATTTAAAACACTGATATACATATGTTATCACATTTCTACTATTATTTGAAAGCATTTTGATAAATTTAATAAATTATCCGTTTGTTTTATATTGACACTAATAAATAACCATGTTAAAATGATATTGAGAATTATTTTCATTGAGGAGTGATTGTTATAAGCATTTATGATTTAAAGCCAGGAGACAAAGCATTTATTCATTCAGTTTGCGGCGATGATAAGTTTGCAAAAAGATTACTCGCATTAGGTTTCATTGAAGGCACTGAAGTTAAATTAGTAGCTGCAGCCCCTCTAGGCGACCCTCTAATTGTAAATTTACGTGGTTTTAATTTAGCTATTAGAAAAAATGACGCTAAAAACATATATATTAAAAAATCATACTTATAGTCTGAGAACATAACAAGGAGGTCTTAAATGATTACTGCTGCTTTACTAGGTAATCCTAATGTTGGTAAAACAACTCTATTTAACGCACTAACGGGTTCTAACCAATACGTAGGTAATTGGGCTGGAGTAACAGTAGAAAAAAAAGAAGGTTTTATTGATAATGAAATTAAAATTGTTGATTTACCTGGCATTTATGCTATGGACACTTATTCAAACGAAGAAAAAGTTTCCAAAGAATTCCTAGAAACCGGAAAAGTTGATGTAATTATAAACATTGTTGATGCGTCAAGCCTTGATAGGAATTTATACCTTACAACTCAATTAAAACAATTTAATAAACCTATAATTTTGGTACTCAACATGGTGGACGTAGCAATATTTAAAGGAATAGATATTAATTTCAACCTTTTAGCCGAAAAATTAGGCGTAACCATAATACCTATAATAGCTTCAAAAGGTAAAGGTATTTCTGATGTTCACAATTGCCTCCTAAAAAAAGATTACATAACTTCTTCTTTAAATACTTTAAAGTTTAAAGATGAAAAAGAAACTTATGCATACATTGAAGACTTATTAAAATCTTGCATTAATAAAAAAGTAACTAATAAAACCACTGTTTCCGAGAAAATAGATAAAATCGTTCTTAATAAAATAATTGCATACCCGCTATTTTTTATAAGTTTATTTATAATATTTATGTTTACATTTAATTGGGTTGGACAACCTTTAGCTGATATACTAGATAGTTTACTTAATGATTATTTTGTTCCATTTTTAACTGATTTACTTGCAAGCAACAGCGTTTGGTTTTCTTCACTACTAATCGATGGTATCATAGGCGGAGTTGGTTCCGTAATAGTTTTTTTACCAGTTATCCTTGCACTATTTTTAGGTATTTCATTTTTAGAAGACAGTGGATACATGGCAAGAGCTGCTTTTATAATGGATAAACTAATGAGAAAAATGGGTTTATCAGGTAAAGCTTTTATACCCCTAATTGTTGGTTTCGGTTGCTCTGTTCCTGCAATAATGTCTGCTAGAACTCTAGAGAGTGATAAAGACAGGAAATTAACAGCACTTTTAGTGCCACTTATGTCTTGTAATGCTAGGCTTCCAGTTTATGCATTATTTGCATCAGTATTTTTCCCAGGCAACGAAACGGTCATGGTATTTTCATTATATTTAATGGGAATTGGTTTAGCTTTTGGAATTGGTCTTTTATTTAAAAATACCTTGTTTAAAAAGAATGAAGAACCTTTTATTATAGAATTACCTGAATATAAATTACCACAACCAATAGTTTTATTAAAACATACTTGGGATAAAGGAAAAGGATTTTTGAAGAAAGCTGGTACTATAATATTCTCAATTTCCGTAATAGTATGGTTTTTATCAAATTTTAATACTTCAGGTATGGTTGATATAAATATTAGTTTTTTAGCTAGTATTGGTAGATTTATAAACCCAATATTTATTCCACTTGGATTTGCTACATGGCAGAATTCAGTAGCCCTATTAACTGGCCTTATGGCTAAGGAAGTTGTTGTTGGTACAATGGGCGTTATATATAGTGGAAATTTGCAACATGCTTTATCTAACTATTTCTCTCCATTATCTGCTTACAGTTTTTTAGTTTTTGTATTATTATACACTCCTTGTGTATCAGTAATCGCTACTATGAAAAAAGAATATGGAAATAAAATGGCGATTTTTTCTGTATCCTATCAGTTAATATTAGCCTGGGTAGTTTCTTTTATAATATTTAATGTAGGTAGTCTTTTCATAGGGTAAAAAAATATAATTAGTATAAACTATAAAGAGGTGATGCTAGCATGGAATTTATTATAGTTGGTGTGATTGTTATTGCTGCAGGATATATTTTGTACACCAATATAAAAAAGCGAGCAAAAGGTGATTGCGGTTGTGGAACTGGCTGTAAAGGCTGTACTCATGAATGTGATACAACGCACCAAGATAAAATTAAATAAAAAGTAGCATCAAGATATATAAATATACCTTGATGCTACTTTTTTATATGTTAACTATACGCTAGTTTACTTTTATAAAACAACTTTATAATAGTTGACTATTAATTCTTTTTAATGGTTCATTTGTGTTCCTATTATTTTTCATAAGAGCTTTTTGTTTTTTAGCTAATTTTTCTTTTCTCTTAAGATCTAAATCATTTTGAATAATATTCATCACATTAAATATTTTAGGTAAATTAACAACATCTTCATAATTATGAAGCATAAGAATTTCCTTTAATTTTTCATCATGTTTTTCAAGATATTCATTATAAAGTTCAACCCATATAGCTCCGTTTATCTCATCTTTTCTATTGATGCCAATAAACTGCTCTACACTTTTTAGACTACAATTTTTAATTCCCATTTTTTTATGAAAAGGTCTTATAAACTTATACAAATCTATATGTTCCCTAGGCATTCTAAACCCAAGATCATATCTATACATCTTTCTAATTATGAAAGGTTCATCAAAGGCAGTGCCATTATATGAACACCATGTTTTAAACCTAGCCATAGTTTTTTTTAGTTCTTTCAAAATACTCTCTTCTTCGCTTGGCGATTCTGCAAAATATTGAACAATTTTGAATTCATCTTTGTTTATGTAATACCCTAAAGATATTAATACTATTTTATCATATTCCAAATCAAAACCTGTAGCTTCAATGTCTAAATATGCAATAGCGTCCATCTTAAATTTACTAAAAATCTCTCTGGGCATGACAACCTTAATTTGATATTCTTTGATATACATAGTTCCCCCTAATCTATAAAAAAAGAAAAGCATACATTACGTAGCAAATGTGTTTCTTTTTGCAACGTAATCTTAAACAAGTTTTACATTTTTCTATAATACAATAATACATTAAAACCCGCGTTATTGCAAATCGAACAATAACACGGCTCTATGTAAATATTGGGTGTACTCTACATTCTATCTACAACTTCTATTCCTATAAGGTTTAATGCGTTCTTAATTACTTGACATGTTGCTTCTACCATTTTAATTTTAGCTTGTTTATTAGATTCATCTTCCAAATTAGCTATATTGTGTTGATTATAGAATTTATTAAAAGCCTTAGCTACTTCAATAACATACCTTGTAACCATAGATGGCTCTAATTTATCAATGGCGTACAATATTGAGTTTTGGAAACCTTCTAACTGCTTTACAAGCTCAAATTCTTCTTTAGAACTTAATTTATTATAATCTAGTACTACATGATTTGTAGATTTATCACTATTTTCTGCAACTTTTCTTAATATACTTTTTGCTCTTGCATAAGTATATTGAACATAAGGACCTGTTTCTCCATCAAAACTAAGCATTTCTTCCCAATTGAAAACAATATCTCTTTCTCTATGATTTTTCAAATAAGTGAATATAATAGCACCTATTCCTACTTTTTTAGCTACATCTTCCTTATTTTCTAAATCAGGATTTTTCTCGTTTATTATTTCAAGAGTTTTAGCAACTGCTTGATTTAATAACTCATCAAGGAATATAACATCGCCTTTTCTTGTAGATAATTTTTTATCTGCAAATCTTACTGTTCCAAAAGCTACATGTTTACAATCATCTGCCCACTCGTTACCCATAAGTTTTAAAGTAGTAAATACTTGATTAAAATGAAGAGATTGATCTTTTCCAACTACATAAATGTTTTTATAAAAATCATAAGTTTTCTTTCTGTAAGTAGCTGCTGCTAAATCACGAGTTGCATAAATTGTAGCTCCATCTGATTTTTTGATTATGCAAGGTGGCATATTGTATTCATCAAGCATTACAACCTTAGCTCCATTACTCTCAACAAGTAATCCCTTTTTCTCTATATCTTGAATTACATCATCCATCTTGTCACAGTAAAAACTTTCTCCAGCATAAGAATCAAATTTAACATTTAATGTATCATAAAGTTTTTTAAATTCTACAAGACTTAAATCTCTAAATTTAGTCCAAAGTCTAACTTCCTCAGCTGACCCATCTTCTAAATTTTTAAAGTAGATTTTCGCTTGTTCGTTAAGTGTTGGGTCAATATCAGCCTCATCATGAAATTTAACATAAATTCTTAATAATTCTTTTATAGGTTCTTTAGCTAGTGCTTCCTCATCTACCCAGTTTTTATAAGCATATATAAGCTTGCCAAATTGCGTTCCCCAGTCTCCAAGATGATTAATACCAGTACAATTATACCCTTCAAAAGAAAGTATCTTATATAGTGAGCTACCTATAACTGTAGTAAATAAATGACCTACATGAAATGGTTTTGCTATATTAGGTGATGAATATTCTACTACAATATTCTTACCTTCACCGATTTTTGATGAACCATAAGAATCTCCTTCTTCTAATATTTTTTCTACTGTATCTTTAATAAAAACTCCCTTATCTAAGAAAAAATTTAAGTAAGGTCCGAAACACTCTATTTTTTCAAAGCCATCTTTTTCAATCTTTTCTTTTAAATCGCTCGCTATCATATTAGGTGCTTTTTTCATAATTTTTGATAACTGGAAACACGGAAAAGCAAACTCTCCCATCTCAGGTTTTGGTGGTATTTCAATTAGGCTCTCTATAGTTTCTATGTCTAAATCCACCAATTGTTTAATCCTCTGTGCAACTATTTTTTTATAATCCATAAAAATTCCCTCCTGTGTCCGTTTGGGGTAGTTAACAATTATTAATTGTTAGCCCTCCTGTGGGCGTTTGGGGTAAAACAATCATTAATTGTTCCCCACTACTTTGCATTATTTTATAATATAACAAAAACCCGTCTCTAATTAAAGAGACGGGTTATATTTCCGCGGTACCACTCTAGTTGACTATAAAGTCCACTCATTATTTTAACGCTAGTTAGCGGCGTGCCCTATAAGAGTCAGAAATTTTCTTCTAACCAGTTGAGGCAGCTTCTCCAAGGTTCTTTTCCTAAAATTAATATAACATTAATTTTGTTAAATGATCCGTCATTTAACTTCCTATATCCTATAAGGCTTACACTCTATCCTTACTCGCTTTAAGATTAATAAGAAAGTACTGTCCTTTTCACAGAATTTATTCATTATACATTCACTCTATAATACACTAAATTATATCATCACTTACAGATATTTGTCAAATTTATTAATTTTTAAAATTCACAATTGAAAAATGTTATTTATCTTTAATAACTTCCTTGAATTTTCCCAAATCACTTATAGGCTGTTTACAATTATAATTTTCACAAATATAAGCAGTTGCTATTCCATTCAATGCTTTCTGTGCTTTTAACTCGGGATTAATAGAATTTAATGTCTCTTCACCAGTATTTATTACAACTGTGGCAAAAGGGAGATAATTACTATTAATTTCTTTAATCATAGCTTTGGTATCATTATTCTCCTTTTCCCCTACAATAATAATATCCTTTCCTGTGACATTGCTATATAATAAAGCCGTCATAAAATAAGCATGGGCACTTTCTATAGTTTTAACCTTTGAAGCAAAAGCTTTAAATTGACTATATGCCTCTTTATCAAGTTCACTATTAGCACTGAGCCTTGCAAGCCTAAGCATATTTAAAGTAGCTACTGAATTACCTGAAGGCATTGCACCATCATATATATCTTTTGGCCTAACAATTAGCTGTTCACCGTCAATTCCATATAAAAATAATCCACCTTTCTTTTCATCTTTAAACACGTTAATCATATTAATATTAAGCTCTAAAGCTTTACTTAAATACTTCACGTTAAATGTAGCTTCATATAATTCAATTAAAGCATGAATCGTGAATGCATAATCATCCAAATACCCTAGATGGGCTACATTACCATCTCTGTATCTAGCCATTAGTCTTCCTTTATCATTAATCATATTTGTTAAGATAAAGTCCATAGCTTTTTGTGCTTCATCTATATAATGGCTGTCACTAAAAACTCTTCCACCATATGCTAGTGCTGCAATCATAAGCCCATTCCAGGAGGTTAATATCTTATCATCCTTATATGGATGAATTCTCTTTTCTCTGTAATCAAATAATTTTTGTCTCATTTTTTCTAACTCGCGCTCTAAATCTTTGTCTACCATAGATCTACTATTTTTACCGATGAGATTTGGAATGTTTCTCCCTTCGAAATTACCAATATTCGTTATATCATAATGTTCACAATAAATCTTATAAGACTTTTCACCTAATACTGAGGCAACCTCTTCTGTCGTTAATAAATAAAACTTACCCTCGATGCCTTCACTATCTGCATCCTCTGCGGAGTAAAAAGCCCCCTCACTGGATGTCATATCCCTTAATATATAAGTGAAGATCTTTTGTGCAACTTCCTTGTAGAATGTTTTACCTGTAGCTTCAAAAGCCTCAATATATACAGATGCTAATAACGAATTATCATACAACATTTTCTCGAAGTGAGGTACTAGCCATTTTTGATCTGTGGAATACCTTGAGAATCCAAATCCAATATGATCAAAAATCCCACCCGCGTACATTGCCTCTAAAGTTTTTTCAACCATCTCTAATGCGTAAGGTTCATTATAATTTTTCCAATATCTTAATAAAAATTGCAAGTTATGAGGTGATGGAAACTTAGGAGATTTTCCGAAACCGCCATAATCCTCATCGAACACATTCTTAAAGCTATTATAGGCATTATGTATCTCATCCACGCCAAGTTCTTCGCCTAACTCTACAGAATTACTTTTGGTATCCATGCTCTTTATATGTGCTACTATTTTTTCACTTGATTGTAAAATATTTTCTCTTTCTTCAATCCATTGCTGACCTAACGAACTAAGTACATCCATTATCCCTGGCGTGCCACGTCTGCTTTCTTTAGGAAAATAAGTACCTGCATAAAACGGCTTCTTATCTGGAGTCATAAAAATAGTTAAAGGCCATCCACCACTCCCCGTTAAAGCTTGACATACAGTCATATAAATACTATCTACATCAGGGCGTTCTTCCCTATCTACCTTTATCGCAACAAAATATTTATTTAGAATAGCTGCTACCTCTTCATCTTCAAATGATTCTTTTTCCATTACATGACACCAATGACACGTAGAATAGCCGATTGAAAGAAAGATTGGTTTATCTTCTGATTTTGCCTTTGCAAAGGCTTCTTCTCCCCATGGATTCCAATTAACTGGATTATATGCATGTTGCAGAAGGTATGGAGACTTTTCATTAATTAGTTTGTTAGGTTTTCTGTTTTCTTTAATAGTATCGGGATTAGTCATAGCTACAACAACTCCTTATAAATATGTATTAACAATATTATACCCAAGGTAACTACTTTAAGTCTCTAAATATAAACAGTAAGTATATAAGATTTATAAAAGAATATTACATATAAATTTTCTTATCAAGTAACTTTTGTACTCTAAAATAGTTTTTGTTGCACCGCAGTTACCAATTTGGAATTAGCTGTTTTATCCTCAATAGTATCCATTAGTTCATTTGCAATATTTAAGCTTGTAAGTCTCATGATATTTTCATCTTCATTTTTGTAACTTAAAAAGTTGATATTTCCATACCAAACTGTTTTTTGCTAACAAAATATCGTTACTAAATACGGTTAAAAAATTATCATTATTATATATTGAATTTATTGTCTCCAAAGGTGTGCTATCGCTTTTAGCAGAATAACCTATTTGAGCATAACCACTTAAACTATAAGATTTCCAAGTCCGCCTTTTGGCATAGTATCCTGATTAGGAAATAATCTATCATATGATTTGAATTTACTTTCATTTTTATTTCAATAAGAAATTAAGATTTTATTATTTGCATAACAAAGTGTCCATGCTCAGGCCTTAACTAATAAAATTGAACTATACAATTATGAAATTATGAGAATTTAAAGCAGCTAATCAGAGTGAATATTTCACCTTAATTAGCCGTTAAAACTTTTTCCATTTTATTCTCAATCTCTATGTCTTTATTTAGGCAATCAACCAATAAAATTTTAACATCTAAGCTGCTATTTTCTTTACATATTCAAAATCAGAAAAAGAACTACAGTCTCCTGTTCCGAAAATAAAAGGATAGTCAACGGACTGAAGATAGCTGTTAACCCGCATATAACCAGCATTGTCTACTGTAATCCCTGAATCCTTATACATTGGATTTGCCGCTGGACCTGAAGCCCATACTAAAAAATCATAATTTAACTGTTTTCCAGACTCCATAGCGATATTATTTTCTAGGCCTTTGATATTTTATGCTCAGATAAAACATTAATTTTATCTTTCTTAAGTTTTTTTATAATTTTTTTCCTGACATTTTCATGATAACCTTTTAATATTAAATTTCCTCTATGCACTAAAGTTATTTTTATATTTCTCTTCAATTTGCTTGACAATGCTTTTAACGCAAATGTAATTTCAATTCCTGCAGCTCCTGCACCTACTATTACAACATTTCTACCATCAAATGTCTGATTCACAAAATCTGTTCTCATTTTAAATAGGTTTTCTAATGGCTTGACTCTCAATGCGTATTCCGTAACCCCCTCAATACTTTTCCCTACCATTTCAGATCCTGCATCCAAAGAAAGCATATCAAAAGATACTATTTCATGATTTTCAAGTTTAACACATTTATTTTGTGCGTCAATTTCAGTTATCCTTCCCTCGATATATTTCAATTATGTAAGTACTTAATGCTTAAAATTGAATAGATCACATGATTGGCATAGAAAGGACTTATAATGATTGTAGCATCATTTCCTTCAATTTTATAAATAAGTTGTTGAGCTTGAAAATTATGCCTATATTCTAATTTTTTTAAATTAGAATTGTTAAAATATACTAAATTATGTTACTTCTTATTAACAAAGCAAAAATTCAACTTAATATGTTGTATAGTAAAACAAGAGTAATTTTTTATTTTAAAGAAAAAAATTATAGGAGGAAGTTTAATGGTTACATTTAAAAAAATGTGGAATGATGTACTATTACTTTTATCTAATGATGAATATGTAGATATAGATATTTTGGAAAAATTCAATTTTGGATTTACAGTTAAAGATAACGATAATATAATTTTCAATACAAAAAATGACTTTTCAATTTTTTGGTGTAACTTATTATATTATAATGAATTATCTTTAAATCAGGTTTTAGGTAATAATAAATTATCCTTAAATAAGATTTTAGGTGATGATAAATTAAAACCAAAATATATTTACACTATTATAAAACACTTACCATATATATCAGATAGTTCTGGAGTAATTAAGTTAATACAGTAGTTTTTCTGAATGTTGTTATATAATTTATTATCTCAAAGGTACATTTTGTAATAAGTAATATTGTATGAAGTAATCTAATGGGAAGAGATTCAATTTTTAATAAACTTTACACACATTTTACAGTAAGGTATGGAAAATTATGTTGAAATTAAATAAATAATTGTTGAGGTGTAACCCAATCAGCATTTTTTGGTATTAAATTTAAAAAATGTGATATTAATGTATTAAAGAATTTTATACATTAGAATAATGGAGGTAAATAATTGTGCGCAAACTTGATAAAACAGAAAAGAGTTGGGTATTCTACGACTGGGGTAATTCCGCTTATAGCCTTGTGATTACATCGACAATATTGCCACTATATTTTAAATCTGCTTTTATAAACTCTGGAGGCGCATCCTCCTTATCCACAGCTTATTGGGGATATGCGAACTCTATAGGAACCCTTATAGTTGCACTGCTTGCTCCTATTTTAGGGACATTAGCTGATTATAAAGGATATAAGAAGAAGTTTTTTAATGTATTCTTCCTTCTAGGCATTGTTACAACTGCTTTGCTAGCCTTTGTGCCAACTCAATTTTGGTTAATCCTACTCATTGTCTATGTATTGACCTCGATAGGCTTTTCAGGTAGTTGCATTTTCTATGATGCCTTCCTAGTGGATGTTACAACAAAAGATCGGATGGATTACGTATCTAGTATGGGTTTTGCTTTCGGATATATTGGGAGTACTATACCTTTTATCTTATGCATGGCTATAGTTATGCTGGCTCAATTTCATATTATACCTTTATCAGTAACTACCGCTTCACAAATGGCTTTTGTTATAACAGCAATATGGTGGGGTGTATTCACCTTACCCCTAATGCGCAAGGTAAATCAGAATTATGGAATAGAAATAGAGAAAACCCCTGTAAAAAACAGCTTTATAAGACTTTCAACAACCTTTAAGAATATTCAAAAGCACAAACCTATCTTCTTATTTTTACTTGCTTATTTTTTTTATATTGACGGTGTAAATACCATTATAACCATGGCAACATCTTATGGTGCAGATTTAGGAATAAGCTCCACTAACTTACTTCTCATACTTCTTGTGACACAATTTGTGGCCTTCCCATGTGCTATAATATTTGGGAAATTAGCTCAAAAATATACTGGGAAAAGAATGCTACTAATAGGAGTGCTTATTTATATTGGAATTTGCATATATGCCTTCTTTATAAAAACCACTTTCGACTTTTGGGTTTTAGCAATGTTAGTAGGTACTTCTCAAGGTGGTATACAGGCAATAAGTAGATCATACTTTGCAAAATTAATACCCCAAAAAAACTTCAATGAATTTTTCGGATTTTATAATATATTTGGAAAATTTGCTGCTATTATAGGTCCCTTTTTAGTAGGAATAGTAACACAACTAACGGGAAAAACTAACCTTGGTGTATTAAGTATAATAATTCTTTTTGTAATTGGTGGTCTTGTATTACTAAAGGTACCAAATGACCCTATGATAATTACACAGGTTGTAGACAATTAATATGTTAGCTCGTCATGGTAATGCCTTTTCAAAAGTTCGCTTCAGAAATCGTGTAATTTTAGTGAAGTAGGTGGAAACGTGTTAATATTAGAAAGCAATAAATTGGCTCCTGGGATGTTAGTTAGTGAGACAGTATACTCTGAATTTGGCGACAAAGTATTGTTAACTAAAGGCAATAAGCTAACCTCTAAATTAATAGAATCATTAATAAAGAGAGGAGTAACACATGTTACAGTAACTGAAAGATATACTCTTGATGTTGACCCTATTGATGTAGTACGAACTGAAATAAAAAATATATTAGAAAAGGAAATTATAAGACTTGCTCGTAATATTGGAGATAACCTTTCAAAAGATGAAATATTATTAAAAATATGTCTCAAATCATAAAAATATGAATGAAGCTGAAAACACTCTTTTTAAGGAACATGCTTTATATGGATATTACTTTGCAAAAGATGCTGGCTTATCAGAAGGAATAGCTAAATTGATATTAAACCATCATGAAAGGTGGAATGGATCTGGGTTTCCTAAAGGAATTTCAGGTGAGAGAATTCCGTTGGGTGCAAGAATTATTGCAGTATGTGAGAGCTATAATAAGCTAATAGTTTATGAAAATAACCCAGAGTACTTGGCTATAGAGTATCTTTATGGAAGCGGCAATTATTTGTTTGATGCAAATGTAGTGAATGCCATGACCAATAACCTTGCAGTTTATCCATTAGGATCTATTGTAAGAATTTCAACAGGTGAAGTTGGAATTGTAGTGAATGTAAGACAAAATATAGGCCCTAGACCAATAATTGCATTACACTATAATAAAGTAAACAAGCCGTTAACAAAGACGAAATATATTAATTTATCACAAAAATACTGTTTTTATAATAGAAGTACTTAAATTATTATAAAAATGCTTTTAAACATATCATATACTCTGCTGAATAAGACGAAAAAATAGTAATTCGATAATACCCTAATATAATATAGATACCACGATCATTACAGGTGTTACAAAGCATTTTGATACCATTATAATATATATTTTATTATACCTTATTAATAATTTATATTTAATTAAGTAGCTTATAATTAAATTCTTAAATAAAGCTGTAGTTTTTTGAAATAAGAATAAAACAGAAAATTGTAGTAGTTGCAACTAATTGTCCAGCTAGTTCATCATTTGATTTAACCTTTTCCAAATTAGCTTATGCAGTGGTTAACCTATTTTGCTTCAAATTCTTTAAACCTTTCACTAAGTAAATTTTTAAGGTTCGTTATTATTTATATAAATAATTTTTATTATATTTAAATCCTTATATCCTTCTTACGATTATATTCTATGACTAAAATTAAGGATACTATTAGCTCAATGAGAAACACTACACTTACTTTCCAGTTTAAATTTAGCTGCAATGCTCCATTATTACCAGTATATAAAGCTAATCCAATACAATCATTAAACCATGCATGACTTATTACACAAAGAAATATGTTCTTTGTATATTTATAAAGAGTTGTATAGCTGACAGTTAAAACCATTCCAGATAATAAATATAATACAAATGGGAATCCACTTTGCACTGTACCTTTCATTAGCCATAATGGTAAATGCCATATGCTCCATATAACTCCCACAATAAGAACAGAGGGTAAATAATTAAATACCTTTTCTAATTTAGGTTGAAGAATTCCTCGCCAACCCAGTTCCTCAAGTCCTCCTAAAGGTATAATAAGTGGTAAATTAATAAATAGATTGAGCATTGAAATAGGCTTCTTAATTTCAAAGGCGAACCAAATCATAAAGAAACGCCAAATGAAATATAATCCAAATATCAACCAACTTTTTATATTTATTTTACTACCAAAAACGAATTTAACAAAGGACCTTTCATCAAACTCTTCATTAAACTGTCGATAAATAATATAAGAACTAATGGCTGGTCCCAAACCTCCAATTATGTAAGGTATCCAACTTAAGGATTCACCATACCAAAGAACATTAAAATAATTATTTCCTATTATAATAATTGACCAACACGCCCATGTTATAGAAAAAGTGTAAAGTAGAAAAAGTCCAATTAGCTTTAGCGATTGCTTCTGTTTTTTCATATTTTCATCCTCCCTTAACTCTATGACGGTTTCTCATATTTATCTAATTTTTTCTACCTATTTTTTAGCAAGTATGTCATCCACAACGTTTTACGCAAACTGTTTCCTATACACTGAAAAAGAAGCCTTCCAGCTTCTAATTGTCAATAGTATGATAACTTAGTTTTGCGAAATAAATGATACTTATAACTTAATTACTTTATTATTTTTTATAAATTTTTAATGCATCAAAAGTATTGTTTTCTTGGAATATAAATGTAGCTCCATAACCATCCCTTCCTATTACATTCTCATTGCCTTCTTTAAGTACAATGTTATTATTCTCATCGGTATACCCTAACTTAAAATCATCTAATAAAATTAATAATTTCTGTTTATCTGTCATCTTCTACACCCCTCGTACAATTATAATATATATTCTATTATACCTTATTGATAATTGATATTCAATTAAGTAGCTTACAATTAAATGCTTAAATAAATCTATAGCTTTTTAAAATAAGAATAAAGCAGAAAATTGTAAATGATGATAAAATTGTAGTAGTTGCAACTAATTGTCCAGCTAGTTCATCATTTGATTTCACATTTTGTGCCATGACATAGCTTGCTACCGCTATTGGTGATGCAAATATGGAAAGCAAAACTCCAAGTTCAAACTGTCTGAACCCAATCAAAATCGCTGATAAAATAATAATTCCGGGTATAATAATTAACTTAAATATGGAAACCCAAGCAATATATTTAATGTTTTTTAGAGCATCACCAACAACAAAATCTCCTCCCAATATTATAAGTGCAAAAGGAGTTGCTATCTTTGAAATGTCTAAAACAGTTTTTTCAATGACATTGGGAAGTTTTATCCCTGTAGCTGCCATTATTATTCCTATAACGCAAGAAATAATTAACGGGTTTTTAACTACATCCATAAGAGTTTTTTGTATTGACCTTGGTTCATTGTTTCCTTTGTTTGCATATTCTGCCAGAACTACAACAGCTAAAAAATTATATAGTGGAACTACAAAGACAGCAAGCATAGAAGTTATTCCCATATCGGCTTGTCCAAATAAATTCATACACACCGGCACTCCAAACAATATATAATTGCTCCTGAAAAGTGCCTGGATAAGCACGCCTCTATTTCTATTTTGCTTTTCAATTCTTGGAATAATTAAGGTTAGTAAAATAAAGGTTATTAGAATAGAAGATACTACAAAAAGAATAAGTCTTAGATTAAAAGTGCTTTGTATATCGCCTAAATAAATATTATTAAACAGCATCAAGGGTAAAAAAAGCTTAAAAATTAATTTATTTGCTGTTTTAAAAAAGCTCTCATCACAAACCTTGAAATGTTTTAGTCCCCACCCCACACCCATCATTATTAGAAGTGGTAAAACTACGTTAAGTGAAAAAATAAAATTTTGCATCTTTACTCCCTTTTGAAATTATTTTATGCTAATGATTATCTTATCTATGTTATTATTAGAATAAACAATTGCTTCAACTACTAAATAACATTTCATATTTTTCTTGATTTCTAAGTTATTATATCATAAAACTTACAAAATAAATAAAAATGGATATTGACAATGTTAATAATTTTTGTTATTATTTAAAAAACAAAATATATGTAATTTAAAGTTTTATAGGGTTCCGCAGTTTTAAATTAATAACTGGTCTGGTCCAAGATAAAACGCACAGTTTAGCTGTGTTCACGGAAGGATAAAAGCCTGGGAGATATTCAATAATATCGTCCTTGGCTTTTTTATTTTGAATATTATTAAGAGGGTATTTATGTAAATATAAAATATACTACTTTTAAAAAAGACAAACGATTTATTAAGTATTAATTGGCATTTAAAGTTTTCAATACGATGAGGAGTGATAATTATGAAATGGTTGTTTTTAGTTATAGCAGGGATTTTTGAAGTGTTTTGGGCTATAGGTTTGAAATATTCACAAGGCTTCGCAAAACCTATATGGAGTGTATTTACTGTATTCGGAATGATAGCAAGTTTCTATTTTCTATCATTAGCCTTGAAAAGCCTTCCATTAGGAACTGCATATGCAATTTGGACAGGAATTGGTACGGTTGGTACTGTAATTTTAGGAATAGTATTATTCAAAGAACCTATGGATGCAATGCGATTAATTTGTATTGGATTTATAATAATAGGAATTGTGGGATTGAAAATTGTATCCCCTAATTAAATCATCTACTGATAGATAGTGATAAAGTAACACTGGCAACAAGTCTTGCCGTCCTGAAAGAAGTCCAGCAAAGTCATTTCACTTAGTCCCTCAGGTAATGGCATTATTGCAGCTAGCGTATGAGTAGGAGACCTCCAATAATTATACTAACTTTAAGCGGAACACCAAGTCAACTTCTTCATGTATTCTAATTAATTGACCCGCTTTTTCTAAATGGAGAATACATTCTTCCAAACTATGATACATTCTTTTTCACACTTCATTTTTTATAATATTCATGCCATTTAAATAAGCTGATCAAAATAGTTTAACATCGCCTCATCTAGTTCATAGAATTTTCAATTCAAATTCCTTATTGCAACAGGGACATTTAACTGTATGCTTACCCCTCCTTTTCGGCAAACGAAGTACTTTCTTACAATATGGGCATTTACGAAAACGATGTGTTTTAATTTCTTTAATTTTACGAATTTCCAAAGACCCTTTTGCACGAGCAGGTTTCCAAATCTTCATAAACTTCTCATTTTCCAAACGCCTTTTGTAAATATTTCGAGATAATGTTCTGAAAATAATAACAATCAGAAAAACATACATTAAAATGCTAATAATAGCAGACTTGATAAAAACATTAGCAACTATCAAAACAAAATATGCTACAATCAACGCATTGTACAGTTGATCTATACCATATCTCCCATACATAAACTGTGCTACCTTACTTTTAAACTTTCCCATTTTACTCACTCCTCTTCTTAATACTTTAGGCCTTAGCACCCACAAAACATTTTCGCAAAACAAATACCTAAACATATCTTATTTAAACTAATTGTCGGCGTGCCGTAGTCCTGGCTCCGCTGCTGATAGACACGACCACCGCTTTGTATTTGGTTTAATATCCTTTGATATTCAAAATTATCCGGCTCCATTTGTACTGCTGTTTTTGCGTGATTTAATGATGTTATTTGGTTGCCCAAACCTGAATTTACAAGTGCACTGTAATAGTACCACTGTGCACTCCTACTTGTGATACTTTCCAGTACATTAAGTGCCTCATCATAATATCCTGCATTCAAATAGCTATTTACCGAATCGAACTCGGAATATTCACGTTTTTGCTGCTGACCTCCACCAAAAGGTCCAAAGTCTCCAAAAGGATTGAACCCATCAAATGGATTATCTCGTCCATAAGAACTGTTTCCATTGCCGTATGGATTTTGGTTACTGTTTCCTCCTCCATTACTATTTGGGTTAGTTTTTCCATTTTTTATCTGTTCATAAGCAGCATTAATTTCGCCCATTTTTTTTGTGGTATCTTCACCACCTTGATTCAAGTCTGGATGGTATTTTTTTGCAAGTTTTCTATAAGCTTTAGTAATTTCTTCCTTGGAATCAGTTGAAGAAACACCAAGAACTTCATAAGGATCTGATATCATTATTTGTGTTCCTCCTTTGTCTTCTTTTTTTCTGCTTCATACTTTGTCCAAACACCCGAATAAAGGATATTTTCAATCAGTTCTTTATCTTCATTAATAGGAAGCTGTTTATAATTTTCAATGCAGTCAGCCAAAAGCAGATTTAAAATATCATAGAAATCTGCAGATGATGACATAAAGAGCGGATTATAGTGCTCATTTTTTATATCAGACTTTAAATCCACACAAGCATCCATTATATAAATGAACTTACCTAGCGATGCTCCAAATGTTCGTAATTTCTTCGCGTATTCATCTTCCCTTAAAACGAAAATTTCACCCATTAGTTTTCCAAAGCAATTTGCTGGAATATCTGGATTCAATTCTCCTGATTTTTCAATTTTACAAAGCTCATCAAGACACTTGCTAATTGCAGTACATTGATTTGGATATTGTGTTTCAATGCGATTACATTCCCGCTTAAACAGTTTTGCCGCGCTAATTGACAGTATCTTTCTATCATCTTGCCAATCGTCAATCAACTTGTAATAGGCAAGTATAACATTCATGTCAGCAGCATAACTTGTGATTTCATTATACCAATATTCGTGTGGCTTCAAAGGATGAATGATGCACCGCTCAGTTAGCACTTCTATCTCAGTCTTATAAAGTGCAGAAAGAAACAAGACAAGAAAAGTCATATCATAAGTAAGGGTGAAACGGCTTATTATTCCGTGACGGGTTCCCAGCGACTTACATAACCCACAATAGCATGCTTTATATTGCTTATTCTCTTCCAGTGTTAACTTATCCGCATTTACCACAACATATCCAAACATACTATTCACCCGCCTTATTTATATTCTTAACCTGCAACTGTTACTTTTCATTTTCTTCATTTTCTTGAATATCTTCATTATTTTCATTACTATTTGTAGTATCTGAAATATCATCATGCGTAACTTTTTGCTCCATTGTTTCTAACACCTTAGATAACTCATTGCAATCCTCAACCATCTGTGACTTATCTTTACCCTTTAATGATTTTTTGGTAGATTTAATAGCATCTTTTAGCACAACACTGTCACTTTTATCAAGCTTTTTCATAACTTTCACTGCTTGATAAATGAGCTGTTCCCCATGATCCTTTATGTTAACTTCTTCTTTGTTTTTTGCGTCGTCTGCAGCGAACTTCTCTGAATCACGAATAGCTTGATCAATTTCCTGCTGGCTAAGGTTTGACGAAGAAGTAATATTAATGTTTTGTTCTTTGCCAGTTCCCAAGTCTTTTGCAGATACATTGACAATGCCATTTGCATCAATACTGAATGTTACCTCAATCTGTGGAACACCTCTTGGCGCACGACGAATACCACTTAGTTTAAATTTACCTAATGTTTTATTGTGAGACGCCATTTCACGTTCACCCTGCAAAACATGAATCTCCACAGATGTTTGAAAACTGCCGGATGTAGTGAAAATTTGACTCTTTTTTATTGGAAGCGTTGTGTTACGGTCAATAATTTTAGAAAAAACTCTTCCCATAGTTTCAATTCCTAGTGAAAGCGGTGTTACATCCAAAAGCAACAAGCCTTTCACTACACCTACAAGAACTCCAGCCTGAAGTGCAGCACCCATTGCAACACATTCATCAGGATTAATACCCTTAAATGGCTCTTTTCCTATGAATTTTTTTACTGCCTCATGTACCGCAGGAATACGACTGGATCCTCCCACAAGTAAAACCTTGCTGATATCAGAACTACTAAGACCAGAATCCAGCATTGCCTGTTTCACTGGCTGTATTGTAGCATCCACAAGCTGAGCTGTGAGTTCATCAAACTTTGCCCTTGTCAATGTAATATTCATATGTAATGGACCTGACTTCCCTGAAGTAATAAATGGAAGATTTACCACAGTTGATGTTACACCACTGAGTTCAATTTTTGCTATTTCTGCAGCTTCTTTAACGCGTTGCATCGCAGTAGCATCCTTTGTAAGATTAATGTGATTTTCCCTCTTAAATTCATGTGCAAGATAATCAACTACGCATTTGTCAAAATCATCACCGCCTAGGCGATTATTTCCTGCTGTAGCCATCACTTCAATAACTCCATTGTTGATGTCGAGAATGGACACATCAAATGTTCCTCCTCCTAAATCGTACACCATAACCTTTTGTGGTGTTTCTTTATCTACACCGTAAGCAACCGCAGCAGCAGTTGGCTCGTTAATTATTCGCTGTACATTTAACCCTGAAATCTTTCCCGCATCTTTGGTTGCTTGCCTTTGTGCATCAGTAAAGTATGCAGGTACGGTAATCACGGCGTCACTTACAATTTCGCCCAGATAACTTTCTGCATCTGTTTTCAGTTTTTGTAAAATCATTGCGGAAAGTTCTTGTGGTGAATATTTCTTACCATCAATATTAACTCTGTAGTCACTTCCCATTTCACGTTTAATGGAACTTATTGTACGTTCATGATTGGTAACTATCTGATGCTTTGCAGGCTCACCTATCAAACGTTCACCTGTTTTAGAAAATGCAACTATGGATGGAGTTGTACGGCCACCCTCTGCATTATGAATTATAACGGCCTCCCCGCCTTCCATTACAGACACACATGAATTTGTTGTACCTAAATCAATACCTATTACTTTAGACATAATATTATCTCCTTTATATAAAAAAATATTCCTTTCTCATTGCTTATGTTTTCTCTAATTTTTATATTAATTAGTAACTTTAAAATAATGTAATTCACTTCCTATTATATCAGAGACGAACCCAACAATACATGTTTCAATATGTTTCTTTTATAATAAACTCTTCTTAAACTCTTTTCTTATACTAGAAAGCAAATTGGCATCTGTAATAACATCGTACCCAGTGCAGGCAAGCGCAGCTGCACCTATAAGTAAAGCATCATGTGCCTCACTTGTTATTGTTGCTTTGGCCATTTCCACTGTATGTAGGTTTAATTTGGGATTTCCTATTCCAATCAATGGATGAATTGCTGGTACAACGTAACTTACATTTCCCATATCTAGTGATCCAATATTTTCTGATGGATTTATATCGGATATCCCACACATTCTCAAGTTTTCATTAAATGCCTCTGATAAATTATTATTAGTATTCATATCATCAAAAGATGGTTCAAATAATCTTATTTCCACACTCGCCCCAGTCATAAGTGCAGCCCCACGCGCAATATTTTTCACCTTTTGAATTATTTCCTTGAGATAGGATTTTTTCTGCGCCCTTACATAAAATTTTGCAACAGCTTTTTCTGGTACTATATTGGGAGCTACACCACCTTCACATATAATCCCATGTATTTTTACATCTGAAGTAACATGTTGTCTCAATGCATTTATCCCATTAAACATTAATATTACTGCGTCAAGCGCATTAATTCCATTTTCAGGACTGTTTGCTGCATGACTCGCCTTACCTGCAAAATTAAATTCAAGTGCTTCTAGCGCCAATGATTGACCACTTTCGCAAGTTTTACCATAAGGATGCATCATCATAGCAACATCAACATTATCAAATACTCCTTGCGACGCCATTCCAACTTTCGCACCACATGTTTCCTCTGCCGGAGTTCCATATACCTCTATTTTGCCACCAACTCGCCCTATTACTTTACTTAAGGCAACCGCTGCTCCAGCGCTAATTGTTCCTATCATATCATGCCCACACCCATGCCCTATTACGGGTAATGAATCATATTCACATAAAAATGCAATAGTTGGACCTTTTATGTTACTATCATATACAGCTTTGAACGCAGTTTCGATATTTGCTATGTTAATATCTACTTTAAAAGAATGTTCAGCAAGAAAAGATGTTAATTTATCAACAGCCTTAAATTCCTCACTACCCAATTCAGGGTTGTAATATATGTAATCATTAATTTCCCATAGTTTTTCTTTTATGTTTTCAATTTCATCCATTATTTTATTTTTCATCTTGTTATACCCCTTCTTTATTCACTTATTAAGCAACTTTAATAAAATATAATAATTATACATCTCTTAGTGCTTTTTATCAAATATTAACTGAGTAAAATGTGGCAGACAAAGCATCTCTGCTTTATCTGCCACATTCAATTTATTTTATAATATATACTCTTGCTTCATAAGGTCTTAACATTATGCTATCAAGATTATGAGGATCTCCATTTGTAAAGCCTGCATTTTCTGATGAATCCCATTGCATTGGAGTTCTTGCATTATCCCTTCCTACTATAATTTAAAAATGAGAGGTTTTAGTCCGAGTTCGATTTTACCATCAATAACTTCTATATTACTATCGTCTATTAAGTTCTTATAGTTTCCATCCTTAATATCCAAGCAATAATCTCCAGACTTTCTTTCAACATTAAATATTCCAATAAGTTCTTCTTGATTCAACTCATATCTAGCCTCAATTACGCCTATTTTTCTAGAACTCATAATTTCATAATATCCATACGCAAAAATATCATCTTTCTTTATATAAATAAGTTTTTTTATAAACTGTGCATATTCTTTATCCTTATCCCAGTTTACTAAATCCCTGTCAAAAAGATTTGGGATGTTATTATCCTTTGCTTCCTGACCAGCATATATAAGCGCCGTGCCTTTTTCGAAAAACATAAATGCAGTCCAATTCTTCAAATCAGTATCTTCTTTTAAATATGAAGTTATTCTTTGGGTGTCATGATTTTCTAAAAATCTAAGCTTTACATAATTACTTGCATATATATATTCCTGATGACGTTTTAGTTCTAGCAAATATTCTAACTCTCTTTCTCCATTAAGATATTGTGCAAAGAACTTATAAGTATCGTAATCATAAGTAATATCAAAAGCCTTAAATACTTCACTATCAGAATGAGCTAGTATGTTCTTTTTTCTTAGCTCTTTCATAAAATATGGGTCAATGCTTTCTGCAAGCCAAATAACGTCTTCCTTTATACTTAAAATCTCTTTTCTAGCCCTTATCCAAAATTCTATAGGAATTAAAGGGGCAACATCGCACCTAAAGCCATCTACGCCAAGAGAAATCCAATATTTTAGAGCATCTATTTGATAATCCCATAAATTTTTGTTATCGTAATCTAAATCAATTATATCTGTCCAATCCCCTACTTTACCACCAATAGACCCATTCTCTTTTCTGTAAAAATACTCAGGATGAGTTTCAAAGAGTTCTGACTTATGCGAAGTGTGATTATAAACAACATCAATAATGACCTTCATACCTCTTTTATGTGTTTCTTTAATAAGTTCTTCAAACTCTTCTAGTGTTCCGTACTCTGGATTAACTTTTCTATAATCTTCAATAGAATAAGGACATCCCAAACTTCCCTTTTTATTAACTTGTCCAATTGGATGTATTGGTAATAGCCAAATTATATCAACGCCTAAATCAGCTATCCTATCTAAATCCTTTGTTACCCCTTGGAAATTACCATCTTCAGTGTGATTGCGTACAAAAACAGAATATATTGTGCTATTTCTTAACTTTAGATTTGTATCCTTTGCCATATTAAGCAACTCCTTTAAATATCTATTTTAGGGCTAACTCTACTATTTTTTTTTCAAGAAAAATTTAGTTAGTTTTATAGTTTTATTATTACACCTGATTTTGCTGGGATTTCAATTGTAACCATTCCTCTAACTGGAATATGTGTTTTATTTTCTATTAAATCTAAACAGATTCTATTTACTTTTATATTTATAGATTCAGATTTATCTCCATTATTAATATAACCTTCTATAGTTTCATCCTTTAATTTTCTTCTAAAACCATAAATATTATCTTGTCCATCAACTAGAACCGTGACAAAATTGCCTTGAGTAAAGACCTTATTAGCTTTCCTTATGGAAATTAACTTCTTATAGTATTGCTTTAATGTTTTATTTTGTTTATCAACATTCCAAACCATTCCTCTTCGGCAATCAGGATCATCTGCCCCAGTCATGCCTATTTCATCTCCGTAGTAGATCATTGGTATTCCTGTGAACGTAAGTTGTATAAAAGCTGCTAGCTTTAATCTGTCTACATCTTCCTTTGCAACATTTAAGAAACGAGCAGTATCGTGACTACCTATCAAGTTCCACAATACGTTATGAGCTGGAATCTTATACATTCCTCTTATGGATTCTATTCGTTCTCCAAATTCTTTAGCATTAATTTTATTAAAAGCAACAAAATCTTTTACTGCACTAGTAAATACATAATTCATTACTGAATCAAACTCATCACCTTGAAGCCAAGAGCTTGATTCATACCAAACTTCTCCTACTATTAATACATCAGGTTTAACATTTTTAACTGCTTGTCTGAATTCTCTCCAAAAATGATGATCTACTTCATCGGCTACATCTAAGCGCCAGCCATCAATATCTGCTTCCCTAATCCAATATGTGGCAACATCTATAAGATATTTTTTTGTTGCCTCGTTATTAGTCATGAGTTTTGGCATATAACCACCATAAGCAAAAGTGCCATAATCAGGAACGTTTTTTATTTCTACTGGAAATTTTCTAATATCAAACCAATCCTTATACACAGATTTTTCGCCATTTTCCCGTACATCTACAAATGGTAAAAACTCAACGCCTGAGTGATTAAATACAGCATCCAAGATTACTCTTATATTTCTCTTGTGAGCACTATTAACAAGTTCTTTTAAAGTTTCCAAAGTTCCAAACTGAGGATCTATTTCAAAGTAATCAAAGGTGTTGTACTTATGATTTGATCCTGCAGTAAAAATAGGAGTCATATAAATAGTATTTACTCCTAAGTCTTCAATATAATCCAATTTATCAATTATACCACTTAAATCTCCTCCTAGCATAATCTCACGATCAACTTTAGAATTCCATGGCTTTACATTTTGCGGATCAATAGTCTTATCGCCATTGTAGAATCTATCTGGAAATATCTGATATACTATTGATTCATTTGCCCACTGCGGTACAATAAAAATATCTTTTTCTGACATTACTGGGAAATTAAAAAATTCTGACCCCTCATCAGGCTTATCAGTGGAAAATAGATAATTCCCATAATATAATCTTTCCTTATCATCTACTAGTTCAAAATAATAATTAACACTTATATAATCATGTTCAATTATCCCCTCAAAATAGTCAAACAAATTGTCACTTGCTACCTTACTCATTTTAGCTGTATTAGTTTCTTTACTTGTAGAATACTTATATTTATCTAAGTATATTAAATTTATATCCTTTATGTCATTTTTTTTAGTTCTTATCTTAATAAGTAAATCCCTATTTGATAATGGATAAGCATAATCCGAATAAACCTTGTGATAAATCGCTTGTTTTAACATAAAATCTTCCTCTCTTTTTGCCCTTCTAACGTTCTTAAGTGATATAAAATATATGAGCTGGAATTGTGTAAACAATAATTCCAGCTCATATAATTTGAAAATATTCAGGATATTATTTTGCTATGTCTGCGATTTCAGTCAAAATTTTGTCTCCGCCTTGATCATTCCATTTTTTAGCGAAATCATCAAATGTACTGATTGGAGCTACTCCCATAATAATTTTCGAAAAAGTTTCTTTCTCCATCTTTTGTAGATTAGCCCATTTAGATGACATTGTATCTGTTTGACCATAATATAAACTATATACTTCTTTAATATTTTTTTCAGTAGTGAGTGGTTTGTCTCCAACCATAATCGATACGAGTCTAGGAAGATTGTTCTTTACAAGCTCCGACTTTAGATCCCAATTGTTAATAGAATAATCATCAAGTGGTTCTTTTTTAAGTTTCTTGATTGCTTCCATATCACCTTTTAGAAGTTTGTGAGTGCTAAAATCAACATCTTCGATTTTAGTTTCACCCTTCATGTATTTATCAATAATATTATAAGATGACTCAAGCTCATCTACATTGTCAAATACAGAGAAGAGCGGATATGAACCTCCAGTACCAGAATCTTTACTAAGACCAGATTCTATCCATTTACTTTCGTCCCTTAGAAGCAGATTAATAATTTTTACAGCAGCTTCAGGATATTTATAATCTTTGTTTACAACTAAAAATGCAGTAGCAGGAGCTGCCATGTGTGCATAATAATTACCATCCTCAGCTACTGGTGATGCATATGCCTGCCAATCTGGAGCAGGGGTCTTAGTATAAGCATCACTTAGAGTATATCCAGTCCACCAAGGGCCAAAGAAAATACCTGTTTTGTTATCAAGAACTGGTTGTAAGCTATCATCACGCATAAACATTTCTTTATCAATCAGACCACTTTTATACATATCAGCTATTTCTTGTAATGCTTGTTTTGTTTCAGGTTGTGTAGAACCGTATACAACTTTCCCACTATCATCTTTTAACCAATACCCTGGGAATGATTGTTTAGCACTGAAAATAGGATCTAGTCCAAACTGATTGCCATCTGTAGCTGTAAGGTTATTAGTTTTTGCTGGTCCAGCTATTCCTATTGTATCTTTTTTACCATTACCATCTGGATCCTTCTCTACAAAAGCTTTGGCAACCTTTTGCAAATCTTCAAGAGTCTTAGGTACTTCAAGTCCTACTTTAGTTAGCCAATCTTTACGAACCCACATTTCATTAAACCCGTTTGCTTTGGGATTAGTTGCAGGAATAGCCATAACTTTACTATCTACTTCCACTAACTTTTTAATAGTATCTCCGCCGCTCTTATAAAAGTTCTTTAGCAAATCACTACCAGAGTTATTAAGTGCACTAGTCATATCTGCAACCTGTCCAAATTTAACCATAGATTTAAAAGGTGTCATTCCTACAATAGCCGCATCTGGAATATTGTTTGCAGCAATTGCTAAACTAAGTTTCTGGTCAAAGTCACCTGGAGCTGAAACCCAATCAAATTTTACGTCAATATTAAATTGCTTTTTGATTTCATCAATATAGCCATTTTTTTCAATAGATTCACCCGCGTCAAACTTTACGTTGGGATCCAAACTTCGAACAAGATGAATTGTAACCGGCTCAGTATACCTTCCAAAAGGATCAAGTTCTGCTTTACTGCTACTACTAGCTGTAGCTGTAGCTGGAGTAGTCGCAGCACCTTTTGGTGTTTTTTGGGCACAACCTGATGAAATGGTAATGAGCATAGTAACCGTCATAATTAAAGATAACATTTTTGTTGATTTCATGAATTTTCCCCCTTCATTATTAGACAATTTGTTGAATAGGAATGTAAATCCTACTTATTAAAAATTTGTTTATATTTCAATTACTTTCTAGAAGCAATTAAAACTTCAATTAGTTATTCTACGATTTACTCTTTTACAGCTCCCAGAGTAATACCAGTTATAAAGTATCTCTGCAGGAATGGGTAAATCATAAGAACAGGAACCATAGCAATGAATATTTTAGCTGCATTTAAGGATTTATTATTAAGTTGCGTTGTAAGCTTTATCTGCTCAGTGTTCATAGAAGATAAGTCTAAACTTACAACTAACTGTTGTATATAAGTTTGTAGTGGATAGCTTGACTGCTTATTGCTCAGTACCAACCCCTGAAAGAATTCATTCCAATGTCCTACGATTGTAAATAGCGTAACTGTTGCAATTACAGGACCTGAAAGTGGCATATAAATTTGAATGAAAGTACGCCATGGACCAGCCCCATCTACATATGCCGCTTCTTCCATAGATTGAGATATATTTCTAAAAAAGTTTATAACTAAGATTACATTAAATACTGGAAGGCTGCCCGCAAGCACTAGTCCCCATATTGAATCCATTAAACCATAACTACGCATTGTGAGATACCAAGGTATCGTACCACCATTAAAAAGCATACAGAATATTAATACCCACATGTAAGCATTACGATGAGGTAACTGCTTAGATGTCTTTGACAAAGGGTATGCCATTAGTAATGTTGCTCCTACTCCTACTATTGTCCCCAGAAAAACTCTTTTTATTGATGTCCAAAATGACAAGAAAAATGCTGGTTCAGCAATTATTTTAGTATAAGAGAGTAAATTGAAACCTACAGGCCAGAAAGCAACTGTACCCGCATTTACCGCCGCCTTTCCGCTGACGGATATCATAAGTATGTACCAAATAGGTACCAGGCACAAAAGTGTAATTAAAACTAACAGTACTAAGTTTGCAACATTAAATATCTTAGCACCTAAAGAATTATTTTCAATCAAAACAATCCACCCCCATTAAAATATTTTATATCCAGTATATTTATCTGCCATTACATAACTGAAAATTATAAGAACAAAACTTACAACTGATTTTAAAAGACCAACTGCAGTAGCAAGACTAAATTGTAAGTTTACAAGGCCGGCACGATATACCCAAGTATCAATAATATCTCCTGTAGAATAAACTAACGGATTATACAAATTAAATATCTGATCAAATCCAGCGTTAAGAATACTTCCAAGAGAAAGAATTCCAAGAAGTACAATAGTTACTCTAATACCTGGAAGAGTAACATGTAAAAGCCTGCTTAGACGCCCAGCTCCATCAATTGCTGCTGCTTCATGAAGTGATGGGTTAATTCCTGTTAAAGCCGCAAGATAGATAACCGCATTATATCCGAAACCTTTCCAGACATCTGTACCTACAACCAACTGTCTAAACAAATCAGGACGTCCAAAGAATAATATTGGATCAACACCGAATATACCGAGAAATCCATTAACGGGACCACTTGCACTAAATATATTAAGGACTATACTTGCAAGAATAACCCAAGATAAAAAGTAAGGCAAATATACTATTGTCTGTATAGGTCTTACCAGTTTTTTAAATGTAAGCTCATTAAGTAATAAAGCAAAAATTAATGGTATAAAAAGGTTTCCAATTAATTTAAATAGAGCAATGATAACTGTATTCATAAATACCTGTCTCACATCATCCATTTTAAACATGTAACTAAAATTCTCAAGCCCTATCCAACTGGACTTAAAAATCCCCATAACTGGATTAAAATCTTGAAATGCCATAATGATACCAAACATTGGAACAATACTAAATAAAATTAACCAAATATAACCAGGTGCCATCATTATCCAATAGTGCTTTATAAATTTTTTATTATACATCTTAACAAAATCACCCCTTCCATGCTAATTGTTTCTAGGAAATAATAAAAATTTCTTGTTATCAAATTTAATATAAGTTGTCGAATTAAATCATTTTGAAATATTTTCATAATGCCTAAATTTGTAAGTATAACTCAATAAATTGTAACATCTATCAATTGCCATTGGATAAACTGTGATATTTAACAATGTTTTCGTTTACAACCAAAGTATAACATAGAATATAATTCATCATATATAGATAGATGTTCTTGAATAACTACCTTTTTGTGATAAAATTTAATATAATGTTAACATTTTATATTAAAGTAGCACAAATGTTTTTAATTTACAGAACATTGAACACGTTTACACGACTTTTGTTATAATATTAATTTTATAGGCAATAAAAAACTGTGAGAAGATTATGTTTTTACACATTCCTTCACACAGTTTTTTTATCATTTCTATGTTAGTCTGCTATGTTGTTTTCTATATTCACCAGGTGTCATTCCCGTAAGTTCTGAGAATACCCTTATAAAATAACTAACGTCCTCATATCCTATATCCAGTGCAATATCTGCAAGGTTAACATCTTTTATAACTAATAAAGTTTTAGCTTTCCTAATGCGCTCCCTGCGCACAAACTCCTTAAACGCCATTCCAGTATATTTTTTAAAATTGATAGAAAAGTAGCTACGACTTAGATTTATGCTACTTGCAATTTCCTCCGCCTGAAGTTGGGCCCCCAAATTCTCATCTATATAAACTACTACCTTCATTATAGAAAGTGGCATCTTATCAAGATTAGCTTCGCTGGCTGCCACTCTTCTAAGTTCCTCCCTAAAAGATGTTATCCATTTGAAAAAATCATCAACATTTTTATACTCTGGAACATCTTTATGAACTTTGCTAATATTTTCTTCCGCACGACTAGTTAAGTGAAGCAAAACCTGCGCTACTCTCCAAATTGAGATATCTATTTTTTTTGTGCTGGCACATAGTTCTTCAAAAAGAACATCGTCATAAAGCCAATGCATCTCATTCCATTTTTTTATAAGAGACTGCCACTCTTTTTCTTCAAAATCACGTTTCACCTGGCTTTTTTCTGAATCAGCTTTAGAAATATTTTTTTTATCATCATCATTTTCTATATTTTTTTTCAGCATATTCTCTTCAACTTTTTGGCTAATTCGTTTAAGCAGTTTATCACAGTCTGTACTTTCCATCTGTAATTTAGAAATATAATCTATTGCGCCTATACGAAGAGCAGATTGTACATAATGAAAATCTTCGTGGAATGTCATTACGACGTAAAGAAGCTTTGGATAAAGCTCCTTACATTTTTTCATTAAAGATATACCATCGATAACCGGCATATCCAAATCTACAAACAATAAGTCCACTGATGAATGCTCCAAAAATTCAAGCGCTTTTTCACCGTTTTGAGCCTCGCCCATAACAATCATATTATATTTTTTCCAAGGCATCATTGAAATAATCCCCTGACGCCCCATACGGTCATCATCTACGACTAATACGCTATGCATTTTAGTGTCCCCCCATTTTTAAATCTTTCTTATAAAAATTCTACATTGATATAAAGAATTAATTCCGATTTATTGGTAAAAGTAAAGTGATTATTGTTCCTTTAGTTAACTCACTCTCTATTGTAATTATCGCTTTATCTCCATAAAATGATTCCAGCATTGACCTCACGTAACGCAATCCAATTCCATTAGTCTTACTAACATTGCCAGGATTTTTCTTAAAAGGCTCTTGGAGTTTTTCAAGTTCCTCACTTGTAAGACCTTTACCATTATCCTTAATAGTAATGATGATACCATTTTGCTTTTGATCGTGAGACACCTTAATCCAGAGACATCCGGGTTCTCCTAGACCGTGACGAATAGCATTTTCTGCAATAGGTTGCACAATCATCCGTGCTGTTGGCGTATCCAAATAGTCCCCCTCTTCTACTTCTACTTCTGCCTCAAAGTCATAACGCATCTTTTGTAGTCTAAGATAAGACTGGAGCATCTTAATCTCCGTCCGAACTGTAGCCTCTTTATCACTTTTCCCCAGACTGTACGCCAAAATATAATTGAGTTCCATAGTGAAAATCTCAATTTCAGTCTGATTATGCATTTTTGCAAGCCAGTGAATTGAATGAAGTGTATTCATCAAAAAATGTGGATTAATCTGGTAATATATTTTTTCTATTTCAAGTTTGTATTTTTCTTGAGTTACACTTTCTGCATCAATCAAAAGTGTTTGTATTTGTTTTTTCATTGTATTGAACTGATTAAAAAGCTCATCATACTCTATTGCTCCTGTTTGAACAGAAACCTCATTTAAATCACCCTGACCCAGTTTCTTCATTTCTTTTGAAAATATAGAAAGTGGTGTATAAATTAAACGAGATAAAAGAATAAAAGAAACTCCAAACAGCAACATAGCCAAAGCTAATATTCCTATAACATTTCGTACCCATGTGTAAAATTCACTGTTGTAGTCCATAGAAGGCAATAGCAATACGTTTGCAAACCCTGTATCAGAAGTTAGCCGTACACCTATATACTTACCCGATTTCCCAAAGTAACTACTACCTACCTCTTCTTCATCTTCCATCTGAAAATTCTTACCTACAGTAAAATCTTCTGAACTAGAATACTGAATCTGCTTGCTAGCATCTAACTGCAAAAGAACATAATTCATCTTTTGAACCTTGGAAATGGTATCGATAATATCTTTAGCCTCAAGTCTAGACTCAATATAAATAGTAAGTTCCCTTTCATCCTGAATTTTAATTTTACGAGAAATAGATAAAACTTGCCAAGTTCCAAGGCCCATAGTATTGGATAGATGCAAGCTATGATAATAAATACTTCCATTTTTCTTCAATATCCTATTTCCTTGGGGTGAAGTGCCTTCATAAGTAAAGAAGCCATTAAAATATTTCTTCCCACTTAGGGGATCATAATATGTTCTACAAATAATATTGTTGTTAGCAAAGGTAATAGTAACTAACTCATCTGAGATTTGTTGTCCAATACTGTATATGTCATATTTAGATTTAGCCTCGAAATAATTTTCTAGCAATGATCCCACCGTTCCCTCAGGGGACATCTGTTGCGAAATCTGAATCATATTCATATAATTTTGTTTCATTTTTTCAGTAAGCTGTTCTAAATTTGACACCATTGAAGTCTTCAATTTATTTTTTTCAATTGAATGGATAGTCTGATAAGAAACCAAAATCAATAACAATAAACTTACAGTAGTTTCAATAATTACAATAAAAATAAGTCTCTGATGTACAGTCTTAAATTTAAAAAATCCAGGTAAAAAACTTATACGATTACATTTCATACTATCGCTCCTATAAAAACTTGAATAAAATTGCCAGCTAATTAATCCCATAACCTTACATTCATTTTATAATTTGATAATAGCACAATTACATATATGGGTCAACTTGAAGATAAAATGAAAGAATCTCCATCATATGGAGATTCTTCCTCTTACTCATTTAATCATCTCCTGCGGAGCTGAAATATCGTTATTTTAAATATATCTCTCTACTACATATTTTATAATTGAATTTCATTTGCCTCAATAGTTATACCATTAATCTCTTTTAACAACAGCTTTTCTAACAAACAAATATACAAAACTCATTGTTATTACAAACAAACATATAAATGTTAATACAGACATATAAGAGTTCTTTGAGCTTATCCCAAATATATTATCAAAAAAAATCACTGTTTTTTCTCCAAAGTTAGGATTTGTAAAAACCACCCTTCCATAGATAGTCATAATGGCTATAGGGGTTAATGATACTAAAATCTTCATTGTTTTATTACAATTGTAAAATATCATTGTTATTAATAGCCCTACTCCAAACGCTGCAATATAAAAAGAAAATAAAAAGGTTACTGTCCCGAATAGTGTTTTTATGTCATTACTTTGTACCCACAGTTCAAATCTTGTATTATAATTAAAAGATCCACTATATGCCATATCGTACATTGTGGGACTAATTGAGAATAAATTATGCACTCTATTTATTATTATATCCAGTACAGACATAACAAGTCCTATAGGTATAATAGATATTACTACACCTTTAAAATAATCTACTCTAGGAATGTTATTGGCTTGGCTAAAATAAAAATTTTCTTTAAAAAAGTTTAGACCTAACACAAATAAAAATATTATAGACGCTGATTCCAATCCAGATGACTGAACGTCTCCATTAGAAATGCCGCTTAATAACTCAATACCTATTGTTACACTTATCAGTATAGAGTAAAAAATTATTATTGATTTAATGCTGCTTTTAACATTATATTTAGCAAGCTTATAACTCATCATCACTTTATCCTCCCGTCACTAGTCAAATAAATAAATAGTTTTTGTAGTTCAACCTTTGAAACTTCTAAATCTAGTTTTTTCTGCTGGTTCTTTTCCAAGGATCCATTTTCTCCTATTATAACAGCTGATTTAAAGGTCGCCATTTCATCTACACTTATGCAATTTTTATCTTTAATATAATCATCTATATTTTTATTTAATCCAGAAACACAGTAGCACCCCATTAATAATTCTTCTACACTTTCATCTTTAATTAATTTCCCATCCTTAATAATAAGAACCCTCTCTATTAATTGTGCAACTTCTTCTATAATATGGGTAGATAGTACAATAGTCTTAGGATTTTCTATATAACTTTCCATTAGTTCTTTATAAAACAGTTCTCTATGATTAGCATCTAGTCCTAGAACTGGTTCGTCAAAAATTAATATTTCAGCACCTGATGCCATTGTATTTATAATTTTACATATGGAGGAATAGCCTGTTGAAAGTTCTTTTATTTTTTTATTAATATTTAATTCGAACTTTTTAGAAAGTTCTAATGCATATTTCATATCAAAATTCGAATAAAACTCCTTAGTCCAATTAAAAAGATCTTTGACTTTCATAGACTGCGGATATAAGTCTTGCTCTTCCATAAAATAGATTTTTCCCAGACAACTTTTATCGTCATGCAAGTTCTTATCGTCTATACAAATAGTCCCCTTATCTAAAAAAATTCTATTGTTTATAATATTTAAAAGAGTTGTTTTTCCTGCTCCATTTCTTCCTAGTAACCCATATATTTTATTTTCTTCTATATTTAATGTGATATTATCTAAAGCAAAAGTATCCCCATATTTTTTACTTGCATTTGAAACCTTTATTGCGCCCATATTAAATCCCTCCATCTATCATTTTAATAATATCCTTACTTGAGATATCTAACTTTTTAGCTTCTTCTATTAAGACTACAATATAATTGTTGTAAAAATTTTCTTTTCTTTTTTTTGTTAACATTTCTTTACTCCCAGTTACAACAAACATACCAACACCCCTTTTTTTATATATAATTCCTTCATCTACAAGTAAATTAAATCCTTTTGCTACTGTAGCAGGATTTATTTTATACTTAACTGAAATTTCTGTTGTAGATGGAATAACAGTTTCTTCCTCAAATACTCCCTTAAGAACATTGTTCTCAATATCTTTAGCAATCTGCATATATATAGGCAACTCATTATTAAAATCTAATTTCATATTATCACCTCTTTGCTTAATTGGTTAATTACTTATGTAACTAACTATACAACCTAATGATTTCCTTGTCAATAGAAAATTAGTTTATTTTAATATATAAAAATTAATGCAGTAATTATTTACGCAGATTTCACAGCATTTACTTATATCCAAAAATAAAATGCCCAAGTATTATGCAATTCATAATACTTGGGCATTTTCACATTTTAATTTAATTATTTCTTATATTTAAGCTATTTCTATTTTTACTACGTCATAACCAACTACATCAATAGCTGCCTTTATAACCTCATCAGTTATATCTTCACTAAAAAGCGCTGTTGCAAGCTTTTTATCAAGACTTACCTCAACATCTTTTGCTCCAATTTCTTTTAACGCCTCGCTAACATGGTTTACACAATGCTGACAACTCATTCCTTCTATAGTCATTTTCTTTTTCATTTTTATTTCTCCCCTCGATTTGTATTTTTCATTTAAATCTATAATTCTATCTTAATGGCTTAAAGCCTTTTAAGCGTAATGCATTTGTTAAAACAGAAACTGAACTAAAGCTCATTGCAAGTGCTGCAATAATAGGATTCAAAAGTGGACCTCCAAATATGTGTAACACTCCCATTGCAACTGGAATTCCTAATATATTGTAACCAAATGCCCAAGATAAATTCTGCTTTATATTTGTTATAGTTTTCTTACTAAGCTCTAGTGCTGTAGGTACGTCCATTAAGTCACTTCTCATAAGCACAATATCTGCTGATTCCATAGCAACGTCTGTACCAGATCCTATGGCAATGCCGATATCAGCCTGAGCAAGTGCTGGAGCATCATTAATTCCATCTCCAACCATAGCAACTTTTTTCCCTTCAGCTTGTAGTTTTTTAACTTCACTCGCTTTATCCTCTGGTAGAACTTCGGCTAGTATTCTATCAATACCAACTTGCTTAGCTATCGCTGCAGCAGTCCTTTTATTATCACCAGTTATCATAGCAACTTCTATTCCCATACTATGAAGTCTTTCTATTGCTTTTTTGCTATTTTCCTTAACTGTATCAGCAACTGCAATGATTCCAGTTAACTTATTTTCTATTGCAATATACATTGGAGTTTTTCCTTCTTCTGCAAGTCTGTTTGAAACATCTTCTAATTCATCCAGTGAAATTTCACTCTCTATCATAAGTTTTCTGTTTCCTAGTATTATTTTATTCCCATCTATACTAACCTCTATTCCATAACCAGGTATAGCTTTAAATTTATCTACTTTCTTAAATTCCAATAATTTTTCTTGGGCGTCCTTAACTATAGCCTCACCTAATGGATGCTCTGATCCTTTTTCTGCCGAGGCTGCTATTTGAAGTAAGAATTCCTGGTCGGTACCATCTATTGTAACTATATCAGTTACCTTTGGTTTTCCCTGCGTAAGAGTTCCAGTCTTATCAAACACTATAGTTTGAATTTTATGTGCAGTTTCAAGCGCTGTACCACTTTTTATAAGTACTCCATACTCCGCACCTTTACCTGTTCCAACCATTATCGCTGTTGGAGTTGCTAGGCCAAGAGCACAAGGACATGCTATTACAAGCACCGAAATGAATATTGTTAATGAAAACACTCCCGTTTCTCCAGATATATACCAAGCCAGTGATGAAACTAGAGCAAGGCCTATAACTACAGGTACAAAGTAGCCCGATATAATATCTGCCATTGCGGCTATTGGAGCCTTTGATCCTTGAGCATTCTCAACTAAGGTTATTATTTGAGATAGCGCAGTATCTTTACCAACTTTAGTTGCTTTAAACTTAATAGCTCCATTTTTATTTATACTTGCACCAATTATATTGCTACCAATGCTTTTTTCTACTGGCATACTCTCACCTGTAAGCATTGATTCATCTACAGATGTAGTTCCCTCTACAACCTCACCGTCTACAGGCATTTTTGCGCCGGGCTTAACTATTACTATATCTCCAACTTCAACTTCATCAATTGGAATTTCTATTTCTTTATTATCTCTAACTATTGTAGCAGTTTTTGGAGCAAGGCCCATAAGTTTTTTAATCGCCTCAGAGGTTTTTCCTTTTGTTACTGATTCCAAATACTTGCCAAGAGTTATAAGTGTAAGAATTACACCTGCCGATTCAAAATACATTTCGTAATTCATATCTCCCATAATCGTTATTTCATAAACAGCAAATAAACTATACAAAACTGCTGCAGAAGTTCCTATGGATATAAGAGAATCCATATTTGGACTTAATCTAAATAACGATTTGAAGCCAACTATATAATATTTTCTACCTGTATATATTATTGGTATAACAAGCAGTAATTGTAGAATTGCATAAATCTCCATATGCATCATTGGATTAATAACTTGAGGAAGTTCTACTACCATAGGCACCATTGCAACTAATAATAACGGTACACCAAAAATCGCAGATATTAAAAACCTATTCCATAAAGCTTTTATTTGTTTTTCTTTTTTTTCTTTATCAACGTCTACATTGCTTTCATCCTCTATTGCTTTATATCCTGCTTTTTCAATTGCTTTCTTTATATCTGCTGTCCTTACTAATGAAGGTTCAAAAGAAATAGTTAATTTTTCAGTGGCAAAGTTAACATTTGATTCAACTACACCCTTAAGTTTCCTAGTTGTTCTTTCTATATTCTTAGCGCAAGCAGAACAAGTCATTCCCTCTAGCTTTAAGGTTTTATTAGTTGTTTGTACTAATAGTTTGTACCCCGCTTTCTCCACCGCACTTTGTATATCTTCTAATTTAATTTTTGACTCATCATAATTTATATTTAATTTCTCACTAGCAAAGTTTACACTTGCATCCTCCACTCCTGGCAATTTTTTTGAAACTCTTTCTACAGCCTTAGCGCAAGCAGAACAAGTCATTCCCTCTATTTTAAGTATTTTATTTTCCATGTTACACTCCTCCCTATTATTTATTGCCAATTAATTTAGCAAGTAATTCTACTATTTCATCAACCTTTTCCTCGCCTGTATTATTTATAAATGCATCTTTTACGCAATGATTGAGATGTTGCTTTAATATCAACATATTTGCTTTTTTAAGTAGGGATTGCGCTGCAATTATTTGATTTGATACATCAATGCAATATCTATCATCCTCCATCATCTTGATTATCCCATCAATCTGTCCTTTTGATGTTTTAAGTGATTGAATTGCTTTCAATTGATCTTTATTCATTTGGCTTCTACCTCCCTTATATTATAAGGTATAAAATTTTAAATTTATTCCCTACCCAGTAGGGGGGTGTATATTTTATAAAAAAACATTAATCAAATAATATTTTTTTTAATCTATAACTATATACTAACATATTTATATGTGTTTTTTATGAAGAAACTATATTTATTAATATTATAAACTGTTCTTGGCAATTTTATGCTGAATTTTCTAAAAAAGGCTGTACCCATACATATTTAGTCCCTTAACAATCATATATATTCTTCATATTTTCCTCACAATTGAAGTTTATACTATAATTATATCAAATTAAATTTCTCACTAGCGTATACTATAAATAATACTTTAAAATACAGGAGTGAAAATATGAATAATAAAACGAGAATTTTAGTTGTTGATGACGAGCAGAAAATTTTAGATGTAATTAAAGCTTATTTAATAAAGGAAGGTTTCGATGTTTTAACCGCATCAGATGGTCAAGAAGCTTTGAATATATTTAAAAATGAACAAATTCATTTAATTATATTAGATTTATTGCTTCCCAAAATTTCTGGTGAGAAGGTATGTAACAAAATTAGAGCTACATCATCAGTACCAATTATTATGCTTACAGCAAAAACTGAGGAAGACAATAAAATAGAAGGTCTCGCTATTGGAGCGGATGATTATATAACAAAACCCTTTAGCAATAGAGAACTTGTTGGTAGAGTTAAAGCAATCATTAGAAGAACTTATAGAGATATTAACCCACTTGCCCAGCTATTAATTATAAATAATGGTGATCTTGAAATAAATATTGAAAAAATGATTGTAAAAAAACAAGGTAGCCCCATATCTCTGACTTCTAATGAATTTAAAGTTCTAATTGCTTTGCTAACTAATCCTGGGCAAATATTCTCAAGGGAACAATTAGTAAATAAAGCTTTTGGAATAGATTATGATGGTTTTGATAGAACTATTGATACTCATATTAAAAACATTAGGCAGAAAATTGAAGACGACCATAAAAAGCCACAATATATTGTTTCAGTATACGGAATGGGTTATAAATTCAATGGTTAATAGTTCTTGTATCTTAACTCAAATGAAAATATGGGGTGAATGAAATGAAATTGTCTTTATCAAAAAAATTATCCTTAGGGTTTCTTCTTACTGCCATTGTATCTATTCTCATTGCAGTGTTAATTTCAAATTCTATGATTGGTAAAAAATTTAACAATTATTTAATTGATGAGCATAAAAATAAAGTAGATAAAATTGCAACTACAATAGATGGCTTATACAACCTGAAAACAGGCTTTTCATCTACTGGAAAAGAGGAAATACTAAGATATGCTAATGCAGAAAAATTATATATTGAAGTAAAAGATTCAACTGGGATTACTGTCTTTACCTCAGGCAACTTAAATTCAGGTAATAATAATATGATGGGTTCAATGATGAATTCAATGATGAATAATTTTTCTTCAATAAAGCCCGGTCAATACACCGAAGATAGTTACCCATTAAGCAAAAATAATAAAAAAATTGGGACCATAGTCTTTGGGTATTACGGTACCTCTTTTTTAAATGCAGGAGCACTAACTTTTAAACAAACCTTGAATCACTCCTTTTTTCTTTCTGGTTTTATAGCTTTAATATTTGGGTTAATCGTAAGCATTTTTCTTTCAAAGCAAATATCCTCACCTTTAACAAAAATCACTGAAACCGCTAATAGAATTAGAAATGGAGATTTAGAAGTTAGATCTCATGTTACATCTAAAACCAAAGAAATAGATGATTTGAAAGATTCAATAAACTATCTCGCACGAACCTTGCAAGAACAAGAGCTTCTTAGAAAAAGATTGACGTCAGACATGGCTCATGAGCTTAGGACACCTCTTACTAATTTAAAATCACATATAGAAGCATTACTAGATAAGGTTTGGGAACCTACAGAAAAAGTACTAACAAGTTTTTATGAAGAAATAGAACGTTTAATAAAATTAGTTGAAGGACTTAGCAATATAGCTAAACTTGAACAAACAAACCTAAACTTAAATAAATCTAGGTTTAACTTATCCTTAGAACTTGAAAAAATAATAACTTCTTTTCAACCTCAATATAGCAATTCATCTTTGCAAATATACTCAAAATTACCATCAAATGTAGAAGTATTAATGGATAAAGACAAAATAAAACAAGTAATATATAATTTGCTTTCAAATTCACTTAAATATTCAAAAGCAGGTGGAGAAGTTACATTAACTCTAAATTCTGATGTTAATAACATAACTATCCAATTAAAAGACAATGGAATTGGAATATCCCAAAAAGATTTGCCATTCATATTTGAAAGATTTTACCGGAGCGATGAATCCCGCGATAAAAATACTGGAGGTACTGGTATTGGTTTGACTATTGTAAAAGCTATAGTTGAATGTCATAATGGTACAATTAAGGTAAAAAGCAAATTGGGTTACGGAAGTACTTTTGTGCTTACATTTCCTAAAGCTATAACTAAAGCCAGTTGACTAAGTCATCTGGCTTTAGTGTTCTAACCCCTCCGATATTGGTTTATCGAAGGGGTTGTTGTTAATGGTGTTAATATGTGTAGTTTAAAAATTAACATTAAATATATTGGGCAATATCCAATTATAAATCAAATGAGTTACAACAAAAACAAAACCACCGAATAATGCGCCTACTACACATCCATTGATACGAATTGCATGAAGATTATTCCCAGCCTTCTGATTTATAAAATCATTTAAAGATTCATCATTCATGTTATTCAATACTTGTTTCACTATATAACCTACATTTTGATACTTAGATCCAATAAATCTAAATACAGACTCCTTAATTAATCCATCTATATTTTTTTTGTGAGCATCGTCAGTTTTTAAATCATTCCAGCTATTACCCAACTGAATTTTTATCACATTAACAATAGATACTATATCTTGCATGTTCAATATGTTTATTTCAAATTTATTACACTTCTCTATTGGATTATTAGACAAATAAAGTTCTTTATCAGTAATGATTTTTAAAACTTCTTTAATTATTTCATTAAAATAATCCTTAAGCGAAATTTCTTTAATTATTTCCATTTTCCATTCTTCTATATCACCTTTAGCTTTATCATCTAAATTAACTTTTTTGAATATCTGTTTAATTTGCTTTATTATTTCAAGTCGTACTATATCATCTTCATTTTTTAAATTTAAAAGAAGTTTATTGCTTTGCTTTAGTATTGATATTGTAATATCTGAAGTACTTATTGCCTTTACAGATTTTAAAATACCAATGATTTTTTCCATAACAAGACTATTAGCTTCTTTCTTTAAAACATCATTAACAATTTTTTGTAATATCTTCTTTGTACCATCACGATTTACATATTCAATTACACTATCTATTATAATATTAAATACCTCTTTGAATTCATCACTTTCAAGTCCATATGAAATACCTTTATCTAAATAAACCGATACATCTATTATTCCAATTTTTTGTTTAATATGTTTCTCTAAAAATTCAGCAAATTCTAGTGAATCCACACTATCTATTTTTTCTATAAAGTAGTCTACTAATTTTTCATATAAATCACTTCTTGTACTTACATTCTTTTCAACAAAACCAATTAACCTATCCGTTATATTAATTTCTTCAATTTTACTCCTCAACACTTTTTCACTTAGCAACTCATTTTGTACCATATTGGCTAAAGAATCTACTATAATCTCTCTATTCTTAGATATTATAGCAGTGTGTGAAGCAACTATAGGTATTTTGCCAACCAAAAATGGTTCTTTAAATAACGCAGTTATAGCAAACCAATCCGCAATTGAACCAACTAGTGCTGCTTCAATAACAAAACTTAAAAATTCAACCCATGCACTATTTCTAAAATTAATTTTTATAAAAGTGATTATAATAACTAATATTGTTAAACCAACAATTGATAAATCCGCTATTTTCTTATTTCTCATTACTATACTCCTATACTATACTTGATAATAAATATCAAAATACCTACTATACCACCAACCAGAGAACCATTAATTCGAATAAGCTGTAAGTCATTCCCAACATTTGATTCTATTAACTCAATTAGCATATTATCTGAATATTTACTAATATTTTCTTTAACTATTATGCCGATATTTTTATGCTTATCATCTATTAGTTTATATAACATATCTTTAATCAATACATCTACTCTTCTTTGAGTATCCCTATTGTCTTCTAGATTGTTTATTAAGTTATCTATAATAATAAAAGGCTTATTGTATAAATCTTCATTTTTAAGTATTTTATTACTTGTACTTTCAATAATCGTATTAATGTATTCTTGGGTGTTAACATTTTCTAAAAGCTCCAACTTCCAATTTTCAATTTTCAACTCAAAATTACTATTATTTTTAAACTCTTCTAGCTTATCATAAATCCACAGCTTAAACATTAACCTATCTTTATTGTTTTTGTTTTTCATATTACTTAGAAATTTTTTAATTTTCTCTTGAAAACCAATTGCTAAATTATTATTACTACCCTTAAATTTATCAATGATTTTTTTTCTTCTACTTTCCCCTTCATAAGAAGACCTTGTTTCCATTATAAATTTTATAAGTATATTTTTAAAAGCATATGTTTGAGAAAACGATATTAATTCATCTAAAATAAAATTATAAAGTCTATCCGTGTGCTCATTTCTTATAGAAATCTCTATAATTGAAACAATCAGCTTATGCAAATCAGTTTTTTTAAAAATATTTATTGTTAAATTAGAAATATTTTTTTCAATTTCGTTATTATCAATTTTATTAACATTATCTTCAATCATTAATCTAAATACGTTTTTTATACCTTCAATTTCATTATTATCCTTTACTAATTCAACAACGAGTTTTGAGACATCATATTTACTAAGTATTTTCTTTAAAGTCTCCTTAGACAATAATTCTTCACTTACCATATTAGATAACCCATCAAAAATTTTCTGTTTATTTCTAGGAATTGTCTTTTTTAATAATTTATTAATACCCCACCAGTCAGCAAAACCACCAATCATAGAAGCACAACTTCCGCTATACACAAGGCCTCCTATAAATGTTTTATGAAATGGATAACTAACAAAATAAATACTTGAAGCTAATATTAAAATTGATGTTGCTTTATAACGATTCACTTTGATAAACCTACTTTCATTAGATCATTTATTATTAGTGTTCTTGTTATTTATATAATTTAGAATACCACAAATAATTTGGAATACCAAATTTTAAAATATAATTCCAGCATTAAATTATCTCCAGCGGAGCTGAAATATTAATCTTAATATCAACTTAATACTCAGTTAACATAGCCATGATATTATTTATATATAAAGAAGGGAGAGTGAACTAAATGAAAAATAAGAAAGCCTTTATAATTAGCAAAGAAGTAATCGATGAATGTCTTGCTGATTCTATAGAAAAATCAAGCAAATAAAGAACAAGTCTAACATTAAAAATGAAAGACTTGTTCTTTATTTATCTTTAACTTTATTATTTCTCTCTATAATCCTTTCATCATCTATTCAACGTCATTTCCATTGAATTTCTTATACTATATATTGAGCTGACTTACCCATTTCATCAATATACTTTATTACCGATTTGTTTGTTTTTAAATCTATAAACAAATTACAATACTTATCATCTTTTTGCCAGCAAAGTTTAATTTCATCCTTTTGAGAATCCATAACTTTAAATTCTCCATTGAAAGCTGGATATTCATTTCTAAATCTTATAAGTGTTAATAGCCTCTGAACAACTTCTTGCTTAAGTGATTGTTCTATTTCTTCCAAGCTGAAATTGTGACGATTAATTTCACGACCTTCACCTGTTTTCTTAACATTTTCAACATCATTTTTTCCTGCCAAAAGACCAACGTAATATACTTGCGGTATTCCTGGTGCAAAAAACTGAATAGCTCTTGCTGCGAGATATGCATCATCTTCACAGTTTAAAACGGAATAATAAGAACATCTTATCTGATGAACATCAAATCCATCTGGAGCCTTATGCTCATCTGACATAATAAGACTAAGGTTTGAACCTCTTTGTAAACATACATCCACTAGTTTTTTAGCTTCCTTAGTATCTATAAGATCATCCATATCTGGTTTCACTGGAATCCCGTCATGGCAGTCAAGCATTGTAAACTGATTGCTAGGGCGATTTTTCAGATATTCACAAAGCTTCTCACTTGACTTATTAACTAGAGTATCAAGAATGGTGTATGGCAGAATAAAATCGTATATCCAGCATCCGTGATCTGCAAGTCTGTTTTGAATTGTATAATGTGCATGCAGTTCAGGAAGTAATTCAATTCCTAATGACTTTGCAAGTTCTAGTATCCAGTCAAGAAAATCATATATCTCTGGTTCCACGAAAAAACAACTTGTTCCAAGTTTTTTAATAACATATCCAACCGCATCCAATCGAACAATTTTAACATTTTGTTTACTGAAGTTTACGAGAAAATCAGTAATTAACTGTTTAATTTTTTCTGATTTAATGTCCAGGTCAATCTGCTCAGATGGTTCTGTTTTACCGAATGTTGTCCATACTTTTTCTTTCTCACCAGTTTCTTCTATAGTAAAAGTTGAATAGGGTGCTTTTCTACGAAGAAACATCTTTGCAATGTCTTGTGCAACTGGCGTGCCATCTTCCCAAACCTTGTCTAATGTTATAAATAAATCAGCATATTCTGATTTTCGGCCCTTCTTCAAAAAATCCTGAAAGTATACAGACTTTTGGGAAATATGATTTACCATAAGATCCACTAAGATGTCGAAATTTTTTCCAATAGCCCTGATATCTTCCCAGGTACCAAATTGAGGTTCTATTTCTAAATAAGTTAATGGCGCAAATCCCCTGTCACCTGATGACGGAAAAGGAGGAAGAATATGAATTCCTCCTTTAAAAATATCTGAAAAATATTTCAAAAGAAGATTATTTAAGGTTTTTAAATCTCCTCCCAAGGAATCTGGATAAGTAATTAACTGCACTTGGTTTTTTACTGCCATAATTTAATCACTCCTTCTAAAGTTTTATTATTACGCAAAAAAATCACATTATTTAACGATAATTACATCATATTCTTTGGTGATAATAAAGTCAGCTAGTTGAATATGACCAGCGATGATTTTATGTTCAGTTTCCAGAATATTTTCTATAAATGAATCGTTTACTTCATTTCCTCTATTTCTTTTTTTCCTGTGCTCCAATGTATCGAGCCTGCTTCTTGCTATGAATACTTTGGTATCAACATTTTTAAGTAATGAAGTATATGTTCCCTCAGCGATAACAACCTTAATACCTTCTAGACTTATTACCTGCTCTTCTACCGTGTTTGCATTATAATCAATTAAAGGCTTAGTTATTTCTGTTTTTCCACTGATTGCATCTTTCAAATTATTTTCTAGAACATTAAAGTTAACTTCTTTATGTGGTCCTAACCATTCAGGATCTTGTCTTCTCTTTTCATCATTTGACTTTGGCGGTAAATAAAAATAATCATCCTGACCTAATAAAACAGATTCTATTCCGTACTTTTTGAGTTCATCAACTATTGCCTTCCCAGTTTCTGATTTACCACTTCCAGATTCACCTGAAACCGTAATGTTATACCTTGTTGCTTTATTCTTTATTTTTTCAATAATTTCTGGAACTATTATGCTAGCTGCTTTAGTGTGATGTTCCTCTAATACAATAATGTCACCTTTCATGTAAGAGCCTCCTTAAAATTTAAAATATGTAAACCGTTTAATATATTTATACTACATCCTTTTCGCTAACATGTCAACCACTTGACATGTTATTATTAGTAATATTATAGTTATTACCTAACAGTTATGGTAACGGTTTACTAGCAATATAAAAAACATTCTAAATCATTGGATTTAGAATGTTTTAATGTTAAGTAATATATATATTAATGTTTTTATGTAGTTCTACGTTCAATAAGCTCTATAGGCAGTATATTTTCATGATTAACTTTTTTATCATCTATCTGGTTAATCAAAATTTCTACTACAAGTTTTGCTATTTCTCTAATTGGTTGTCTTATTGTAGTAAGAGCTGGCACAATTAATGAAGCTATATTAATATCATCATAGCCAACTATTTTTAAATCACCAGGTATGGATTTCTCTAAAACACTAGCTACTTTCACAATGCAGGTAGCTATCATATCACTACTAGCAAATATCCCATCTATGGCTGGATGTTCTTCAAATAATTTGTAAATAAGACTTTCATATTCTTCTGTATCGAAACTATTTATACTTGTTTCAATTACTACATAGGGCATGCTATTCTCATTTGCAACATCCACAAAAGCTTCATATCTTCTATTAGCAGAAGTATTCAAATTTAGTGGACCACTTATATGCGCAAGGTTTTTGCAACCTTTTTCTATAAGCAGTTTTGTGGCAAGAACACCTCCATTATAATTATCAGAAGCAACATAAGGTATATTCTCTGATAAAAATCTATCAATAGCTACTATAGGCAACCTAAGGTTCAGGTACTCAGAAACCTCTAACGTATGACTTCCCATAATAATTCCATCAACCTGATTTCCTTTTAGCATATCTATATAATCTTGTTCTTTCTTACTTTCATTATTAGCATTACATAATAGTATCTTATATCCATTCTTATAGGCATAATATTCAATATCGTTTGTAAGCTCAGCAAAAAAAGGATGTGCTACACTAGGAATTATAAATCCTATTAAATTGGACTTTCTTCTAAAAAGAGCTCTGGCTAATTCATTAGGCTGATAATCAAGCTCTTTCATGGCCTTGTATACATTTTTTCTTGTTTTCTCACTGATATATCCCCTATTATTTAGTACTCTTGAAACTGTAGTAACTGTGACCCCTGATCTTTTGGCCACATCTTTTATATTTGCCATAGTAACACCCTTTTCATGAAAATTCATAATAAATTATTGTATATACTATTATAAACATAATTTGAATAAAAGCAAATATATAAAAATAGTTGACTTCGCCCCATTATCTCATTATAATTATTTAAAATAATAATATTAAAATAGAGCTAATGTCAATATTATATATACGGAGGAAATTAGAATGAAAGATAAGATTAAAATTATTAGTTCCATGTTTATCTTTGGAAGCATAGGAATTTTTGTAAGGAATATAAACCTACCCTCAATTGAAATCGCTTTTCTAAGAGCCATAATAGGTAGTTCATTTCTACTTTTTGCTGGTTTTATAATGAAACAAAAAATGTCTATTAAATTAGTGAAGGCAAATATATTAATTCTCACGCTATCTGGTGTTGCTATAGGCTTTAACTGGATTCTTTTATTTCAAGCATACAAATACACCACTATCTCAAACTCAACTTTAAGCTACTACTTTGCGCCTATATTTGTACTAATGCTAGCACCTATAATTCTTAAAGAGAGACTGACAATGATAAAAATTATATGTGTTATAGTTGCTATGTCAGGATTATTTTTAATTGTCAGTACAGGAAGCACTAATATAACAGTCTCTTACAATCATATAATCGGAATAATATATGGACTTAGCGCTGCTGTTTTATATGCTAGTATAATTTTAATGAATAAATTTATTAAAAATTTATCTGGTTTTGAATCAACTCTTATTCAACTGTCAATTGCAGCGATTGTACTTTTACCTCTCATTATTTATAGGGGTAATATTCATGTAAGTGAAATAAGTTCTACAGCATGGATCTTTATATTAATAGTAGGTATCCTTCACACAGGAATTGCTTACCTGATGTATTTTTCTTCAATAAATCAGCTAAAGGGACAATCCATAGCAATTTTAAGCTATATCGACCCAATATCCGCGGTAATTTTAGCATCTGTTTTTTTAGGCGAATCTATAACCATAATGAAAGTAATTGGAGGACTACTTATCCTAGGTTCTACATTTATAAGTGAGATATTAGAAGCTAAATTTACAAATCATCCAATTGAATTATGATTCTTATTTATATTCCATTGAAAAAATACGCAAATAAAAACAAGTCTAACATTCGCAATGTAAGGCTTGTTTTTTTACCCCTAACTTAGAAATATTACTTCCTTGCAGTTCTTGCATACTAAAATCAAAGTATCATCGTCACACCTTTTAAATTCATACTTTTCAATTGACTTATCAGTCTTTATATCTTCTACATTACCACATTTACAAAGTAATTTCATCTTGCTCCCCCTAATAAGTTAATGTTTTCCTTATTATATCATAAATTGTAAACAATTACCATAGGCGTATTTAATTTGGAGGGAGTTATAAATTACGAAAATTATACACATTTAGTACGCATTATAGGTATCTCAGATATTTCCTGAGTATATGCGTAAATGCCATTAAGTCCATACTTAACGTTGCATTCAAAAACTACCAATAAATGTATGTATCGGACCAAATATATTCATTGGTTACTAATATCAATACTTCACTTACTGTAGTTCCTGTTTTAATTCTTCTCTTTAATTCAGTATATTAACTTGCTATCTTATTGTTTTTCCCAAGTCACAGTTACCTTAGTGGGACATAAAGTTACCCACTTTATTACCATAGAGGTATTTAATTTGGAGTGACTTATAATTTTGCAATTAAAACACTATATAAAATACTCCAAACAACATGGGAAACATCTATAATTCCATAAAATATTAATAACCCATTAATCATAATATTTGATTGATACAATTGTTTCTCTGTAGCTTTTTTCATTCTTTGGTATACGGCCATTAACAAAACTAACGGGATTACTATCTTAATTATTATACTAAATAAATACCTTTTGTTTACTAACGGTGCCATGAAAGCATTCACTTCTAAAAACATCCCTGTGTTGACAAGATAAATTGTAAATAAGATATCTGTTATATTTAACATGTACAATGCAATTAATTTTTTTGCTATAAAATCCAAATCTTTTGTTTTTAATATAGAAAGGATAAAAGACATGGTCATCACCTCTATTAGAAGTATTGCCCATGTCTGTTTGTTTTAAAACTAGCTCTCAATATATTAACTCACTATCTTACTGTTTTTCCCAAGTCACAGTTACCTTAGTGGGTCACTTAGTGGGTCACTTATGACCCACTTCGCTTATATAATCCTATTCCAAATTCACTTAACTAAAATAAATCTGGTAAGTCCTCAACTTTAATTTTACAATGGCTTTCTAAGCTATTCCCAATTTTTACACTATTAGTTAATTCCTTTAATGAAACTCCATTTACAGTTCCTTTGTAGGCAATTATAAAATGAGTAATACCATTTTCTATATCAGGCATAGTAATCTCATAAACACCTACAATCTTACTTGGAACTGATATATTAGAAATAAAAATCGTCTGTCCTTCTCCTACTATTTTATACAACTTAAAATCTGAAACTGTATATCCTGCATCAGTCTTAAGTTTAATTTTAGAATTTTTCATTGAAGTTGTAAAATCTACACCAAAGCTTCCACTAAAACCTTCTGCAATTTCATACTCTGATTTTATTTCATTAAATGCTCCATTTATGAACATTCCATGTTTTATAATAGCAGTTTTATCTATATTATTCACTGTTGCAATAGCAGTTCCTTTGTTTCCTGTTTTATCTGAAAACTCAAATATATATTCACCATTTTCTGTAAACTCTTTAGTTGCTAACCCATTATTATTAGTTATAGTTACATCGGGTTCATCAAATATTACTGTTGCAATCACATTTTTATTTATTATTACCGCAGGGTTATAACTTTCAGTCTCAGTTGTAATTGGATCTATAGCATAACTAACTGTACCTATTGGAGGTAAGTTATCTCCTGGAGATGCTGAACCAATATTTCCTGATATTTCTCTAGCTTTCACTAAGAAATTTTTACCTTGAAATTTATCTGGTATTTGTATATCGCTTAATTTACTCACGAGATTCGTTGAAACTATTATTTTTTCATCAGCTGTGATTTTTTTATCTAAATTCAAATCACACTCTAACCATATTAAATTCACCTTTTCAGAAGTGATTTTAGCATTATCCGAATAAAACTTTGCTTCTATTTTCTTATTACTGTAACTATAATTTGAAACAATAATAGGTGGTGATACATCTACAATTTCATTTAATGACATTTTAGTAGTGTTACCATTTTCATTCGTTATTTCTACATCTATTGTATTTTGACCTATCAAATCCACATTTAATGATTCATATTCACCTTCGCCTGTATTTTGATTTGTAACTATTTGTTTAGTATTCACTTTAATTGAATTAATTGTAGCGTTTGGCTCAGCTGAAAAAATTACATTACCTGGTCTTATATTATTTTTCTGTTCTACATCTGGTAATTCAACACTTGACACTGCAACTAGTGAAACTGTCTCAGTTACAGTTTTGCTATTTGAATCTGTAGCTTTTATATATAGGCTGGTGTTTCCAGTTATATCACTTTTATTAAAATCGTGTGTTAAGCTTTGGTCAGTGGTTAATGCTAATGCATTTGTACTTTCCCACAATTTCGTCTGAATACCACCTCTAACACTACCTTCTTCTAATTTATTAATTTTATTATTCGAAACAGTCTTAGATGTAACTGTCAATGTATATACCTCTGATTGTCCAGCCTTTGGAACCAATGTAGCAACAATATCTGGTGGCGTTGTTGCTGAAATACCGATATTTGTTTCTGGAAAATACTTTTTAGTCTGCTCCTTATTTATATCTTTATAGGTTATAAACGAAGATTGCTTTTGTCCTAATTTATAATTCCCCGCTGCAGTACTGTATAAGTTGCCAATTGAAAAAGAAGGATCTGATATAGGCTTATATACTTTTCCTGTAGGATCCAACTTATAGCTAATACTATTTAAAACTCCAGTTACTTTCTGACCTGAAACAGAAAAACCAGCTGGCATACTTTCTTGGTCAAGATTTATCCCTGTTGGGAAGGTTTCTTCAAATTTCACATCACTTATAGTGAAATCACTTTCAATTTGACCAGCAATACTTGTATATACACTGTCCATATCTGCTTGGGATAAAGCTGTTTTATATTCTCCTCCCGCACGCCCTGCAATTTGTGAAAGCTTACTGACATCTGCACCCTTACTAAATGCAATCATAATCGGTTTAACATTTAAAGTTGTATCATTTTTTATTGTATCCGATAAATTATATGCATAGTTCAATGCCATTTGATTATAATCACTATCGCCTGGGTTTACAACATATCGAACACTACTTGTATTCTGATCCATTTTATATTCATAATTAGTTATACTTCTAAAATATTTATCAAACTTTACATCTTCACCATATACATATCCTTCATAATTTTTATTATTACCTTTTTTATAGTCAAAATTATAATTATTAACTGTAGACACTGTTGGCACTCCATCGGTCAATAAAATAACATATTTTTTCCTACCTGTATTCTCTTGGTTTTTTAATAACCCATATGCAGCTATTAGACCGTCGCCTATATTTGTTCCTCCATCAGTATTTAAAACACTAGGATCAGCTATCTTGTTAATCAAATAGTTACGTTGAGTATTGTTTCCCAAATTTCCGAAAACTAACGAAGCCCCATCTAATTTAATAACATCTGCTTTTGTACTAAATTTTACTAAGGCTATATTAATGTTACTATTTCCATTAAATTTATTTATAAAAGTGTTGGCTGTATCTCTTACTACTTGAATCTTAGTTTTATTCCTACTGTTAGGTAATATTTCATCCATACTTCCCGAGTTATCTATTACCAGTACAATATCACTTCCCTTTTCATAAGAAGAATCAATGTCCTCTACAGGAATATCTTGAGGCTGTATGTTATATGCTAGATTAAATTTATCATTTACTTTAATGTTAGTTTTATCAACAGTCCTTCCAAGATTAATTGAAGCTGTTGGATTTGCAATAGTCACATTTACTGGAGTAAATAATTGCTTTGCGTCTGTATTATCAAAATCCTTATAAGTAATAAAAGAATTACTTATCCCACTGGCATCCTTACTTAAAGGGAACACCCCCATTTTGGTTGCTTTTACTTTTATTTGAAAATTTACAGGATCAGATGTATAGTTATTTGTGCCTGTAATGATTTTATAAGGTATATTAGCTAGATCCCCTGTTATTGTTTGTCCTAAAACCGTAAATCCTGCTGGAACTTCCTTTATTTCGATTCCTGGTGGTAAGGTTTCTTGAAATTTTATTGAATTAACAGGCAATTCGTTTTGTATTTGGTTTGCTAATTGAGTATAAACAGTGTCAATATCAGTGGCAGTTTGTGCAAATGAACAAGTACCTTTTGCTTTAGCTGCTATTTCTTTAAGAGTATTAGTTCCATAATCACTTAAAGTACATCCAATCATAAAAGAATTAATATTAGACGTACTTCCAGATATCAATGTAGCTATAGAATCTGCATAGTCTAAACCTCTTGTTTCATCATTTGAATTATTTGTATCGTACCCTGATTCAATATTTGATGTTATTATGTTAGTCTTATTATTAGTATAACTATAAAAAGTTGGTTCTCCATCCGTAAGTAGTACAATGTATTTTTTTGCATTAATATCAGGTGACTCCTTTAGCATATAATACGCTAATCTTAAACCGTCACCTGTATTAGTACCTCCATGTGCAGTAAACTCATTTATACTAGTCTTAAGCGTAGGGAAAGAATTCTTGTCTACAAGTCCACTCTTTTTTTTAGCACTGCTTTCATATTGAACTAATCCTATTTTCACTTTGCTATCTGTATTAAACTTATCAATAAATCTATTGGCAGCTGCCTTAGCTACCTTTAGTCTACTATCGTTACCTTGCAAACCAGTATCCATACTCCCTGATGCATCTATAACTAATGCAATTTCTTTACTCTGTGTACTTGGAACTACAGTGACAATTCCTGGCTTAATATTATAATTCAAAGTAATTTCGTCATTCACTTTCGCATTTGTAATATTAGTTGTTTTGGTTAGTGTAATAGGTGCTTTAACTATCGTTCCAGCATCTGCGCTACTTCTAAATGCAAAAACTTGAGTTAGAATGAATATAATTAAAATTACGAAACATATTACCTTTTTTTCACTTCTCTTACTTTTATCTTTATTCATTGTATACCCTCCATTTATAACAATTTGTTTTTATACACTCTCTTATAGTCTAATTTTTATTTCTAAAATAAATATTATTAGTAATATTATATGTAGTTTTTTCATCCGCACCTATAAGTTCAATTTCAATAACAATTCCTGAACACTCTGCAAAAGTCTTCGAATCTATTGGAGTAATATTAATATAACTAACGTCACTGCATACAGTTTTTTCTGCTAGTCCTGGAGGAGTGTAGTAAAGAGTCTTATCAACAACTCTATATCTATAAGAGTATTCCTGTGCAGGATCAGAATTTCCAACTAAAAAAGTTATTTCTCCTAAGTTTTGTGCCACAGGAACACTACTTAAGTCTATACTATTTAATGAGAAAATACCTGAAGCCTCCATAGCACTCTTAGAAAAAGAATCCATTGACTGTTGCATATCCATCTGAAGCTTTGATTTTATTGCTGTGCTATTTAAAGCCTTTTGATGTATAAAAAAGAACTGAAAAAATGTAGCTGTAAACATAGCTCCTATTGCTAACGCTAGTATTAGTTCTAGTACTGTTAACCCCTTTGTTTTTTTTCTTACCCTATACATAGGCATCACCTCTAGTTTTACATCTTAATTACTGACTCTCCAATTGCTTAATTTAACGACTTCATCAGTTGTAATATTTGTACTATTAGAACTTTTACCAACTGTTGTAGCTACATCAACAGTTTGAGTTCCTATTTCAGAACTTAACTTAAACGCTTTAGAATAAGTATTGGTATAATTTATTGCTATGGTCTTTAACACATAATTGTCATCGTACGTAAGTGTTTTCGTGCCATCATTTAAAGTTATTACGTTTCCACCAGCAATTATGGTTCCTGAAAAATTTATTGTTCCCGATAAAGTAACATTTCCTGACGTTATAATAATACCATGAGGATCTCCATTCATTGTACTTAAATTAACAACTTCATCCTTAACAGGATCTGGTACATAAGTCGAGTTGTTCCCAAGTAAAACAACATTTTTGCTTTTAGTTCTGACTTCCACCTCACTATTAGCATTATCAATCACATTACTGTCATCAACGCCATCTAAAGTTACCTGTGGCAATTTCGCATTTTTATCAAATACAGTCTTGTTTACTATTCCCTGTAAATAATCAACATCCAATGCTTCTGTCTTAACTCCCATTTCATACACTACTCTTGCAAAATCATTTTGTTTAGAACTGATTACGTTTGTTTTACTAATATCAAATGATTTTGACAAAGTACTCCCGTCGGATATAGCTACGCCAACACTATATATAAGGTTTTTAATAAAAATCCCACTTTTATTAAATGCCATAAGATTTAAAGTATCTACTTTTCTAAAATATTCTGCTTTATCTTTAGCCTTTAACACTTCATTAGTACCCTTAAAATTATTTACTATCTGTAAAGGGGAGTTGTAAGCAAAATCAACTTTATTTTCATCATATAATGTTCCTATAGACTTAGGTATAGGAACTGTATACACTCTATAATTACCCTTAATCGCCACTGACTCTCCTGTTTGATAAGGAGTAGAAGTATTTATATAGGCTGTTCCATTTATTATTGCATCTCCTAATTTTATCCAAGATCCATCTGGTGTTCCAATATCATTAGTGTTTACTATAATGCCACTAGAAGAATTATAATCTTCATCAACCGTTCTTACTTTATCAATAGCATTAATTCCATAATATTTATCTATATCTATATGAGATTTCGTTGCATTTAAGGATAAATCATTGCTGGTATAAACCATACCTTTGCTGACACTTGTGTTCTTTACATTTAAATCACAATTTGAAGTATCAGTATCAATTAAACTATTACTTTTGCCAATGTATACATTGCCTGCATAAACATTGCTATCTACATTAACAGTTTTGTTCTGACCACTTATATTAAAACTATTTGATGTCACAACATCACCATTAAAATTAGCTGTTATTGACTGAGTATCATCTGACCCTATAGAAATACCACCATTATACTTTGTATAAACCTTCTCCATAGCAACTACAGGGGGGGTACCCTTAACAAATACGTTTCCATTCACTGTTAAGTTAGAATTTATATGCATATCTCCATCAATAGAAATTGCATTTTTCCAAACAGGATTAATTGAGATTACTTGCTTTACAGAACTAAATACATATGACCCTTTATAACCATGTATACTTAAGATAATATTTGCTGTTACGTTTTTTTTATTTGATGTTTGACCATTCGTTGGGTTAGTAGAAAAATGTGAAGTAATATTGAGCTTCCATTGATTAGGATTTAATGGATAGGAATCTGAATTTAATTCTACAGCAATAATAGGTTGATTAGCGTCTGCACTATCATAAATAGATAATGTATTTCCCTCTAAATCTTTACATGTGCCATCCTTAAGATAATCATTAGGAGAAGTTATATTGTCTAACTTATTTTCCAAAATATATGCCGATATGCTCTTTTTATAAGAGTCTTTAAATATATCATCTAACTTTGTTTTTAATGCATCTCCAGTTAATGTTCCATCAGAATCTTTCATATAATCGTCTACAACTTTATTACCCTTTTGTGTTGCTTGAGAAGTAACCTTTTTCATAATGCCATAAACTGCATTCACACCTGAATCCGAAGCATAAAGGCTTTGTATTTTTTTACTTGCAGTTATTCTTGCATTATAATCAGACACAGTAAGTGATAGTATCGATAAACCTGAAATAGAAAGTACCGCAAATATAAGCAACACTGCAATTAATGAAGAACCCCTCTTCTTTTTTAGACTCATATCTCTCCCCCTATATCCCTATACTTACTGAAGTTTTTGTACTATACACTCTTACTTTATTAGGACTTTCACCTTTGTAAATCTCCACACTTATATCGTAAATTCCATTAGAATCGCTTGGTAAATCATCATATAGTATAATATTTCCTTTTGAATTCGTGTATTTATTTATATTGCTATTGTTTTCGTTTTTTAAGATATATACTGATAATAGATTTGTTGCATTGTTTTCTGACTGTATTTCATGAGGACCATAATCATCAGAATAACTTATTTGAATATTATTAATAAGACCATCCTTAGATATATCCTTTGGTTTATATGTACCTAAATTTTTATTTGTAGTATTATCCTTAAGTTCTATGGTGTTATTATTATTATTGCATATTTTCAAATCGCTGGAAAAAGTGTATGTGCTCTCTCCAGTAATATTTGCTAAACTAGTAGTTCCTGTTACTTTAATAGAATGAGTATCCATTATAATACTAAGATCATAATCAACATCAATATTTGCTGTTGATTCACTCTCATATGCTAGTTTCCTTTCAAATGTTACAGTAGCCTCAAGCCCATTTCCAACATCTGAACTTGAAACTAAATAACTTCTATCATGTCCAGGAGCAGGAACCGGATTGTCAAGAAACTTTAATTTATATTCCTTGTCAGTTTGGATACTAACAATACCTGGCTTGGTAGTGTTATTAGATCTTATCTTTTCTATAATCTGTTGTGCAACCGATACTGCATACTGCTTATTTTCTCCTTTTTTATTGTTTACTATAGAAGATATAATCATCATACTTAGAGGTATAGTAACAATACTAAATATTGCCATACTTATGAGGACTTCAATTAAAGTAGTACCTTTTTTCTTATTATATAACCTCCTCATAATTTAAGCCCCCTATTGATTCTTGATATTAACTGCACTTCCCTCACCTTTAACTGAAACCCTTGGTTTAACACCGTCATCATTAGATACATAAATGTTTACTACTCTTGAAGTTTTATTTATTACACTTATATTTACTCCTACATTGTCTGTATCAGAAAGTCTTTTATTTGAGAATATCACAGCGGATATATCTTTACTAGATGGTGTGAATTCTACACCATTGCCACTATATTGCTGTGGATATGAACTGCTTCCAATTTTATACTTATAGTGAAATTTTCCACCAGCCTCAACAAAAACCATCTCTACAGCCGCAGCACTATTTTCATCAGCATAAACGTAAGATTTTCTCTGTGTATCATTGTAATTACCTAACATAATTGCCGGTAAATCCGAATTTACAGATCTTACAGACATTGCAAAGTCTTTAATATCTTCTTTGGGTTTACTAGCATCCTCAATAGTTGTACTCACAGTATTATTCTTTGTACCAAGACTAACAAATGGGTTCTTCTTGCCATAAGTATTATTGTAATCCCACTTGAAATAATCAACATCCATACCAGCGAATTTAGGCACTGAATAAAACTCTAAATTTGCTGTTCCACTGAGTTCCCCTGTACTACTTCCATTTAATGCTAAATTAGATAGTATTATTTTTTTACTGTTATTTTCTATGTTTTTAATCAGTCCGATAATGTTGTCATAAGAACCTTTAAATGATAATGATGCTTGCGTATATTCAGTACTACCTTTTATCTCTTTTTTATAATTACTTACAGTTGTTTTATCACCGTCATCAGTTCCAGAAATAAGCATGGTATTATATTGATCTACAATAGTTTGCAAAGGTTTTGACGTATCATCAGATGTGCTAGTCGTTCCACTTGTAGTTGTTTTATTTTGAGTATCTGCCGCCTTGATAGCTGTAAAAGTAAAAGCGCCTTCTACATTAGATTTTTTTAATAAAGCATCTAATTCTATTATTAATCTCCCTTGCTGAATAGCAGGATAAATACTACTAGTTTTCTCTTGTATCTCCGAATTAAGAATCTTTACGTCTTTTTCTCTTTTAGTCGATGTTGAAATACTTAGTTTAATGTCTTGAAGCTCATCATCATATTTCTTTTCCTCAACTTTTAAGGCTTGAATTTTTATATTTTCTTTTACGTGTATAAATTTATAATACCCACCTACTACTAGCAATGTGAGTAAAATAATTATTAAAGTTTTTTCAGATCTACTCATTTTCATTTAACATCAACACCCTTTAACATGCATTTAACCAAAAATCCATAACCTTTTGTCGACTCTCCACTAATTCCACTTACATCTGCACTTGTAATAATATCAAGTTTCAATAGATTTCTCTCCATCTCTGCTATACTTACTCTATTGGAGGCTGTACATTGAATATCAACTAAACCAGAAGTCATTGAAATCGAAGTAATTGCTACTTCCTGAGGTAATGTAGCAAATAAAGTTTTCATAATGTCACTGCTGCCCATTTCCTTACTTGTTATACTATTAATTGTAGCAGTAACCCCTTGATTGTATTTATTAAACAATTCATATTTTTTCAATGTTAAATTAGCCTTTTTATACTGCTCTTGCAAAGCAGGATTATTTATTTCTACTTTCAATTTTTGTATTTTATTATTTAATATTATTTTATTTGCAAAAAACCATACTGTAGTACCTACTACATAAACAAATATTAATACAGCAAGTATATATAAATAAATATTTGTTTTTTTAGATTCATTATTAGATTCTATATATGGTAGAAAAAAGTTTAAATCCTTCATTTAATTCACCTGCCTAAAATCTTATTATAGCCCCAATTGCATTTAGATAAAGATCTATATCTTCGCTATTTACATCTTTGTTAAATACCACGTTATTCAACTTATCAATATGTTTCACAGGAATGCTAAATTTAGCTTCCATATATTCTTCAAGTCCTTTAAGTCTAGAGCTTCCACCATGTATAAATATTTTGCTTATATTATTACCAATTTTTTTATTCTTGAAGAATTGAATGATACGTCCAAGTTCTTCTAACCATTCTTCTACATCTGACCTAATTAACCTTGTCATTTCGCTCTTTTTATAGTTCATAAGGTCACATTGCTCCATTTTTCCAGTTTCCGCATTGATGACACTCATATTAAATGACTTAGCAATGTTTATGTCAATTTGTTTTCCACCAGATTTTATTATTCTAGCAAACTCTAGATTGTGATTAGTATATATATTAGCTTCAAGAGACTCCGCTCCCATATCAATCACGGCTATAGTTTCCTGAGAATTATTTTCATTTTCACTGTTTATATCTCCATGTGATATTAATTTCTTTATAGTATTATAATTAACATCCAAGGCATTAGGTTTTAACTTTGCTGTCTTTAATATTTCCATATAATTTTTCGCCAATTTATTAGGATAAATAACTGCTAAAATTCTTAACTTATCCAAACCCTCCACAATAATTTTTTCTAGGATACTAAATTGTACAATAAAGTCATCCATATTAATAGGCAAGTAATGTTGAAGCTCAAATTTGACTAAAGTTTCTAATTCATCTTCATTAGCAACTGGAACAATTATCTCTCTGTTTATTATAGTTGTACTATTTCCTGTAACATTAGCACTTTTAACTTTAATATTGTTATTAATTAAATATGTTTCAATATCTTTAGGCAAAACTGTTAGGTTTTTAAGACTATCCTCACTTGAATCATTAACAGAAGATTTAAACATAAATGCTTTCTCGATAATTATTTTACTTTTAGTACACTTTCCAACTACAACCTTAATGTTTTGGGTACCTATGTCCAGTGAAATAACTTTCTTATTTAAAAGAGGTTTCCTTGGTTTTAAATCAATAGATACTTTTTTTTGTTTTTTTAATGAAGATAGATCCGATGTTAGTAGTTTTTTTATGTCTAGATTTTTTAGTTTTTCCATGGGAATCACCTCTTATTTGCAATATTAGCAAGTATAAAACAATTAAAATTATTTTATACTTGCTTGAAGATTTAAACTTTATTCAATGGTACTAACTAAAACATTTCCGCTATCATCTATATCTATTTTATAACTTCCAGCAACTGTTGTTGTAGGTGCTTGATAAACGCCTAGATTATTAGCCATGGTTTTCCCTTGAGGGGCTTTTACATCTTTAAATGCAGTTGTTAGTGCATTAACCTCTTTAGTCTGTATATCTGTCTGCGATTCTAACTCAACACCATCTGTAGTCACACTTAACACCCCTGTTGATGAAAATGCAACGGTGAAATATTTTGTACCTGTTGCAATTGTTTCATCAGATACAAGCATTAATGCAGTTCTCTTAATAGTTTCACAACTTGCTGTATCAGCCTTAACCTTCGAATTTTCCCTAACCGCCGTAAAATTCGGTATAGCAATAGCTGCTATAATTGCCATAATTGCTAAAACTATGATAAGTTCTATAAGTGTAAATGCCTTTTTCTTTTTCATGATTATTGTGTTCATTTTTATTCCCCCTAATTTTTTTTTATTATTTTACCGATTGCCATTATAGCACTCGATTAACAATCAATTAATCATCTTCTTCGAAGCTGTTCATCACCTGCGGTGTTGTTATTAAGACTTCAAAAGGTGATTTATACTACCATTAAAATTTTATATTTTGTATAACTCGAATCCTGCTTATAAATGTTGGAAACTTTCCTTTTGAAATGTCGTTAATTAACTGTACTATACATACTAAACATAGGTTGCACTATACCTAACATCATAACTCCAATTAATAAACCCATAATTACAATCATTAAAGGTTCTAATAATGAAGTGAAAGTTTGAATCTGTGCTTCTAATTCCTCATCATAAAAATCTGCAGTTTTGCTAAGTATATCATCTAGAGAACCAGACTCTTCACCAATAGTAATCATAGATATTAACATTGGTGGGAACAATTTAGTTTGCTTTATTGACTCCGCAAGTCCATTACCTTTAATAACATCATCCCTGGCTTTTATTAATTTACTTTGCACTATTCTATTTCCTACAACCTCAGAGACGATATTTAATCCCTCTACTAAAGATACTCCACTAAAGAGAACTGTAGACAATGTTCTTGTAAATCTAGATATAATTATTTTTTCGTTAAGTCCTTTTAAAATCGGCAGCTTAAGCCTTAATTTATGAGATAGCAGTATGCCACCTTCGCTTTTTAGAAAAAATCTAATTCCAAAAATAACTAAAGCTAATATAAGTAGAATTAAAGCAAAGTTGTGTGTGAGTCCTGCGCTCATTGCAAGCATTATTTTAGTGGATGTTGGAAGCACTACCCCGCTACTTGCAAACATAGTAACAAATATAGGCATTACAGTAGTAAGTATTACGACACCTGCAAGCACTGCAACTGTTGCTATTACAGCAGGATATATCATAGCTCCACTAATTTTGTGATTAATCTTATTTTCTTTTTCAAAATGATTGCACATTCTTAACATAATGGTATCAAGATTACCTGTAACTTCCCCTGCTGCTACCATGCTAATTAGTAAATCCGGAAATATTTTTTTTTGCATCCCCATAGCCTCTGAAAGCGTTGCACCTTTTCTTACCTCATCATGAACTTTACCTAAGGCTTCTCTGAGTTTTTTGCTTGCCATTTGCTCAGACAATACCTCTAAGCAATTATTTATTGTGGCTCCTGCATTGAGCATAGTGTAAAACTGGCGGCAAAATATTGATATATCTTTAGTTTTTACTTTTTCAAGAAAACTGAAATCAACTTTTATACCTTCTGGCACCTCTTCTACTAAAAGCGGATAATAATTATTAAGACTAATCATCTCCATAACCCCATCTTTGCTTTTAGCCTCATAAGTTCCTTCTAATCTTTCCCCCTTCTCATTCATTGCCTTATACTTATAATTAGGCATATATATTTACCACCTCCCTTCAATTTTATTATTAAAGATATGCAATCTTTACAAGTTCTTCAACAGTAGTTACTCCCTTAAGTACTAATTCCTTACACGCTTGTCCTAGAGTTTTCATTCCATTTTTCATTGATATCTCTCTTAATACTTCTGTATTATTCGAGCTAATTATAGCGTCTTTATGCTCCCTTGTTATTTCCATTATTTCATAAACCCCAGTTCGTCCTATGTATCCTGTATCTTTACAAAATCCACAGCCTTTTCCTTTATATAAAATAAGCTCTTCTTCCTGTACTATCCCTAGAATCTTTTTTTCATAGCGAGAAGCTTCATAACTGGTTTTGCACTCAGGACAAACTTTCTTTACTAGCCTCTGAGCAACTACACCACAGATAGAAGTAGCCGCAAGGTAAGGTTCTATCCCCATATCTATAAGCCTTAATATAGAAGACGGTGCATCATTAGTATGTAGTGTGCTAAGCACTAGATGTCCTGTAATTGCTGCCCTTACAGCTATCTCTGCTGTTTCTGCATCTCTGACTTCGCCTATCATAATTATATCTGGATCTTGTCTTAATATAGACCTAAGTCCACTTGAAAATGTAAGTCCAGCTTTTGTATTAACATTAACTTGATTTATACCATTCAGCATATATTCAACAGGATCCTCAACTGTAATAATATTTTTATCATTACTATTAAGTTCACTGAGAATAGTATATAAAGTAGTAGATTTACCACTCCCCGTAGGTCCTGTAACTAGCATTATTCCATGGGGACTTCCAATAATGTTTTTTAACTGTTTAAGTTCGTATTCACTCATTTCAAGTCTATCAATACCAATTTTATGATTAGCTCTATTGAGCACTCTCATTACAATTTTTTCACCGTATACAGTTGGAAGAATAGAAACTCTCACATCTACTGTTTTGTCTTCCATTGTCATTATTATTCTTCCATCTTGAGGTGTTCTTTTTTCTGCAATGTTTAAGTTTGCAAGTATTTTTATCCTTGCAACCAAAGCACTTAATGTATCCACCCCAAGAGTTGATATTTGCTGAAGTTGTCCATCTATTCTAAATCTAATTCTCACGTTTTTTTCAAAAGGTTCTATATGAATATCACTTGCCCTAGCCTCGATAGCATTTTTAATTAAGTAATCTACCATTTTAACTACCGGTGCATTTTTTATATCGTCTATAGAAGTTATCTCTTGTAGAACTTGTGATTTATTATCCTTTGCCTTTTCCTTAGATAATTCCGCCGCTGCTTTTGAAACTTGTTCATCAGAGTAACACCTATCAATAGCCTTCTTTATTTCATCTTTTAAAGCTACATAGGTTTCAACTTCAAACCCTGAAGCTATTGAAACATCATCAATTGCATATATGTTAAGAGGATCCCACATTGCAATTTTTATCCTATTTTCATTAAACCCAAAAGGGATTAAATCATGTTTTTCGCAAACATTTTGAGGTACTGCTTTAATAGCCATCTTGTCTATATTAACAGATTCCAATTTAACTCTAGTTATTCCTGTTTGTTCCTCAATTGCGCTTATTATATCTTCTGGAGTTACAATTCCATCATCTACTAAAAGTTCACCTAGTTTCTTCCCTAAAGTCTTCTGCCTATTTAAAGAGTTTTGTAATTGTCTTATTGTAATTTTTCTTGACTGCACTAACAGATCTCCAAGTCGTCTTTTTATTTTCTTTTCCATATAAACACCTCATCATGAGATTTAATAGTATTTATTTCATCTGCAGTTAAAATATTGTCTGCTATAAGTTGACATACAACTACTTTATTAAAAATTAATTTGTTTCAAATTTTTTTCTTGTTTTGAACAAGAATATCTCCTAATCTCTTTTTATTTTGAAGACGTATATTGTTCACTCCTAACCCTATTTTAATTATACTAATTCTACCATTAATAACCTTATATATTAATATAATTTGATTATATATTATTTATTAATTCTATGCAATAGTCTATCTATATATTATGAACTTTTTTTAAATATTATGAAGAACCATAATTATAATTGTTTGCAAATGGCTTATCAACTAAGTCTATAGACCTTTCATGATAATTTAAAATAATACATATTGTTTACAAATGGTAACGTTTCAGAATTTAAAACTTTAATTTCAATCAAAATTCGATTAAATTATGGTTATCTTTAGATAGTATTAATATTTTATATCCCAACTAAAAATAACTAGTATCATTGGATAAAATATAACTTTATCTACCCCACGATACTAGTTACTATTTAATTGTAATATTCATGATAATATCATCACAACTTACTACTGCCTTGATATATTTATAAGTATATTTTCTAAATCATACTTCATAGAAATATGTGTATTAACTAAATAATTAAAATAAATAAAAGAAATTAAGTCAATTCACGTAGTTTCATCTGTAGCTCTTCATAACTAATTATCCCAAATTCATATTGTTTCTTAACATTTCTTATAGATTGAAAATTATTTCTTCTCTTGGTATATTCCTGAAGCTTTAAATCATATTCTTCTTTTGATATTATCTCCATTTCTTGAGCCTCATCAAGGGTTTCTTTTTGACGTTTAAATTCATTCTCAAATCTCTCTTTTTCTCGAGAAATTGCTTGCTCCTTTAATTTTTTTTCTATTTGTATTAATTGTGATTCAAGTTTATTTTTTCTTTCAATTTTAGCCTCTACAAGTTTAAGTAGATCTTTAACACCACTCTCTGGTGCCTCTTCTGTTTTTGAAACATATTCAACATACTTTTTCCCTATTTGCCTATATAACTCATTAAGTTCCTCGTTAATCGTTATAAGTTCGGTCTTAATATTATTTGTCTTTGTATTATCTTGAGATGAAATAACAGCAGTGTTAAAAACATCGGTTGCAGCCCTACTTAAAGATTCTATTGTTAAATTCATTAACTCATCAATAAATCCCATTTTCATTCCTCCTCGCATATTACAATTTTTTAAACTTTCTTCCTCTATAATCAATATAGTTAATAATAAGAAATTTGTGCAATTAAATTATCATTAACCAATTAAAATTTACAAAACTATGAACTATAACAAAATCATATAATTTTTATATTCTGTAGTGAAAAACGGATACGAGAGGGAACATTGTTATGGCACAAAGTAAGAGGAAATGACCAAGTGTCATTTCCTCTTACTTTGACTCAAATCTTAAAATACATGCTATTTCAATATTCTCCTTATAAGTTTCGTTCTGTTCCCATAAGGAGGAAAAATCAGCTTTATATCTAAGGAAGTACTTTTCTTTAATATACTTTTTCTGTGTGAGAAGGTTTCAAAACTATCTCTACCATGATATGAACCCATACCAGAATTCCCGACTCCACCAAAAGGCATATTTGAACTTGTAACGTGAGATATGGTGTCATTCACGCAGCCACCTCCAAAGGAAATTCTGCCCAGGATTGCTGCTTCAACGCTTTTATCTTGTGTGAAAACATATAGCGATAATGGCTTTGGTCTATCATTTATTATTTCAATAACTTCTTCTAGGTCTTCATATTCAAGTATTGGCATAATTGGTCCGAATATCTCATCTAACATAACTGCATCCTGCCAATTCACGTTATCAATAATTGTTGGTTCAATATACAAAGTACCTTCATTTGAATCTCCACCATATATAATTTTGGTCCTATCCTTTTGAATTATTGTAGTTAATCTGTCAAATTGCCTCTTGTCAACAATTCTACCATAATCACTACTTTTAGAAGCATCCTTACCATAAAAACTTACTACCGCGCTTTTTAACTTTTCTATGAAACTTTCTTTTATATCTTTATGTACAAATATATAATCAGGAGCTATACATGTTTGTCCTGCATTTATAAGTTTGCCCCACAATATTCTTTTAGCTGCTATTTCTAGATTAGCGGTTTTATCCACTATTACTGGACTTTTTCCACCAAGTTCAAGAGTTACAGGCACCAAATTTTCAGCAGCTGCTTTCATCACTATTCTACCAACCGGTACGCTACCTGTGAAAAAAATATAGTCAAAGGGTAAATTTATAAGAGCTGAAGTAACTTCTCTTTCTCCTTCAATAACCCGTACATATTTTTCGTCAAAAGTCTCCTCAATCATTTTTTTTACCAGAGCAGCAACAGTTGGCGTGCTTTCAGAAGGTTTTAATACTGCACAATTTCCAGCAGCTATAGCCCCTATCAAAGGTTCAATTAAAAGCTGAAATGGATAATTAAAAGGACCTATAATAAGAACTGTTCCATAGGGTTCATACATAATGTATCCCTTTGATGGGAACTGATGTAGAGGAGCTCTCACCTTTTTAGTCTTAGCCCAGTTCTTTGAATGTTTAATAAAATTACCTATACTATCCAAAACAAAACCAATTTCAGTTCCATAAGCTTCAAATTCACTTTTACCTAGATCCCTGTACAACGCGTTTATTATCTCTTTCTCATATTTTTTTATTACGCTTTTTAGCTTTTTAAGTGCAGATATTCTGTGTTCTATATCCCTTGTTTCACCAGTAAAAAAGAACTTATTATTTTCTTTAAGCATACATCGAGCTTCTTTTGGGTCAATTATATCCATATTAAAATCTCCCTTTTGTGATTATGAATTGCCAACTTCACTTTTAACACTTATATTTATGTTTATATTATATTAATTCAACATAAACCTTTATTTTCCTTCATCACCAGTGAAGATATTAAAATCAAACATCATCTACAGCAAAGTATCTTTCCTTAATATATTCTATAATTATTTATAATCAAGTTAACCAAAAATGAAGCTCTGAAATTACTCCAGAGCTTCATTAAATATTTTTAATTTATATTAAAATGTCTTTTTTAGTGAATACTACATGAGCTATTACATAACAAACTATAGAAGTTACTATCAAAGTCCCTATTCCGAATGTTGTGGTTGCATTTGGGTTATTATATCTCATTGCAACCTCACCCATTAGAACTGGCCCTACAGATCCATAAGTTGTAAACATATATTGTGCTACCTTTTTAAGTGCTGGCATTTCAACGAGTATTGTAAGAGCAACTACACTAACTATGCCCAGACTTACAGAAACCATACTACTCTTTACTATGGATGATAACATAAATCCAACTGATACACATGTTATTATAAATAATGTCTGCATTAAGAACATTCTAATTGCAAAGTTCGCAGTTGTCATTATATACGATGATCCAGCTACTGCTATCAAAGGATGTCCACCATAAATACTCTGAGTCAAATCCCATTTATAAATTGTTCCAGTTATGACTGGGTAGTTTGCATTTCCAAATCCAAATATCAAACCCATTATCACAAATGATAAAATTTCTACAACTAATATTAATATTGTTGCCACTCCAGCCACCGCAATAAACTTAGAAGCTAGTACTTTAGCTCTTGAAACAGGTTGCGTAAGTAATATCTTCATTGTAGGTGGTGTAAATTCACCAGAAACCATGTCCCCAGTAAACACCATTACCCCAACAGCTATAAATATAGTTCCGAGAACCAAAAATAGTGTTTGAATAAAACTAAATGCACTAAGTACGCCTTCCTCTTCAGGTTTTATATTATTATCATATAAGTATTTATCCTTTTGTAATTCTAATTTCATTCTATCTTTCTGATCGGTTGGAAGTTCTAAACTAGTATCACCTATAGTTTTTTGTGACTCATCTATCTTTTCTTTTAACTGAGTCTTCCAATCAACAGTTTTCCCACTGACCTCCAGTTTTATATTGGCAAGCTCTTGCTCCATACTAACAATTTCTTGTTTGCTATATTTATTATTTTCCGCTGTCATATTAGGATCTTCTAATTCCTGTTTGCGCTGCTTTATAGATTCTTCTAAATTTGTCTGTCTAAATTCTGGACTAGACCATTGCTTTCTATTTACCTCATCCCTATAAATGCCATATCCAATAGCAGCTGTTAATAATATAAACGCTGCAAATACAATAATTGTCTTCTTCCTCATCATAAGCTTTTTTATCTCATTTGCAATAAGTGTAAACATCATCATTCCCTCATTCCCCCTTCAACAAGCTCCATATACCTTTGCTCAAGCCCCTTATATTTCTTATAAATTTCTGTTACCCTGATTTTGTTTTCCGAAAGTGAAAAAATCAATCCTGGAGTTGAATCCTCGTCAAGCTCTACAACTAGGGCTTCCCCATCTCTATGGCTTCCATGTACATAAGTTAAAGTTTTAAGTGTCTCCTCGCATTTTTCAATATCCTTTGTAACAATTACTATAGTGTCCTTATCTTGTTTAATATCTCCACCAGTTATACTTTCTATCGCCTTTATTAATCCACCATTTATAAAAGCAACGGTATCACAGAGTTGCTGAACTTCACTTAACATGTGAGATGATATGAATACTGCTGTTTTTAACTCCTTAGCAGCATGTTTAACTATATCTCTAAAATCCATTATTCCTGTAGGATCAAGCCCATTTGTCGGCTCATCCAAAATAAGTAGTTTAGGTTTTGAAATTAGAGCAGCTGCAAGACCTAATCTCTGCTTCATCCCTAGGGAATACTTTTTCACCTTATCATCTATTCTATCCTTTAAATTTACAAGTCCAATTACTTCTTCTACATCTTCTTTAGAAATTTTTCTTATGGCTGCAATCTGCATTAAGTTTTGTCTTCCAGTCAAATATGTATATAATTCTGGATTTTCAACTACTGCTCCAATACAACTTAAGGCTTTTTCTCTAGCTCTACCTATCTCATGCCCCATAATTGTTATTGTCCCTTTGTTTGCAGCTATTAAACCTACCATCATTCTAATAGTAGTTGTTTTACCAGCTCCGTTAGGTCCTAAAAAACCAAAAATTTCTCCTTCTTTTACTGAAAAAGTAATACCTTTTATAATTTCTCTTTTACCAAGTCGCTTGTACACATCTTTTACCTCTAATACATTCACTGTATGACCCCCTATTTCTCCTTGTTATAATATATAAAACAAGTTAATATTATACTATATTTCTACAAACTTCAATAACCTCTTTATAGATCTATTTTAAAGTAGATGTCTCTACTTTCCATAAACAATGTATAAACAAAGTATAAACTCTATTAAATCATCTCCTGCGGAGCTGAAATATTAACTACATTTTTAAAGAACAATATTATTATTCCATTTTCCAGACCTCATATATATTATACACATTACAAGTGATGCGAATGTTGCAAGAGGTGCCGCAAATCCAATTTCATATAACGTGATGCCCGCTACTTTACTTAAAGCAAACGACAAAGGAATACGAATGGTAAATGTAGCTATAAAACTGTGGATCATTGGAAATAATGAATTACCACAACCACTAAAAAACGAATTCATACAAAATACAAAACATACCAAAATGCAATCAATGCTATATGATTTCAAATACAATGCTGCTGTTTCTATAACCATTCTATCCGTTGAAAACAAAGATGTAAGCGATGTTGGATTCCATTGTACATAGGCATAAAATGTTGTTCCAATTACTAAAGAACATCCAATACCTATGTATAAGCATTGTTTTGCCCTTTCCTGTTTTCTTGCCCCCATATTCTGAGCTGTCATTGCTGCAATTGCACTGGCAAATGCAATTGTTGGAAGCATTGCAAATATAATTATTTTTTCTACAACACCTACGGATGCAGATGCAACAAGTCCCATCTTATTAATAACTGCCGTTATTATTATAAATGAAACATTAATTAGCCCATCCTGTAATGCAATTGGCAATCCTAGTTTAATTATTTTTTTTGCCTTTCTTGGTATGATTCTTATATGATTACGGTTAAATTCAAAATTAAATCCCTTCTTTTTAATAAACAAAACTCCAAGTATGAAGCTGATAGCTTGTGATGATACAGTAGCAATTGCAGCTCCTGGCGCTCCCATATGCAAATAGTACACTAAAACTAAATCTACAATTATATTTATTACACAAGCAACTGCAATAAAAAATAATGGTGCTTTTGAATTACCTAAACCCCTTAGAATGCCACTTAATGCATTATAACCTATAATAAATGGGATACCACAAGACGCTATAAAAATATATTGTTTTGTATATTCGACTGCCTGAATTGGTGTATTCATTAGATTTGTAATAGTACCAGTCATAAGTACCATAATTACAGACAAAATAGCAGCCATTATGGCAAATATACAAATTATAGTTCCTATTGCCTCTGCGATATCTTTATGTTTTTTCGCGCCCAAATAGTGACCAATTAAAATGGTCCCTCCCGTTGTTAATCCAAGTATAACCCCTGTAATTGTCTGCATAATTTGGCTCCCGGTTGCAACCGCCGAAACTTGCGCTGAACTTGAAAATTGACCAACAACTAGCAAATCCGCTGCACCATAGAGCGCTTGTAGCAAACTTGCTAATAAAAACGGTAATGAAAATTTTAATAATGTGGGGACAACCTTCCCCTCTGTTAAAACACCATGTTTTGCCATAATATATAGACCTCCTTAAAACAAAAAATACTGCATAAGACAGTTGATCTTACGCAACCATCTTATCCAGCATATAATTATGTATATACCCTCCGATGAAACCAATATTACCTATTCTTTAATTTTATAAAAATAACTTCATTACACTTCTTACAAACTGCTACTATAGTCCCATCATCACAGTTTTTAAATTCAAAGTTTACTGTTTTACTATCTGTTGTTAGATCTTCTATGTTTCCGCATTTACAAATTAATTTCATTGCTGGCCTTCCTCTCAATATTAAAAAAACGTTTATATTGTATTTCTATTTTATTATAGATGCTTCTTTAATTGTTTACAATGGGTTTTTATTTTTTAAAACTCATTAATAAAAAATTTTTTCCTACTTTTTCACTCCATGCTTTTTTCATTCTCCAATCTAACACATCCACTAGTATTATAATAAAATTATATCATATTTATGTTGAATTCACGTGAATCATTAAAAAAAATTAAAATATTAATCTCTCTATCAAAAAATTATAACAGCCAATTTATATAAATTCTATAAATTGACTGTTATGCAAACCCTAATTCATCTCTTAAATCTGTGATAAAGCACCTTCCCTTCTCTTGCAGTTGTTTAAATTACACTAAATTAAATTGATCCAATCTCTTTCACTTTTCATAATTAAAACAAGCCAAATATCATTTTCTAAATCTAAATATTAAATATTAAATCTTAAATCTTAAATCTTTCTAACTACCTAACTTCTTAAATCAAAAATTGTTCTTTTAATCTATATTAATGAATTAGGATTTGCAAGAAGAGTATGTATCTTCTTCTTATTTATATAATAACACAGCAAACAATTCATGTAAAGGTTTTTTCTTAATATTCAGACAATATATTTTTATTTTTTTATTCTATAGAAAACAGTTTTCAGGAAATAATTTGGATAACCTTTTTATAGTTGAGAGATAATGTTTCTAACAAATATTTTCATGCGCAAAAAAAGTATATATTACGTATAATGCATTGAAGTAAGCTTTAGAACTTCTTATTTTATTTTTAATTGATATGCGTTAAGAAAAATATATGTTTGAGCGTAGCGAGTTTATATTTTTTAGCAGATCAATTAAAAATAAAATTAGTAGTTCTTAGCGAAGCGAATGTATTAGTAGTAATATATACTTTTTTTCTTTTTATTTTAATTCAATGCTGTTTTTCACGTTAACTGTGAAGGCTTCACCTTTTTTCATCAATATATGACCTGAACTGTAAGGACTTCCTTCTACGGTTATATAAACTCTATCTACACCATAATATGACCCAAGTGTATTAGTAATGCATTGTAATATCATGCCTTCATACCCTGACCCTGCATTCATTTCACTAACAAACTCTTTTGTAAAATCAACATAAACCATATTATCATTGTTTAAATAAAGACTTTTTATTTTAGCATTTTGGCTAAGCACCTTTCCTAAATTTTCATTTCCCTTAGGTAGATCTTTAAATGCTTTTTCTAAAATACTCTTTGTTATATCATTAGTATTAAATGAAAGCTCCTTATTTACGAAATATAGCTTATCCTCAACCACATTTGGATAATAAAATTTTACTGTTTGAGTAATTTTAGCGTTTTTCTCTATTTTACTTAAGGTAGTGGAAACCTCCATGTCTTTTGCAACATATAACGATTTAACTAACCCAACATTTGGTGCATAATAGTCTAAATTCTTACTATCTTTATTTTGAGTTGTAACTTCAATGGTTTTATATTTACCTGAAGGTGTGGTTATATTAACATCTACATTTGAAATAGTTCGTTTTATATTATCTGCTATAGTCCACGTAGTTCCTTTTACTAATGGTTCTTTTAACATTACTTCTGCTTTACTACTAGGCTTCCCAGTTAAATCTTCTCTATAATAAAATTCAGGTCTAGAAAATATCTTAGAAAGCTGACCATTTTTATTTTCAAGCACTTCACCCATTACAGTTCCACCATTACTAGATCTTAGTTGAACACGATTTCCAGTTAAATAATCTACTGAAACGTCCTTAGCTGCATATTCATTACCTTTACCCTCATATACATATTTCGTATTTTCTTTATATGAAAAATAGTCCTTAATAGTTGGTAATACCTTACCTACCTGTGAATCTGTATTTTCCACAATTGGGGTAGTTACCTTGGGAACTGGAGTAGTCACCTTTGGAACTTCATTTTGATCACCAGGCTTAACAACATTTTTACCTGCGCAACTGCTGAGAAGTACAACTGAAAAAATGAGGCTAGTAATTAATAACATCTTTTTCATTCTTTTATCTCCTCTATGCTTATTTTAATATAATTATACCTCTTATAATTCCTATTTCCAATATCATTTATACATATTTAACCCTATTTGAACAACAAAAGAGTTGAAACATTTTTGTCCCAACTCTTTTGACTTATTTTACATAAAAAACAATAGATTCATATGGTCTTAAAGTTAATTTTTTTATATTATTAATTGTATCTTTATAATTAGATAACAAAATGGTTGATTGCCCATAGATTGATAACTCTTGTGGCAAATTAAAATCTATTTCACTCCCATAAAAATTATTAATAACTAAAAGATTCTCATTTTTCCATGAACGAATATAAGCAAATATTTGAGAATGACCTTTTAAAATAATTTTAAAATCGCCATAAGCAATTACATCATACTTTTTTCTAAGTTCTATAAGCTTTTTGTAGTGGTAGAAAATAGAATCTTCATCCTTGAGAGCTCTTTTTGCATTTATTTCTTTGTAATTGTTAGTTATTGATATATGCGGTGAACCGGTTGTAAATCCAGCATTTTTCTCATCATTCCATTGAACTGGAGTCCTAGCATTATCTCTTGATTTTGATTGCAATATCTTAATTATTTCCTTTTCATCTGTGCCCTTCTCTTTTAAAATATTATAGTAATTTATCGATTCCACATCTTTATATAACTCAATTTTATCAAAGTATGAATTTGTCATACCCAGTTCTTCTCCTTGATAAATATAAGGTGTACCCCTTAACATATGAATTGTTGTTGCTAGCATTTTTGCAGATTGTGCGTGGTATTTTTTATCATCTCCAAAACGAGACACAATGCGTGGCTGATCATGATTGCACCAGAATACTGCGTTCCATCCATTACCTTCATTAATTCCGACTTGCCAATCATTAAGAATTTGTTTTAACTGTATGAAATCAAAATCCATTAAACTCCATTTATCACCATTTTTATAATCAACTTTAAGATGATGAAAATTAAATACCATTGATAATTCCTTTTCCTCTTGGCTAGAATATTTACAACAATTTTCTATAGTTGTAGACGACATTTCCCCAACTGTAATTATATCTTCACATTTTCCAAAAGTTTGTCTATTAAGTTCTTTCAAATATTCATGAATTTTAGAACCATCTGTATAAAAACGGCGACCATCGCCAGTGAAATCATCTTCATATTTATCAGGTTTTGAAATTAAATTAATTACATCAAAACGAAATCCTTTAACGCCTTTTCCGATCCAAAAGTTTACCACATCAAATACTTCTTGTTTTAGCTCCTCGTTTTTCCAATTAAGGTCTGCTTGAGTTTTATCAAACAAATGCAAATAATATTCATCAAATTCTTTAGCATATTCCCAAGCGGAACCACCAAACTTCGAAACCCAATTTGTTGGTTTATCACCATTTTTAGGTTCTTTGAATATGTAGTAATTCTTATACTTTTCATCACCATTCATAGCCTTTTTAAACCACTTATGCTCTGTAGACGTATGATTAAAAACCATATCTAGCATAACATCAATTCCTAATTTTTTAGCTTCTACCACCATTTCCTCAAAATCATCCATTGTTCCAAACATATTATCTATACTACAATAATCTGAAACATCATACCCATTATCTACTTGTGGAGAATTATAAAATGGAGTCAACCATATATAATCTGCTCCTAATTCTTTTAAATAATTTAATTTCTGAGTAACACCTTTTAAGTCTCCAATTCCATCGCCGTCAGAATCTTTAAATGATTTAGGATATATTTGATAAACTACACTTTTTTTAAAATCTTTCATACCCTACTCTCCTTTAAATTAATGCACATAAAAGGATTAATATTTAACACTCCTTTATGTGCATTATATTTTTAAATCTATTATTTATTATTGATTTTTTACCTAATCCTCTGTTGCAAATTTTGCTGCAAATTTTGTTTTAGAAAGTACAATAGTTAATACAAATGGAATCACAATTGCTACAACCATTGCTACTGAATAAATTAACATAAATTTTGGTTTAATAGATAATATTCCTGGAATTCCACCAACACCAATAGAATTTGCCATGACACCTGATGCTACTGATATTACACCTGCAATTGCTGATCCTATCATCGCTGCAAGGAATGGATATACATATTTCAAATTAATACCAAACATAGCAGGTTCTGTTACTCCAAGATAACATGAAATAGCTGCTGGAATTGATACCTGTTCTTCTTCAGGTTTTGTCTTTCTATTTATACGTATCATTGCCATAACTGCAGAACCTTGAGCTATATTTGATAAAGCGATCATTGGCCATAAATTCGTTCCGCCAAATTCCGCCATAAGTTGTAAATCAATAGCATTTGTCATATGATGAAGTCCCGTAATTACAAGCGGTGCATAAAAGAATCCAAACACTGCTGCGAATAACCACCCAAAAGCGGAAGTTAAACCAGTGTACACAGCACTTGATATAGCAGAACCTATTACCCATCCTATTGGTCCTAAAATAGTATGTGCTATTATTACTGTTGGTACTAATGCGAAGAACGGCACTAATATCATAGATAGATACTCTGGAACAATTTTACGTACATTCTTCTCAAGTAATGCTAAAACAAATCCTGCCATAATTGCGGGGATAACTTGTGCTTGATAACCTATCATCTGAATATGGAAGGATCCAAAATCCCAATATGGAATCTTATCCGCAGCAGTCTTTGCTACATCATACGCATTTAATAATTGAGGGGACACTAGAGTAAGACCTAATACAATTCCTAGTATTTGAGTTGTTCCCATCTTTTTAGAAATAGACCAAGTTATTCCTACAGGTAAATAGAAAAATATAGCTTCACCAATTAACCACAAGAAAGAATGAACTCCAGCCCAAAATGGATACATTTGAGTTATTGTTTTAGTTCCGTCTTCAAGTAATTTTATATCTCCTATTACGTTACGAAAACCTAATATCAAACCTCCAACTACAAGTGCTGGTATAAGTGGCGTGAATATTTCTGCTAAATTCGCAAGCATTCTTTGAATAAAATTCATATTTCCTTTTGCTGCAACCTTTGCTGTATCTTTGCTAACTCCATCTACACCTGAAACGATTACAAATTCATTATAAAAATCTGGTACTTCATTTCCTATAATAACCTGAAATTGCCCTGCCTGTGCAAAGGTTCCCTTTACAGATTTAATACTTTTAATTTTCTTAGTATCTGCTTTTTTATCATCCTTTAATACAAATCTCATACGGGTTGCGCAATGGGATACTGCTACGATATTTTCTTTCCCACCAATGTATTCCAGCAATTGTTTTGAATCTTCTGTAAATTTACTCATCTAAACTCCCCCTTAAATATAATTTTTTACAACTTATATATACCAGTTCTTCATATCTTCTTTTTATCTTGTCTATACAAGTTTGTTTCTATATCTTTATAGTAACTTATATAGACAAGTTAGTCAATAGTTTTTGAAAAATAATGTAAACGATCTTCAATTTGTTTTAAATTAAACAAAAAAAATCGCCTTAACGGCGACGAGCAAAATTTGAAAATATAAAACGATCAGGACGATGACGGGATTCTGTATACTCAAACTGAGTTCCATCACCTAAATGAACATAATTTTTAACAACCACAACAAAATCATAAAATTTCATATCTAAATATAATTTATCTCTAGCCGTAGCAGTTTCAACTTGAATAATTCTATTTGCAAAACCTATTTTTATATTTAGGTTTTCTTCAATATATTCATAAATAGATTGCTCTCCAATTTCTCTTGTTAATCCTTTTACTACATCCTTTAAGAAATAGTTAATATCAAAAATTATTCTCTCATTATCTAAACTACGTACTCTATATAATTTATAAACTTCCTTTCCTATAGCCAAACTGGTTTTTTTGTTTATTACTTCATCGATTACAATTTCTTCAAATTTAGGAACAAAAGTAACAAACTCCTTTTTACTTATTTGACTAGCTTCCTTAAAACTAACAAGGCCACCAACAGAAAAGGTAATAAAATTGTTTTCTAAAACATAAACCCCTTTTCCATGAAGGCTATTTACAAGTCCTTCCTCAGCAAGCATCTCTAAAGCTTTTCTAACAGTACCACGACTTACAGAGTACTCTTTGCAAAATCCATTTTCTGATGGAAGTTTTTCTCCTGACTTATAAATTCCACTAACAATATTATTTTTTATATTATCATATATATCTGTATATAACTTTTTCATTTTAATCCTCCATGACGCAAACTCTTTACGACCATTATTATAACATAAAAACGCCTTAGAGTTTATTTCCCAAACATCACGAGTAGCACTAAACAACTAATGTTTTTTATAAGTTTATGATAGATCTAATTTTTTATCTATTAGATAGGATGTGCTCATAAATAATCCAACAAAGATAATAATATCTAATATACTTTTAGCAATATTAATATTATATTCCCCACCTGAAACCGTAAAATCCGAATTAATTATAACTTCATTAGTGTTAATTGATAATTTACTCAGATCAAAATTTTGAGGTAATAAGGTTGTAATTTTAGTTGACAACCAGCCTAAAGCTATTGTTAATATTACAAAAATTATAAAAGAACCAATTTTCCCTAATTTCTTACCTTTTAACCCTACTTTACCCATTACCATGCAAAAGTATATCATAGTTAATCCATAAATAACAAAACATATATAATTAAATATATTATATATAATCAAACCAGGATTAATATTTTTTAGCATATTCGATAAAATCGATGATAGTTGCTCTGTTACATTTAAATATAACATCAAAGATGACACGCCTGCAACAATTGATATTTGAATTAATGCAGTTATAATCCTTGAACTTAATATTGATACTCCTGATTGTGGAAGCGTAAATAATAAATAACCTGAGTCTTCATATAGATATTTGCTCATAATACTTAATGAAGATGTAAATATTACAGTTATTGCTACAAAAATTAATATTGAAGATAATACAGGTACCGCAATTTCCCATGAGCCTTTTTTTGTCATAAGAAACAGATTAGCAATTATAACTATTGCGCAAATACCAATTATTTTCAAGAAATTTGCTCTTAATTCATATTTTATTAGCTTAAACATTACTTAAATACCTCCCTATACAATTCATCAATTGACATTTTTCTTTCCATTCTTAACTGCTCTGCATTACCCTTAAGCACAATTTCTCCAGCAGATATAAATGCTACATCATCAAAAATCCGTTCTATATCATTTACAAGATGAGTGGTAATTATCATAGAACTATCTGCGCTAAAGTTGCTAACTATGGCATTCAATATTTTTTCTCTAGCAGTAGGGTCTACTCCACCAAGTGGCTCATCAAGTATATAAAGCTTTGCATGTCTTGAAAGTACCAATGTAAGTTTTAACTTTTCCTTCATCCCCTTTGATAGGCTTTTAACATGGCTATCTAACTCTAAATCCATAAAGGTAAGTAGCTGCTTTGCCTTATTTTCATCAAAATCAGTGTAAAAGTCCTTAAAATATTTCACTGCATCTTTTACCTTCATCCACTTTAAAAGATATTCATTATCTGGTAGATATGAAACTATAGACTTAGTATATACGCCTGGTTTTTGACCATCTATTAGTATTTCTCCTTTTGATGGATGCAAAATACCAGCTGCTATTTTTAAGAATGTAGTTTTTCCACTACCATTCGGTCCTAGAAGTCCTACAATTTTTCCAGTCTCTATCTCAAGATCTACCCCTATCAAAGCTTTTTTGTTTAAGTATGACTTACATATTTTATTTGATATTAATATATTATCCATTCTCTTTTACCCCCAAAGTTTCCTTAGAAACAGATTTGATTATTTCATTATCTGAAAACCCTAAACTTTTCATTCTGAGTATAAATGAATCTATAACTTCCTTTGCCATTTCCCTTTTCAAATCATTTACCATATCTTTTTCCTCCCCCACAAATGTTCCAAGCCCCCTTTGTATATAAACAATTCCAAGCCTTTCAAGCTCCTGATAAGATCTTTGAATTGTATTTGGATTTACATTAAATTTTAATGCCATTTCTCTTACTGATGGTAATTTATCCTTTGATTTTAGCTTTCCTATAACAATGTTCATTTTTATAATGTCAATAATTTGTAAATATATCGGCGACCTGTCATTGAATTCTTTTTTCATTATTCTATCTCCTTTCCAAGCATATCAATGTCCTAGTGAACTATCTTAATAGTACACTAAGGCATTAATGATGTCAATATAAATTTATTATCTTATTATATGGTGAATAAATGTTATAATGAATTTTGTTCTTACTTTAACTATTTAATAAGTCTATTAATTTTGTATTTATATCTACTTCCATTTTTTTATATATTATTTTTTTCTTCTAATGTTTGTTTTCTTTGTGCTATAGACATATTACACAATGCTCTTTATTTGCACTCCATATCCATTTACTTACAAATAAAAAAGTTATCTTACAATGTTGTAAGATAACTAGAATTACATTTAATTATATTTAATTTTATTTATTGAGAGATGTGAATAGAATTCTAAAAACTGTCTATAATTTAAATGTACTAATGTTTCTCTAAGAACAAATGACATTGGTAAAAAATACTGCATAGGGTTCCCCCCAAATGCAGTATTTTTATGTATTTTTACTACTAATGATTTGTGTATTCTTAGTGGTTATAATATACTGTATCTAAACAATATTATTTAAAAAAGAATATTATTTAAATAGAGTATATAAAGAAGGGAAGTGACCGCTTTAGTGGGGTTAGAAATTGTAGTGTTCTTGCGCACTAAGGAGAACATATGAAGATAGTAGATGTAATATCTCAAATTAATAAAATAGGTAACGATACTAAAGACAAAATTGCACCTTTTCAAGTTTTAAAAACATTTAAAAGTGGAAGATCTGAAGCAGGTGTATTTATGGTTGAATACGGTATCGCTAATAAAGTAGGTATTTTAAAAGTAACAAAAAATAATGATGCAAAGGTATTTCAAAAAGCTTATGCGCTAGCATCAGAAAATAATATGCAGAAATATATTGCAAAACTCATATCCAGCTATAAAATCGTTGATAAAAACAAGGCTATATTATATGTTAACTTATATGACTTAGCCGGTGATGACATCTATAATAGTGAGACATTTTTAGATAAAGTGCTAAATGAAGATGAACTAAAGGACAGTATAATATCTTCAATAACTAAATTTTTATTTACTTGGAACAAAAAACATGTTAAAAAGTATATTTCTCCAATGGAAATAGTTAAAAATGAACTTTCATATAGATATATGGATAGTAAATATGTACAGGCCTTCGAATCAATAGGCATAGACAAAAATATAAAGTGGATTTCTTTAGATGGAACGGACATGTTGCTACCTAATCCATATTATTATTTTAACGATGAAAATGTTTGGGATGATTTAACTGTAACTTGTCTTACTGGATACGCACATGGTGATTTTCAAGGTGATAATATCATTATCACCGAGGATAAACCTGTTATAATTGACTTTTGTGACCTTATAGAAAATTGTAATGTTTTCCACGATCTTAGGTATATTGAATCTATAACCCTTGGTGATTGCTTAGAAATTGAAAAAGAATCAGATAGAGAGCTATGGAGTAAGGTATGTAATTGCTTAAGTTTTGGGATAACTGACATAGATTTGCCTCAAGGACGAGGTATGAGTCTAGTAAGGCAGCTTATGTCAAAACTTAGACAAAATGTTAAGCTAATTGTATCTGATAGTCGTAATAGTTTATATAACCCTTCATTTCATCTAGCAGGAACAGCTTGTGGATTGATTAATATGAGAAAATATGCAAGTGTTAATAAGAAAAAAGCAGCATTTATATATGCAGCCTTTAATCTTAAAATGTTTCTTAAAGATGAAGCCGTTAATATGTATGATCCTAAATTAGACTCATGTATAGTCTTTAATTGGGAGAATCAAAAAATAGTAAATAGCCTAGTTATACTTCAACCAACTAATTAATATAAGTCATCTCATAATAAATTATCTAGGAGCTACCTCCTAGATAATTTTTTCATATCACTCTCCTACCAATCTTTCTGATTTTATTTCTTATTGTAGTTTACGTGTAATAACTCATGAGCTCTATCCTTTAAAATTCCAGAATATAACGAATTCATCAATGGATTGTCATCTGTACGATTTATGCTATTCATTTTATCTGCTTGATATAATCCTTGGCCACGTTTAGCTTTCCCTTCTGCTTTTACAAATGGTTGACCTGCTCCACTTACACATCCACCGGGACATGCCATAACTTCTACGAAATCATACTGGACTTCACCAGATTTTATCTTTTTTATAACGTCATCTGCATTTTTGAGTCCACTTACTATAGCAAATTTTATTTCGCGTTCATTTACCTTAATACTGGTTTCTTTAACGCCGTTCATGCCTCGAACTCCATCAAAAGAAAGAGCACGTAATATAGAAACAGGCTTATCCGATAAAACTTTACGTATAACAGCTTCAGTAACACCACCAGTTACTCCAAATATAACTCCAGCTCCACTACTAATCTCAAATGGCATATCCAGTGCCTCAGGTTCGAGTTCTGAGAACGCAATTCCTGATTCTTTTATCATATTAATAAGTTCTTGCGTGGTTACTACATAATCTACGTTAGGAATACCATCCGTTTTTAGTTCCTCCCTAGTTGCTTCAAACTTTTTAGCAGAGCAAGGCATAATTGCTACGCTCACAAGTTTTTTATCATCAGTTTTATAATGCTGCTTTATTATAGAAGCAAACATTTCCATAGGTGATCTACAAGTGGAAACATTTTTCATTAGATCTGGATAAGTATTTTCAACATACCTTACCCAAGCAGGACAGCAAGACGAAAATAGAGGTAATTTTTCATTATCTTCAAGTTTTGAAACAAATTCATTTGTTTCCTCTATAACTGTAAGATCTGCGCCTACTGATGTATCAAACACCTTATCAAATCCCATTCTCCTGAGAGCTGTTACTATTTTACCCATTGCATTTTCACCATTATGCTGTCCTAATTCCTTGCTTATTGCGACTCTTACTGCAGGAGCAATTTGAACTACAACCTGCGTATTCTTATCACCAAGCTCTTCCCAAAGCTTATCTGTAGAACTCTTTACTACAATAGCCCCAGTTGGGCATACTGCAGCGCACTGACCACAACCAACACAGTTAGATTCTCCTATAGGTTCATTAAACGCCGTTGACACAGTCATTTTAGATCCCCTACCAACAAAATCAATTGCTCCAACGTTTTGTACTTCGTCGCACACTCTCACACAATCACCACATAAAATACATTTGCTTGGATTTCTCACAATGCATACAGATGAATTATCTAATTCTCGTGTTTTTGCAGTATTTTCATATCTTACATTCTTTATTCCAAAACGTTTTGCAAGCTCTTGTAGCTTACAACGAGTATTTTTTACACAGGATGTACAATCGCTGCAATGATTTGCAAGTAATAACTCAAGAATATTTTTTCTATACTTTCTAAGCCTTGGAGTATTTGTATATATAACCATACCAGCTTTGGGAGGAGTAGAACATGCAGCTTCCATGCCTCCATATTTGTTTTCAACCATACACATACGGCAAGCACCATAAACTGAAAGCTCAGAATAAAAGCATAATGTAGGCAATACAATACCAACACTTCTTACTAATTCAAGAATGTTTTTTTCATCCTTTATTTCAACAGGAATATCGTCTATAACCATAAACTGTTTATTCATTCTATTGCACCTCCTTTATAGCTTTAAATGCACAGGCATCAATACAACTACCACATCGTATGCATTTATCATCATCAATTGTAAAGGATGCTTTAATTTTGCCTGAGATTGCTCCAACTGGGCAAATTTTTGAACATTTTGAGCATCCCTTACAAAATTTTGTATCAATATATATTGTCTTAAGCTTCTGACATGTTTTAGATGGACATTTTTTATTAACAATATGAGCTTCATACTCATCACGGAAATTTTTAATAGTACTGACAACTGGTAATGAAGCTGTTTTTCCAAGTCCACATAATGCTGTTGATGTTATAGTATCTGCAAGTTCTAAGAGCATATCTATGTCTTCAAGTTTTCCTTTTCCAACAACTATTCCTTCAAGGATTTCAAGCATTCTTTTAGTCCCTTCGCGACAAGGAACACATTTACCACAAGACTCATTTTTTGTAAAGCTCATAAAGAATCTTGCAATCTCAACCATACAGGTATCCTCATCCATAACTACAAGGCCACCAGAACCTATCATTGCACCCGCTTTTTTAAGTGAATCAAAATCTAGTGGCAAATCAAGATTTTGCGTTATAAGACAGCCACCAGATGGACCACCTATTTGTACAGCCTTAAACTTTTTACCGTTTTTTATTCCCCCACCAATATCATATATTATTTCTCTTAGAGTTGTACCCATTGGTACCTCGATGAGTCCTGTGTTTTCAATGTTCCCTGTTAGTGCAAACGCTTTTGTACCAGGACTATTTGTAGGTCCAATTGATTTATACCATTCTGCCCCTTTATTGATTATTACAGGCACATTAGCAAAAGTTTCAACATTATTTAGAACTGTTGGCATGCCAAAAAGTCCTTGCTTAACAGTTCTTGGAGGTTTAACTCTTGGCATTCCTCTTTTTCCTTCGATGGAAGCTGTTAATGCACTTCCCTCTCCACATACAAACGCACCTGCACCTTTATTAATTTGAATATCAAAACTAAAGCTTGTCCCAAGAATATTATCACCAATAATTCCATATTCTTTTGCTTGTTTAATGGCATTTGAAAGTCTGCTTACAGCAAGAGGGTATTCTGCGCGAACATAAATATACCCTTTTTGAGCACCACATGCGGCAGCAGCAATCATAATTCCCTCAAGTACTCTATGAGGATCTCCCTCCATTAAACTTCTATCCATGAATGCTCCCGGGTCACCTTCGTCACCATTGCATACAATATATCTTATCTTTTCCTTTTGACTCGCTACCTGGCTCCATTTACTACCAGTAGGAAATCCACCGCCTCCACGACCTCTTAGATTTGACTGCGTTATTTCATTAATAATATCACTAGAACTCATTTCAAATATTGCTTTTTCAAGTGCAGAATATCCACCTAAGGCTATATATTCCTCTATTGAAGTTGCATCAATATGACCACAATGTTCAAGGGCAACTCTAGTTTGTTTTTTATAAAAAGTAATTTCTTCCTGTTTCCTAAATATTTCTCCATTTTTAGTATAAGCAAGTCTTTCAACGCATTCATCTTTAACTATTGTTTTATCTACGATTTCCTCGCAATCCTCAACCTTTACTTTTAAATATAAATATCCAGATGGTTCTATTCGTACAAGAGGTCCCATTTCACAAAATCCATGACATCCACTTTTTTTAATTCCAACAGTTTCATCATGTGGTTCTTTCTCAAGGCTAACCTCGCAATTTATACCCTTTTCCTTCATAATTCTTATTAACTCATCATATACCTCTAAAGATCCACCTGCAATGCACCCAGTACCAGCGCATATAAGAATTCTTTTTATTTCTTTTTCAAAACTATTTTTATATGTATTTCTTATATTAATTAAATCATTTCTATTATGAAGCATATTATTTTTCCTCCTTAAGAGTTTTTAAAAGCTCCATTGCTTTTTCTGGAGTCATTGCACCATGTACTTTCTCATTAATAGTCATAGCAGGTGCAAGTCCACAAACGCCTAGACATGATACAGTTTCTAAAGTAAACATTAAATCATCTGTTGTAGTTTTAGTTTCCGAAAGTCTTAAATTGTTTCTTAACTTTTCTAATATAGGAATAGATTTTCTAACGTGACATGCAGTTCCATCGCATATTTTTATTATAAACTTACCTTTAGGTTCTAAGGAAAAGTTTTCATAAAAAGTTGCCACACTATATATTTTTGCCCTACTCATACCAAGTTTTTCTGAAAGATATGAGAATACCTCCTTAGGTAAATACCTATAACACTCCTGAGTATCTTGCAATATTGCAATAATATTACTAGATTTAAATTCATTATTTTCTAATATAGTATCCAGATTACTGTAATCAAATGTTGTACTCATTTTTCTCCTCCTTTTAGCTCTAAGATATTGATATATTTTTAACAATAACCCGTTGAAAACGTTTATTGTAACCTCCTCATTTTGTATTTACTTAATTGTAGTTATAATAAATTCATTTGTCAATAACCTTTAAATCATTATTATGGTTTGAGATAAAAATATCAAACTTTACACCTACCATTAGCTTTAAAACTAGTTAACTTTTCTAAATATAACATTATTTGATTTAATAAAAGTGCAAGACCAGCCGACATTATCGTTCCCCATAATATTTTAGGAAGGTAATTCATCCTGAGTCCATCAAATAAAATTACTCCTAGTCCACCAGCATTTATTACCGAGGCAATAGTAGCTATTCCTATAGTTGTTATAGTAGCAATTCTTACTCCCCCAATTATTATGGGAAGAGCTAAAGGTAATTGTATTTTTAAAAATAGTTCAAAAGAATTAAACCCCATACCTACTCCAGCCTCAATGATTGCTGGATCTATAGCGCCAAACGCTGCAAATATATTTCTAACTAATATATACTGGTTATAGATTACTAAAACGAAAATTGCTGTCCCTTTTCCAAGCCCTAATATAGGTATTAATAAAGCAAACAAGGCTAGACTAGGAATTGAATAAATAACTCCAAACGCGGATAACACTATCATAGATAAAACTTTTGACCTTAAAATTAAAAGGGCTACAACTGTAGCAATCACAAGAGATATTGATATGCTTACAGCAACAATTTGAAGGTGCTGTAGCATTAACATTATCATACTATCATAATTTTTAAGTAAATATTTTATCATGTTGCTAGCCCCCTGTATTCACTTATTATATTTTTAGTTGCTTAAGTGTTATCATTCCAACTACTTCATGATTATCTTTCTCAACAATTAAATAATCAATGTCTCCAGTTATAAAATATGTTAGTAAATTTTGCAAATCAATATTTTCATTAACCCTAATGTCACTATCCTTTGCAGCCCCCTCAAAAGAAATCATAACGTCCCTTGCACGTACAAATTTAAGTTTTTGCAAAATATCATCTGTTGAAACTAGTTGTCTAACAAAATCATTAGCTGGGTTAAATATTATGTTTCGAGGAGTATCAAACTGTTGCACTTCACCCTTATCCATTATAATTACTTTCTCTCCTAATTTAAATGCTTCACTTACATCATGGGTAACAAAAATTATTGTCTTATTTAGTTTCTTTTGAATTTTTAGAATTTCCTCTTGAAGATTTAACCTAGTTATTGCATCTAATGCTCCAAATGGTTCATCCATTAGCATTATTTCAGGATCAGCAGCCATAGCCCTTGCTATACCAACTCTTTGCTGCTGACCTCCTGACAATTGCCTTGGGTATCTTTTTTTATAATCTTTAGATGGAATTTTCATAAGCTCAAGCAGCGTTTCGACTCTTAAAGTTATATCTTTTTTATTCCACTTTAAAATATTTGGAACAGTTGCGATATTTTCCGCAACTGTCATATGGGGGAATAACCCCACCTGCTGAATAACATATCCAATTTTTTGTCTATGTTTTTCTGCAGGGAGCTTTTTTATATTTTCACCGAAAAATAATATTTCCCCTGAACTTGATTCGTGAATTCTATTAATCATTTTAAGGAAAGTAGTTTTACCCGAACCTGAAGTTCCAAGAATTGTTGTAAAACTACCTTCTTCTATGCTAGCACTTACATCACTTACAGCATATTGCTCAGATCCGGGAAATTTTTTACTTACTTTTACAAATTCAATCGCTATCCTTTTCAAAAGCTAAACCTCCCTTTTTTATATACATCCCTATTACCTATTTTGCAAGTTCAGTGTCAAAGAAGTTTTTAGCTACCTGCATATATTCTTCTTTGTCTATATCCACCTGAGCATTTAACTTAATTATAGTTTTATTATCAATTTTCTTTGTAACCTTATTTAAAATATCTCCTATTTCAGGATTTGCGTGAAGAAGATCTTGTTTAATAACTGGTGCTATGTTATATGGTGGCCATACATGTTTATCATCTTCAAGAATCATAAATTCATCTTTACTTAATTGCCCCTCTGTTGTATATGCAACTGTAACATCCGCTTTATCATTGTGAAGTACATCATATTTAAGTCCGTTGTCATATATTTTGTCATCTTTAAAATTAAAATCACCATAAGTTTTTATAAGGGCCGGAAGACCATCGGATCTTTCATTAAATTCCCCTTGAGATGCAAATCTTATATTCGCCGCATTTTTTTGAAGGTCACTTATAGTGTGGATATTATATTGATTTGAGGCCTTTTTAGCAATTACAAGTCCCTGTCCATCATTCGCTAAAGATGGCTCTAGCCAAATTAATTTAAATTTTTCTTTATATTTTGCACTAACCTCGTCATATACTTCTTTTGAATCAAACATCGGCTCTTGCTTTAATATAGAAAGTAGTCCTGTACCAGTATATTCTGGGTAAAAATCTATGTCTCCATTTATAAGAGCTGTATGCACTACAGCGCTACTAAGATTAAATTTCCTATCAACTGTGTAACCTTCCTTTTCTAAAGCAATTGCATAAAGTTCAGACAAAATTAAAGATTCAGTAAAATCCTTAGAGCCAACTTTTATTGTAGGTTTAGTTTTAACCGCGGCTGCTTTTGAATCCGTTGATGTAGTGTTTTTTTTAGAGCATCCAGTTAGTACCGAAAGCGCGACTAAAGTCGTTAATACAGAAACTATAACTGATGTTTTTAATTTTTTATTCATTACTATTCACTCTCCTAATATGGTATTTTTAATCTCTTTGATATTTTGTAATTTTTTGCTGAAAGATAAATAATAATATCTCAGCTATAACTGAAAGCAGTGCAACTGACGCTCCCCCTATAATTAATATTCTAAAATCATTCATAACAATGCCGGTGAATATAAAATCTCCAAGACCTCCAGCGCCTATATAGGACGCTAAAGTCGCGCTAGCAATTACTTCAACCGCCGAAGTTCTAACCCCTGTAATAATAAGAGGCAGGGCTAACGGAATTTCAATCTTAAGAAGCATTTTTCTATAATCCATTCCCATTCCCTTTGCGCTCTCAAGAATGGAAATATCAATATTCTTTATCCCTAAATAAGTATTTATAAGTATAGGCGGAAGTGCTAAAATAACAAGCGCTATAAGTGCTGGAAGAAATCCAGTTCCAAGTATCGGCATAGCTAACACTAAGATAGCAAGACTTGGTATAACTCTGAAAAAATTAATTAAATTCATAATAGGTTGAGATGCCTTAGCATATTTAGCACATAAAATCCCTAGTGGCACAGCTATTATAATACTTATTAAAATTGCCGCACCGCTAATACAACTATGGATTATTACTGCTTCATAGTATTTATCAATATGACCTAATAGATAGTCCATAATTTGTGTAAACATCAACATCTATCCTTTCTAAAAATAATTTTCTATAATAGATTTTCATTACAATAATTACAATCTATATAAACTTATTTATTCAAAAAACGTAAAAATATAACCGTACATATTATTGTATGATTATATTTTGAAAGTCATAACACTTCTTCAAAAAAATAATAGCAAGTAATTTATATAAACATATAAATTGCTTGCTAAATATTTCATTATTTTCTACTCCACTTTTTCTATTGCCGTGCAACTATCCCGCTTTATAAGTTTTGTTGGTATAACAATCTTTTTGGCTATTAATCTTTGCTGCTTTAGCTTTTCAATAACTAAATCTACAGCAGTTTCCCCCATAAATTCCGTGTGTATTTTAATAGTAGTGAGTGCTGGCACTATAAATTGAGATGTTATATTATCATTGTATGATACAACACTTATATCACCTGGTATTGTAAGTCCTGCCTCGCTTATAGCTTTATATGCGCCTATTGCCATAGAATCATTAGCTATTATATACGCTGTAACGTCATTTTTATTAGCTAGAACCATTTTCATAAGCTCATATCCACTTTGTGGTGTAAACATGCCTATGTACAAATTAGCCTCATTATATAATCCTCTAGAAATCATTTCTTCTTTATAAGTTCTTTCACGTCTATCAGCAAAAACCTCCTTGCCTTCGTTAATATATTCCTTACCACTAATAAATCCGATGTTTTTATGACCTAACTCCTCTAAGTAATCTATAATATTTATAGTTGCGTACTTTAAATCACTTACTACAGAATCATAAAATTCACTTTCTGGAGAGGAATCAACAAACACTATGTGCTCTGATACTGTTTTTAGTTTTTCTACTTCCTTGCTTCCAAATTTACCAATGGCTATAACTCCATCTACATTTTTTATACTTATTGTAGAAAGTGGTGATAATTTTACCACTTCTATATTTTTATTAGCACATTTTTTCTCTATAGCTATTCTTATAGATAAATAATATGGGTCTAATACTTCTTCTTTTTCAGTATACCAATTTGCTATCGCTAGCTTATAAACACTTTTTTTACTATTTCTTTCCTTCTTTTTTACATAATTTAAACTTTCCGCCATTTCGAATATTCTTTGTTTTGTGGCATCTGTTACATTTAATGTTTCATCAAAATTTAAAACCCTAGACACAGTAGCAATCGATACCGCTGACGCGATTGCTATATCCTTTATTGTTACCATAATCTTCACACTCGCCCTTTTGATTTTTATAAACTATTTATAAATTTATTAAATGCTTTTATCCCATTTTCGTCAGTTTTAAATACACCAGAATGTTCTAATACCTCTAAAAATACTATCCCTATTTCTTTTCTTAATATTTCATCTACATTTGTTTGATTTATATCTGAATATTTCTGGGCTAATAATAATGTCCAATCTTTATGTTTTTTTAACTTAGCGTTATTATCTAGTTCATCAATTTTGCTTTTATCTAATAAGTAATAACTAAGTTCCTTTATTTCTGTTTTAAGTCTTGCTGGCAAAACAGCAAGTCCCATAACCTCAATAAGACCAATGTTTTCTTTCTTTATATGATGTAATTCTTTATGAGGATGGAAAATCCCATCCGGATGCTTCTCTGATGTTCTATTATTTCTTAGAACTAAATCTAACTCATAAGCGTCCCCTCTTCTTCTAGCTATAGGAGTTATTGTGTTATGAGGAGTATCATCCGTAAATGCTATTACATTAGCGCTCTCATCAGAATACTTCTTCCAAGCATTTAGAATATAATCTGCTAAATTAATAAGAGTTTCTTTATTATTACCATTTATTCTAACAACACTCATAGGCCATTTAACCCTACCAAGAGTTATTCCCTCAAAACCATCCACCTTAAATTCTTCTAAGGTTTTTGCCTTTGCCATTGCAAACTCATATTTACCGCCCTGAAAATGATCATGACTTAGTATGGAGCCTCCAACTATTGGAAGGTCAGCATTAGATCCTATAATATAATGTGGAAACTTCTGCGTAAAATCTAATAGTCTTTTAAACGTATCTTTACATATTTTCATTGGCACGTGCTGACCATTAAGTACTATACAATGTTCGTTATAATAGACATATGGAGAATATTGCAAAAACCAATTATCCTTATTTAATTCAACAGGTATAATTCTGTGATTGCCCCTAGCTGGATAATTTACTCTACCTGCATAACCCTCATTTTCTTTGCAAAGCAAACATGTTGGATAAGAACTTGTTTTTAAATTCTTAGCCATTGCAATTGCCTTAGGATCCTTTTCAGGTTTAGATAAATTAATAGTAATATCAATATCACCATACTTAGTATGGGATTTCCACTTTAAATCCTTTTGTACCCTATCCCATCTTATATAGTTTGAATTAATACACAAATTATAATAATAATCAGTTGCTTTACTAGGATCTTGTGCGTATAGTCTTTCAAATTCACTTATTATTTCTGATGGTCTTCCTATTAAACAAGCCATTATTTTAGTATCAAACAAATCTCTAGAAACTATTCCATTGTCATCTATTCTTTTATTATCATAAGCCCAGTCAATTATATTATCTAAAGCTGGTTGCAATGCATATTCTTTATCTTCTACTATAATACTTGAAATTTCATTTAAAGATAAGACTTCGAGCATTCTATTTTTTGTATATATCAGATCCTCTGATTTTATTAAATTCTTTTGTTTTGCATAATAAAGTAGCTTTTGTACCTCTATAGAAATATTAACTTCCATATTATAACCTCCCTTTGGGTTAATTATCATTTTCAATGCTGTTATAGTTTTCTTGCACCGTCACCTATTTGTGCTACATAAAATTCTGCCTCGTGTCCTATTTTGTTTTTATACTCTTCTCCAACGTTTTTAATAAACTCTTCTACAAATTCATCCCTTACAATACTAACGCTGCATCCACCAAAACCTGCTCCAGTCATTCTTGAACCAATAACCCCTGGCATTCTCCATGCAATCTCAACCAAAGTATCAAGTTCTATTCCTGTAACTTCATAATCATCTTTTAGTGACACATGTGATGCATTCATAAGCTTTCCAAATAGCTCTATATCTTTATTTTCAAGCGCTTTAACAGCCTTTAAAGTTCTTTGGTTTTCATAAATAGCATGTTTTGCACGTCGTGCGTTTACTTCATTTTTTATAAGATGTCTATTTTTCTCAAACTCTCCTTCATTTATTTCACAAAGAGAATTTATATTAAGTTCTACTTGCAAATCTTTAAGCGCGACTTCACACTCAGATCTTCTTTCATTATATTTAGAATCAGCAAGTCCACGTCTTTTATTCGTATTTGCTATGACTATAGATGCTCCGTCAAGTTTAATACTTGAGTATTGATATTTTAATGTGTTTGTATCCAAAAGTATTGCATTATCTTTTTTACCCATACCTATAGCAAATTGATCCATAATACCACAGTTCACACCTACAAATTCATTTTCTGCCTGCTGACTCCGTTTAACAATGTCAATCATGCTTATATCAAAATTATATAAATCTGCTAGAACAACACCTGTAAGTACCTCTATAGATGCAGATGAAGATAATCCTGCTCCATTTGGAATATTACCATAAAACAATATATCAAATCCACTATCTATTTTCATACCATTTTTATCAAAAGCCCAAATTACTCCCTTAGGATAATTTGCCCAATCATTTTCTTTGTTATATTTTATCTCATCTATATTTATTTCCATTATTCCTAAATCTTCAAAATTTTGAGAATAAAATCTTATCTTTTTATCATTCCTCTTTTTCGTTAATGCATAGGTTCCAAAAGTTAATGCACACGGGAAAACATTACCCCCATTATAATCTGTATGTTCTCCTATTAAATTAACTCTACCCGGAGCAAAAAAAACCTTTTCTTCATCTTCATCATAAACTTTTTTAAACATATTTTTTAACTTGTTAATCATATTTTGAACCCCCTATTATATTGATTTTTATAATTCTTATAATGTATAGGTTATCATAACTTTAGTAAAACTTCAATGTTTTTAGTAAATGTTTTTATTTTTTATTATCTGCTAATGAAAATAAATATATTACTATTATAATAAAAATATTTTTTAAAACTTTTAAAATTTTTTCTATAAAAATAAATCACCATAATAGCTTAACATCTAAGCAATTATGGTGATTTATTTATATTATCCTAATATTTGTTTTAAATCCTCTTCTGGTGTGCTTATTGGTTTAATATCAAAATTGTCAACTAAGAATTGTAATACATTTGGACTTAGGAAAGCTGGCAAAGTTGGTCCTAAGTAAATTCCTTTTACACCAAGTGAAAGTAATGCCAACAAATCTGCAACAGCCTTTTGTTCGTACCAAGTTAAAACTATTGCAAGTGGTAGATCATTAATACCACATTTAAATGCATCAGCAAGCGCTAAAGCTATTTTAACAGCCGAATATGCATCGTTACATT
>NZ_JBOITN010000042.1:0-96334 GCF_050717545.1 Clostridium sp.
TTATTTAATGAAAATGGTATTGAAGTAGTGGTTGGTGCAGAGGGATTTAGTGATGACGCAGTACAAAAATATGTAAGTGGTCAATTAAAATCAACTGGTACTGTTTGCCATGAGCATATACAGTAAGAATAATGTAAATGAAAAAGGATGATTTTATGGATGAAGATTTAAATCATTTTAAGAAACTTTTAAAAAATAATGGTCATGAATTTACGTCTCAAAAGCAATTAATACTTAGAACTATTTTGAATTATAAAACTCATTTAAATGCAAAAGAGATATATGAAAAAATAAAATATAAAGATATAGGCCTTGCTACGGTCTATAGAGCTTTAAAGGTATTTATTGGAGTTATGAGTGGTAAAGGTGGAGTTGGTAAATCTTCAATTTCTGTTCTTATTGCAAAACAATTAAAGAAACTTGGATATAGCGTAGGAGTATTAGACGCTGATATAACAGGTCCAAGTGTTCCGAGACTTCTTGGGTTAAAAGGTAAAAGAGCTACTAACAATGAACAAGGAATATTACCTGTTGAAACTTATGATGGTATAAAAGTTATGTCATTAAATTTTTTGACGGAAAAAGAAGATGATCCTGCAATTTGGAGAGGTCCTATGCTTTCGAATGTAGTTAAGCAGTTTTGGACAGATGTCCTTTGGGAAGATCTTGATTACTTAGTAATTGATATGCCTCCAGGAACAAGTGATATTGCGTTAACAGTTATGCAAACTATGCCAATAAATGGTATAGTAATGGTATCTATACCACAGGACCTTGTTTCTATGATAGTATCGAAAGCTGTGAATATGGCAAGAAAGATGAATATTGATGTTTTAGGGGTTATTGAAAATATGAGTTATATAACTTGTCCTGATTGTGGTAAAGCAATAAAACTTTTTGATGGTGAGAATACTAATAAATTTTTAGAGGGAATGGACTTAAAACTTTTAGCAGAGCTTCCTATGTTAAATAGTATAAGTCATTTATCAGAGTGTGGACATGAAGATATAAATGAAAGTCTTGAGCTTATTTTTAAGCCAGTAGTAACAAGTATAGTAAAAGATTTGGAGGAGCAATAATGAGAATAGCGATTTCATCAGCAGGAAAAACTAGTGAAGATTTATTAGATATAGTGTTTGGAAGGTGTGAGTTTTTTCAAATTCATGAAACAGAAAGTGGGGACATTAAGGTTATAGAAAATAAAGGTAAAACAGCTAGTGGTGGAGCAGGAATTGTTGCGTCTAATCAATTAGTTGATGAAAATGTAGATGTTATAATTACAGGTAACCTTGGACCTAATGCTTTTGAAATTATTGAAAAAGCAGAAATTAAAGCATATAAATGCGGAAACATAGTTATAAGTTCAGCAGTTTCAAAGTATAATAATGGTGAACTAGAACAATTAAAAATGTCTGGCCCTGCAAGACATTAAGTAAATATATTTAAATTTTAAACAGCACAAGTTGTATTAAATACATCATGTGCTTTTTGTTTATATATTTACTGCAAATATAAATGCTTTAAATAATATAAACGAGTTATAGAAGGTGGACTATTATGAAGAAAGTTATGGCGTTGGTACTTGTATTATTTATTGGGTTTACAGGATGTAAAAAGGAAATAGTTGGCGGCAAAGCAAATGTAGTAGCTTTAAAGGGTCCTACAGGTATGGGAATGGTAAAACTTATGGAGGATAACGAATTAGGTAAAACTACTAATGATTATACATTTAACTTGTCAGGTGCACCCGATGAAGTAGTTGGGATGATTACTACAGGTCAAGGAACAACTCCAGAGTATGTTTTAAATTATGTGTTGGAACAAAACGGACTAATAGTTGGAAAGGATGTAGAAGTGGAATACAGAGCTGAGCATTCTGAAGTTGCGACTTTAATGGCAGCTGGCGAGATAGAAATCGCATTACTTCCACAACCATTTGTAACATCTGTTTTAATGCAAAATAAAAATGTTAAGATTGCATTAGATATGACAAAGGAATGGAAAAACGTATCTGGTGAAAATCCAAGTGCTCTAGTAATGGGAAGCATTATTGTTCGAATAGAATTCTTAGACAAGAATAAAGAGGTTGTAGATTCATTTTTAAGAGAGTACTGTAGGGGGAGAATTAACTGATGAAGATTTTTACTACGAGGGTAAAAAGTAAATTAAGTAAATTTGGAATCAAGGCAGGAGTATTATTAATTTGGCTACTTATATGGCAATTAGTTTACCTGTTTGTGGATCAAGAGCTTCTAATATCATCTCCAATAAATGTTTTTATGCGTATAGTTGAATTATCTTTTACGGCGTTATTTTGGCAATCAATAGGAATATCATTTATGAGAATATTAGTTGGCTTAATACTGGCGTTAGTATCAGGAACTATACTAGCTGTTATTACAACTAAGTTTAAAATAGTTAATTATTTTTTTAACCCGGTGTTAAATATCATAAAATCAACGCCCGTGGCATCATTTATTATACTTGCACTAATATGGTTAAGATCTTATAGAATATCTGCCTTTATAGCATTTCTAATGGTATTACCTATGGTATGGGAAAATGTGTCTGAAGGAATTAAAAATACGGATATAAAGCTTTTAGAAATGACAAAAACTTTTAATATTCCTAAAAGAAGAGTGTTAAAGGCAGTTTATATTCCAAGCGTTATGCCATATTTTGCTGCGGCTTGTAATGTTGGAATAGGTTTTGCTTGGAAGGCCGGAATTGCGGCTGAGGTAATCGGAATGTCTAAAGGAACTATAGGAAGAAACTTATACAATGCTAAAATTTATCTAGAAACAGTTGATATCTTCGCTTGGACTGTAGTGGTAATAATACTTAGCTTATTATTTGAAAAGGGGTTTGTAAAAGTAATTAATTTCTTGTTTAAAAAGGCGGGTATTATGTATGATTATCTTTAAGGGTGTAAGTAAAAGATTTAATGGAGAGTTAGTTATTTCTAATAAGACTATAGAATTTCCGAAACAAGGAATAGTGTGTATATTTGGACCATCAGGGGTAGGAAAAACTACTATTTTTAATTTGATAGCGGGGATTACTTACCCAGATGAAGGTGAAGTTAAAATTACAGAGGACATTTCAATGGTGTTTCAGGAAGATAGGTTGATTCCATGGCTTTCGGCAATTGAGAATATTAGTTTGGTTTTGAAGGACAGAGAACTAGGGCTTACGACAGCCAAAGACTATATGAATGATATGCAATTAACTGATATTAAGAATAAAAGACCAGCACAGCTAAGTGGTGGGATGAAGCGTAGAGTAGCAATTGCAAGGGCGTTAGCTTATGACAAAAGAATTATGCTGATGGATGAGCCATTTAAAGGATTAGAGGAAGAGCTTAAAAATCAGATAATGGATCAAATAATTAAGCTTTCGGCGGATAAATTAATAGTAATTATTACACACGTGAAAGCTGAAATAGAATATTTGAATGCGGATATAGTATATTTGCATTAGGTTTAACAACATTTCACAAGGCTTATTTAATAGAGAAATCTATTGGGTAGGCTTTTTCTGTTTGATTAAAATCATGTATTGATGCGTATTAGTTTTAATTTGTTTTATATTCATAAGATCTAAAATTAAATAAATTACAATAAAGTTATTGACATATGCCCAAAACGGAGTATAATAGAAGTTGTAAAGGGTATATACCCAAAATAGAAAAGAGGAGATGTTTTTAATGGCTGGAAGAAATGGTACAGGTCCAATGGGAATGGGATCAAGAACAGGAAGAGGAATGGGATTTTGTAATGTTAATAATGGTTTAGGATTAAATGGAGGTTTAGGAGTAAATAGAGGGTTAGGTATGGGAATTGGTTGCAGAGGAGGTTTTGGAGGTAATAGTTTTAATAATACAATGAGTGCTGTAAGTCAAAGTGATTTACTTGCGCAAGAAAAAACTATTATTGAAAATAGACTTAATACAATAAATAATCAATTGAATACTACGCAGGATGACAAAGAATTATAATCTATATGCTTTATTATTCAACAGACTGTACAATTATCTCATATAGATAATTGTACAGTCTATTATTTTATTTGAGTAATTGAAGCTTAAACATAAATATAAATGTAATTAGCATTTGACAATAACTGATAATAAGAGTAAAATAAATAGTTAAAGTGGCAAATGCCAATATACATAAGGAAATAAAAATATTGGAGGTAATAGTGGTGAAGTTAAAGTTATAGAAAAAAAGGCTAATTATATAGATTGCGATGTTGAAGAACCAAATGGCTTCTTATTTTTAAAACCTGAAGTAGATAAAACAGAAAAGGTTATGGTAGAGTACCCAATTATAAATAAAGCTAATTGTACTTCTTGTGGAACTAGTGATTTTAAGTGGTAAAGGTGGAACAGGTAAAACTACAATTGCAACAGCACTTGCTGAACTTGCTAAAGATGTAACAAGAATAGATTGTGATGTAGATGCACCTAATCTTTATATGTTTTACAAAGGACAAGATATTGAAAAAAGTGAATTTATAGGTGGTAAAAAAGCTGTAATTAATGAATCACTTTGTACTAAGTGTGGTAAATGTGAGACTGTATGTAAATTCGAAGCAATAGAAAATTGTAAAATAAACTTATTTGCTTGCGAAGGGTGTGGTGCTTGTACATTAGTATGTCCACATAATGCTATAAAATTAAAGGCAGAAAAAACAGCAGTAACATTTATTACTAAGTTAGATAAAGGTATAATTTCGAGAGCAGAAATGGACATAGGTAGTGATGGTTCAGGATTACTAGTAACTCTTATTAGGAAAAATGGTAAAAAATTTAGTAATAATGAACAATTAACTATATTAGATGGTTCACCAGGTATTGGGTGTCCTGTTATAGCATCAGTTACAGGAAGTGATGCGGTACTCGCTGTTACAGAACCTACAAAATCAGGTCTTGGAGATTTAAAGAGAGTAGTGGAGTTATTACTATGGTTTGTATAAATAAATATGACATAAATGAAGAAGTTTCTAAAGAAATAGAAGATTTTGTTCACGGTAAAGGTTTAAAAATAGTTGGTAAAATTCCATATGATGATGTGGTTATGAAATCTATAAATGAGTTAAAGCCAATTACTTGTTATAAAGAGAGTATAGCTGAAAAAGCTATTGAGGATATGTGGAATATTATAAAACATTCATTTAAACTCTAAAATAACATGTGAAATAAATTGGAGCATGTATATATAAAAGAATATCAGGTTGTAGAGCTGGTTTTGAATATATTGCAGTAACTCCAGAAGGAGATATATATCCTTGTCATCAATTCGTAGGGAATACGAGTTTTCTTATGGGAAATGTGTTTGAGGGTATTAAAAATAAGGAAATGCCAAGTGTTTTTAGACAAGCTAATATATATAGTAAACCAGACTGTAAAAAATGTTGGGCAAGATTCTATTGTAGTGGAGGTTGCCAAGCTAATAATTATAATTCTATGGGAGATATAAAAACACCGTATGAAATTGGATGTAAAATGCAAAGTAAAAGAGTTGAATATGCTATTGCATTACAATATTATAGAAATAATAAAAAGGCAAATAAATTATTAGAAAATAATAAGACAAAGTAATTAAACTTTATGGAATGTAATAATGGGAGAAAGAATTGGTTTAAAGTAAATGTTCTAATTGCGATAGTATATATGATATAAATTATGAGCAAGACAAACATATTTGTCCTGATTGTGGTTCAGATAAAGTGTATTGTGTTAAAAAAGCAAATGTTTGTAAAAAATGGTGTAATGATTGCACTTAAGAATTTAAAGCGCTTAGAAGAAAGTTTCGGCGCTTTTATTTTTTGTCATAACCATAAAACTTATTGATATATACCCAAAATTCGATATAATAATTGTAATGGGTATAGTTTTTTACTATATAAATAACAATACGGAGGAGATTAAATAATGGCAAGACCTAAAAAATGGAGAAGAGTTTGTACATTGCCTGAAATTGTTAAATTTGGTCCTATTGATTTAGTGGAAACAGTAAATGAATCAATAATTATGACAGTAGAGGAATATGAAACTATAAGGTTAATAGATTTAGAAGGTTTAAATCAAGAGCAAAGTGCAAATATTATGGGAGTTGCTCGTTCTACATTACAAAGAACATATGATGATGCTCGTAAAAAAATAGCAGATGCTTTAGTAAATGGTAAAATATTAAAAATAGAAGGTGGAGATTATAAGCTATGCAGTGATTTTGACGACAGAGAAAATTGTGATAATTGTATTTGTCATAGACATAGGCATGGTAGAAACAACAAAGGTTAAATTAACTTTAAAATGATATGAAAGTAGGTGTTTAAAATGAATTTAAAAATAACAATATTATATTACTGAAAATATAATGGTATTTACTAATTTTAAAAGAAATAATAAATTTGAATTACCCAACAAAAGATTTCAAATTAAACAAGATGAAAAATATATTTTAGATGATTTTTGCGATGAAATAGTATTAGTATTAAAGGGTAAAAGTGGTTTATTTGTTGTAGGATGTTCTCATGTAGGGATAGTTAATATTTTAAAGACAATTATAGAACGTACAGGGATGCCAATCTATGGTGTAATCGGGGGAACTCATTTATTAGAAGCAGATGAGCAAAGACTAAATAAAATAATTAATTTTTTGAAGGAAAAAGATATAAAAATCATAGGGGTATCCCATTGTACGGGAAAAAGAGCAGCTAAAGAAATAAAACGACAATTCGGAGAAAAATTTTTATACAATAATACAGGTAACATAAATAGTCATGCAGGAGGAATAAAAATGTCGAGACCAATAAAATTTAGAAGAGTAGAGTTTTTTCCAGAAGACACATATTTTGTTCCTTGGGGAAAACCTAAATGTAAAATTCAAGAAATAGTTTTAAAAGTCGAAGAACTTGAGGCAATGAGACTTAAGGATATTGAGGAACTAAATCAAGAAGAGTGTGGAGAGAAAATGCAAGTATCAAGACAAACTTTTCAAAATATTATAGACAGTGCAAGAAAAAAAATAGCTATTGCTTTAACCGAAGGAAAGGCTATAAGAATAAGTGGGGGGAATTATAGAACGGGATTATGCAAATTTAAATGCTTTAATTGCGCTAATATATATGATATAAATTATGAACAGGACAAGAATATTTGTCCAAAGTGTGGGTCTGAAAAGATTACATGTGCAAAAAAAGCTGATTTTTGTAAGAAATGGTGTAAATGATATATTAATTAATCCTTTATTTTGAAGAGTTTACAGTATATTAATGTATTATTGGCTTTTGACAATAATACAAAATAGGAGTAATATAAAATTAGTAAATTTTAATGATACCATAAAGGAGGAATTTTAGTGACAGATAATAATTCAAATCAGTCAAACGAAAAATGTACTTATGAGGATCCTTTTAAGATGGAAAACAACCCTCTAAATAATATTAAGAAAGTAATTGGTGTTATGAGTGGAAAAGGTGGAGTAGGCAAATCAACAATTTCGGTTTTATTAGCTAAAGAACTAAATAAAAAAGGATTTAAAGTAGGAATACTGGATGCTGATATTACTGGCCCAAGCATACCAAAATTGTTGAATTTAGGTAATGAAAGAGCGACGCAAACGGAACAATATATTGTACCAGTAACAACAGAAGATGGTATTAAGGTGATGTCTCTTAATTTATTAATTCAAGATGAGGAGGAACCAGTAATATGGAGAGGTCCTGTTATAGCAAATACGGTTAAACAGTTTTGGACAGATGTATTATGGGAAGAACTTGACTATTTAATTATTGATATGCCACCTGGTACTGGAGATGTAGCTCTTACAGCTATGCAGTCATTCCCAATTGATGGCATAGTAATGGTATCTATTCCTCAAGATTTAGTGTCTATGATAGTTGCAAAAGCTATTAATATGACAAGGAAAATGAATATTAAAGTAATCGGACTAGTAGAAAATATGAGCTATATTGTTTGCCCTGATTGCAAAACGGAAATAAGAATTTTTGATAACAGTAATACACAAGACTTTTTAAGTAAAATGGATATAGAACTTATTGGAGAACTCCCAATGAGTAAAGAAATAATAGATGTTATAAATAATAAAAACAATAATATAAGTGAAGAATTAGATGGAAAATTTAAGAGTTTGACTCAAAAAGTAATTGATTTTGTTAATTATAAGGAGGTAGTCAATATGAAAATTGCAGTAGCAAGCGAAGGGGAAAATGTAAGCGGACATTTTGGCTTTTGTGAAGGGTTCACAATATATGATGTAGAAAAAGCTACGGGATCAAATAAAGAATTTGTTAAAAATCCAGGTCATAAACCAGGATATTTACCTGTGTTTTTGAAAGAATTAAATGTAAATATTATTATTGCAGGTGGCATGGGTGAAACAGCACAACAGTTATTTAATGAAAACGGTATTGAGGTTGTTGTAGGTGTCCAGGGTCTTTGTAATGATGCAGTACAAAAATATATAGATGGTGAATTAAAATCAACAGGAAGTGTTTGTACGGAGCATGAACATGAAGGACACTGTGAATAATAATATATAGTCAAAATTTAAACTAAAGCTCCAAAAGAATATTTTTATTCTTTTGGAGCTTTAGTTCGATTTTTTTATATCATATTTTAGGTTTTGCTTTCCCTCTTAATAACTTAGTACTTATAAAAAAAATAATATAAGTACACACCGCGACAATTATTATAGATGCTCCAGAAGCAATATGAATCTTATATGATACAAAAAGTCCTAATAGTGAAAATAATACACCAAATAAAATAGAAAGCCCCATAATTTTTTTTAAATTACGTGTAAATATTTTAGAAATTGTAGGCGGAACTGTTAAAAGTGCAATTATAAGTATTATGCCTACTACCCTTATAAGTACTACTACACTAAATGCTATAAGTAGAAATACTATATACTCCATTAATTTAACGTTAATGCCAACTACCATAGAAAATTCTTCATCAAATAGATAGGCTTTTATATTATTAAAAAATGCTATTACTATAAAAATAACAACAGAATCTAAACCTGCCATTATATAAAGGTCTACTTTAGAAACTGTAAGTATATCTCCAAATAAATATGAAGAGATATCTGGAGGATATCCGGGAGTAAGAGAAATAAATATAATCCCAAGCGCCATACCTAATGACCAAAACATTCCTATGATAGTGTCAGTATTTACTTTTGATCTTCTTTTTATCTCAACTATTCCAAAAGAAGATATTACAGTAAAAATTAGTGCACCTATTATGGGTTCTATTTTTAAAAAGTACCCCATCCCTACTCCACCAAATGCAGCATGTGCGATACCACCACTCATCATCACAAGCTTTTTTTCAACTATTATTGTTCCAATAATGCCACATATTATGCTTGCAAGTACTGCTCCGATTATGGCGTGTTGCAAAAATGTATATTTTAAAATAGCATTTATCATCTAATTTTCCTCCTGATGGTTTCTAAACACTCTATGAGGTATATCACCATGAGATATAACATCTACTGGACATCCATAAACACTATCCATTATATCTTTATCAAGTTCAGGTTCTCCATGATAAAATAACTTTTGATTTAAACAAGCTATTTTATCTACATAAGAAAAAACAAAGCCGGTATCATGAGTCACTACTATTATAGTCATGTTTTTATTAAGATCTTTAAGCAATGAGTAAATACTAGTTTTTGATTGAACATCAAGACTTGCAGTTGGTTCATCTAAAAGTAAAAGTTTAGGTTCCGTACAAAGGGCCCTTGCAATTAATACTCTTTGCATCTGCCCACCAGAAAGCTGTCCTACCTGCCTATTCTTAAGTTCATAAATCTCTAACATACTCATTATATTATTAGCAAATTCTATATCTTCTTTAGTATACTTATGGAAAAAATTCATTCCAAATTTTAATCTTCCCATAAGCACCACATCAATTACTTCTATAGGGAAATTTTTTTCGAATTTTGTGAATTGGGGCACGTATCCTATAGAATTTCTTTTATTTTCTGGATTCCTACCATATACTTTTATTTCTCCTAATGTCGGTTTAATTAATCCTAATATTGCTTTTAAAAGTGTTGATTTACCGCCTCCATTCGGTCCTAAAATTGCAATAAATTCTTTATCTTTTATAGTAATATTTATATCTTTTAATGCATTTAAATTTTCATAATCTATGCTTAAGTTCTTTATTTCAATTGCATTCATCTTAATCCCTCTCTATTGCTTTTTTAAAAGTTTTCGCCATTTTCTCTAAATTATTTATATAATCTTCAGAAAGTGGGTCTACTATTTCAGCCTTGCCGTCAATTTCTGAAGCAAAAGTCTTAGCTTGCTTACTATCTATCTCTGCTTGATAAAATACAGTCTTTATATTTTCTTTTTTAGCAAAATCTATGGTGTTTTGAAAGTCTTCTATAGTTGCTTCTTTTCCTTCGTGTTCAAGTGATACCATCTCAAGTCCATATTCATCTGCAAAATATCCAAAAGCTGGATGATAACATACAAACGCCTTTTTCTTTAAAGATAACATAGAATCCTTTAAATCAGTATCTAGTTTATCAAGGCTATTTATATAGTCCTTCCCATTTGTTTCATAAAAGATTTTATTAGAAGGGTCTATTAATGATAGCTCTTTTACTATTTCTTGAATCATAACTTTTACTCTTTTAGGAGAAAGCCATATATGAGGGTCTCTCTCTCTAGAAGTGAATTTTCTTTCAGGATAAACTTTTGAAACTGACTCTGCCATATTCACTATTTTTATATCTTTATTAAAATCTGTTATTTTAGGCAATATGCTTGCTTTTTCAGTAGGAACACCTATAGTGAAGTATACAGAAGCACTACTGAGTTTTTCCATTATCTCTGGATTAGGTGCAAAGTTTTCTGGACTTTTTCCAGGTGGTATCATTGTGACAATATCAACCTTATCTCCCCCAACCGCTTTTACAAACGTTTCTTGTGGAACTATAGACACAGCGATACTAATTTTCTCTTTTATATTTGTATCATTAGTTTTTTTATCGACACCACATGAAGAAAAAAATACAACAGAAAAAATAATAGAGAATAATAATAATTTTTTATTTGTTCTTAACATATAAATACCTCCTCGCCTTCTAAATGCAAATCATTTGCATTTGAACTCATTTTCATTATACTCTTGTTATTGTCATTTGACAATAAACAAAAATAGTAATAGAGCGAGAATGGGAATACATATAAGAATTATTTACTTTTTGCCATTTAATTGTTCTGCAATGATTCTTGATAAATACTTACCAGTATTTTTTACTTCACTAATATCATTAGTATAGGTGCCTACTTCAATTAGTAATGCATTGTTACTTTTATCCTGACTATAAAAGGCTATTCCCCTATGATAAGGATAGATTGGGTGGTCTCTTAAAAGATTTGGATATAATTTATTTGATATTCCTATCATGGAATCTATTAGTTTTTTCTGCTTGGCATATCTAGGATTTGCATCTGTTACTACAAATTGAATCTTAGCAACATTTTCACCATTTATTTTAGTCAATACTGAATTTTTATTCTCTACACTATCTCTATGTATATCTATAATTAAATCAAAATCTCCATATTCCTTTAAATATTTATCTAAAGTAACTCCGGATTTTTTGTAGGCATTATTATAATCTCCTTTATCATGCACAGTCTTATCATGTATGACTGCAATTCCATATTTACTTTCTAGTTCCTTAGATATTACATCTCCTACAGCACATACGCTTCTTGTTGTATCCAAACTATTGGTAGTTTTATATGTTTCCTTGTCTGAGGTGCGATAAGCTTCACAAGTATGAGTGTGATATATAAGCACTCGTGGTTCGGCTTTATTTATGATTTGTTTCAATTTAGGATTATAGAGATCTGCAATTACATTAGGATCTTCAGCTTTATCGTCAGATTTACTTACCTGTTTATCATCTAAATTAAAGGGATTAAGAATAAATGCTTTTATTTTTTCTACACCATCGCTTCCATCGGTGCTGTTTTCATTGTTATCCAAATATGCAATTTGTTTTGTTATTATTGATATAGGATTAGAGGTGTCTATTCCTAAGTATGATAAAACTTCTATTTTCATGATATTTTCATAGCTAGTTGACTGGGTTTTTTTGTTTGAGTAATTAATTACAGATAACACATTATTTAAAACATTAACATAGAAGTGGTTTTGATATTTTCCTTCACTGTTTGCCTGAACATTTTTAGGTAAAACCATGCCTAATAAAAAAATAATGAGTAATGTGAAAATACTTAAAGATATTCTGACATTACTATTTTTTTTAAGAGCATGTTTTAAAAAATATATTTTTTTATTTGTCACATTATTCTTATCTTTAAAATCTACTCCTTTGTAATTCATCTTTATTCCTCCTACGGTTTATAATAGTGAATTCGGAAATATTTACGACTCAATACATCTTAAATCCCCTAGTACTGATAAACCATCAAATCAACAGCCCGAAATATTTCATTTTTTATCTTAATTAATTATGACCTTTATAAGATATATATGAGGGGAAATACGAAGTTATTACTAGTTAGAGTACTTGTTTATATTCCAATAAAGTACAAGCTAAAATGATACGGGTGCAATAGGATTAACTGGTCTTAATAAGGTAAAAAAAATAAAAATTAGCTTATGCTAATATAATATATTACAATATTATATTAGCATAAGCTAATAATGTATTTAGATAAGATTTAAGTTTCATATTAAATTGATGTTTTTATTTCTTGGATAATATGTTGTAATTCTATTATAAGAACTTTCATTTCTTCATCAGTGCCTATACTTATTCTTAAAAAATTATCAATTCTAGGTTTATTGAAATATCTAACGAGAATACCGTTATTTCTTAACTTCTCAAATATTATTTTAGCATGAATTGTATTGTGGCGTGTAAATAAAAAGTTAGCTTTTGATTCTAATACAATAAATCCTAAGTCTCTAAGAAGAGGGATCACAAACTCTCTTGTATCCATAACTTTTAAGCGAATGCTCTGAAAATAAGCCTCATCTTCAAAAGATGCTTTTGCGCCGGCTAAAGCAAGTCGGTCAATGGTATAAGAGTTTATTGAATTTTTAATTTTATTAAGACCTTCTATTAAATCCTTGTGTCCAAAAGCAAGACCAACACGTAAGCCTGCAAGTGACCTTGATTTAGAAAGTGTCTGAATAATTAATAGGTTTGGATAGTCATTTACAAAATCAACTAAAGATTCTCCACCAAAATCTATATAAGCTTCGTCTATTATAACAACACTCTCTATGTTGTATTCTATTATTTTTTTTAATGATTCCACAGGTATATATTTACTGGTTGGTGCATTTGGATTTGTTATTACAATTCCACCATTTTCAGTGCAAAAGGAATCAAGGGGTATATCAAATTTATCGTCTAGTGGAATTAATTTGTGTTTTAGTTTAAATAGATTAACATAAATTTCATAGAAACTATAGGTTATATCTGCGAATAATATAGGCTTTTCTTTGCTAAAGAATGCCAGAAAAGAGAAAGCCAACACCTCATCCGAACCATTTCCTACAAAAACTTGGGTTGGTGATAATTTATAATAATTTGATAATTTATTTCTAAAATCATCACTGTTTGGGTCAGGGTACAATTGAAGGTTTTCATTAGCTGCTTGTTTAATTGCTTCAATTACTTTTGGAGAAGGTGGGTACGGATTTTCATTAGTGTTTAATTTAATATATTTCCTATCTTTAGGTTGCTCACCTGGGGTATAAGGTTCAATTTTCTTTGTAGTATCGCTCCAATATTTACTCATATGTAATACTCCTTTATATATCTAGTGCATTTTCTTGTACACTGATTAATTTTATTATATTTATACTTAAACTACATATAATTATACTATTGTTATCGGCATTTGACCATAAAAAACACGAGTATCATTAAGTAGTAAATAATAATATTTTTTAATTTTTAGCACTATTAATGCTTTTAATAAAAATATCTACTAATTCAGGATTGAATTGTTTTCCCTTTTCCAACTTTAATATATTTAATGCAACTTCTTTGCTTTGGCCCTTTCTATATACTCGGTCAGAAGTAATAGCATCAAAGGTGTCAGCTATAGAAATTATTTGAGATCCAAATGGTATTTCATCTCCTTTTAATCCATGAGGATAGCCAGCTCCATCCCACCTTTCATGATGATGACGTATTATAGTACTGATTTCAGAAAATCCTTCTATTTTGTTTATAACATTTGCACCTATAACTGGATGGGTTTTCATTATTTCATAATCTGAATAAGACAATTTTCCAGGATTTTTTAGTATGGTATCAGGGACACCAATTTTTCCTATGTCATGAAAAGCTGCTGAAATTTTAACTTTATCTTTTCTCTCTTTGGTAGTTTTGCCACAACTTAAATTATTACAAAAGATAGACACGTATTTTGAAACATTTTTTGAGTGTTCTCCTGTATAAAAATCTTTAGCATCTACTAATGCCGCCATTGCTTCAAAACCTGATAAATATGCTGTTTCAAGTGTTTTTTCTATGTTTCTATAAGATTTGGTCATCTTAAGGTAAATACCTATTGAAAATAGTATGTCAAAAACAAAAAATATTTGAACTATGAAAGGGAATAAACTGTTATCTTTCCATATATAAAATAAATAATAGCTAAACACTGAAAATATTATTATGTTTAAAATGATAACGATAATGCTGAATATTCTTAAAAAATTATTTCTCATAATTACCCCTTTACTTTTATAATATATAAAAGTTTTATTTATTATTGTATCATAATATGTTAATCTAACAATATAAGTGCGTAATTAATTTATTAAAAGAGGTAAAATTAATAAAGAACATGCTACCAGTTAAGTTAGCATGTTCTTTATTTAGATTATATAATACTATAAGTGATTTTATTTAAAAAATGCTCTTCCACTGCCCATCCTCGCGCCACCATTCCCATGAGTATTACTTGTTCGATGAACATTACCTGTTCCATTTGAATTTTTATTTCCTTGACCAAAATTACCTGTGCAAGACTCTGCGTTAGTTTTTAAATTTTCCTTTAAAGTAGCACCTTCTTCTTTTGTAATAGCACCTTTTGTTACAGCAGTATCTACTGCTTTGGATTTTTCTGTAAGTAGAGCAGCCTTAAAGTTTTCTTCGCTCATACCTTTTTCCTTAGCAAGTTCATATACCGTTTTTCCAGAATTAAGCTCATCTGTTATTTGAGTGGTTGTTAATCCTAGTTTGTCTTTAAGAACAGAAGTTACGTAGTCATATCCTCTAAGTCCTGTAGTTCGGGCCATTCCTAAAGCTTGGTGAATTGTCGTAGTTTTAGTATCACCAGAGGTTTCTGCGGCAAATACTGTACCTGTAGCTCCAAGTATTAATGTTAAAGTCAATGCAATTGCTATTTTTTTGCTTTTCATTTTTATTCCTCCTCGAATCACTTTTTATTTGGTATACGTATATAATAACAAAATTATAGATTTGAAAAGTGTTATTTTTGTGTCATTTATATTAAATCATCTCCTGCGGAGCTGAAACATTAACGACTTCAGAAGGAGATTTATATTCCCCTTGAAGTTTTCTATTTGTTAGGGTATGTAACTCCCACTTATAGAAGTGGGAGACTTTCCTTCTGAAATGTCGTTAAATAAAATTTATTGTTTTGCCACAATTAGTACACAATACACTGATTGATAAATGGTATAATTTAATAAATGATATAATTTGTTAAATTATTATTGGAGGGAAAGTTATGGGGAAGAAGATACTAGTTGCGGATGATAATGAGGAGATTATAAAAATTATAAAACCTTACCTTATTAAAGAAGGTTTCGAGGTAATAACTGCATATGACGGAAATGAAGCTTTAGTTAAAAATACAGAATATAATCCGTCGCTTATTCTTTTGGATATTATGATGCCCCACAGAAATGGATTAGAGGTATGTACTGAGATAAGAAAAACTTCAAATGTACCTATAATAATGATTACTGCAAGAAGTGATGATGGTGATAAGATAATGGCGTTAGATACTGGAGCTGATGATTATATAGTAAAACCTTTTAGTCCAGGAGAAGTCGTTGCGAGAGTTAAAGCTGTTCTTAGAAGAATAGTTACAAGTGAAACCGAAAAGATAACTGTAATTAAATATAATTACCTTGAAATTGATATAGGGAATTATTCCGTTAAGATAGACGATAGTACTGTAAATTTAACAAAAAAAGAAATAGAGGTGTTGTGGATGCTTGCAAATTCACCTAATAAAATTCTTTCAAGGGATAATTTACTTGATAATATATGGGGAACTGAATATTTTGGAGATCCAAGAACTGTAGACACACATATTAAAAGGCTAAGGGCAAAGCTTAAACTAGAAAATCAATATAGCTGGAACATTAAAACTGTATGGTCGCTTGGATATAAATTTGAGGTTAATTATGATTAAAAAAAGTATAAGTACTAAACTAACAGCAGGGTTTGTATTAATAGTACTAATATCCACCCTATGTATAGGTATAATTGCAATAAACATATTTAAGAATAGTATATTTAACATGAAAGAAAAAAATGTTACTCTACATGCTGAAAAATTGGCAACTGTAATAGAACCCTATATTGAAAGTGATATGGAAACTAAGGAGTATAAAGATATCATAAAGGGAGTTAGCTCATTTGATAACACAAAAGTATGGCTAGTTAGCTTAAAGGGTGAGATCCGAACAATTTATGAAAATGATGAAAATGCCTTAGAGAAAAATTCAGAAGTTCAAGATGTCTATTCAGAGATTATTACAAGTGCAATTGGTGGCGATTCAAAATCAATACAAGGATATAATACTTACTATGAAGAGAATATGATAAGTATTTCAGTTCCAATTACAAATAATAATAATAAAGTAATTGAAGTAATTATCGTTCATTCTTCTACTTTAGATTTATCAAGTTCTATGGACAAATTTTTTATTTATCTAATTGCTGCACTTCTAGGTGAAATAGCAATTGCAGGTTTATTAAGTTTCTATTTTTCTAAAAATATAACAAAACCTATTAAAATAATTAATGAAGCGGCTATGCAAATGACGAGTGGAAATTTTAATGTTAAAACAAATATATACCAAAAAGATGAGATTGGAGAGTTATCAACTTCCTTCGATATATTATCAGCGAGGCTTGAATATAATATTGGTCAGCAAAAAAAACTAGAACAGATGCGCAAGGATTTTGTAGCAAATGTGTCCCATGAATTTAGAACGCCTCTAACTATAATAAGAGGAAATCTTGAAGGGCTATATGACGAAGTAATACCAGCGCAGGAGGCTCATGAAAATTACCTTATACTAATTAAAGAGACCAAAAGACTTGAAGCCTTGGTAGCGGATTTGCTTAGTTTAAGCAAACTAGAATCTGGGAAAGTAGCATTGAATTTTAAAAATATTGACATCAAAACAATACTTTTGGATATATCGCGTATATTAAAGCCAATAACTAAAGCAAAAAATATAGAACTCGAATTAATTGATGAGGATGACGTGCCGGCGGTTTGGAGTGATTATGATAAACTTAAGCAGTTATTAATAATTTTTATAGATAATGCTATTAAGTTTTCTCCGGAAAGTAGTAAAATAGAGTTAGTTATAAGTTTTATGGGAAATATTTCAATAACAATAATTGATCATGGGATAGGGATTAGTAAAGAGGATATTCCTTTTATCGGTGAAAGATTTTATAAAGCAGATAAGGCTAGAGAATATTCAGCTAAAGGGACAGGATTAGGTATTTCTATTGCTAAACATCTAATTAAGATCTTAAATTGCGAGCTTGAAATAGAAAGTGAAATAAATATAGGGACACAAATTAAAATAAAATTTCTGAAGATTTAGTAAAAAATCCACCTGTGAGATAGGTGGATTTATTTTTTTGTTTTGTCACAATTAGTCCACATTTTAATCTTTTTTAAATGATATTATTATGGAAAGTAGTAGAAAGGAATGATGATATGAGGCATGGGCGTTATATGGGGTATGGTTTTTACGGTTCATATATATTATCTATTTTAGTTATACTTATAATAATTTCGTTAGTAGTCTTTCTTTTATACAAAAGGCGTAAAAGCAACCACTTTGAAAAAAGTATGGAAATATTAAAGGGGAGGTATGTTAGGGAAGAGATAAGTGTAGATGAGTTTAGAGAAAAAACACTAACAATTGATGGATTGGATGTAAAGGAACCAGTAGTAATAACACTTGTAGACAGATATGTAAAAGGTGAAATTAATACAAATGAGTTTTTTATAATGTTAGAAGAAATAAAGAGATAATAAATATGATGGTGGGGGAGTATTATGAAAAACAATAAATATGTAAAATATTTAAGATGGGTATTATTGTCGTTTTTTCTTATTATGGTTACTAGAGAAGCTTATCTGCATCAAGTTTTAGGGGGAAGAGTAGCGCCATCAATACACGCATTATGTCCATATGGAGCATTGGAAACATTTTATAGTTTGATATTTGGGGGAACATTTTTGCAGAAAATATTTTCTGGTACAATGGTACTTTTAGGTATTACTTTAGTACTAGCATTAATATTTAGAAGAAGCTTTTGTGGTTTAATATGTCCATTTGGAGCACTTCAAGAATTCTTTGGGATAATTGGGAAGAAGATATTCCATAAAAGATTTATTATGCCTATAGCCATAGACAAGCCTTTAAGGTATTTAAAGTATGTTGTTTTAGTAGTTACTATATATTTTGCATGGAAAATAGCAGGACTTTGGATGGATCCATATGATCCGTGGGCAGCTTACGGACATATAACAGCTGGATATGAGAGTTTAGTTACTGAATATTTAATTGGAACTATAACATTAGTTATTATTTTGGTGGGTTCAATGCTTTATGATAGATTTTTTTGTAAATACATTTGCCCTATGGGTGCAGTATACGGTATTGTTTCAAAAATTAGTCCAAGTAAGATCGTCAGAGATAAAGATAAATGCATTAATTGTAATTTATGTAGTAAAAGTTGCCCAATGAATATTGATGTAGCAAAAGCTGACTCGGTAACATCGACAGAATGTATTAGCTGTCAAGCATGTGTACTTTCTTGCCCTAAGTCAGGTGCATTAGAATATAAAATTGGGGAAAAAACATTGAAAACTTTAACTGTAATTATATTTGTATTAGGCATATTTTTTATGGGAGTATTTATAAGCAAAACGGTTGGAGTGTTTGAAGTATTTCCAAAGCAAATAACAGCTGAATCCAAAATAAATGTGGATGATATTAAAGGATATATGACAATTAAGGACGTTTCAATTGGAACTAATATTGAATTAAAAGAAGTATACAAGAAGTTAGAGATTCCAGAAACAGTTCCAGAAAGTACTAAATTAAAGGAGGTAAGTAACTTTGTAGCAGGTTTTGAAGTGGAAGTTGCTAGAGAAAAACTAAAATAATTAAATAACTAGGTACACGGGTAAATTTCGTGTATCTTTTTTTATTTAAGGTAAAAATAAATATTTAAAATAATTTTAAACATCTATTGCTTTTTATTTTATATATGTTATTATATTATTATATCGTAATATTAAGATATATAAATGTAGCCAAGATAAATAAAAGTGAGGTATAAATTATGTTTAATTCAAATATTAAGAATGTAAGTTCAGAAGAAGCACATAAGCTTATAAATGGGGATAAAGAACTCATTATAATAGATGTAAGAACTAAAGAGGAATATGATGATGGTCACATTCCAGGAGCAAAACTAGTTCCAGTTCAGATTCTTTCTATGAAACTCGCGGAGCTTGATAAGTATAAAGATAAGCCAATACTTGTATATTGTGCATCTGGTGGCAGAAGTCCAAGGGCAGTAGATACTCTGGTAAATAATGATTTTAAAAATATTTACCATTTAAGTCGTGGAATAGGTTCTTGGAGATATAGTTTATCTAGTTAAGGTCCAGATTGAAATTTAGGAAAGAGGAAAATCTATGGATATAAATTATATGAAATACAGTGAAATTACAAATATTTTAAAAGTATTGGCACATCCTATTAGGTTATGTATAGTAAAAAATCTACTAGATCAAGGTGAGTGTAATGTTGGTCATATGCAGACTTGTTTAAAGATTCCTCAATCCACTGTATCACAGCACCTACAGAAGTTAAGATATGCTGGTATAATAGAGGGCACAAGACACGGACTTGAAGTTAATTACAAAATTAGAGATGAAAGAATAATGAAGTTAATAAATTTAATTTTAATATTGAGTTAATAAATATATTATGGAAATATGAAATACTAGGAGGAATAATAATGATAAAAAAAACATTAATAGTAGGTGGCGTAGCTGGTGGAGCTTCAACAGCAGCCAGACTTAGACGACTCGATGAAAATGCAGAAATAATTATGTTTGAAAGAGATGAATATATTTCTTTTGCAAATTGTGGACTGCCTTATTATATTGGTGAAGTAATAAAAGATAGAGATAAGCTTTTAGTACAAACGCCAGAGAGTATGAATGCTAGATTTAATATAGATGTAAGAAATAACAGCGAAGTAGTAGCAATTGATATTAATAAAAAGGTGGTGACAGTTAACAGTAAGCTGCGTGGTACTTACGAAGAAAGCTATGATTATTTAGTGTTATCACCAGGAGCAAAAGCAATTAAACCTAATATAGAGGGTATAAATAGTGATAGAATATTTACATTAAGAAATATACCAGATACTGATAACATTAAAGCGTATGTGGATAAAAAGAAGATTAACAGTGCTGTAGTTATTGGTGGAGGATATGTTGGTGTTGAAATGGCTGAAAACTTAAAAGAAAGAGGTCTTGATGTTAAATTGGTAGAAGCGGCGCCACACATTTTAGCTCCTTTTGATACGGATATTGTTCTAAATGTTGAAAAAGAAATTTCGGATAATGGTGTTGAAATAATTTTGAATGATGGAGTTAAAGCATTTAGAGATACTGAAAATGGTATTGAAATGACTTTAAATAGTGGTGCAAAATTAAGTGCTGATATAATAATACTGGCAATAGGAGTATTCCCTGATACTAAATTTGCAAAGGATGCTGGTATTAAAGTAGGCCCAAAAGGTCATATCTTAGTAAGTGATAAAATGGAAACTAGCGCAGAGGGAGTATTTGCAGTAGGTGATGCTATAGAGGTTATAGATTTTATAAACAAAAGCAATACTGCTGTGCCACTGGCTGGACCTGCAAACAAGCAAGGAAGAATTGCAGCAGATAATATAGCTGGGTTAAACACTACTTATAAAGGAACACAGGGTACTGCGATTTTAAAGGTTTTTGGACTTACAGCAGCAAGTACTGGAAATAATGAGAGAACTTTAACAAGGCTTAATATTCCTTATAAAGTTATATTTGTTCATCCAGTATCTCATGCTTCTTATTATCCTGGAGCTCTAACAATGACGTTAAAACTTATTTTTAATGATGAAGGTAAAATTCTTGGAGCTCAAGGTGTGGGATATGATGGAGTTGACAAAAGAATAGATGTACTTGCTACAGTTATTAGACTTGGTGGAACAGTTGATGATTTAACAGAATTAGAACTTTCTTATGCGCCACCTTTCTCATCAGCTAAGGACCCTGTAAATATGGCAGGATTTGTTGCTCAAAATGTGTTAGCTGGAAGAATGGATGTATTAACTACAGATGAGTTTATGGAATATGATAGAGAAAATACAACTTTATTAGATGTTCGTACAGAAATAGAATTTGATAATGGACATATAGATGGAGCTATAAATATACCATTAGATAGTTTAAGACAAAGGATAAGTGAACTTGATAAAAATAAAGAAATTATTGAATATTGTCAGGTAGGGTTAAGAGGCTATGTGGCCTCAAGAATTTTAACTCAAAATAATTTTAAGGTTAAAAACTTAACTGGAGGATATAAATCAGTTTCAATTTCAAGTTTTAAACCTAGCAAAACTTTAGCAGCTGGTAAGACAAAAGGCCAGAGTTTAGATCCAGATACTCAAGTTATAAAAGAAACACAAGCGAATGATAATTATGATAAACTTCTTGATGCTTGTGGACTATGTTGTCCAGGGCCGTTAATTCAAGTTAAAGCGAGTATTGATGAATTAAATGAAGGTCAAATATTAAAAGTAACAGCTTCTGATCCTGGATTTTATGAGGATATTAGAGCTTGGTGTACTAAAACAAATAATGAATTAATGGATTTAAGAAAAGAAAAAGGTATGGTATATGCTTTTATAAAAAAAAAAGATAACCAAACAACTCAGGTAAATAGGTCTTTTCCCTCAGATATAAGCGAAAAAAATAATAAAACTATGGTAGTTTTTAGTGGTGATTTAGATAAAGCCATTGCAGCTTTTATTATTGCAAATGGAGCCGTTGCAATGGGTAGTAAGGTTACCATATTATTTACATTTTGGGGTCTTAATATTATAAGGAAACCAGAAAAAGTATCTGTTAAAAAAGGAATGATTGATTCAATGTTTGGATTTATGATGCCAAGAGGAAGTAAAAAACTTAAACTTTCCCAAATGAATATGATGGGGCTTGGAGCTAAAATGATACGCTCCGTAATGAAAAATAAGAATATAGATTCTCTTGAAGACTTAATAAAATCAGCAATTGATAGTGGAGTGGAAGTAGTTGCGTGCTCTATGTCTATGGATGTAATGGGAATTACGCAGGAAGAACTTATTGACGGAGTAAAGATTGGTGGAGTTGGGTATTACCTAGGCCAAACTGAAGATTCAAATGTAAATCTATTTATATAATAAAAAAAGGGCCAGGTTAAAATAAATGAGCTCAATTAAGTAGATATTTAATTAAAAATACCACATTCCTATATTCAACAGGAATGTGGTATTTTTATGATGAATAATATAAAACTTTCGTTAAGACTAGCAGGTAGCACCACCAGTAAGATGAAATTCTTCATCTAATAACTGGCTTTTTATATTTTCAAATCCTATTCTTTCAATTGTTTGTGCGAAACGTTCTCCTGTTATACCTTGCTCTTTATATAAGAGAATTGCTTTTTCAATTACATTTAATGCTTCTTCTTTAGTACTGAAGACTTTATTTAATGCCTTGCCTATAGCAACACGTTTACCCCATCTTCCGCCTATGTATATTTTATAACCTAGTTTTCCATCTTTAATTGCATCAAAAGTACATTTCCCTATACAACGGCCACAGTTATTACATTCCTCAGAACTGATTTTTAATATTCCATCAACTACTTTAGCAGCACCTATAGGACAAGCTTCACTAACAGAACATTTTTTGCATCCATTACAGCTATCTTCATGGAAGTTAGGAATCATTTGTCCAATTATTCCCAAGTCGTTTAAGTTAGGTTTTACACAGTTATTTGGACATCCACCTACCGCAATCTTAAATTTATGGGGCAATTTAACACTAGCGTAACCATTGTAAAATCTTTCATGTATTTCTTCAGAAAGGGCAAAGGTGTCAATAAGACCGTATTGGCATGTGGTTCCCTTACAAGATACAACAGGTCGTATCTTAGAGCCTGTACCACCTGTAACAAGACCTACTTTTGCAATATATGCGCGAAAATCCTCGATTTTGTCATAAGGAATACCTTGACATTCAATAGTGAGTCTTGTAGTCATAGTAATAATACCATTACCAAATAGTTTAGCAGCATCAAATATACATTTTGACTCAGCAGAATTAAGAACGCCATTTACGGTTATAACTCTTGCTGAGAAGTTATCAGTACCTTTGTTGTTTAAAAATCCAAGAGCTTTTACTCTTTTTTCGTCATCTGGGCTGATTGTTAATGTAGCCATATTTTAAACCTCCACATCCGTGATTATATTATATTTGTATATAATTACTATAATAACACTTGTTTAATAATTATAAAAATGATATTATTTTATCATATTAATAGGTAAAACCTATGGATAGGATCCTTTAAGAGAAAATATTTTGGGATTCGGGCATATTCATAGAGTGGGAAATGATGAAAATGGGAGAGAAAATTATGACGATAAGGCACTTGAAATACTTTATTGCTGTGGCAGAAACCGGTAAGATGAGTACTGCGGCAGCACAATGCTATGTATCACAACCAACAGTAAGTCAAACCATAAAAGAACTGGAAGAACATTATGGGGTATTACTATTTGAAAGAATCTCTAAAAAGTTATATATTACAGAAGCAGGTAAAAATTTGCTTATATATGCCAAAATGGTAGTGAAGCAATTTGATGAACTAGAAGATAATATGTTTATTGGATATTCTGAAAAAATACGTATTGGTGCTACGGTAACGGTAGGATCTTGTATCTTGTCTGCACTATTGAATCAGTTTAAAGAAATAATGCCAAAAGTTGATACCTTTGCTTATGTGAATAATACAAAGTCTATTGAGGAGAAAATGCTGAAATCAGAACTGGATATCGGTATTGTAGAAGGTCAGATTATAAATCATGAGTTAGTTACTATTCCTGCTATAAAAGATTCTTTAGTTGTTGTATGCAGTAGGAATCATCGACTTGCAGGACGTAAACAGATATCAGTAAAAGAATTAGAGAATGAGCGCTTTGTAATGAGAGAAGAAGGAAGTGGTACTCGCAAATTGTTTGAGCATTACATGTCAAGTTGTGGATCGAAATTTAAAATATGCTGGGAAGCAACTTGTCCAAGTGCAATTAAGCAAGCTGTAATGGAGAACAACTGTCTTACAGCCATATCAGCAAGATTAGTAGAAGAAGAGATAAAAAATGGTCAGATTTATGTGATAAAAAGTAAAGAAAATGCTTTAGATAGGTTCTTTAATATAGTTTATTATAAAAATAAATATTTTAATGAAAGTATGAAGAGCTTTATGAATATTGTAGATCAATATAAAAATAAAGATATATTTAATGGAATAGAAAGCGGTATTTTAGTGAAAGATTTATAGGTTACATATAGTGAAATTAATTATTTAAAAGCGAAAAGAGCGAAGCTGTGCCATTTCGCTTTGTGTTTTATGTTCCTATATTTCTTTATACGTTATTAGAAATGTTCGAACTATTTAGTTCCTTATTAAGCTTTTTTAGTACTTTTTTTTCAATTCTAGAAACATATGATCTAGAAATACCTAAGATTAATGCAATTTCTCTTTGAGTTCGAGGGTTACCATCAAGTAAACCATAACGCATTTGAATAATTATTTTTTCTCTATCCATTAAAACTACGTTTATCTTATTATAAAGTTTTTTAATTTGGATTTTATTTTCTACTATATCTATAATAGAATCATCATCACTACTTAATACATCGAGGAGAGATATATCGTTTCCCTCTTTGTCAGTTCCAATAGGATCTTGCAAGTACAATTCTCCTTTGGTTTTTTTATTAGTGCGAATAAGCATTAGTATCTCATTTTCTATGCACCTAGCGGCATAGGTAGCAAGCCTTGTTCCCTTCTCAGCATCAAATGAATCAATAGCTTTAATCAGTCCCACTGTTCCAATGGATATGAGGTCATCAACATCTTTACCGGGATAGGAATATTTTTTTACTATATGTGCAACTAGTCTTAAATTGTGTTCAACGAGGATTCCTTTAGCTAATAAATCGCCACCAGCAAGTTTTATTAAATAGGATTTCTCCTCTTCGGCACTTAGTGGTTGGGGGAATGATATACTCCCAGTTATATAAGCTGTTAAGAATGTAACATTTCCAATCATATCTAATAAACAATTCATGAAAAACACAGATGTCCTCCTAAATAGTGCTTATTAATATAGTATGATTTATTTAATTAAAAGTGACTATATATGAAAATTTATTTATTATTACAACAAAAGGTAAATTAAGATGGTGAATGAAATAAAAAAAGGCCCAAATTAAGGACCCTAAACATACTTTCTCATGTGTTTTAATGCAGTTTTTTCTACTCTAGATACTTGAGCTTGTGATATACCTATTTCATCTGCTACTTCCATTTGAGTTTTTCCATCAAAGAATCTCAAATTTAAAATTAATTTTTCTCGATCTTTTAATTTTTTCATGCCCTCTTTAATTGATATGTTCTCAAGCCAACTGTCATCTAAGTTTTTAGTGTCTTTTATTTGGTCCATTACATATATTTCATCGCCACCGTCGTGGTAAATTGGTTGAAATAAAGATACAGGATCTTGAATAGCATCTAGTGCAAATACCACCTCTTCGCGGGGTATTTCTAATTCTTTTGCTATTTGTGTTACTGTAGGCTCTTTACTGTTTTCATTAACCAACCTATCTCTAACTTGTAATGCTCTATATGCAATATCACGCAGAGACCTACTAACTCTTATAGAATTATTATCTCGTAGGTATCTTCTTATTTCTCCTATAATCATAGGAACTGCATATGTTGAAAATCGTACATTTAAACTTAAATCGAAATTATCAATTGACTTCATTAAACCAATACAGCCTACTTGGAATAGATCATCTACATTTTCTCCTCTGTTATTGAAGCGCTTTATCACACTTAAAACCAATCTTAAGTTACTCTTAATAAATTTTTCACGGCACGCATATTCACCATTTTGTATCCTAAATAGCAGCTCTTTCATTTCTTTTTCTTTTAATACTGGTAATTTTGCGGTATTTACTCCACATATTTCTACTTTGTTAAACATCATAAGGTCATCATTCCCTTCAGAGTAACTGCATTAAAATTATGCCCTTATGATTTATTTATTATACTAGAGACAACCTTACATAATTATATTTATTTTTTTACTATATAGTATAAATAAAAAAATGATAAAATATGTAATAAAACTTAAGAAAATTGATGATTGTTTGATATAAAACTGCGTCTACTATTATAAAAAGATTATTTATGAATCAGTTTTGAAAATACAGCCAACATACCTGATGTAATTAGAGGTCCTACAGGTACTCCTCCTAAAAAAGCGGCGGCTGCAACTGCTCCTACTATCATTGCAGGCATAATGTCACTATGTCCTTGAACGGTGAGATAGTTTAAACCTTGGCCGCTTAAATATGTTGTTAAAAATGAAAGAAGTAAAGCTGTTAGCCCTAACCAAGACGTGGATACACCCTTAATATTTTCAAATGTAATACCGCCATTTGCTATAGGTATCATTATTGCAGCTATTAAAAATATAAGTCCACATGTCATTCCGATTTTTTCTATAGCGGGATACACATACTTATCTACACCTAAGAGTTTTAGCATAAGCAAAATACATGTAGCAATAGCAACTGTATTAGCTTTACCCAATATTGCAGCAGAAAGAATTAATAGTAAAATAATGGTAGGATTCAAAATAAATCATCTCCTGAATTATTTTTAGTTTTACAATATCTGTCTATCATTGCCATAGCCATACCTGAAGCAATTTATAGCCCCAGTAATTTTATCGACTACAATTGCATCCCACAGGTCTTCTTTATCTGTATTTTTAGTTCTTACCTCAATTCCAGAGCTATAGCAACAAGATGTATTAATGAAATTCCATCCTAAGTCAACGGGTTTGTTATTTTGATCTGTGTGAGTGTGTCCGTATACATAAGATAGTATTTTCCTAGCGCCTTGGCTTTTAAAGCTTGCATTAATTGAAATACCATAATCTCCAGATGTAGAACCCGTAAAATCAGAGCCGTTCATAAATGCTTTAAGCAACCCTTCAATTAGATTTCCGTTATATGGATCATATTTATTAAACATTAAATTCGTATTGCGCGTGGCCATGTGGGATAGTATTATAACAGACCAATCGGTTCTATCTAGTGTATTAAGAGCCTCTGTTTGAAGCCATTGAACCTGCCTTGAACCAAATCCGTAGAAATTTTGACCATGCCATTTCATAGTACCATCACTATTAATAATTATAGGATAATCTGATGAATCTAAACATATTACTCTGATTTTTTTATAATAAAAATCTTTATAATAATAAAGACTCATTTTATCCGAGGTGTCATGTATTTCTCCATTCATAAATGGTCTAATCATTCTGTTAAACCATTCACTTTTAGTTATTATATTAGATATAACAGGGTTTATAGGAGGGGTCACGTAATAGCTATTATCATCATGGTTGCCATGAAGCACGAGCACAGGTACTTTGGAATTATTTAAGATTTTGGTAAGGTCACTTAACTTAGATTTAGGATTTTCTTTATCTGGATAAACACCAGAATGAAAATCACCACCTATAACAATGAAATCTAATATACCATATTTTTGAATATCTATAACAGCTTTTAAATGATTTTGGATTTGATAATAATAATTTAAATAGTCGTCAGCATGAAGGTCAGTTACAAAAACAAATTGTATTGTATCATTTGTAGAAATATCGGCTACTTTTGCCTGTGTTTTAGAAGTACCATTAATTACATATTGTGGTAGACTTCCTTCAAGTAATGAGTTGTGTTTAAGGTCATAATTATTGGGTAGATTACAGATATCCAGTGGAAGTCCTGTTGTTGTATTTTTAGAGACGTCTTTAATAGAAGGTGGTGTTATGTTAATATTTGTATCCCTATCAGAAAATTTAAAGTCATGAGCATAAGGTAATTTGAAATTATCTATTATAGATTTAAATGTAAATTGTGGGAAGTTTATTTGTTTTGTATTTTTACTATTTATTGATATTTGTGCTTTATAAGTATTAATCAAAGCAATTTCCTTTGTAGGCAACGTTATGGTTACTTTTCCATTTAGAGTATCCGTAACTTTTATATTTTTTAAATCTAATATCAAGTTAACATCTGCTTTAAAAATAGTTAGTGACAATTTTAATCCTGTTAAGTCTAGTGGAATTTTATTTTTTGTTAAAATTACTTTGAAAATAAATGTACTATTAGCACTTTGAGCTAAATTGGTTTCATATGGGTTTTGTGGTATTTCCATAATACAACTCCTTTTTTTATAAGCTGTAATCTATGTTTTGAATATATAATTTTTAAAAAGTAATTATAATATATTATGATTATAGATCCTTAGGGGGAACACTTTTATAAAATTAATTATGGAGTTATAAAAGTTAAGGAGATAAATAATAAACCTAAATCTTATTGCGTTAATGTTTTTTTATGGTACAATTAATAGTATAAATACAAAAAATCGAATAATAGTTTTAGGTGCCCTATAAATAGGGTTAAAAGGGAAAGTGGTTAAAATCCATTGCAGCCCACCGCTACTGTATTAGAGGATGAAATCCAAAAACCATTGGGAAACTGAGAAGGTTGGAGAGTAAGATGACGCTAAAGCCAGTAAACCTGCCTAATGCTTAAGTTTTAATCTTCGGAGGGGGGATAAAAAATGCTTGAATTAACGATAATATTGGGTTACCCAATACGTGAAAATTAATTGCATTATTCCGCATCGATTAGATGTGGTTTTTTTATTTTCGCGTTTTTTTAGAGCGAGGGTATATCATTAAAATAAAAAGGAGAATATTAATATTATGGGAAACATTGTACTTATAACAGGTGGTGCAAGGAGTGGGAAAAGCACGTATGCTGAGAAGTTAGCCTATGAGACTAAGGGCAAGGTACTTTATATTGCGACTTCAATTCCGTTTGATGATGAAATGAAGGATAGAGTAAAAAAACATAAAGAAAGAAGACCGAGAGCATGGGACACTTTTGAAGGTTATAAGGATTTAAAACAGGTATTTAATAATCGCAAAATACAATTTGATACTATTTTACTCGATTGTATAACAATAATGGTTACAAATCTTATGTTTGATTATGCGGGGGATAATTTTGATGATCTTACGTGTGATGATATAAATATAATGGAAAAAAGAATTTTGCAGGAGATTGTTGATTTTCTTGATGAAGCAGAAAAAAGATCAAAAGAAATAATTGTTGTAACTAACGAGCTTGGATCAGGAATTGTACCAGAATACAAAATGGCAAGAGTTTTTAGAGACATTGCAGGTAGAGTAAATCAGTATATCGCATCAAGAGCCTCGCAGGTTCATTTATTGGTTTGCGGTATTCAAATTAAAATTAAATAAAATAAATTATAATTTGTGGGGGTAACTAATGATTAAAAGAAAAAGTATAATAAGTATGGGTTTAGCTGTTTTTATCTGTTTTGCACTTAGTGCATGCGGTAAAAAGGTTGATAGTAATGATGTTAAGAATAGCACAGATAAAAGTACTGAGCAAAAGGGAGCAGGAGCTACTGTATATCCACTAAAGGTTGTTGATTCATATAATAGAACAGTTACAATTGAAAAAGAACCTAAAAGAATAGTTACTATTGCGCCCAATATGACAGAGGGAATATATGCCCTTGGTAAAGGTTCAACTTTAGTTGGTAGAAGTGATTATGATGATTACCCAACTGAGGCTCTAAGTGCTCCATCTATTGGCAGTTTACTAGAACCAAATATAGAAAAAATTGTTGAATTAAAGCCTGATGTGGTTATTGCATCAACTCATTTTGATAAGGATGTTGTTAAAAAGTTAGAAGATCTTAATATGAAAGTTATAGTACTTTATGGTGAAGAAAATTTTAATGGTGTATATGATACAATGTCAAAGCTTGGTCAGGTTGTAAATGCCAATGAAAAAGCACAGACAATAATAACAGATATGAAAAAGAAAGTTGAAGATATAACTAAAAAAGTAGTAAATGCTAAAAAACCAACAGTGTATTATGTAGCAGGTTACGGTAAGAGTGGTGATTTCACAGCAGGTAAAGATACATTTATAGGTAATATGATAGGAATAGCTGGTGGAAAAAATGCTGCGGATGATGCAATTGGTTGGAAATACAGTGTAGAAAAGCTTGTGGAAAAGGAGCCTGATTTGCTAATATGTTCTAAGTTCTTTGATTCAAAAAAAGGAATTGAAGCTACTTCAGGATACAAAGATTTGAAAGCAGTTAAGAATGGAAAATTATTTGAAGTTGACGATAACATTATTGTCAGACAGGGACCAAGACTTGCAGATGGACTTGAAGAAATGGCTAAATTAATTCATCCTGAACTTTTCAAATAGAAGGGGGATGTACAACTATGACGTTTATAGAAAAGAAAAGTTATTATAGGAAAATTTTCGTTGTAGGTTTAATTTTACTTATGATTGTAATAATTACTGCAGCAAACTTTGGGGTGGCAAATATTTCTTTTAAGCAGACAGCTTTGATTGTAATGAGCAAAATTCCAATAGTGAATAATTTCATTACCTTAGAAGGTATTAAGGCTACATCTCTGATTATATTGTTAAATTTAAGGTTGCCAAGGATACTTTTAGCATGTCTCGTAGGAGCAGCACTTTCAGTGGTTGGTACTTCATTTCAAGGGATTTTTAAAAATTCAATGGCGGACCCATTTGTTCTTGGGGTTTCATCTGGTGCGGCGCTTGGGGCAACTATAACTATGGTGTTTTTGAAAGAAAGTCATTTGTTTGGAATGAGTATGATAGCAATGAGTGCTTTTGTAGGGGCGATAATAACTACATATTTAGTATATAATATTGCTAGAGTTGGCACAAAAGTTCCAGTTACTACGCTTCTTCTTGCAGGTGTTGCTATAAATTATCTATTATCCTCTATTATTTCATTAATGATGACTTTCAATAGAGATAATATTGAGAAAATAGTTATGTGGACTATGGGAAGTTTCTCAACGGCTGGCTGGAATGAGGTTGGGTTACTATTTATTATTGTAGTTCCATCAATTATATTTATATCTACATTTGCAAGAGACCTGAATGTAATGATGCTTGGAGAAGATAGTGCAAGAAGTCTTGGCATTGATGTAAATGGATTTAAAAAGTATATATTTGTAATAAGTACGTTAATGATAGCGGCAGTTGTATCTGTAAGTGGAATAATCGGTTTTGTAGGGCTTATAGTGCCCCATGCTATTAGAATGATTTTTGGATCTGATAATAGAGTTGTTATTCCTTTTTCTGCGCTTTTCGGAGCAGCATTTTTAATAATTTGTGACACACTTGCAAGGGCAATAGTGCCACCTTCCGAAATACCAGTTGGAATTATTACTTCTATTTTCGGAGTCCCATTTTTCGTATACTTATTATATAAAACGAAGAAGAAGGCGATTTAATGACATTTCAGAAGGAAAGTATCCTTCTGAAGTCATTAATATTGCAGCTCCGAAGGAGATGATTTGATTGATACATATAAATAACTTAAGTTTTTCTTTTGATCAAGAAGTATTAAAGGACATTAACATAAATATTGAAACAGGGAAATTTTATACCATTTTAGGTCCGAATGGATCAGGTAAAACTACTCTTTTAAGGATATTATCCAAATCACTTAATATGGATAAAGGTGAGATTTTCATTGATGAAAAGGAATTATATCAAATAAAACCAAAACAATTAGCTAAGGAAATGTCTGTTGTATCTCAAAGCACAGAAATAGAATTTGATTTTTCAGTACAAGGTATAGTTCTTATGGGAAGGACTCCTCATATTTCTAGGTTTTGCTCAGAAAGTGAAAAAGACATAGAAATAGCTAAGACGGCTATGGAAATGACAAACACTTGGGAACTTAGAAATAAAAGTATCAATGCACTCAGCGGTGGAGAAAGGCAAAGGGTGGTAGTTGCAAGAGCAATTGCTCAAGAAACAAAAATAATTTTACTGGATGAGCCTATTTCTCACTTGGACATTCATCATCAAATTGAAATAATGAATCAATTAAAACAGTTAAATCAGAATAAAAACATTACAATAATCGCAGTGCTTCATGATTTAAATATAGCAGCGGCGTACAGTGATCATATGATATTAATGCATGATAAAGTAGTTTACAAAGATGGTACTCCTGAGGAAGTATTAACAAAAGAGGTAATTAGGAAGGTGTATGGACTAGATGTATACATAACTCGAAATCCTAAAACAGGTAAGACTTTTATTATGCCCTTTTAAAATAAACATGGCGGCGCAATTGCAAATCAATTGTGCCGCATTTTTTTAGTTTAATGGCTTTTTTAAAAAATATATAAATATTTTGAATTGTTAAATATTATTAACAAATAAAATATATATTGCAATTTAATACAATATATTCTATATTTAGAATAGTATTAATTTTATTTTAAAACTTTTACCGATCAATAGCAAACTTATCGAAAGATAAGGACGCAAAGCTATAGGGCCTTTCATTAGAATGGCAGCCAGTTACCGAGCTAGAGTTTTTTTTATTACCTAAAAAAAATCCATTGCTATTGGAGAGGTTTAGTTTGAAATAACTTTGATATATATACTGTAAATTGAGAGAGAGGATGCTATCTGTTCTTAATTTTAACGGTGTTGTAAAAAATTATTAGGGGGAAAATATGAAAAACAAATCGTTTAAAAGTTTATTAACATTTTTTTTAACTACAGTTCTGGTATTGCTTTCAGTTAATTCAACATCTGGATCTGCAAATGCACAAACACTTCCAATTGCATCACCAACAAAAATTGTTGCGACTGCTGGAGATTCACAAATTAATTTAACTTGGTCATCAGTTCAGGGAGCTGACTATTATAATGTTTTTATATCACAAGACGGGTTAATATATAACTCGATTAGCGTTCCTGAGACAGTAACTACAACAGGTTATAATGTTACTGGGCTAACGAATGATAAATTATATTATTTTAAAATATCTGCAGCAAATACATATGAAGAAAGTGTATATTCTAATGTAACAAGTCAAACACCATCAGTAAGAACAGCTCCAGTAAACCTTGGTGAGGCTAATAATTATGCGATTTTAGCAAAAACAGGGATATCCACTGTGCCTAAATCGGATATTACTGGTAACATAGGAGTTAGCCCAATTGATTCAACTGCTATTACAGGGTTTTCTCTAATATTGGATTCCACTACTGCATTTTCACGTTCTACTCAACTCGTGGGAAAAGCATATGCTGCAGATTATGCTTCTCCAACTCCAAGCAATCTTACTACAGCAGTAAGTAACATGGAAACAGCATATACTGATGCAGCTGGAAGAGCTCCTGGGCATACAGAACTATATACTGGAGACATTAGTGGACAAACACTTACATCTGGTGTTTACAAGTGGGGTACAGGTGTCTTAATAAATTCTAATGTTACTCTAAGTGGTGGAGCAAATGATGTCTTCATTTTCCAAGTAGCTAAAGGAATTACTCAGGCTAGTGGCACAAATATTATCCTAGAAGGTGGAGTGCAAGCTAAGAATATATTTTGGCAGGTAGCTCAAACTGTTAAAATTAAATCAGATGCACACTTTGAAGGAATCATACTAGGGAAGACAAATATTGCATTGGGAGCTAAAGCATCGATAAATGGCAGATTGCTAGCGCAGACTGCAGTTACTTTGATTAAAAACACAGTTGTAGCTCCTGCTGAGACTGTAGCTACATCATCTGTAACTACAATGGAAGAATTACAAATAGCAATAGATGCTGGTATAACAGATATTACAATCGTTAGTTCAATTCCTACAGGTATGAGCACGGTTGTAATCCCATCAGGAACTGTACTTAGAGATTACTTTAAAATTGGGTTTGGAAATAAAATTATAGTAAAAGAAGGCGGAAGTTTAAGATTGGGTGCAGAGGCAGTTAACAATCTAATAGTTGGAAGCGTAAACAGTAGTGCAAACTTAAAACTAGAAAATAATTCAACATTTACTATTAATGGGGATATAAATGATAGAATTCTGACATATACACTCAACGGTGAAGCAATGGTGCAGCAACAAAATACTAATCCATTTGTAGTTGCAGAAAATGAAACATTTATAGTAGCAACCGGAGCAACACTTAATATTGCTACTGCTACAGATACAGACATTGAGAATGTACAGCCAGTTTTAAGTGTAAATGCTGCAGGTGGTAAACTTGTAGTAAATGGAACATTAAACTTATTATCCGGATCACGTATATTCTTAGGTGATGGAGTTAATAGTATAACAAATACAGGAACTATAAATAATAACTCAGGAACATATGATGGTTCTATAATAATTGGTATAGTTGGAATTCTTGACTTAAATCACAATGTTATTGATGTTTAAGGTATATAAATAAATACTCGGATTACCTGTAGCATCAACAGGCAATCCCAGTATCATAATAGAAAAGAGATTAATTTTATAATAAGTTTCACTTAGTTAATGTGGTTTGCCTTAGGGTGAGCCATTTTTTATTTTAAAGCCTATCCTCTCTATTATTTGCCAACAGAAGAAATAACAATATTCATTGTAACAGCTAACACATTACAAAAATTTTATAGGGACTAGTTTGAGCTGGTATACTCTTTGTATTATACCTCAATTCATAATTACTATTTTAAAAACATTGAAAACTACTAATTTCTCTAAGATCCATTCCAAAATATCTCCAAGCATTTCTATTCCAACGAAAGCCTGCTATAGATTTAGGGCCTACAAATGTAAGCCATGCCCAGAAGCTGTCACCTCTTCTTTGCCATATATATACCGATCTAAATCGGCAAGGTCTAATTGCACCTTGGTCTATGGCTTTAGGGGTAGCACCAAACTGTTGCACCTTAGGCTGAGCTGGTGTAAAGTTTGGTGGGGATGAAGGAGGTCCACTCTGAGATCCACCCGGTGGTCTACCAGAGGTGGTACCTTGAGGCCCTAGGGGGAAAGGGAACATTTGTCTGTAGTAGGGACATGATAGTGGAATATTTTGAGTTTCGAATTCATAAGTATAGGTCGGAATATAAATTTTAATATCGTCTTCATCAATATACATTAAGTTATCTCCTAAAAGTATTTACAATATAGTATATGATTGATATACAGTTTTGTTATTTTAATTTATTAATTTTTTTTGATGTTATATATCAAGCAGATGTTAATGAATAATTGTAAAGAAGTTAAATTTTCATAATAATATATCCTATGACATATATATTATATGTGGACTCAATAAACAATCAATTGAAACTTTAAAAATAAAACTTGCATTTATAAACGTATGATGATAAAATCATTTAATAAATAAGTAATTGTTTAAAGTTTAAGTTAGACATTTTAGGGGGGGCAAATAAATTATGAAAAGAAAATATCTTGCTATTATGCTTACAGGAGTGCTTGTTCTAAGCGTCGCACTAACAGGTTGCTCAGGCGGTTCGACAACAACAAAAACAGCAACTACAAAAACATTAGTTTTTTCTCAAGGAGCAGATCCTAGAGGTTTGGACCCAGCGTATGTAGATGACGGCGAATCAGCAAAAGTTATGTGCAATATTTATGAAGGTTTAATTAAATACAAAGATGGTTCAACAGACATAGCACCTAGTCTTGCTACAGATTGGGAAATTAGTGATGATGGAAAAGAATATACCTTTAATTTGAGAAAGGACGTCAAGTTCCAAGACGGAACACCTTTTAATGCAGATGCTGTTGTATTTAATGTAGAAAGACAGATTGCTCCAAAGGCTACAGAAGATATGCCATATGCATCATTTACTTATGGACCAGTAGTTAAAATTGAAAAACTAAGTGATTTATCAGTTAAAATCACATTAAAAAACAAATATACACCATTTCTTGCAAATCTTGCAATGACATTGGCTGCTCCAGTTTTGAGCCCTACAGCAATCGCTAAATACAATGGAAAACTAATGGAGAACCCAGTTGGAACAGGTCCATATAAATTTGTATCTTGGGCTAAAAACCAATCATTAAAGCTTGAAAAATTCGATGGATATTGGGGCGATAAGCCTAAGGCCGATAATGTAGTATTTAAATTTACAAAAGAGAATTCAGTTCGTGCCAGTGATTTAATTACAGGTGGCACAGATATAATTGATGGAGTTGACCCCAATGATATTGAAAAGTTAAAATCTAGTAAAATGGAAGTATATCAAGCTGACGGAATGAATATTAATTACATGGCGTTTAATTGTGCAAGAGCACCATTTAATGATCCTAAACTTCGTGAAGCTATATCTCATGCTATAGATCGCGATGAATTAGTTAAATATTTATATCAAGGATATGCAAGTGTAGCAAACAGCCCACTTCCATCTTTTATACCTGGTTATGACAAGGATGTACAACCTTATAGCTATGATGTAGAAAAAGCAAAACAATTACTTAAAGATGCTGGAAAATCAGATTTAAAGGTTAAAATTATTACTTATTCAAATCCAAGACCTTATAATTCAGTTGGTGGACAAAAACTTGCAGAAGCAGTTCAAAACTATTTAGCAAAGATTGGTGTAACTGCAACAATAGATTCTTACAATTGGACAGACTATAAAACAAAAATTGCAAATGGAGAAGGGGATATATTCTTCTATGGTTGGACTGGTGATAATGGAGATGCAGATAATTTCCTTTCATTGTTCGATTCACATGAGATTAAATCTACTTTGAATTCAGCTAAATATTCAAATCCAGCAGTTGATGCACTACTTTTAAAAGGTAGGGAATTAGCAAATGGAGAAGAACGAAATAAAGTCTATAAAGAGCTTCAAGAGATAGTTTCAAAGGATGCACCATGGCTTCCACTATCTCATTCACAAGTGCTTGCGGCATATTCTCCTAGGGTTACTGGTTTTTCAATTCACCCAACAGGATCAGTATTCTTTAGTGGAGTAGATAAATAATCTTATTTTAGAACTATTTTTAGGTGGAATATCGCATTAAGCGATCTTCCACTTTTTTAATAAGGAGGGTAACTATGGTTAAATATATTATTAAACGACTGCTTTTACTTATACCAGTTATTATAGGAGTATCTGTACTTGTATTTTTGGTTATGCACATGTTTACTACGGATCCAGCTTCAATAATTCTTGGTCAGCATGCAAAGCAAGATCAGATAGCAGCACTAAGGGAACAGCTTGGACTTAATAAACCTATTTATATTCAGTACTGGGATTTTCTAAGAGGCATACTGCATGGAGATTTGGGGGATTCACTTATGACAAAAACTCCAGTGTGGGATGAAATAATGGCACGATTTCCAGCTACAATTGAACTTGCATTAGCGGCTGTTATATTTGCTTCTATTTTGGGGGTATTTATGGGGGTTATTTCTGCAATTAAACAAAATTCAGTTATTGATTATATCTGCATGGTAATATCTTTACTTGGAGTATCCATGCCTATATTTTGGTTAGGTTTAATATTCATATTAGTTTTTGCAGTGCAACTTCAGTGGTTGTCAGTATCGGGTAGAATAGACATAGGTCTTGAACCAATTAAAGTTACAGGATTATATTTAATAGATTCTTTAGTTACAGGTAATATGCCTGCGTTTTATAGTACTATAAGGCATCTAATTATGCCAGCAGTAGCTCTTGGGTCAGCATCTACTGCAATTATTGCAAGAATGACTAGATCTACAATGCTTGAGGTTGTGAGGCAGGACTATATTAGAACTGCAAGAGCAAAGGGGTTATTGGAAAGACCGATTATTTTTGGACATGCGTTAAAGAATGCTTTGATTCCAATTATAACAGTAATAGGACTTCAACTAGGAACTTTGCTAGGAGGAGCAGTGCTAACAGAAACTGTATTTTCGTGGCCAGGTGTTGGTAAATATGTAGTAGATGCTATTTTAGTAACCGATTATCCTGTGGTTCAAGGAACGGTTATGATCATGGCAGTAATTTTTGTTCTTGTTAATTTAGTTGTGGACATAATTTATGCAGTTATAGATCCAAGAATTAAATATTCTTAAGGGAGTGAAATAATGAAAAATAAAAATTTGAATGAAAATGAAGAAATTATATTGCAAAATGCTCCTAAGGAAGAATCCAAACTTAGGAATGCATGGTATATGCTTAAGAAAAATAAAGCAGCTCTAGTGGGGCTTATAATAATAGTAATTCTTTTAATCATTGCTATTTTTGGACCATTAATTATGCCGTATAAACCTAATATAGGTGAATTATCACAAAGTCTTCAAAAACCATCTGCTGCCCATTGGTTTGGAACTGATGAACAAGGACGGGATATTCTAAGTAGGATAATTGATGGTACTAAGATTTCTTTAAGGGTTGGTATTACAGCGGTTGCAGTAGCATTATCTATAGGAATTGTTGTAGGATCTCTCGCAGGGTATTATGGGGGCAAGGTAGATATGTTAATTATGAGATTTATGGATATTATGCTTGCATTCCCATCATTATTGCTCGCAATCGCTTTTATGAGTGTATTAGGTAAAGGTATTGATAACGCTATAATTGCAATAAGTATTGTTACAATTCCAGAATATGCTAGGATAGTTAGGGGTTCTATATTGTCAATTAAGGATAGTGAATATGTCCAAGCAGCAAGAGTTATTGGAAATAGTGACATTGCTATAATATTTAAACACATATTACCTAACGTAATTTCACCTATAATAGTGCGTGCGACACTTGGAGTATCAAACGCTATTTTAGATACGGCGGCTCTTGGATTTTTGGGCCTTGGAGTACAACCTCCACAAGCAGAATGGGGAAGTATGCTGGGAGCTGGACGTGGATATTTTTATAATGCTCCTCATATAATCCTTTTCCCTGGTATTGCGATAACTATAACTGTACTTGCTTTCAATCTATTTGGTGATGGACTAAGAGATGCACTAGATCCAAAACTTCATCAGTAAGGGGGATAACATAATGTTATTAGAAGTTAAAAATTTACAAACTCAATTTAGAGTTAAGGGTGGACTAGTTAATGCAGTAGATGGTGTGGATTTTGAAGTGGATAAAGGTGAAATACTGGCTATAGTAGGTGAATCCGGCAGTGGTAAAAGTGTAACCTCACTTTCTATTTTAAGCCTTATACCAAGTCCACCTGGCAAAATTATAGGTGGAAAAATAATGTTCAAAGGTGAAGATTTGTTAAAGAAAAGTAATAAGGAAATGCAAGATATAAGAGGGGATAAAATATCTATGATATTTCAAGAACCTATGACTTCTTTAAATCCTGTAGTTACCATAGGAAAGCAAATATCAGAAACTATAACTCGTCATAAAAAGTTAAAAAAGAAAGAGGCTACCTTGGAGGCAATTAAGATGCTAGAGCTTGTAGGTATTCCAACTCCAGAGAAGAGAATAAATGATTACCCACACCAATTAAGTGGTGGTATGAGGCAAAGAGTTATGATTGCTATTGCACTTTCTTGTAATCCAGAATTACTTATTGCAGATGAACCTACAACAGCGCTTGATGTTACTATACAAGCACAAATATTGGAACTGATTATAAGCTTAAAAAATAAACTTAATACTGCGATTCTTTTAATTACCCATGATCTTGGTGTAGTAGCAGAAACAGCAGACAAGGTTGTAGTAATGTATTGTGGTAAAATTGTTGAAAAAGCAACTTCGCTTCAGCTTTTTGAAAAACCATTACATCCCTATACTGAAGGCTTATTGCTTTCTATTCCCAAGGTTGATGAAAAGGTAGAGCAGTTATTTATGATACCTGGAATGGTGCCTAATCCTTTAAATATGCCAAAGGGATGTTCCTTTAGTGATAGATGCAGTAAATGTATGGACATTTGCAGACATAAAGAACCAGAGCTTGTTGAGCACGAAGGCAGAAGTGTTCGTTGTTTTCTATACAGTGATAAACAGGAAGGACAGGTGTAAATATGGAACCATTATTACAAGTTAAAAATTTAAAAAAATATTTTCCTGTACAATCTGGTGTATTTGGTAAAACTACAGATTATGTTAAGGCAGTTGACAATATATCTTTTGATATCTTTAAGGGTGAAACCTTAGGTTTAGTTGGAGAATCTGGTTGTGGTAAATCAACTACTGGTAGGATGATTGTTAATTTGCTTGATCCAACATCTGGTCAAGTAATCTTTGAAGGAAGAGATGTGGCTAAATTATCGAAAAAAGAGCAAAAGGGTATGAGAAAAAATATTCAAATTATATTTCAAGATCCTTATTCTTCTCTTAATCCAAGGATGAACATTGGGGATATAATAGCTGAACCAATGAAGGTAAATAAAACAGAGAAAAAAGAGGATATAGAAAAAAGAGTTCTTTCACTTTTGAATTATGTAGGTCTGGCTAGTTTTCATAGAAATAGATATCCACATGAATTTAGTGGTGGTCAGAGACAAAGGGTGGGGATTGCTAGAGCTCTTTCTTTAAATCCTAAGCTTATAGTTTGTGATGAACCAGTATCAGCGTTAGACGTTTCTATACAGGCACAGGTACTGAATTTGCTTCATGATTTGCAAAAAGAGTTTGATTTGACTTATCTATTCATTGCACATGGACTAAATGTAGTTAAACATGTAAGCACAAGGGTGGGTGTAATGTATCTAGGAAAAATGGTTGAACTTGCAGATGGAGACATACTTTACAATAAACCCAAGCATCCATATTCACAAGCGTTACTGTCAGCTATTCCAATTCCGGATCCAACTAGGAAGAAAAGCAGAATAATATTAACAGGGGATGTACCTAGTCCAATTAATCCACCTTCTGGATGTAGTTTTCATACTAGATGCTTTAAGTGTACAGAGATATGCACAAAACAGGAACCTAAGTTTAAAGATTTAGGTGAGGGGCATCAGGTAGCTTGTTGGAATTTGTAATAAGATATAAAACTTAAAAGGTCCAGTATTGTATAAAAACAATACTGGACCTTTTAAGTAGTTATTTTATTTGATTTAGAGTTCTGTGAATAAATGTAAACCATTGATTGTTTAAATTTTATGAGTTTTCAATATACTATTATTTATTAGAAAGTATGAGGTAATTAGTTTTATTATAATGGTAATATTTTGATTGATAAAGAATGTTATAATTAAATTTATAATAATAATAAAATGTGTGGGAGTGCATACTTATACACAGGATTATTTGTTTAAGATTAGATGGGGGTAAGTGTATATGGAAGATAAGAAGTTAAAAACAAAGGTTTTAAGACCTAGATTTGATAGTGATTTAGATATCATAGAACTTTCTAAAGAAAATATTGAGGATGAAAGTATATTCTCTTATGGGACAGTTAGTGATTGCTCTCTTGAGAATCATGAAGCAGATAGAGTGAATTTTAAACAAGTGATATTTAAAAAAGTTGTTTTTAATAAAATAACTTTTAGACGGATAGAAATGACTGATGTAAAATTTGAAAATTGTGATTTATCAAATGTAGATTTTAATGAGGCTTCATTACATAGAGTAGAATTTCTGAATTGTAAAATTATTGGTATAAATTTAAGCGAAACTACATTTAGAGATGTTGTTTTTGAAAATTGTAATGGTGAATTTGCTTTTTTTAGTTATTCTAATTGTAAGCAAGTTGCATTTTTAGAGTGTCAATTACGTTCTTCAGATTTCCAGAATTCAAAATTTTTAAAAGTTGAATTTCGCGAATCTAATCTTAATCAGGCTCAAATGAATTTTACAAATCTTAAAGGAATAGATTTTACAAGTTGCGATATTGAAGGTATGGGGATAAATATTGCCGATATAAAGGGTGCAAGAGTTACTACTATTCAAGCAATTTCTATTTCCTCAATATTAGGTATTATTATTAAATAAATTTGACGACATTTCAGCTCCACAGGAGATGATTCAACGTGAAAACAATGTGGATAACTTTTTTTATAGTTTAGAGTTAATGTTTCTAAAAATGTTTTTAAGCGCAAAAAAAAGTATATATTACGTATAATGCATTAATCGTATTGCAATACGCGTAATATATACTTTTTTCTTTCTTTTTTATTATTAAAATTTAATTTGTGGAGCAGCTTTTTCTTTTTCATCCACATTAAAGAAAGGTTCTTCCTTAAAATTAAACATGCTTGCAATAAGGCTAGACGGAAACATCTGAACAGAGTTATTGTAATCCATTGCTACATCGTTATAAAATTGTCTTGAATAACTAATTTTATCCTCTGTTTTTGACAATTCGACTTGTAGCTCAAGAAAATTAGTATTTGCCTTAAGTTCTGGATAGGCCTCAGCTACTGCAAATAATTTCCCTAATACCTGTGTTAATTCACCATTAGCCTTCATCATATCATCAGGAGTACCTGAGGAAAGGTAGTTAGTCCTTGCTGAGGTTACTGCTTCAAAAGTACTACGCTCGTGATTAGCATAACCTTTTACAATTTCAACTAGGTTAGGAATAAGATCAAATCTTCTTTTTAGTTGTACATCTATCTGGCTCCAAGAATTTCTTACTTTATTACGTTTGCCTACAAGGCTGTTATGAATAAGAATCAGTGTTAGAATTAGTACACATATTATAATTACTGGAATTAACATAAAAATCACTCCCTATAATATATAGTGTAGCACAAGGCTACACTAATTAATTTTATTGATTTTAAAATAGTGTTACATCAAAACTGAGACTAGAATTAGATGGGACATTGCATCAGAATGCGCGAATGCATCAGAATGCACGAATGCATCAGAATGCACCACCACCACCGCCCCCGCCACCACCACCGGAGCTGCCACCACTAAATCCGCCACCACCACCAGAAGCTGATGAAGCCTGGGAACTTGCAACGCTTTGTGCTGTGGAGATTGCACCTTCAACTGTATGGATGGTATCATCAAACATTGTACCAAAGCCACCAAAGTAACCGTAACTTGCTCCATACATATAGGTAAGACCATTATTATTTAAATCATTATCTGTAAAAACAATAGGGAGCTGTTTTATAACTTCTTTTGCAACGCCAAGTGAAGTGGCATAAACAAGATAATGTTCCCATAATACGATAGACCCAATTTCAGCTTTATCCAATCTGCTAAAATCCTTTAAAAAGTTTTTGAAAGATAACCACATTACATATTGCTCATTTCCATATGCTGTTCTTCTTTTTATAAGTATTGAGTAAACAACTAAAATAACACCTTGAATTATTGATGCTACAGCAATCAAAGTAAACATTAGAAACGCGATAGCTGCTCCAATTAATAAGAAAGCAAATCCTGCTAATACTCCAAGTAAGATTCCTGTTTTATAGGTTTCATCAAAAAAGTTATATTTAGCAGCCTCATCGATTGCCAGTTTTGACCATTTATCATAATCAGTCTTAAATTCTAGTGCATCCTTCTTTTTCTTAACATAATTTTTTATTTCATCAAGGGCAACACATTTTCCGTTTCCTATTTTAATTATAAACCAGCTTATCAAAAACTCTTCATGTTTCTTCAAAGGTATTGATGGTGCCTTTTCATTTAATGTAATTATATATTGATCTATTTCTTTTGTATTGAATAGACCCTTTTTACTAATCTTATTTTGAGAGATTATAAGTTGTTTTTTTCTTGTAAGATCAATAATTGTGGCCATTACATCTCGAGTATTAACAGCTCCAAATGACATTAAAACGCTCATCACAGCTGGAGTATAGTCTTCAGGAAGTTCTCTGTAATACTTACCCTCAAAGTTAGGTTTAAACTCTTTATCATATTTTTTATAAATAGATATAATTACTGGGAACCATAGGAGTATGAAAAGTAAAGCTAGAGGAGTACCTATAGACTTAAGTTTTGTTTTAGTAAGTTCTCGCTGTGCTTGCTTTTCAACCTGCTGCTGGTACTCTTGTTTTGCGTCTTCTCTTGCTACATTTGCTTCATTAGCTAGGGTGGCTTCATTTGCCATTATTCTAGGTAATGCATTTTCGGCCACTATATTACTTGCTTGCGGAACAAGGGATGTTGGAAACAAAACTAAGGTTTCTGCAAAAGTACCTGGTGACACTGATGGAACAGTAAATTCTACATTACTGCCATCTATTATGGAAGATTCACCTAATAGAGAGCCATGAGCAAAGACTTTAAGCTCTTCTTTAGTAGTCCCAGATGGAAGTGTTATCTTTATTTTTATATTATCGAGTCTTGTTTTCCACCTAGTGTCAACGAGCTTTCTGTTAAACTCCGCAATATCTGTGTATTTAGTAACGACATCTAGTAATTTGTACTTTATAACAAAAGTTTTTTCTTCATTTTCTGAATGCTCAAAAATCTTAAACCTTGCTAAGTTTTCTTCTTCTACAAAGTTAAATGTTCCCACGCTTCCGGTGTCATCAAGTGAATTACCTGCATTGGGCTGAAGTTCTTTTAAATTATCATTTTCCATTACATAAACTTTTTTGTCTTGTAGACCTTTTGTGAGAGAAAAATCAACATCTCTAGTAACTCCATTAAACTGACCATCGAAATTATAAGTAAGGCGTTCTTCAAAATTAGCTGACCCGTCCTTGTTTACTAATACATTAATATTATACCCAGATATATAATAGGTCTTGTCTTGCGAAGCATATATTAGTTTCTGAAATCCAAATAGAGTAAAAATAATAAGTAATAAAAACATTCTAGCAAAGATTATTGTGGAACTTTTTTTCATGACTTCACCTCCCTGTAATCTTATTATAAACAATATTTCCATTAATTTCATTATATTTATAAATTTATCTATATATGAATTAGTATTATTAAATGTGCCTATGTATTTAATAGGTATTTGTTGATAACAAACTCTAAGATATATTAAATCATCTCCTTCGGAGCTGAAATGTAGTTAAAACATTTTGAAATAATAATTTAATATAAAGTGGGTAAACTATACAAGACACTGATTATAAACAGTGAAATTTTTATATGAAGGGAGAATACTCATGAATAAAAACAAATTGAAAGAAACAAGAAAAGTGAATAATATAGAAGAGGTTAGTGATGCTTCAAATTCTGATGTGACTAGAATGTACAACATGCCAGGTATGGCTAGCGGGCCTAGTGATGCTACTGACAAAGAAAAGAGACATTTAAGTGAACGCTCAGCAGCAAGCAAAGATAATACTAAAAAATAATTTTGAGGCAGGTTTATCCTGCCTTAATTTTCATTATAATATATTTATAAAAACAGAACATTATGTTTTCATAAAGGCTCATAAAGGCTCATATAGTGGACAAGCTTTTAAACATAGATTTATTGATAAACAGTCAATTTATATTGTGAAAAGGAAAATAATGTGATAAGATTGTTTTAGTGTTGGTTTAAAGGGTTTAAAGTAGTTTTAAATCCCATTCAAAAAAGGTTTTGAGTTCAAAAACAAAATTACAAGTTATGGAGGATATTTTTATGAAATATTATGGTAAAACTTCGTTATCATCCGTGTTAAGGTTAATGTTAGATAGTTTAATAATTATAGGGTTTATTGTGTATTTGTTAATACTTAGAAAAGCTTTGGTAACTCAGCAAGTAAACTTTCTTAACCCTAAAAACATTATTACCTGTATTCTATTTGTATTAGGTGGTTTTGCACTTCTTTGTATAATGTATCACCTTAGATGCATTATGAATTCGTTAGTTAAAGCAACACCGTTCATAAATCAGAATGTTGAAAGTTTAAAAAATGTTGCTTCATCGTGTTTTGTAATTTCGATTTGTTATGTTATTAATTTTTTTATTAATGGTCAATATTTAAATTTTAAGTTAATAGAGATAGATGTTAAAGGTATCCATACAGACATTGAATTTATAATTTTCTTTTTTGCGGGCTGTTTTACAATAGTTTTATCAAAAGTATTTAAACAGGCAATAGAGGTTAAAGAAGAAAATGATTTTACGGTATAGATATTTGAGTTATATAATTTAATTGAGGTGAAAAACATGGCAATAATAGTAAATTTAGATGTAATGATGGCCAAAAGGAAAATTTCCTTATCTGAATTGGCAATTAGAGTAGGAATTACGAATTCAAATTTATCTATATTAAAAACAAATAAAGCAAAGGCAATACGATTTTCCACTCTAGAGTCTATATGTAAGGAACTTAATTGCCAGCCAGGAGATATTTTAGAATATAGTGAAGAAAATTTGTAATTAAAAACATCGCACTAACTTATGGGTTAATGCGATGTTTTTAATTATAAAAAGTAGTTACATATCTACTTTACTTACAGTTCGAAGCCTTCCTTTAATAGGTCTATTTTGTAAATCTTCAAACACAAGCTCACCTTTATTATTTAATATTTCTACAAATGTAGATATATCAATTATGTTGATGATTCCTATATCATCCTTAGTCATGCCATCAATACTGCAAAGCGTACCGACTATATCCATAGCCCTCATCTTGGTTTTCTTTCCGGCATTGATATGTAATTTGAGTATTTCTTTGCTAAGCTCTATACCTTTAGCCTCTTTAGCCTCAGGTCTAGTATTCATTTTACCTGTAAATTCTTCTTTAGCATCACTCACAACTTCTGATTTTGGATTTTCCTTCAAAAGAATCTCTTTACCGATATAGTGCTCTATATCATTTAAATACCTGGTTTCGTTTTGGGTCACAAAAGTAATTGCACGGCCCATTTTGCCTATGCGGCCAGTTCTTCCTATTCTATGAACATAACTTTCTTTATCACTAGGTATATCATAATTAACTACAAGGCTTATGTTATCTATGTCTATACCTCTAGCTGCAACATCTGTAGCTACAAGATATCTAAAACAACCTTTTTTAAAATCATTCATTACTCTTAGTCTATCAGGTTGCTCCATTCCACCATGGATTTTCTTGCAAGTATAATTGAGCCTTGAAAGTTGATTATAAACTGAATCTACCTTTAATTTAGTATTACAAAATATTATGCAGCTATCAGGATTTTCAACTATTGTTATATCTTTTAAAAGGTCTATTTTATCCAGTTCGTATACATTATATCGCTGCTGGGATATATTATCTGCTGCTTTATTTTGCTCCTCTATTTCAATGTGGATAGGATGATTCATGTAATTATGGCATAAATACTCTATATCCTTAGGCATTGTGGCAGATAGTAACATAGTGAGGCGCTGACTAGGTAAAGCTCTTATTATTGTTTCTATCTGGTCTACAAAGCCCATGTTTAGCATTTCATCAGCTTCATCTATTACAAGATATTTTATATTTGATGTATCAAAGGTATCTTTATCTAAATGATCTATAATTCGACCAGGGGTACCGACTACAACATGTGTTTTTTGTTTAAGTTCTTTTTTTTGATTATAGAAAGGGGACTGACCATAAATTGCAGCAACTTTAAGTCTTTTAAATCTACCTATATTAAAAATATCTTCTTTAACTTGGATAGCCAGTTCTCTGGTTGGTGTAAGCACTAATGCTTGAGGTTTGTTTTCTTCCCAATCTACTAATTGGCAGATCGGAATGGCATATGCTGCAGTTTTACCGCTTCCAGTTTGGGATTTCACTACTACATCCTTTTGCGCGAGAACTGCTGGAATAACCTGTTGTTGGACTTTTGTAAAATTTTTAAAATTGAGCAGACTAATTGCTTTTAATATATCACTGCTTAAATTATAATCATTAGAATTTTCTTTTATCATTTGATCATCACTTTCCTTATAATTGTATTAATATTATCACCAAGAATATATATAACTTTATTATATCATACACATTAAATTCATTGTATAGTCTATCTTATTTTAGATTCATTATATATATCAGCTAAGTATATAAAGTCAGGTCGACCAGCTGAATCTAATAGATAAGCAGATATCTTTGCTTTTTCTTTCCTATTGTCATTTAATTCATTAATTATTTGATCTGCATTCCCAATGCCTATGCCGTGTCCAAAATAAAGTTCGTTTGCTAAATTTATGACATTTTCACCTTGCCATTCAGGAGTTGTTGGATTTACATCAGGGTTATTAAAGTATTGTCTATCCCCAGGCAAATAATCACTTCGTTTTGATATATAACCTACATCCTCAATGGGGGTATTTAAATAATGCCAGTTCATTAACTGTATTTCAGGAAATACCTTATTAAAAAGTTTATCATCATATATATTAAGTAATGCCTGATAATAAATAATAACCATGGCAGTAGCACATTCAGTAGCATATTTAGAACTATTTATATCAATATCTCGTATAGCATCGCTTGGATATATTCCTTTTTTTACTGTGAATCCACCTTCATCAGTGCGGTCCCAATAATTAAGATTGCAGGTTGATTTACGAAAAGTGCTAAAGTCCATATCGCCTGCATTAAGTTTTTTAGAAGCATTAATAATATTTTTGCGTAATTTAAGCTCAAACCTCAATTGATCTAATGAATTATATTCATATCGTCCCTTACTTAAATCCATCTTAGTAAGGATATCTCTTTCAATATCATTTGTGTTATATTCATTTATTAACAGATTAATTTTAACAATATCACTAGAAACTATGATCATTTACTAGCCTCCTATTATTCCTAATATTGATATTAGATATTAAAATTATAAATTGTTAAAACATTAGATCAGTTTGGGAAAAACTTATTTGGTTGGATATAGAATTGTTAATCCATGAGTTCCATAAATTTAAATTTTCATAATGAACTCTAAGGGAGAAGCTTGATAGTAATGACTTCTTATCATCATCTAATTTATTGAAATTATCTAATAAGTTATTTTCCTGATTTGTAAATGGTATTAAAGGTTTTCCCGTAGAAAGTGATACCTGTCTGCACAAATATTTTGCAGTCGTAGATATAACATAAGGGACAGGTCTACTGGTTCTTTGAAAACTTTCACCTGTAAAATATAAAAAAGGAGAATTTTCTTTAAGAAAACGAAAAAAATCCATATATTGTTTTTTACTGTTGTCGCCTTTAGTCATATCTATGGATGGTACAAAATCTAAAAGTTTGCGTGCGAGTTTTACATCAGTTATGTTGTCTGATTCTAAATAATTTGCAATCAACATTAAGCTATAAGGATCCCTTGCCTCGAAAAAAGCCCAAATTAGATCAAAAGTAAAAAGGCCTTCTCTGTTTCTAAGGAAAATCGTATCTGCTAAGCTAGGTAAAATTGTTTTGTCCTTGTGAACCTTAACCAAAAGTAGAGAAGTAACATCTAAGAGTTCATCATTTTCACTTTGTAGTCCGGTCTGAGTTAAACCTCTTTTAAACATATCTTTTAAAATAGTGTGAGATATTTCGCTACTATTGGAACGTAAATATTTAATTTTTGAAAAATTTGATATTGTTGGTGAATTTGAAATTATTGCATTATTTAAACACATATAGGCTCTCCCTTCATTTTTTATTTTAGAAGACTAATATAAATAAAGAACGATATTATATAGTATTAGAAGAAGAGTAAATGTGTTAAAGATATTAGAAATTTTGAATGGAAAACTCTAATTATATAAAAACTATAAATAATAAATAATAAATAATAAATAATAAATACCCCCTGGACAAGTCCAGAGGGCATTTATTATTTATTAAGCATTTTGTGTTTATTGTAAAATTCAGTGTAATTTTTAAGTTCTCTTTTTAAAAGATTTGGAGTATCAAGATTATACGGACAGTGATTTTTACAGTGACCACATTCTATACAATTATTTATTAAATCCATTTTTTCTTTAAAGCTATCTTCTAGGAAACCTTGGTACGGAGCTCTTTTAAGAAGAAGAGTTATTCGGGCAGCTGTAGGAATTTGAATTCCCACAGGGCATGGAAGACAATATCCACAACCACGACAGAAATCTCCTGAAAGCTCAATGCGATCTTTATTAATAATGGACCACATGGCATCATCCAATAGCGGTGGATTTTTCTCAAAATAAATAAATTCATCTAATTCAGATTCTCTCTGAATTCCCCATATTGGTACAACATTATCATATTGACGTAGAAATGAAAAGGCAGAGGCGGCATTAGTTATTAGACCGCCTGAAAGAGCCTTCATTGCTATCAGCCCAATATTTCTTTTTTTACATTCTTCAATTAACAATAAATCAGACTCGGTAGATAAAGAACATAATGGAAATTGTACGGTATCATATAATTCTGAAGTAGCAGCATCCATTGCATTTTTCAATTTATGATTTGTAATGCCTATAAAACGAACAAGGCCTTTTCTCTTAGCCTCTAGAAGTCCTGCGTAGAGACCTTCTGCGTCATTAGGGTCAGGAAGTACGCCAGGGTTATGTAGTTGAAGGATATCCACATAATCTGTTTTCAAGTTTTTTAGGCTTACTTGTAAATGATCAAGTAAAGTTTTTCTATCCGTGGCATGACTTTTAGTTGCAATTATGATGTCCTTTCTCACATCTGAAAGAGAATACCCTAATTTCTCTTCGCTATCAGAATATGCTCTTGCAGTATCGAAAAAGTTTATGCCATTGTCATAAGCTTTTCTTAAAATAGTTTTAGCATCTTCAAAAGAGACTCTTTGAACAGGTAGTGCTCCAAAGCCACTTCTTGTAACCATGAGATTTGTTCTTCCAAGTTTTATTTTATCCATTTGTACACCCCTTATTTTGTCATAATAACATCTCATGAGATTTAAACAAAAAATAAAAAAGCCATTAAATAGTTTCCTATTTAATGACTTTTTATTATTACTAAAGTACAGTAATATTTTCTGCTTGTGGTCCTTTATCGCCTTTAACTATGTCAAAAGAAACTTTTTGACCTTCATCAAGTGATTTGTAACCATCAGAATTTATTTGTGAAAAGTGAGCAAATACGTCTACTCCGTCTTCTCCTGTAATAAAACCGAATCCCTTTTCTCCATTAAACCATTTAACTGTTCCATTCATATAATGATACCTCCGAAATTTTAATTTTCTTAAACTATTATGTAATAACCAACCAATAAAATTTTGATAACAAAATACTATATTTTAAAATAAACATTTAAATATATCTGCGTGTAATTATTTACTATTAATTTAAGTCAGTTCCATATTATCACGGATTCAGATAAAAAGCAAGTTATATTAATGCATTAGTTTTTTGACATAATGGTAATCCTTGTACCATCAAGGCATAGGCGCTATTTAATATAAATATTATAATTAAATTAATGTTTATATTAATAGCTTTTGTGTAGTAATCGTTTTGTATTTTCATAGTGGTATGGATATGAATTTTAAGTGTTGGGCAATATATCTATGTAAAACCTTGGTGAAATTTATAAATTTGGGGCTTCAGAAATGTAATACATATATAATAACATATATATGTACATGTATGGTATTATATATATATAGTGAAATCATTTAATTACCTACTTGGCATACATAAGTAGGTAATTAAATGATTTTATAATAATGGAGGCAAAAAAATGGGGATAAAAAACAAGCACGACACACATAATACATTGTTCCATTGGCATGGTTTTAGATTAAAACTTGTGTTTGAAGGAATAGGGGTAGGCATTATTACAGGTTTATTAATTGTGCTGTATCGTTATACCCTCGAAAAGGCAGGTGTCCTATTATCTTACATTTATAAAACTCTAACTATAAACCCTGTGCTTATTCTACCCTGGATTGGGTTTTTAATAATTATAGGCTATATTGTAGGCATTCTGGTTAAACATGAACCCATGATTAGCGGAAGTGGAATCCCTCAAGTGGAAGGCGTTTTACTTAGAAAAATTGATATGACATGGTGGAAAGTTATTATTGGTAAATTTTTTGGAGGAGTTCTATCAATAGGTTCAGGTCTTTCCCTAGGAAGAGAGGGCCCATCAGTTCAAATAGGTTCAGCAGTTGGTCAAGGTGTTAGTTCTGTATTTAAAAGGGTAAAAATAGAAGAAAAATATCTTGTTACAAGTGGAGCTAGTGCAGGACTTGCTGCTGCTTTTGGTGCACCACTGGCCGGAGTAATGTTTGCATTAGAAGAAGTGCATAAAAACTTTTCTCCTTTAGTAATGCTTTCAGCTTTATCCGCAGCTATATCAGCAACCTTTGTAACTAGTGGTTTCTTCGGACTTAAACCAGTTTTTGTGTTTAGCAGTTTAACCATATTACCACTTAAACTTTATTTATATATAATAATATTAGGCATTATCGTGGGTGTTTTCGGTGTAGTATTTAATAAGATTCTTTTAAAAACTCAGGATTTATATGCAAATCAAAAATGGCTACCAAAACAAATGATAATTGTAATCCCTTTACTAATGTCAGTTATTCTTGGAATTACATTGCCACAAGTTTTAGGTGGGGGACATACACTTATAACATCGCTCATGGAAAACCATTTCTCTTTAACAATTATAGTGATCTTAGTTCTTGTAAAGTTTCTATTTACAATGGCTTGTTATGGTTCTGGTGCGCCAGGAGGAATCTTTCTTCCACTTCTTGCAATTGGTGCTTTACTAGGAAATATTTATGGATTAGCACTGGTACATTTGGTACATATTGATAGCATGTATATTCATAACTTTATAATTCTTGCAATGGCTGGATATTTTACAGCTGTAGTTAGAGCACCTATTACCGGAACAATTCTAATTACTGAAATGACAGGTTCTTTTAGTCAGTTTCTATCTTTAGCCATTGTATCTATAGTTGCATTCATAGTTGCAGATGTTTTAGCATCAAAGCCTATTTATGAATCATTACTAGAAAAATTTTTACATAATCAAGGTGAAAAACTTTCTACCGGGGATAAGAAACATAAGTCAATCTTAGAGTTTGCAGTTTGTATGGGATCAGATTTAGATGGGAAACAAATTAAAGAAGTCCAATGGCCATCGAATTGTTTGCTAGTAGCAGTTAAGAGAGGCGAACTTGAAATAATCCCAAAAGGAGACACTGTTATTTTTCCAGGTGACTATTTAATTGTACTCACCAATGAGGATATGGTATCTGAAATTAATGATACCTTAATAATAAAAACGGCAAGTTGTGAGATATTAAAATAAATACCTTAAAGAGAAATTATGATGAATAAATACTAATTATGTTAAATTATACATAATGGTATAGGGACTGTGGCTAGATTTGTAAAATGAAATCTAGCCACAGTCCCTTCTCTATACATTATATATTTAATTTGTGAATTGTTTTATCCGGAATTACTATTTCACCAGATTTTTCTAATGCCACTTTTGCGGCGATGGGCCCTACTATTGAGTATATAAATGTAGAACATAATATGATAACACGTATTTGGGATGCATATTCCGGTATAAGTTTTCCCGCAACTACAATCAATCCTAATGCAACTCCTGCCTGCGGCATAAGTGTTGGGCCTAAATATTTACATATCTTATCATCTTGTTTCATAACCTTTCCACCTATCCATGCACCAGCCATTTTTCCAATAATACGCATAATAACATACAAAAGCCCAATGACACCGATTCCGCCAAGCGCAGAAATTTCAAAACCTGCTCCGGAAATAACAAAGAATATCATGAAAATTGGAGGTGTAAAAGACTCTGTAATTTTAACAACACTATCAATATTTCCATAGATATTTACAAGCACACCACCAAGCGCCATGCAAGCGAGCAATGGCGAACCATGAAATAATCCAGCTACCCAATAAGTGATTAATATAAATGCAATAATTATACAAAGTCTATTTGATGCTTTTTTAAACCATCGAAATATTAACTTCATAAGCATACTTGCGATTCCACCCAAAATAAAGGAGACTAAGACTCCATATATAGGAGTTAATATTGATAAAATAATGTTAGTGTTAAGACTTGATGACATAGTTTCCACTATAGTAGTTGCAAATCCAAACCCTATAAGAGCAACAGCATCATCAATGGCAACAACACTCATAAGCATTGATGTTAATGATCCTTTAGCTTTATATTGATTTATAACCATTATGGTTTGGGCAGGAGCTGTAGCAGCTGCAATTGCTCCTAACAATATTGATAGCTTTAAATCAAAACCAAAAATAATTAAAGTTATGGTAACGAGAATAATTGCCCCAAAAGACTCTGAGATAGCTATTATAATAGGCGCAATGCCAACTTTTTTAAAATACGTTAAATTGAACTCACTTCCAATTGTAAAAGCTATAAAGCCAAGCGCTATATCTGAAATAACAGAAAAGTTATTGACCATATTAACAGGTAAAAAGTTAAAAAAAGATGGTCCCAATAAAAGCCCTGCAATTAAGTAACCGGTTACGTTAGGAAGTTTAATAAATTTAGCAAGTCTACCAAAAATTATTCCGGCAAACAACATTATAGCAACTTCAATTATTATTTTACTTTCCAATTTTTCTAATCCCCTTTATAAAATCAATTGGTACACTAAAAACACACCAGTATTTTCAAGTGAAAGGTTTCCCACTACAGACTCGATAGTACTGACAGCATTTCTTTTAAATATTTAAAAAAGTGCAATACAGTAAGTATATTCCTAATTTCGGTTTTATACAAACCATTATCAGTTGTTATTTTCGCAAATAAAATAATCATATTAAAATATATAAGAAATATAATTAATAATGTTATTCTATATCTTGAATTTCTTTTATCACATAAGGGAGTGCTTCTAAAATATGATTTGCATTAACACAAAACATCTTCTTTGAAAGTTTATCCCCACAGTATCCGTGAACATATGCACCAACGCATGCTGCGGTTAAGATATCATAACCTTGAGATATCAAAGAAGCTATAATGCCTGTTAAGCAGTCACCCATTCCACCTGATGCCATTGCGCTACTCCCAGTAGGATTAATTAGCAGGGTGTTGCCATCAGTAATTATTGTATTAAACCCTTTAAGGAGTAAGACAACATTATGGTTCTTTGCAAAGTTTTTTGCTATATCTATTTTATTTTCCTTTATTTCATCTATTGAATATCCCGATATTCTTGCCATTTCACCCATATGAGGTGTAAGAACTATATTACAATTCTTATTTTTAAGCAATTCAAGATTACCTTCAAGCACATTTAAACCATCTGAATCAATTACAATAGGGCATTTAGAATTTAACAATACTTTTTTAAGTAAATTTAGAGTAACAGGGTTATTGCCAAGGCCTGGGCCAATTGCAATGCAATCACTTTTTAATATTAGCGAATCTAATTTTTTTTCATCATTACTTGGGGCAGTCATAGCCTCAACTAATTTTGCACTAAGTATATCTTGAATTGAGTCGTCGCAGCATAATGTAACAAGCCCAGCTCCACTTCGAACAGCAGCTTGCGTTGATATATATGCAGCACCTGTAAACCCTAGTGATCCTGCCAAAATAAGCGTTCTTCCATAATCGCCTTTATGTGAATACTTATTTCTTTTCTTAATTAAGTTTTTAATATAGTCTATATCCATTAGGTATTCATTTTTATGAAATTTATCTACTACACTTTTTGGAATTCCAATATTCTCAATAACAACTTCTCCAGTAAAAGAATCTGATCCAAATCCAATAAAACCCTTTTTATAAAGCTCAAAAGAAACTGTTTTATTACTTTTAATACAATTTCCCATCACTTTTCCAGTATTACAATTAAATCCTGATGGTACATCAATTGATAAGATGTACTTACTATTCTCATTTATAATTGTAATTGCCAAAGAATAAATACCTTTAACCTGTCTAGAAAGTCCTGTCCCAAAAATTGCATCAATAGTAGTATCACTGCGGATTATACTTTCTTTTAAAGTTTCCAGATCATCATTGTTGTTTAACTTTATTATTTTAACTCCCATATTTTTTAAAATATTAAGATTTACCAAGGCATCCGCGCTAATATTTTCCTCTGATCCAAGGGCGAATATCTCCACATGATTTTCTTTATTCAACAGATGTCTTGCTACTGCAAAACCATCACCACCGTTATTTCCACTAGAGCAAACAATTACGAAATTTTTATCATTATCTGATATATTTTTAATTACCTTTAGTGCTGCATTTTCCATTAGTACAATACCTGGAATACCTAAAACATCTATACAATATTGATCAATACTTCTCATTAAATGCGATGTTGCGATTTTCATTTTAATTCCCCTCCCAATATGCAAAAGTGATTGCATTTTTTTCTGCTCCCATCCATATTAGATAGTTTCAGCAAATGTATTTCCTCAATAGCTATAATAGCTACAACACTTAATATTATTAATATATATTTGTTTAATTAATTTGATAGCAACGGTAGAATCAGAAGAATTATAAATATTTTATATCTGGTATTAAAGGATCTTCTAGACAGTCCAATGTTATATTTAAGAAAACTTATAATTAGAAATAAGACATTTCATAATAAAGTTAAATTTATTGAAGAAGGCTTACCATTTCTAGAAGAACTACTTCAGATTATTTAATAGAATTAGAAAAAGCAGGATTTCTATCATCTTAAATGGTGGGTAAGAAAAAGATTTATCTTAACAAGAGGTTATTTGAAATTGTAAAAGGATCAAATGTTCAGTAGTGAGGTATAACCAGTAAAGGAATGGTGTAAGAGAAATAACATGTTATTTACGGGACATATGCTTCATGAAGATTCCTTCACTACTCAAAAACTATTTTCTTAGATAACTGGGATTGTATCCAGTTTTATACTTAAATATTCTAGAAAAATACTGAGCGTTGGAATATCCTACTTTTTCAGCAATCTGACATATGGGAAGGCTTGAATGTTGCAGAAGATGAATTACCTCAGTTATACGAAGATTGATGATGTATTGATGAAGCGACATTCCAACTTCTTCATGAAGAATCCGGTTAAAGTAAACAGGATGATAGCTAAATTGAGCAGCAAGCTTAAAGTTTGATACATCCTCAAAGTAGTGATTTTCTAAGTACTCCAGAAGTTCAGAAATATTTTTTTAACTGTTCTTTTGGCGAATTTTGTACGGAAATTTCCTCTGCCAGCAGTATGAAGAACTCCTTAAGTTTTAAGGAGGCTTTTTCATATCTGTATTTTCCATCGTTTATATATAAACCCATAGCTGATTTTAAAAGGTGTTGTGCTAAAGAATCATTTCTTAATGTTACAAATGGCTGAAACCAATTAAAATCAGTAAATTTAACTATTTCATGAATTAAGGCTGGATAAAAGTCGTCCTTACTGTAGGATATAGGTAGATACACTACATTTAAGTAATTTATGGTAAAATAAAATTAAACACCTATAGCCACCATTGAGTTTTTTTTAGAAGTTGAAATGGAATGAAGCTGACCTGGGGACCAAATGCATAGATCACCTTTTTTGCGTGTATTCAGTGCCATTAATATGAAAATGACCAATACCGTTTAAAATATAATGAAATTGGTAGTGAACATTATACCTTAATCCACTCTTAAATCCTTTAGGAATAGAGCTCATTCTAATGACTCTTATATGGGGATTAATATCCCCAAGTTTTAGGTATTTCACTTTATCAACGCTCATGTAAATACTCCTATAATAAATAGTTTATTTTGTGCATATTTATGTTTGTTTTGTTTATTTAATAAAGTTCATATTTACATTATAATGTACTTATATATAAAATACATGTATTATCAATATATTTATAAAATATATTGATAAAATTATAAAGAAGGAATTCTAAAATTACCATAGGTGCATTAAACAACCCTATTATTAAAACACCAAGCCTTGACAAAATGGTAAAACTTGACCCTACTATTCTTGGGGCTGCTGGAACAGATATTTCTACTTATAAGACAGATGGGATTAATTTATATCACCTTATAAAAGTTGATATAAGGCGGGAGTTTCATGGAATATGTAAATAATTTGGAGGTATAAAATTAGAATAATAAATCTAAGAACTAATCATATTACAAACCCATTAGGGTTTAAATTAGACACTGTAAGTTTTTCCTGGATTACAGAGGATACAACATCTAAATTTCAAACTTTAGCTCGAGTTCAAATATCCCTTAATGAAAGTTTTAAAAAATATAATTTTTGATAGTGGAAAGAAAGAAGATATTGATAGCCTTTCCTATAATGTTCCTATAGAGTTTAAGCCTAGGACTCGTTATTTTTGGAGAGTTATGGTTTGGGGCGATGCGGAGGATTATGCAGTTAGTGAAAATGCTTGGTTTGAAACTTCTAAAATTTACGAACCTTGGCACGGCAAATGGATTACTCCGAGTTTTGATAAAGAAATTCATCCATTAATAAGAAAAGACTTTCAACTGAATTCTGAAATAGCTTCAGCAAGATTATATATATGTGGATTAGGGCTCTATGAACTTGAAATCAATGGAGAGAGAGCTTGCGATGAATACTTTGCTCCAGGTAGTAATGCATATGATTTCTGGCTTCAATATCAGACTTATGACATAACGAGTATGTTAAAAAGTGGTAACAATGCAATTGGAATAATCTTGGGTAATGGCTGGTACAAGGGACGTCTTGGTTTTAGGGGTGGAAACATTGAAATTTATGGAGATAAATTTGCTGTTATATGTGAAATTGTGGTTGAACTTAAGGACGGCACAAATGTAACTTTTGGAACGGATGAAAGCTTTAAATGTGCTCCATCACCAATTAAATTTAGTGGTATTTATGACGGAGAAATATATGATTCAAATGAAGAAATCAAGATTGGTCAAAAGCAGAATTTGATGACCGTAGTTTTGAAAAGGTAAATTTAATCGATATAGGCATTGAAAAGCTTACACCTAGATTAAGCCTGCCTGTTAAGATTAAAGAAAAAATTAAACCTATAGAAATTATCAAAACTCCTGCTGGAGAAACTGTTCTTGATATGGGACAAAACATGACTGGATGGGTTAAATTTAACGTCAATGCACCAAAAGGAAAAGAACTTATGCTTGAGTATGGAGAAATACTTCAGAAGGGTTGTTTTTATAGGAAAATTTAAGAACTGCCAAGGCAGAATTTCATTATATTTCTAATGGAATTTCAAAAAAGGTACAGCCTCATTTTACATTTTACGGATTTAGATACGTAAGGCTTACAGGCTTTGATGAGGCAATAAATATTGATGATTTTACGGGATGTGTTATATACTCAGATATTGATGAAACAGGAAGTGTAGAAACATCTAACCCATTAGTGAATAGGCTATTTTTAAATGCACTTTGGGGACAAAAAGGTAATTTTGGGATGTGCCCACGGATTGTCCTCAACGTGATGAAAGAATGGGCTGGACGGGAGATGCACAAATATTTGCATCAACAGCCTGCTACAATATGTATTCACCAGCCTTTTATGCTAAATATATGTTTGATCTTCATGAGGAACAAAAGAGAATAGGTGGATCTGTACCATATGTGGTTCCAGGTATAAAACCTAATGGTAAGGCCATTGAAAATGGTTCAGCAGCTTGGGGCGATGCAGCTACTGTAATTCCTTGGACACTTTATATGCATTATGGTGATAAAGTGCTATTAGAAAATCAGTTTGAAACTATGAAAGATTGGGTAGATTATATAAAAAAAATTGATGACAGTACTGGATCAAAAAGACTTTGGAGTGTAGGTTTCCACTTTGCGGATTGGCTAGCTTTAGATGGAAAGGACCCCTCATCGCCTTATGGAGCTACAGATAGCTACTACATAGCATCAGCCTATTACTGTTATTCAGCGCAACTTGTTGCAAAGGCTGCAAAGGTGCTTGGGAAAATTGAATTAGAAAAAAAATATTCAACTTTAGTGTGTGAGATAAAAGATGCTATAAAGAATGAATACTTTACGCCTAATGGAAGAAGTTCTATTAATACACAGACTGCAATGATAGTGGCACTCTACATGGATCTAGTGCCTGAAAACTATAGAGATAGGCTTATTCTGGATTTGAAAACAAAACTTGAAAAAGACAATATGCATTTAAATACAGAGTTTGTAGGGACACCATACTTCTGTAGAGTGTTATCAGAAAATGGAGTAAATGAGTATGCATATAAACTTCTCTTAAATCAAGACTATCCAAGCTGGCTTTATGCCGTAAAACTGGGAGCAACTACTATTTGGGAACGCTGGAATTCAGTAATTCAAGATGGAAGTATAAGTGGAACAGGAATGAACTCTCTAAATCATTATGCCTATGGTTCCGTAGTTGACTGGATGTATAGAAATATGTGTGGTATTAATCCAGTTGAAGAAGCACCAGGCTTTAGAAAAATAAAGTTATATCCACAGCCATATGGAAGCCTAAAATATGCTAAAGCAACTTTTAATTCACCAACAGGCCTTATAAAAAATTCCTGGAAAATAAATGAGAACGGTACATTAACCTTTAACTTTACTGTTCCTTTCAATACAGAAGCAGAACTTTTACTTCCGGATGCTGATATTAAAATGGTAATGGTTAATGGGAAAAGTCTAGCACAAAGCACATATACTGCATGTAAACAAAAGGATAATGTTATTTGCAATCTTGTAGCTGGAAATTACTCATTTGATTATATGCCTTCAAAGGAATATATAATAAGAACATAAATTTATAAGTTATTATAAAGTAAGACTTACCTAGGTAGGTCTTATTTTTATTAAAAGTATATGCTTTATTCTTCCTTTCATATCATATATGCATGAATAAAGGGTTAATATTAACAAAATAAGAGACGATTATCCTATATTACGGATAATGAATTAATAAAAATTCAATGTACTGAATGTAAATACTCCTATAATAAATAGTTTATTTTGTGCATATTTGTGTTTGTTTTGTTTATTTAATAAAGTTCATAAGCATATTATAATATACTTATGTATAAAATCAATGAATTTGATTATGTTTATAAAATATATTAATAACATTAGAAAGAAGGAATTTTAAAATGAGTAGACCCAATATTCTGCATATCCTTGTAGATCAACAGAGGTTTGATACCATAGGTGCATTAAACAACCCTATTATTAGAACACCAAGCCTTGATAAATTGGTAAAAAATGGAGTAACATTTACAAATGCCTATACGCCTTCTCCAGTCTGCGTTGCTGCACGTTGTTCAATGATTTATGGACAATATCCTGCCAATACAGGTTGCTTTGAGAATGCCCCCATGCCTTTGGACCATGGACAAACCTTTATGGATGCATTGACCAAAAGCGGATACCGAACCCATGGTATAGGCAAGTGTCATTTTACACCTGATCCTCTTGCGTTAAGAGGATTTCAAACAAGAGATGTACAGGAAGAGTTAGGAACAGAGTCTGTTAAAAATTATCCTTATATGAAATATTTACAGGACAAAGGGTACAAGCACCTTTGTGAACCTAATGGGGTAAGAGGTGAGATGTACTACATACCTCAACCGTCACAACTTCCACCCCAAGATCATCCATCTCAGTGGATAGGTGATAGATCAATAAATTTTATCAAGAAAAATGATGATTGTAAGGAGCCTTGGTACCTTTTATCAAGTTTCATTCACCCTCATCCACCTTTTGCTCCACCAAACCCTTGGCACAAGCTGTATAGACCGTCCCTAATGCCTCTTCCTAATATTCCAGATGAATATGAAGCACTTCTTACTTTTGTTAATAAGTGCCAAAATCGTTATAAATACAGGGACAACGGTTTTGACAAGAATATGATTAGAGCTATGAAAGCCTATTATTATGCATGTATTTCTTTTGTGGATTATCAGGTTGGAAGAATCCTTGATGAACTTGATAGGACGGGGCAGACTGGCAACACTATGATTATATTTACATCTGACCATGGAGAACATCTAGGAGATTATAAATGTTTTGGAAAGCGTTCCATGCACGACTCTTGTGCTAGAATTCCGCTTATAGTTAACCAACCTGGCAAATTCCAGGGTGGGGTTATCTGTGAAGACGCTGCTAGTCTTGTTGATATTGCCCCCACCATTCTTGGAGCGGCACAGGCAGAGATTTCTACTCATAAGATAGATGGGATTGATTTATATCACCTTATGAAAGGTGATATAAAACGGGAATATGTTTTTAGCCAACTGAGTTATAACGGAATGGATTTTATTGAACTTGATGAAGATTTTAAAAAGTACGTTTCTGATAAAGACTGTAAAAGAGCAGCTTTTAGTACTTATATGGCAGCAAACAGCGATTGGAAGTATTTTTACAGTGCTCCAGACAACAGGGAGTTTTTGTTTAATAAAAAGACTGACCCTAAGGAAACTAGAAATGTTGTGAGCAATCCTTTTTATAAGGAAGCTCTACAAAGTATAAAATCTTCTCTAATTAATCACTTAAAAGAATGTGGTGAAACAGGTGGCATAGAAGGATCCGACTGGAAGGTACACAAACTGCCATCGTTTACAAAAGATCCTGACAAAGGGTTGATCATCCAAGATGGTTATACCCCTTGGGTAAATACGTATATACCAGGCTATAGTGACTGTTAGGAATAAAATAGTATATAAAAGGGTTGTAGAACCTGGTGAATTTTGAAAGAATTAAAAAAAGCTAAAAAAACCCTACAAGTATCTGAAATCTACCTACTGTATTAAGTATATGGTAGGAGTATGATGATTTCATGATATGAAATAGGGATTTTTATTTATCTAACAAAATTATTTTAAGTGTAGGAGGGGAAAATGCAAAAATCAGTTTCAGAAAAAAAAGTTGAGTTTAAAATGCTTACTGATATATTTAAAATATTCTTTAAGATTGGTGCGTTCACCTTTGGTGGTGGATTTGCTATGATACCACTTATTGAAAAGGAAATGGTGGAAAATAAAGGATGGGTTGAAAAAGATGAGATTACAGATTTGTTTGCAGTTTCTCAGTGTATTCCAGGTGCTATAGCAATAAATACTGCATCACTTATAGGATATAAGATAGCCAAAAGAAAGGGCGCAATAGTAGCTACTGTAGGGGTTGTACTTCCTTCCTTTTTAATAATAACATTAATCGCAAGTTTCTTTTCCAAATTTAGTGACCTAGCTATAGTCAAAGCAGCATTTTTTGGTATTAGGTCTTGTGTAGTGGCACTAATCGCTATTGCAGCTATAAGTGTAAGTAAGTCAGCAATTAAAGATAAGTTTTGTATATTACTTATTTTGATTACTGTTTTTGTAGTAGAATTTTTAAATATAAGTCCTGTAATAGCTATTATAATATCTATTATTCCTGGTGTAATTATATTGAAATTTATGCCTAAAAAGAAAAATAAACTATTTGGAGATGATAAATAATGTTAAAATTATTTTTAATTTTCATAAAAGTAGGATTGTTTAGTTTTGGTGGTGGATATGCAATGATACCGCTTTTAACAAGAGAGATTCAAACTAACAACTGGATGCCTATATCCGAATTTATGAACGTAATAGGCATCGCAGAAATGACGCCAGGACCTATTGCCGTAAATTCAGCAACGTTTATAGGCTACAAAATGTATGGTATAATTGGAGGAGCTATTGCTACATTAGGAGTCGCGTTACCTTCATTAATAATAGTTTTACTGATATCCAGAGTATTATTTAAAGATAGTAATAGAACATCAAATAAGGTATTATTTTATGGTATGAGACCAGTGGTAGCAGCATTAATAATATGTGCAGCACTTGATGTTTCAAAAACATGTTTTTTTAATGGCGATATTAAATTAGAAAATATTAACCTTTGGAGCGTAGGGATTTTTATAATAATTTTTGTATCTTCATTAAAATTTAAGATTCATCCGATATTACTCATATTGATTTCTGCACTTATGGGTACCGGTTTATATTACGTGAAAATAATATAATGCTAAATATATATAATTATAAAAAGGAGCGATTTAATGACAGCTTTAAGTATATTAATCAAACCTGCGTCCAGTTCTTGTAATTTAAGATGTAAATATTGTTTTTATCATTCTCTATCAAAGAATAGAAGTGTTGAGTGCTATGGTATGATGTCAGAAAATACTCTTGAAAATATCGTAAAAAAATCATTACTAGAGTCTGAACCTGAATGTACATTTGCTTTTCAGGGTGGGGAGCCAACACTTGTAGGTTTAGATTTTTATAAGAAGCTAATGGAGCTTGAAAAAAAACATAATATAAAAAATATTAAAATAAACAATTGTATACAAACAAACTCTATACTAATTAATGAAGAATGGGCTATTTTTTTACATGACAATAATTTTCTTGTAGGTTTATCTCTTGATGGACCTAAAGATATAAATGATTTAAACAGAATAGATATTGATGGAAAAGGTACTTATAATAGAATAATGAAATCCATTGCTATAATGAATAAACATAAAGTTGAATATAATGTGCTTTCAGTTGTAACATCTAGTGTTGCAAGACATGGGAAAAAAATATATGATTTTTACAAGAAAAATGGATTTAAATATTTTCAATTCATTCAATGTCTAGACCCTCTAAATGAACCTTTTGGAAGCAATAAATATTCATTAACTCCAGAAATGTATGGGCAATTTCTAAATGACATTTTTGATAAATGGTATGAGGACGTGTTAAAGGGGGACTTTGTGGATATAAGATACTTTAGTAACTTAATAAGTATGATTGCTGGTAATAGACCGGAGGCATGTGGAATGAGTGGGATTTGTTCTTGTGAGTTCGTTATGGAGGCTGATGGAGGAGTCTATCCATGTGATTTTTATGTTATAGATGAATGGAGAATGGGAAATATAAATGATATGAACATAAGGGACCTATTTTATTCAGAGGCTGCTCAGAATTTCATTAAGGTATCAACTAATATTAATGATAAATGTAGGGAATGCAAGTGGTTTAATATTTGTAGAGGTGGATGTAGAAGACATAGGGAACCAATAGTAAATGGAGTACCTTCAATTAACTATTTTTGCAAATCCTATGAGATGTTTTTTGAAAAATCTTATGATAGATTATTAATGTTATCTAAAAAACATTTTTTTTAAAATACTAAGAGGCATACAAGGTAATATTAATTATGTTGTATGCCATTTCCTATGCCCTAATTTATAATTCAAATAAATTAGGGCATACTAATATTTCAGCTCCGCAAAAGATGATTTAACTATCATTAATACTCAAGTTAGGCAGGTGTTTTTATGTATTATATATTGCTTGCAGTTGTATCTATTGTTATTTGTTATAAATTTGGCGATTGGAGACATTGGAGAAAATATTATTCAACAATTTTATTTTTTATTTTAAGTAGTGTGGTTTGTGTCGTTTTAACTTATAATCATCCATTATGGCTATATCAATCATTAGTAATAAATCATACCTTTACAGATTTATTTATTTCAATAACCGTATATCCAAGTACTATAATGATGTTTATTCCACACTTACCAAGTAAAACAACTAAAATAATTCTACATATTTCTATCTATGTAGCTATATATACTGTTCCGGAATTTATTGCTGTAAAATTAGGATATTTCAGTTATTACAACGGGTGGAATATATGGTGTACACTCGTATTTAATTGTATAATGTTTCCAATGCTACTGCTTCATTATAAAAAACCAATATATGCCTGGATTATTGCACTCTTGAGTCCTCATATTTTATTTTTTTTGATGAATATACCATATAGCAGCATTAAATAAAACTGTAAAATCCCTGTTCTGATATTAGAGATTACCCATTACTTTTCCAGTATTGCAATTAAATCCTGATGGTACATCAATTGATAAGATGTAATTACTATTTTCATTTATAATTGTAATTGCCAAAGAATAAATTCCTTCAACCTTTCTAGAAAGTCCTGTCCCAAAAATTGCATCAATAGTAGTTTCGCTGCGGATTATACTTTCTTTTAAAATTTCCAAATCATCATTGTTGTTTAACTTTATTATTTTCACACCCATATTTCTTAAAATATTAAGACTTACCAAGGTATCCGCGCTCATATTTTCTTCTGAGCTAAGAGCGAATATCTCCACACAATCTCCTTTATTTAGTAGATGCCTAGCTACTGCAAAACCATCACCACCGTTATTCCCACTAGAGCAAACAATTACGAAATTTTTATCATTATCTGATATATTTTTAATTACCTTTAGTGCTGCATTTTCCATTAGTACAATATCTGGAATACCTAAAACATCTATACAATATTGATCGATACTTCTCATTAAATCACGGTTTTTTATGATCGTAGAAAACTTTAACTTAATTGTACCATTAACTAACAATAAATTATTGTTTTTAGGATGAAAGTAATATAAATTTAGTTTAGCTAAATTAGAATAAACGGATAACAATAAGTACTGTAATAAATGGAAAAATAGAGAAGTGACAGGCTTTGAATTTGAAAAGCTGTTAAAGATAAGTAGAGCTACATCATATAGACACATAAAAGAATATGAATTATAGTTGTTTTAATTAATTTTAATCCTAAACATATACTTTCCACGTTTTGATGCCCATACCCCTACAGATAAAAATCGTACACAAACGTAAAAAAGTGCCTCCCACTAGAAAGTAATTTCTAGTGGGAGGCACCTAACTTAATTTTTATCCTATAAACATTAATCCAAGTGCGATTATAACACCTGAGTATATTAAATCTATTATACAAAAGCCCATTACGTCCTTAGCACCAAGGCCTGCAATTCCAAGAGCAGGTAATGCCCAGAAAGGCTGGATCATGTTAGTCCATGCATCTCCCCAAGAGATAGCCATAGCAGTTTTAGCAGCAGGTACACCCAGTGCTAAACCAGCCGGCATCATGATAGGAGCTTGAACAGCCCATTGTCCACCACCTGATGGTACAAAAAAGTTAACAATTCCTGCACTCAAAAAAGCAAATAGTGGGAAGGTATTCTGATTAGAAATATTAACAAAACCAGTAGATATAGCACCTGCAAGAGATACTCCAGAAGCATTAGCACCTACCATCATCCCCATAATACCTGCGTAGAAAGGGAATTGAAGTATAATTCCAGCAGTTCCTTTAGCAGAGTTTCCAATTGCATTAACAAATCTTTTAGGAGTTCCATGAAGAGCAATTCCAACGAACAACATGATAGTATTAACAATGTTTAAATCAAGAACACCACCATTAATAAAATAATAAATAATAAAACTAAATCCCATAATTACCAGTAAGATTGAGATAATAACGCTATTCTCAAGTTTATCAGCAGGAGTCATATCTTCTTTAGCTATTATAGTAACTTCTGGTTCTTCCACCAAAAGCTTAGGATTTATTGTAACAGTATTTTCTTTGTCCGGATGCATGGCTTTATTAATAAGAGGTAATGTAACTAAAAGTACAGCTAGTATAACTAAATTAAAACTCGAAAATAAAGTAGCACTAGTTGGTACGGCTTCAGTAACAGCACCTGCAGTGGCCTTTACTACTGCCTCGCCACCACCAGCAATAACTAGTGGTATAGAACCAGATAGACCTGCATGCCATACTAAAAAGCCTGAATAAGCAGAAGCTATTAAAAGTCTATAATCTACACCTTTAATTTTTTTAGCTAATTCTTTTGCAAAAATAGCTCCGATAACTAGTCCAAAACCCCAGTTAATCCAGCACGCAATAGTAGAAATAAGTGTAACAAGAACAATTGCTTGAGTTGGTGATTTAGGTATCTTTGCAAGACGGCTAAGACCTCTTTTAAATGCTGGTGCATTAGCAAGAGTATGACCTGTAACGAGTACGAGAGCCATCTGCATTGAAAAAGCAAGAAGGGTCCATAAACCATTACTCCAGTGAATAGTCATAGCTAAAGGACTTTGACCAGTAACCACCATCCCTATAACAAGTACTATGAAAGTTAGAAGAACAGCAAAGATGAACGGATCTGGCAAATACTTCTGGACAATGCTAACACAAGCATTTGTAAATTTTTTAAACATTATGATTTCTCTCCTTTATATAATTAATTTTAGAAATATTATTATTCCACACAGCGCAATTTTAAGGTTTTATATTAGTAGGCCGTGTATCTTTATTACCGTGAGTTAAAAGCTTTATGGAATAGCGCAATAATGTGAACTGATAATATTTCTATTCTGTTAACACTATTCTACACTAATAGCTAAAGTCCTTCATTTTTTGAAAAAAAACTAATTTATATGGTGAATATATGACCAAAAACCACAAAAATACTATGCATCACATGGTATAATATAAGGAGAATAAGTAGTAAGGGACTAATTCTTTAATTTCACAGTTTCCTCTTATAACTTATATATATAACGTGTACAGCATCTCCACCGCCAACAACAACTAGTTATAGATCTAGAAATACCAGCATGAAATATTAAAAGCCAGAATAGCAGAAGCTATTAAGTGTATAGTGATTCAGATCTAGATATAACATTTCAATAATGTATAAAAAAGTTATATTTTTCTTGTAAAAGTATTGTGTTTAAAGTCGTAAATGCTTATAATTAAGGTGAAAATAAAATTAAATTATTGCACATAAATACATAGTTAAGGTGTAATAAAGAAATGATTTTCATTGCATTAATAGATTGGTATTTAATTAAGGCATTGAAAATTCAGAGTCTTTTTTATTTTTCAAATAATATATACATAGGAATTAAAAACCTTATATGAAAAATAATGTAAAATATAGAAGCTTAGAATATGGATAGTTTCTAATGAAGGATTAACAATCTAGGTTAAATACAAGGAGGGAAAATAAATGAATAAAATTGTAGCTTTAGATAAAGTTAGACCATTACTTAAAGACGGAATGTCAATAATGATAGGTGGATTTTTAGCCTGTGGAACACCTGAAAAGATGATAGACTTATTAATAGAAACAAATGTTAAGAACTTAACTATAATAGCAAATGATACAAGTTATGTAGATAGAGGTATTGGGAAACTTATAGTTAATGGTCAAGTGAAAAAGGTCATAGCTTCTCATATAGGAACAAATGCTGAAACAGGAAGACTTATGACAGAAGGAAAAATGGAAGTAGAGCTTGTGCCACAAGGAACATTAATTGAAAGAATAAGAGCAGCTGGATCTGGTCTTGGTGGAGTGATTACCCCTACAGGAGTTGATACTATTGTAGAAGAAGGGAAACAAAAACTTACAATAGATGGAAAAAAGTATTTGTTAGAACTTCCAATTAAAGCAGATTTAGCACTTGTTTATGCAAGTGTAGCAGATGAAATCGGAAATGCGGTTTATTGTGGAACAACAAGAAACTTTAATCCTATTATAGCTACCGCTGCGGAAATTGTAATATTGGAAGCAGAGAAAATTGTTAAAGTTTCCGAACTAGATCCAAATAATATTGTTACTCCAGGAGTACTTATCGATTACATAATAGGGGAGGCTAACTAATATGAGTATGGATAGTAAGACAGCAAAACAAATTATTGCAAAAAGAATAGGTGAAGAATTAAAAGATGGACAACTTGTTAATTTGGGTATAGGACTTCCAACTTTAGTTGCAAACTATATCCCAGAAGGAGTCAATGTTACTTTCCAATCTGAAAATGGAATGGTTGGTATGGGACTTACTCCTCAAAAAGGAGAAGAAAATAAGGATGTAACAAATGCAGGGGGGCAATTTACTTCGATACTTCCCTCAGGCGCATACTTTGATAGCGCAATGTCTTTCACACTAATAAGAGGAGGACACGTTGATATGACTGTTCTTGGAGCTCTAGAAGTAGACCAAGAAGGCAACTTAGCTAATTGGATTGTACCAGGCAAGATGGTTCCTGGTATGGGTGGAGCAATGGATTTAGTTGTAGGAGCTAAAAAGGTTATTATTGCAATGCAACATACAGCTAAGGGAACTCCTAAGATATTAAAGCAATGTACTTTGCCACTAACTGCAAAAGCACAAGTTAACCTTATAGTTACGGAACTTGGAGTAATGGAAGTTACTAATAAAGGTCTTGTACTTACTGAAATTCACAAAGATACAACAGTTGAAGAAATTATATCACTTACTGAAGCCGAGCTCATCATATCAAAAAAACTAAAGATAATGGATGTATAATCAAATAAGTATGAAATAAAAAAGAAAGAAGTATCCTATTTGACTATAACCGGTTCATTTCTGAGGTGTAATTTGTTAAATAACATGATAAAGCTATATACATTTAACCAATGAAGATTGGTATATAACAATTAAATTCACACAAAAACAAGCGTTGATATATTTTCACATATCAACGCTTGTTTTAATTTAATTCTACTAGCAAACATAAATTCTCCACTGCGTTATCAATTTATGTAATGGGGTTGCATCAATAACTTAATATATTTGAATACACTCATCTAGGTAAAGAGAGTTTTTGATGTTAAACTTTTATATTTCTCAGGAATTATGTCTATAACTTTATCTTTAAAATCGGAACCATCTTTAAGTAAATAAAATAAAATTATAAGTACAAGAAATACAGTTGAAGAGGTACGTATTGTATAGTTTACAACAAACATAAGTTTATGAATCAAGTTCTTAGAGTAAGTTTTAGCGATACTTTCAAAGGTTTTATAAATCTCATGAGTTGGAATATATTGATTAATCTTATTCAACATTTTATGCAATTATTCATTAATACTTTATAGATAGTTTTAAACAGTAATATATTAAGAGTTGAGTATCTTTTACTGATAGTAAAGTATTAACTAAAAAGTATTTTGAAAAATAATGAAAAAGTTTACACAAATGCATTGAAGAAAGTGTAAAGAAGATGTAAAATAGACTTATTAAAGTGATTTTAAAAAGATAGTTCACATTAAACATAAAAATTTCAAAGAAAGGAAAAGTGAATATGATTATTAATAAGGTTACAGATGTTAAGTTTAAAAAATATGGACAAGTTCTAAAAAATTATGATTGTTTACAGTTAATTGAAAATATGAAAATGACACCATTACCAAATGATGTAGTGTATGAACCATCGATTAAAGAATTAGAAAATATAAAAATTGCTGAGGAATTAAGAACTAGAGAGTTTGGTGAATTACCAATTCAAATAGGATATTGTAATGGCAATAATTATTTGCTAAATGCAGTTGAATATCATCGTTCATCAGAAATAAATGTTGCAGTAACTGATCTTATTTTACTTCTAGGATCAGAGCAAGATATACAAGAAGATTATTCATATGATACTTCAAAAATAGAAGCCTTTTTAATTCCAGCAGGTTGCATAATAGAGGTTTACGCAACTACACTTCATTATGCACCTTGTAATGCAAATGAAAATGGATTTAAATGCGTAGTTGTTTTACCAAGAGACACTAATCTAGCACTTGAAAGTAAAATTAATAAAACTGGTGAGGATGCACTACTATTTGCAAGAAACAAATGGTTAATTGGCCATAAGGATACTGATTTAGGCGCTCAGGGAGCATTTATAGGTCTTAAAGGACAAAATATTTCAGTGAAATAAATATTAATAATAAAATAATCTTCATAAAAAAACGGAGGAATAAAAAATGATAAATTTACCACAATTAAAATTAGGAATTGTTGCAGTGAGCAGAGATTGTTTTCCAATGGAGCTATCTGTTAATCGTAGAAAAGCAGTAGTAGAGAGTTATAATAAGTCTAATACAAATATATTTGAATGCTTGACTACTGTGGAAAATGAGACACATATGTTAAAAGCATTAAAAGAAGTTAAAGAAGCGGGTGTAAATGCATTAGTAATATACCTTGGAAATTTTGGCCCAGAAATTTCAGAAACTTTACTTGCAAAACAATTTGATGGACCAGTAATGTTTGTAGCAGCATCTGAAGAGAGTGGAGATAATCTAATGAATGGACGTGGAGATGCTTATTGTGGAATGTTAAACGCAAGCTACAATTTAGCACTTCGTAATATAAAAGCATTTATTCCTGAATATCCTGTTGGAACGGCATGTGAAGTTGCTGATATGATTTCGGAATTTGTACCAGTTGCTACTTCAATACTTGGACTTGAAAATTTAAAAATAATCTCTTTTGGACCTAGACCACAAGATTTTTTAGCCTGTAATGCACCAATTAAACAATTATATAATTTAGGAGTTGAAATTGAAGAAAATTCAGAACTAGATTTATATGCGGCGTTTAATGAGCATGCTAATGATTCAAGAATTCCAGAGGTAATAGCTAGTATGGAAAAAGAATTAGGTCAAGGGAATAAAATGCCTGGTATACTTCCAAAGCTTGCGCAATATGAAATAACATTACTTGATTGGATGCAAGCCCATAAGGGTTCTAGAGAATTTGTTGTTTTTGCTAATAAATGTTGGCCATCATTTCAAACACAATTTGGATTTGTACCTTGTTATGTAAACAGCCGTCTAACAGCAATGGGAATTCCTGTATCATGTGAAGTGGATATTTATGGAGCTTTAAGTGAATATATAGGAACTTGTATAAGCCAAGATGTTGTAACATTGCTTGATATTAATAATTCAGTACCAGCCGATATGTATAACTGCGAAATTAAAGGTAAATTTGATTATACAATAAAAGATACATTTATGGGGTTCCATTGTGGCAACACAGCGGCTTGTAAATTAACTAGTGGTACAATGAAAAACCAAAAGATTATGGCAAGAGCATTAGAACCTAATGTAGAACCAAACATAACTCGTGGAACACTTGAAGGGGATATTATTCCTGGAGAGATAACATTCTTCCGTCTGCAAAGTAATGCAGAAGCAGAATTAACAGCATACGTAGCAGAGGGTGAAGTTCTACCAGTTGCAACTCGTTCATTTGGATCTATTGGAATTTTCGCAATTCCTGAAATGGCAAGATTTTATCGTCATGTATTAATTGAAAAGAAATATCCACATCATGGCGCTGTTGCATTTGGACATTATGGAAAAGCAATTTATAATTTATTCAAATATTTAGGAGTAAAAGAATTAGGATTTAACCAACCCAAAGGAATGCTTTATAAATCAGAAAATCCTTTTAAATAAGAGAAATTAACTAGAACCCATAATTCAAACACAAATTGTGTTTAGAGTATGGGTTCTTTTTTTATGTAAGTAGGTTCATAATAGTAAGAGAAACTATAAGTAAATATTAATATATGCTTTGGTCCTAAATAAAAACAATGTATTTATCTGTTCTAGAGAATAAAGTGTGTATATAAATTTTATTTTATAATTTGGAAATTTTTGTGTATTTATGTCAATACTGTAGATATAGTCATTTTAATTTTTAGAAGTGCTATTGATAGGATTTAAATAAAACTACTAAATATTCTATATATAGGTTTAAACTAAGAGTTTATATAAGCATAGTATATGATTAAAATGTTCTTGAGTTTGGAGGGATATTAATGAAGAATAGAGTAGTTACATTATTTCTAATAATATGTATTTTGATAGGGGCGCACTCTGATATTAAAGGGTCATCAACTAATTATGAAAACAAACAAGCAATTGGAGAAGTAGTCAAAGTTTCTTCATCTATAGTAGAAAAAACTCCTCAAATAGTTCTCAAAGAAGTTCCAGAAGTGGTTTCTAAAGAAATAATTAAAGAAACAACTAAAGAAGTCCTTAAAGAGGTTATCAAAGAAAAAAATATAGAAGATAAGGATACCAAAGTACCTGAAAGCGCAAAAAATGAATACAGTTTTCCAAGTAATGAACCTGTGAGAGCAAAACCAGGAAAAGATAAATTTCTAGTTAAGGTAGCAATAAGTGAACAAAAGGTATATGTCTATAAAAATGATGTTGAGATTAAAACAATGGATTGTTCATCAGGGCTTAAAGGAATAGATTCTGATACACCGATTGATAATTACAAAATTAACAGTTATTATGGTCAATCATTTTATAGTAATAAATATAAGCAAGGGGCAAGGTATTGGGTAGGATTTAGTGGAGCTGAATATTTGTTTCATTCTGTCCCAACAGAAGAAGATGGAGACATAATAGCTATACAGGCCGACATGATAGGGAAAAGAGCGTCACATGGATGTATAAGATTGTCAGTAGAAGATGCATTTTGGTTTTATGAAACAATTCCTGAAGGGGCAGATGTAATTACTACGAATATTCTTTGATATTATAGTACAAGGTAGCAATAAAATTGGCTTTCCTAACAAAACTCATAATAATAAAATGATTAGATACATGAGGAGCTGTCTCATAATATATAAATATATATTATGAGACAGCTCCTTGATTAACTTATATAAAACATACACCAAACCGAGTATGAATTTTTATTAACAGTGAAAACACCATTACCGTCTTGGGCTATTATGACTTCACAAGAAACATTACCAGTTACATCTATAAACGTCTTGTCAGAGAACTTTTCACCAACAAACATTTTTTTAGAACCACCGTTATTTGCATTAGATATTAAGGCAGCTAGTCCATTTTCTCTTGTCCATCCTACAATATGTGCTTCATCGAAATAATCATGTTGAGTACCATAAGCAAAGTCGCGCCTTGCATATAATAATTTATCTAGTTCATCTTTTAATGGAGCAATATTTTTATTTGGAAGTCCATAATAATCTCCAAAGAAAACACAAGGGATTCCTTCTTGTCTTGTCAAAATGAAGGTATAAGCTTGTAGTTTAAATGAATTATCAATCCAAGATTCAAGGGATTGACCAGGTTGGGTATCATGGTTGTCCACAAAAGTTACTGAATTTTCAGGATAACAACTTATTAATGTATTATCCATTAAGCCTCTTAAGTCATAGTTATCTTTTTCATTTTTAGCTCTTAAGAAATTATAATGAAGCGGTACATCAAAAACATTAAATGAGTGGCAGGTTTCTTCAATATAATTTTTCAAAACTTTTAAATCAGCTTGCCAATATTCACCTACTGTGAAAAGCTCTTTCTTTGTAATAGTTCTTAAATCATTAATAAGTTTAGTGAAAAATCCGAATGATATATGTTTTACTGCATCTAATCTAAAACCATCAAGATTTGCCATTTCTATATACCATAATGACCATTTTAAGAGCTCATTGTATACCTCGGGTGAACTAACATGTATATCTGAAAGCATAAGATAATCATAGTTTCCATTTTCATTATCTACTCCCTCATCCCAACCTGACCCAATTCCAACAAATTCAAATATAGCACTTTCCTTATTATTCTCATCCCAATCAACCCCATCAAAATGTTTCCAGTTCCACTTAAAATCGGAGTACTTGTTGTTTCTTCCTGGGAAGTTAAATTTAGTCCATGCTTCTATATCATATTCATCAGATATTTTATTGTTTCTATTTTGTGGATCTACTTTAATTACCTTTACCCATTCAGTTTTATCTGCTCCACCTTTCTGGTTAAGAACTATATCTGCTAATATATTAATGTTGTTTTTATGAGCTTCGGAAATCGCATTTATGTATTCATCTTTTGTACCATATTTAGTTCTAACGGTTCCTTTTTGATCAAATTCACCAAGATCATATAAATCATAAACATCATAACCAACATCATTACTACCGCCTGCAGCTTTATATGCTGGTGGTAGCCAAAGAGTATTTATGCCGGCATCGCTTAAGGATTTACTTTGCTCCTTTAAAAAATTCCAGTGGCCTCCATCGTTAGGTAAGTTCCACTGGAAAAATTGCATTATAGTTTTATTCATATAAGGCATCTCCCTTTATTATCGTTTAAACTAAAGTAATTTATTGTAATTATGACAAAATAAATTAACAATTTACTTTTAAGTTTATTTTTAGATTCTTATATATATTATATTACATTATAAATAAACAAAAACAAATAAAAATATTATATAAGTATATATATAATGTCAAGTAAATTATTAGCAATTATAAGAAATTCCAGTGAAAGTTATTTTATTACATATAAGAGAATGTGGTATAATAGATATATAATTAACCATTAGATTTACTGAATTACTAACAATTATTTTGAGAGGTGTAATATTATGGATAACAAAGAATTGAATAAATTTGAAAATACAATGTCTGAAAGATTAAAGAGTTTTATAGATCCGAAGCTTTATCCTAAATATGAAGTTAAACGAGGACTTAGGGATATTGATGGTCGTGGAGTGCTTGTAGGGTTAACGGAAATTGGTCAAGTAAATTCATATGTTTTTAAAAATAACAAGATGGTTCCTGTTGCAGGTTCTTTAACATATAGAGGGATAAACATTGAAAACATAGTAGACGGTTTCCTTAAAGAGTGTAGATTTGGATTTGAAGAGACTTGTTATTTGTTAATTTTTGGTAATCTTCCAAGTAAAGAAGAACTTAAAAACTTTACGGAATTACTTTGTAAATATCGGACTCTACCTGATGATTTCGTACGAGATATGATACTTAAAATGCCAAGTAAAAACATAATGAACTCACTAGCAAGGAGTATACTTGCACTTTATAGCATAGACGATAAAGCGGATGACACGTCTGAAAGTAATGTTTTGGAGCAATGTTTGAGGTTAATTGCTTGTTTTCCATTAATAGTGGTTTATGGTTATCACGCTTTAGCACATTACCACAAAGATAACAATTTGATTATTCGTAGTCCACTTAAGGATTTAGGGACAGCTGAAAATATTTTGTACATGCTCCGCGACGATGGTAAATACACAAAGCTTGAAGCTGTAATACTTGATCTCTCTCTAGTAATTCATGCAGAGCATGGTGGTGGTAATAACTCTACCTTTGTTACACATGTGATAACATCATCTGGTTCAGATACTTACTCAGTAATGGCGGCGGCTCTTGGTTCTTTAAAAGGACCCAAACATGGGGGAGCAAACATAAAGGTTATTGAAATGTTTGAAGATATGAAAAAAGAACTTAGTGATTGGACAGATGAGGCAGCAATTGAAAAATACTTAGCAAAAATACTTACTAAAGAGGCGTTTGATAAATCTGGACTGATATACGGAATAGGCCATGCCGTTTATTCTATATCTGATCCAAGAGCCGTTATTTTCAAAAAGTATGTTGCAAGACTTGCTAAGGCAAAAGGTCTAGAGGATGAATATAATCTATATTCAAAAGTAGAAGAACTAGCACCTAAAGTTATTGCCAGTGTGCGAAAAATTTACAAAGGGGTAAGTGCTAACGTAGACTTTTATTCTGGATTTGTATATGGAATGCTTGGTATACCAATTGAAATGTACACTCCTATTTTTGCTATAGCAAGAATAGCTGGTTGGAGTGCCCATAGACTAGAGGAAATAATAAACAATGGTAAAATTATAAGACCGGCGTATAAAGGTATTGCACGAAGCACTAATTATGTTCCATTAGAGGATAGATAATTAAAAAATGTGTAGAGGGGTTGTAGTATAGACCCTCTACACATTTTATTTTTTTTTGTTATCATAATAAGAAACATCTATTTTTGTTTTAATATCTACAAGAGTACCGGCTTTAATACTTTGACTTATTATTTTTTTATTGTCATCTTTGGAATCTTTGGAATGATTGGATTTAGGGGGTTTGTCATACTTTACAGCTGTTTCCTCGCCAAGTTCTAAATTATTGTCATTTAGAATTTCTTCAGCATCATCTAGAGTTTTTCCATTTAGTTGTGGCACACTAACTTGCTCAATTTTTTTCCCTTGGCTTATAATTAAATCTACTTTGCCACCTTTTTCATAGGATGTATTCACCTGGGGTGATTGACTAATAACTAATCCTTGAGCTATAGTATCACTATAATTATTAGATATATTGCCAAGTGAAAATTCATTATTAATTATATTTTGCTCTGCAATATTTTCAGTATTCCCAATAAGTGACGGTACAAATTTTTTTTGAACTACAACAACTTCTTCTTCAGACTGTTGTTTTTCATCAGTTGATTGTGTATTATTTGACGATAAGTTATCAGTTGTTTTTGAATCTGTAGTTTTTACAATTGAAGTTGAAGAGTTATTAGAAATTCTATCTAAGAGATATCTTCCGAAAAATCCAATAATAAAAACTAAAATGATTGATATTATTATAATTACCTTTTTATTTGGACTGGGCTTATTATTTGCAAGGAGTACTTTTTTATCTTTTTTAACAGTAGGATTTTCAGGTGCTGAGGACTGATTCATAACCGTTGTTAAGTCGTTTTTTATATCAGTAGCAATAGGTGAACCCATAATCTTTGTAGCATCATTTCCATTATTATTTAAGTTAACTTTAAAATTTGGGTTTTCTTTAATTAATTTTAAAATTTTTCCCATTTCATCAGCTGTTTGAAATCTTTTAACAGGTTCCTTTTCCATGGCCTTTAAAATTACCAGGTTCACATTTTCAGGTAAACCTTCAATAATTTCTTTGGGTGGAGTAATGGGTTCATGGATATGCATCATAGCTATGGAAATAGAACTTTCTGCATTATAAGGCACTTTCCCTGTGGCCATTTCATACATTACAACACCTAAGGAATATATGTCTGTTCTAGTGTCCACAAAGATGCCTTTTGCTTGTTCTGGAGAAAAATAACGTGCAGTGCCCATAATCTTATTAGAATTGGTCATGGTTCTTGAATCTGAAACTTTGGCTATCCCAAAATCTGTAACCTTAATTATGTTATCTTCAGTTATCATAATATTATCCGGTTTTATATCTCGATGAATTATATTATTTTTATGAGCACACTGGAGTGCGTTGGCTATTTGGAGTGATATTTCTAGAGCCTTCTGAGAAGTAAGCCTACCATTTTCACTTATTAATTGCTTTAATGTTTTTCCGTTAATATATTCCATAACTATAAAATTAATTTGACCTTCTGCACCAACATCATGAACATTTACAATGTTTGGATGTGATAAGCTAGCAGAGGCGGTACCTTCCCTTTTAAACCTGGCTAAGAATTCTTCATCATTACTTAACTCTGTTTTTAGTATCTTTACAGCGACAAATCTATTTAACAAATGGCACTTTGCTTTATAAACAATTCCCATGCCACCTTCACCAATTTTCTCTAATAATTCATATCTATTTAAAAGTAATGTCCCTATCATATTAACCTCCCATAAAAAACGACAATGTATATATTATAACATAATTAGCATATAGTATAGACTATTATATAATCTATATGATAAACTAGAAATAGATTATTAGATTTCTTAAATTACGAATAAATTAAGAGGAGATGTTTTTATGGATAAATATGTATGTACGGTTTGCGGTTACGAGTATGACCCAGAAGTAGGAGATTCAGATGGAGGAATAGCACCAGGTACTAAGTTTGAGGATATTCCAGAAGATTGGGTTTGTCCTTTATGCGGAGTTACAAAATCAGATTTTGAAAAAGTAGAATAAGATTATTATAATTATTTAAATTATAAAAATTATAAAAAGGTCAATAATTTTTAGTCATAAAATGATTAAAAATTATTGGCTTTTTTATATTTAAGGAATATTAAATTACTGTAATTTGATAGGTCTATTATTTTTATTGTTGGAGGATTCACAGTAGAAATAGACTTCAAGAGACATTTTAGAGTAAATTCTACGGTAGACTAAAATTCCTAAAAAAACCTAAAATATAACAATTATAATTGTTTGATTATGATATAATAGAATAATATTCCAATAAAAATATATGTACAATCTCAGAGTTAAACTTTATTTGGAATTAAGGTATTTAAACTCTGGTGCATCAACTAATTTGGAAGGCACAAGGAGGATATGAACAATGGCCAAATTTAAAAGTCTTAAAACAGTTTTCTTAGCATCGGCAATAACAATTGGGGTATCATCTTTAACATCTCAAAATGTACTAGGGGCAACTAAAACATATACTGTTAAAAGTGGAGATTGCTTATCTACAATAGCTAAAAATTTTGGATTATCATTAAATGATTTAAGGAAAATCAACAACAAATGGAATGATTCGATTTTTCCAAGGCAAGTTCTCAAAGTTTCAGGACAAGCTAGTTCAGCAGTTCAACAACCTGCACAGGCACCTAGAAGTTTAGATAAAACATATACTGTTAAGAGTGGAGATTGCTTATCTTTAATAGCAAAACAGTGTGGACTATCATTAAATAATTTAAGGAAAGTTAATGATAAATGGAATGATTCTATTTTTCCTGGGCAAGTTTTGAAGCTTTCAGCAGCAACTAATTCTACACTGCAACCCCCGGTACAGCAAGAGACGCAATTACCTAGCAATTCAGCTAAAACATATACAGTTAAAAGTGGAGATTGTTTATCTTCAATAGCAAAACAGTGCAGAATATCATTAAATGATTTAAGGAAAGCTAATAACAAATGGAATGATTTTATTTCTCCAGGGCAAGTTCTTAATTTAACTGGAACAATTTCTTCTACTCCGGTACAAACTACTCCAGTTAAGGCAAATCCTGCGGCAATAAAATACACAGAAAGTGAATTAAACTTGGTATCAAGATTAATATCTTCCGAAGCACGAGGCGAGTCTTATAATGCACAGGTTGCTGTAGGAGCAATAATTGTAAATAGAGTTAAGAGTGGATATTTCCCAAATTCAATTACCGCCGTAATAAATGAACAAACAAATGGTAACTATCAATTTAGCCCAGTAAAAAGTGGAAGCATTAATACTCCTGCTACCGCAAGCGCATTAAAGGCTGCAATTGAAGCTCTTGGTGGAAATGACCCAACAAAGAATGCATTGTTTTTTTATAGTGGAAAGGTTCCAAGTGCATTGACATCGCCACAACCAGTCTCTGTAGTGATAGGAAATTTAACATTTGTATATTTAATAAAATAATTTTTTATAATAATTTTTATGATCTCTTTAGCTTTATATAAAATCGTTCTGACACGTATGCATATTTTTTTAGAAATATAATATAGTTAACTCCTTTTGACGTTTATCAAACACGTTGTAAAATGTTTATCTATATTTTACAAAAAAATGGGTAAACTATATAATAAGTTGTGTACAGATGGCTATATAGTTGAAGGGAGAATATAGATGAATAAAAATGATTTAAAACAAGCAAAAAAAGCACATAAACAATTCGAGACGGAAAAAGGTTCAATTAGCAGTAATGGCGGTATAAACAGTTGCTTTACTGGTGCAAATTTGGTAACGAACGGGCAATCAAGTAATCAATCAGATGATCATAGTCATCTTAATTCGGCTTCGAATTTTGACACGTCTAGTATGACTAGTAGCATTAATTATTCAACTTTAGAAGAAGTGAAAAAATTCAATAAACATTTAGATGTTATTAAAGATACTGATGAAAAATAAGAACTAAGGCAGGATTATTTCTGCCTTAGTTCTTATTTAAATAGTGTCTATTATTAATATTTCAGCTCCGTAGGAGATGATTTAATCGTGGTCTTTGTGATGGAGTTGGAGTACACTGGGCAAGTATATTATCCCATAACCAAGAAGTATAAAATAACTATAATTCCAAGTATAATTCTATACCAACCAAAGGCTGTAAAGTCGTGTTTCTTTATGTAACCCATTAAGAATTTAATAGACAAAATCGATACTATAAAAGCAGCAATCATTCCTGTTAGTAAAATAATGAATTCAGTATTTGTAAAAATTAAACCGAATTTAATAATTTTTAGAAGGCTTGCTCCAAACATAACAGGAATAGCTAGAAAAAATGTAAATTCAGCTGCAACTGTTCTTGATGTTCCTATTAGTATTGCACCGAGGATTGTTGTTCCAGAGCGAGATGTACCAGGAATCAATGCTAATACTTGAAAAGCTCCTATAATGATTGCAGTTTTATATGTAATTTGTGATAGCGTGTTAATCTTAGGTTTTATATTTTTATGTTTTCTTTCAATAACAATAAACAGAATACCATATACAATTAGTGCAACTGCAACAGTCTGATAGTTATAAAAAAGTGCCTCAAGGTCATCATCAAAAAGTAGACCAATAATGGCGGCTGGAACACAGGCAACAACAATCTTAAGCCACAGCACCATGGTATCGTTTTTTAAAGTTAATTTTGATTTAAAAGTAAAAGGATTTAATTTTTTCCAAAATAAAACCACAACTGCCATAATTGCCCCAAGTTGAATAACTACAAAAAACATTTCTTTAAATGCTTCACTCATATGAAGCTGTAAAAACTCATCAACTAAAATCATGTGGCCTGTACTACTTATTGGTAACCACTCAGTGATACCCTCGACGATACCAAGAATAATTGCTTTAATTATTTCGATAAATTCCATGTATTAATCACTCCCTTAGATATTTTATTTTGTAATGAAGTACAAGCTGTACAAACAATGCCATTATAGTATACTACTTATTTATAAGAATTCTATAAAAAGCAATAAAATACTTATTTTTAGATAAATCATATATAGTAGTTAATGATGAATATCATTAATATTTATTTTTAACACTAAAGAGTATCAGTGAGGTTTGTCAAACAATCAAATACCTGGGAGACTATACTATTTCGGTTTATATGGTTATAATATAAATAAACAATAGGCTCAGAGCATACAATTATAATTAACTAAACTCATATACAATGAAATTTAGGTAATTATGATGTGAAACAGAGGGAAAAGGGGAGTGCAACTATGGAAGAACCAAAAATAAATATAATAATTGCTGATGATAACAAACAATTTTGTACTATTCTTAATGAGTATCTATCAATAGAAAAAGATATTGTTGTTAGTGGCATAGCAGGGGATGGAGTAGAAGCGCTAAAATTGATTGAGGAAAATAAACCTGATTTGGTAATACTTGATTTGATTATGCCAGTTCTTGATGGATTGGGTGTTCTAGAAGGGTTAAGTGAAATGAATTTAGCGGCAATGCCTCGCATTATAGTTTTATCAGCAGTTGGTAATGACAAAATAACACAAAGGGCTATTACACTAGGAGCGGATTATTATGTTGTAAAACCTTTTGATATGGACGTATTTATTAAAAGGATAAGACAGATGTTAAATCACACTATATGTGATGGAGATGCAGAAAATACGATTACTTATGGGAGAAATACTGACAATAAGATTAATAAAAGTCAATCAATTGATATGATATCTCAAATAACTGAAATTGTTCATGAAATTGGAATACCTGCTCATATAAAAGGTTATATGTATGTTAGAGAAGCAATAAGTATGGCAGTGGATGATATGGAACTTTTATCAGCTGTAACAAAGGAATTATATCCATTAATAGGTAAAAAATTTAATACAACTGCTAGCAAGGTAGAAAGAGCAATAAGGCACTCAATAGAGGTTGCCTGGAGTAGAGATCAATCAGAAGCTATCAATAAGATTTTTGGTTACAATATAAGCAATAAAAAAGGAAAACCTACTAATTCAGAATTTATAGCAATGGTAGCTGATAAGCTAAGATTGCAAAATAAAGTTAGTTAGTTGCCTAGCATGGAACAATAATAACTTAGTTTTTTATTACTCATAATATCAGTATCTGAAGCAATATTATGAGTAAATAAAACTATTTATCAAATAAAAATGAATTTATTACTGCTAAATATTCGCGAGCAAAACAAGTAGGTACTAGCATTGGATGAAGTGGAGCAGGAAATCCATATGCTTTTAAACCTTGCCTTTGTGCTAAGAATTTAGCTCTTAATACATGGAAATTATTTGTTACAATTGTTACCTTTATATTATCTTTTTTCTCTAATTTATTCACAATATCAGATGTGAATTTCATATTTTCAAAGGTATTGGTTGACTTTTCTTCTTTTAGTATCAGGTCTTCTGATACTCCATGTTTAATTAAAAATCTTTTCATAGCCTCTGCTTCGGTAATGCTTTCACCAGAGCCTTTTCCTCCTGTTACTACAATCTTCACATTAGGATTAATTTTTATATATTCTAGACTTGTATAAAGCCTTTGAAAAAGTGCTGTTGAAGGAACTTCACCTCTAAGTCCAGCTCCTAATATTACTAGATAATCACTTTTTTGCTTGTTCTTTACTATAGCTGATTGAATTATTAGACTTTCTATAATCACAACAGAAACTATTCCAAGTGAAAAACATATTTTTATTGTAGTTTTAAGCTTGCCGGGTCTTAGTAACAAATAATTTTTCTTATTTTTTCTCTCATATAATCCTATTGTAATTAGGATTAATCCTAAAACAAGATAAAATTGCGCAAAAGTTACTATGCCACCAAATATTATTGTCCCTATAAAATATAATTCACATAAAACCCCTAAAAATAAGTAAACATTGCCTTTAGTTTTCAATTCTCATTCCCCCTTGGAATTCTCCACATTATTTAATAAATGGAAAAGTTACTTCAAATACGGTTATAACCACATCGAATTACTTTTAATATTAACTAGATTGATGATTTATGTATAACAGATATTGTTTTATATTTATACATTATACTAAATTTTAGCTTAATTATATATAAATATCCACAAGTTTCTATGAATGTTATTAATTCATTTATAAATTTAGATATGGAGATTAATTTAACAGATATGGAACTCAAATTAGAAATGTAAATGTTTACTTACTTTAGTTACTAAACACTTAGAATACTTTCTAAACATATATTATTTTGATCTTTACATTACAATAGAGTTAATAATAAACTTTATAGGAGGAATAAAAAATGAATTATGATGAACTTAGTTTAAAAATGCATGAAGAGAATAAAGGTAAGATTAAAATAGTATCTAAGGTTGAAGTGAAAAATAGAGAGCAGTTAAGTATTGCATATACTCCTGGGGTTGCAGAGCCTTGTAGAAGAATCTATGAAAATAGTGAAAACGTCTACAAATATACAGCTAAAGGAAACCTTGTAGCGGTAGTTACTGATGGAACAGCAGTACTTGGTCTTGGAGATATAGGTCCATTAGCTGCAATGCCAGTTATGGAAGGGAAAGCGATATTATTTAAAGAATTTGCAGATATTGACGCTTTTCCAATATGTCTTGATACAAAAGATGTTGAAGAGATTATAAAAACAGTAAAATATCTTGCTCCAACTTTCGGAGGAATAAACCTTGAGGATATATCAGCACCAAGGTGTTTTGAAATAGAAAGAAGGTTAAAAGAGGAATTAGATATACCAGTCTTTCATGATGACCAACATGGTACTGCGATTGTGGTTTTAGCAGGGATTATTAATGCTCTAAAGGTAGTTAAAAAAGATATTGATGTTGCAAAAGTGGTTATTAATGGTGCAGGGTCTGCAGGAATATCAATTTGTAAACTCCTTTTGTCTTACGGCATTAAAAACATAGTAATGTGTGACAAACAAGGAGGACTTGCTGAGGGTATTGATTGGATGAATCTACCTCAAGTAGAAATGGCAAAGGTTACAAATAGAGGTATGGAACATGGAACGCTTGCCCAAATTGTAAAAGGAAAAGATGTATTTATTGGGGTTTCAGGACCTAATATGCTAAATGCAGATATGGTTAAAACTATGAATAAGGATTCAATTATATTTGCAATGGCAAACCCAACACCTGAAATAATGCCAGAGGAAGCTAAAAAGGGCGGCGCGAGAGTAATTGCAACAGGAAGATCAGATTATCCAAATCAAATTAATAATGTTTTAATATTCCCAGGAATATTTAGAGGCGCACTAGATGTAAGAGCAACTAATATTACTGAAGAAATGAAACTCGCTGCAGCAACAGCAATAGCAAGCTTAATTACGGATGAGGAATTAAATGATGAATATATTATTCCGGGAGCTTTCGATGAGCGAGTAGCAAAAACTGTAGCAGCAGAAGTAGCTAGAGTAGCTAGAGAAACAGGGGTAGCTAGAATATAAATATTAAAAATAGGGGGAGAATTATATATGGGAAATACGATTGAGAATAAGGGTTATAAAATTCTAGGTCTTCCAGTTGCAGCTTTTGCAATTATAGCAATAGTAATTTTAGGCGCAACTTACATGGGAACAATGCCAAAAGGAATGATAGGAGCATTTGCGTTAATGCTTGTACTTGGGGCAATATTTAATGAGATTGGAAATAAGACACCTATTATTAACACATTCTTAGGTGGTGGGCCGATAGTAATTATATTTGCAACTGCAGCACTTGTAATGTATAACATAATTCCTAAAGTATCAATAGAGAATATGACAACATTTATGAAAGGCGGAGGGTTTTTAGACTTTTACATCGCAGCGCTTATAACTGGTAGTATTCTTGGCATGAGTAGAAAATTATTAATAAAGTCAGCAGTTAGATATTTACCGGTAATCATATGTGGTTTAGTAGTATCATTGGGACTTGTAGCAATAGTTGGAGCACTTATAGGATATGGAGCACAAAAGGCTATATTTTTCATAGGAATCCCTATTATGGGAGGTGGTATGGGTGCAGGAGCTGTTCCACTTGCTAAAATTTTTGGTGAATCATTGGGAGTAGATCCAGCAAGTATGTTATCGGTTATGGTACCCGCAGTAGCACTTGGAAATGCTATGGCCATAGTTATGGGTGGATTACTTGATAGATTAGGTAAATCAAAACCTGAGCTAACAGGTAACGGTAAATTAATGAAAATTAATGATAAAGAGAATGTAGTTGAAGAGGAAGAAAGTAATAAATTGTCCATAAAAGCTATGGGAATGGGATTATTAATAGCCTTAACATTTTTCGTTGTTGGAACTACAATAGGTAAATTTGTACCTGCAATTCATTCATATGCATGGATGATAATGACGGTAGCTGCAGTGAAAATGTTTGGAATTATGCCAAGATATATGGAACTTGCAGCAAAACAATGGTTTTCATTTGTAATGACTAATTTTACAGGCGTGCTTTTAGTAGGAATAGGGGTTGCATATACTAATCTTGCTGAAGTTGCAGCAGCATTTAGGTGGCAGTATGTAGTTCTTGTATTAGCAGTAATAATAGGAGCTACTATAGGAGCATTCTTTGGTGGAAAGTTAATTGGATTTTATCCAATAGAAGCAGCAATAACTGGAGGACTTTGTATGGCAAATATGGGTGGTACTGGAGATGTAGCAGTACTAACAGCTGCAAAAAGAATGGAACTTATGCCATTTTCACAAATATCCTCAAGAATTGGAGGGGCACTTGTTTTAATCTTGGCAAGTTCCTTACTAAAAATATTTATGTGAACAATTAAAAGACCATCCGTTATGCGGGTGGTCTTTTTTAGTCGTACCTGCGAAGAGTTTTGTCGTTATTAGACATGTTTCTTTTGCTAGTATATAATGTTAACAATAGAACAACATAACAATAGAACAAAAGCAATATATATGTAGGAAGTTAGTAATGCTTATCTGAAATAAAGCTTTGAAATATATTATTTTTGTATAGAGGAGAGGTGGTATAGATGATCAATGTTTTAATTGTTGAAGATGATCCTATGGTAATAAAGTTTAATAAATATTATCTCGAGCAGATAGAGGGGTTTATGTTAAAGGGTATAGCTCGCTCATCAGATCAGGCTTTGGATGTTTTAAAAAAAGAGAAAATAGACTTAATTTTACTTGATATATATATGCCTGTAATTAGTGGTCTTGAACTACTTGTGCAAGTCAGAACCATGGATACAAATATTGATGTGATTATAGTAAGTGCCGCAAAGGACAGCGCAAGTGTAAAAAAAGCTCTTCAGTATGGCGCAGTAGACTATTTAATTAAACCTTTTGAGTTTGAACGGTTTAGTTCTGCTTTAAATAATTATAAAAACAGAGAAAACATAATAAAAAGTAATGATCTAAGTCAAGAAGAATTAGATAGACATATTTTATATGTTGAACAAAATTCTTTTTTAATTGAATTACCAAAGGGACTTGAGAAAAATACTTTAAAACTCTCCTGGGAAAAAATAATACAAAATAGAGAAATAAACTACTCAACAGAAGAATTAGCAAAACTTGTAGGAATTTCAAGAGTATCAATGCGGAAATATGTTAATTTTTTAGAAGAGGCTGGAGCAATAAATAAAAAAGTTATATATGGTTCTATTGGTAGACCTATATATAGATATGAGTGTTTGAAGACCGATAAAAACCTTATAAATAGCATAATTAAATATTAAAATTAGTCCGTATTATAATTGAGGTGAAAAATATAAAAAAAACTATAAAGCTACAAACAAAGATTACAGTATTCATTATTATAGTAGTATTTGTATCCATATCCGTGATTGCTTCTTTTGTTATCGTATGGATGACTAGAAATATTGAAAGTAGGGCAGCGACTAACGTTATGAATGTGGCTGTTATGGTTGCTCAATCTAAAGAGGTGGTCAGTGCACTCGAATTAAATGATCCTAATAAAGAAATTTCATCATATGTTAATATGCAAATTAATAAGTTAGATCAGATTGAATATATTACAGTAGCTAATATGCAAGGAATTAGATATTCCCATCCTAATTCTGAAATGATAGGTAAAAAATTTTTGGGCGGAGACGAATATAGGGTAGTTAAAACAGGGGAGAAATATATTTCAGAAGCTACTGGGGCATTAGGGAAATCATTAAGAGCGTTTGTGCCAATATTTGATAGTGAGAATAAGAAAGAGATAGGGTTTGTTTCTGTTGGGACACTTACCAATAGTATAGATAAGGCAAAACATACAACAATTATTTACATAGTTATAATTAGCATTGGGGGACTGGCAGCAGGTGTAATAGGAGCTTTTTTATTGGCAAATAACATAAAGAACACTTTACTTGGACTTGAACCTGAGGAAATAGCAAGGCTCTATAATGAAAAAATGGGAATAATTGATGCTATTTATGAGGGGCTAATAGCCGTTGATTCTAAAGGAGCTATTACTCTAATAAATGACTCAGCATTAGAGATATTGGAGCTTAAACACAGGGTTAATAAAAATGATGTAATAGGTCAAAACATAAAAGCAATTTTACCTAATTCACGTTTGATTACGGTAATGGAAACAGGTGTCTGTGAATTCGATAAAGAGCAGAGAATAAACAATGCCATAATAATGACTAATAAGGTTCCAATAAAGGATAATGGGAGAGTTACCGGAGCTATTGCTACGTTTAGAAATAAAATAAATGTAACAAGAATGGCAGAAGAACTTACAGGAGTTAAACAAATTGTAGATGCATTGAGAGCAAATAATCATGAATTTATGAATAAACTTCATGTTATTCTGGGACTTATATATATAGAAAATTTACACGAAGCTAAGAGATATATTACAAATATTACACAGGAACAACAGAAGCTTTTAAGCAGCGTAACTAGTAAAATTAAGGATACTACTATTGCAGCTCTAATACTAGGTAAGATTAGCAGAGCTAAAGAGCTGGGGGTTTATTTGGAAATTGATGAAGAGGCAAATCTTGAAAACAAACATGGAAATATAGAGAGTCGTGATTTAGTAACTATTATTGGGAATCTGATTGAAAATGCTTTAGAGGCAGTAATTAAATGTGATGAGAAAAATAAGCATGTGTATGTAAGTATTGAAGAAGTAGATGACGAAATTGAAATTGAGGTTGAGGATTCAGGAGTTGGGATTGGGAAGGAAAATACAAGTAAAATATTTAAGAGGGGGTATACTACAAAACTTGGTAGTGGAGGAGTTGGTATGGCGCTAGTTAAAGAAACTATAGAAAATTTAAAGGGAAAGATAACTATTGATTCAGAAAAAAATAAAGGGTGTAAAGTCTTTGTAAGTTTATGTAAAGAAAAACGATTATTATAGGATTTTCCTTTTTTGAATATTATAGCTCAGAAGGAGATGAGTTAATAACAATAATAACCCCTTAAAGGATTTGATTAAACCAAATCTTTTAAGGGGTTATATTAAATTTATATTTAATTAAAGGGGGACTCTAATTAAAAAAAATCAATTGCTTCCTATGTACTTATAATAACAAGTATTTGTGTCATTGGAGTGACTAAACTAAGAATTAATTGTAAATTTTAATGAGATTCAACAAATATTATTAATTAGATGTAATGTGTCTATTTGTAATTAAGACTAATTTCTAAGGGAAGAAATATCTTTACCTTATTTTTCATATAATTCTATAGGTAAATCGTCTGGGTCACTAAAAAAAGTAAATTTTTTCTCTGTAATCTCATCAACTCTAATATCCTCAGTAATTACATTCTTCTCACTTAGTTCTTTTATTGCCTCATCAATGTTATCCACCTCAAAAGCAATATGCCTTAATCCTCTTGATTCAGGATAACTAGGCCTTCTAGGTGATTTTGGAAAAGAAAATAACTCTATTTGATAATTTCCTCCAACACTTAAGTCTAGTTTATACGATTCTCTATCCTTTCTGTATATTTCTTTAATGATTTTCAAACCTAAAATATTAACATAAAAATTTTTAGAGTTTTCATAATTTGAACAAATAATAGCTATATGATGAACCTTATTTAACTTCATTTTAAGCCTCCTTGTTATATAGTAATAATACACAAAACATTCTTTTATTGCAAATTATAGATATAATTTTTTCCCTCATCATCTATATGTCACTTTCGAAAATTCACAAATATTATTAATAATAATTGTTTTAAGTACGAGGGTCGACACATAAGATGATATGAAGACTTAAAGTAATTGGACTAATTGTAAAATTTGTTTTTATTGAAAGGGATGGGTATTGTGGGAAATGAAGAAGATAAGTCAGAAATAGAAGTAGGAGCAAAGTTAATAAAAAAGTTAAGAGTAAAATTTATAGGAAGATTGACAGGGATAAAGGTAAGAATAAGGCTAATAGTAAATCAAATAAAAGGTTTAACAATAAGCCTTATAAAAAGGTTAAGAACAAGTTTAACAAAAAATAGTAAGAAAATTATTATAGGTATTATAATTTCAATTTGTACTTTATCGTTTATATATTTTGGAATGGCAATGTATTTCATGAATCATTTTTATTTTGGTTCTGCTATAAATTGCATTAGTGTTTCAGGTGAAGCTGTGGAGGATGTTAATGAAGATATGGCAGCGGACATTCAGACATATAAGTTAATTATTAAGCAAACTGGTGTTGAAAATGAACAAATTACATCAAAAGAAATTGCGTTATCGTATAATTCAGATGGGCAGATTGAGAAACTTAAAGATAGTCAGAATCCTTATAAATGGATTTCATCAGTTTTTAACGATGAAGATTCTAAAATGACAAAAGTGGTTAAATACGATGAAAACCTATTAAAAAAGCGACTGGGCGAGCTATCTTGTTTTGATAGCAGTAATATAATAGAGCCCGAAAATCCAAGCTTTAAATACACAGATAGTGGATATACGATTGTGAGCGAAGTTCGCGGTAACAAAGTAGATAGTGATATTTTATATGATAAGGTATCAGATGCAATAATTAAACAACAAAGTATAATAGATTTAGGGTCATTAGATTGTTATGTTAAGCCTTTATATACAACAAAATCTCAAAAAGTTATTGATACCAAAAACATACTCAATAAATATGTATTTTCAAAAATTACATATGAGTTTGGGCAGCATAAAGAACTTTTAGATAGGTCTACAATAAATAAGTGGCTTTCTGTTGATATAAATTTTGAAGTTATATTTAATGAGAAAGAAGTAAATAATTATATAGATTCACTTTCTAAAAGTTATAATACAGTTGGTAAGACTAGGGCGTTCACTTCTTCAGCAGGAAAAATAATAAAGATTGGTGGTGGTGATTATGGCTGGACAATAAATAAAGAGAAGGAAACTAAAGCTTTAATTACGACCATAAAAGAAGGGGAAACTATATTAAAACAACCCTTATATATTCAAACTGCGCTGTCTCATGGCAACAATGATATAGGGAATACTTATGTAGAGATAGATATGAAAAACCAGCACTTATGGTTTTATAAAAATTCGTCTCTTGTAGTACAAGGAGATGTTGTTACAGGTAATATAGGGGCTAATACAGGTACACCAGGAGGAATTTATAGCTTGAAATATAAAGAAAAAAATGCGGTTCTTAAAGGCCAAGGGTATGCTTCACCTGTTTCATTTTGGATGCCATTTAATGCAGGTATCGGAATTCATGATGCAAACTGGAGAAGTGCATTTGGAGGAGAAATATATAAGTCATCTGGTTCTCACGGTTGTATAAATTCACCATATTATTTGGCCCAGGCGGTATTCAATAATATTGAAGCAGGTACTCCAGTTGTTTGTTATTAGTAGCTGAGTATGTTTTCAAGAAAAAGATCAGTTAAAAATATTCAAATTTACCCTATTAAAAGGATAGATATAGGATATAATATAGATAAGATAAGTAAAAGTATGCGGGTAAATAAAAGCAGTTAATGTGAAGGTGGATGAAGAATTTTATAAAACATTAAAATGCATTGCGCATAGAAACTTACAAAAATTATTAAGAGGTGGTTTTATGACTAAGAAAAAGAATATTGTTCTATCTTCCGTAATTATAATTCTCATTATATGCTTATTTTCTTTAGGTAGTATAGTTGGATTTATTGTTAACATTGAATGGTTTAATGAAGTGGGTTATATTTCAGTATATTTTACAAAAATACTAACAGTACTTAAACTTATGGTACCTGTTTTTATACTTAGCTATCTAGGCATATGGTTATATTATAAGAGTATAAAAAAGAGTATTGTACGCCTTAAAAAGGTAGTTGAGGTAAATGCAAAGAAAGGAGCTATTGAGAATAAAATTTTTATAGCTTGTAATATAATTGTTTCATTTTTATTTTCATTTTCATTTGCATCTATATATTGGTATAAGCTACTTCAATTCATAAATGCAGTTAGTTTTAATGTGAAAGACCCTATTTTTAATAAGGATGTATCTTTTTATATTTTCAAGCTTCCTTTAATCGAATCACTATATAGTTTTACAATTACACTGTTAGTGTTTTTAGTTATTATTAAAGTAATAGTTTTCTTTGCATTTAAAGCAAAGGATAAAGTTTATGGTGGGAAATTATCAAATCCTTTTGAAGATTTAAAAGAACTTAGTAAGGAACTTTTTATAGTTGAGGGAAGATGGCTTGCAATAACATGCTCATTTATAGTGCTTTTTCTTTCACTTGGATTTTTAATTAAATCTTATAATTTAGTGTATAGCCCTAGGGGAGTTGCATATGGGGCAAGTTATACTGACATTCATGTTACATTACTATTTTATAAAATATCTATTGTGGCATGTATACTTGCCGGCGTAGCAACATTTATAAGCGTTTTAAAATCAAAGGTAAAACCAATAATAATTTCAGTTGCTGCACTTGTTTTAATAAGTGTTGTAGAGGGAGTATCAGCAGCTGTAGTTCAAAGCAGTATTGTAAAACCGAATGAAAAGCAACTAGAGAAACCATATATTCAAAATAATATTAATCTTACAAATAAAGCTTTTAATACAGAGAATATCACTACAACGGATTTTAATGTAAAAAATGATCTAAAAAAAGAGGATATCTCAGATAATCAGAAGACAATAAATAATATTAAGATAAATTCAGCTAAGCAAACACTTGAATTTTATAATCAGGTTCAGATAATAAGATATTATTATAACTTCAGTGATGTAGATGTAGATAGATACAATATAAACGGTAAGTATAGTCAGGTATTTCTTGCAGCAAGAGAAATAGATTCAAAGTCGTTATCTCCAGATACTTGGCAGAACACTCACATGATTTATACCCATGGCTATGGTGTTGTAATGAGCAATGTAAATGCTGTTACAACAGAAGGACAACCAGACTTTATAATTAAAGATATGCCTATTGCAAACAAAACAAATCTTAAATTAACAAATCCAAGAATTTATTTTGGAGAACAAACAGATGAGTATGCATTAGTAAACACTAACTTGAGCGAATTTGATTTTCCTCAAGGTGGAAGTAACAAAGTAACGACCTATGATGGAAAAGCTGGAATCAAAATGAATTTAGCTAATAAATTTTTGTTTGCACTAAATAATGGTGAACTAAATTTTCTATTATCTAGGGATATTAAAAGTACAAGTAAAATCTTAATTAACAGAAATATAGTTGATAGGGCAAAAGCAATAGCTCCATTTTTAACTTATGACAAAGATCCTTATGTCGTTATAAGTGAAGGGAAAGTATATTATATACTTGATGCTTACACTACATCTACCCAATATCCGTACTCTCAACCGCAAAATGGAATAAACTATATTCGAAATTCGGTTAAGGTTGTAGTTGATGCTTACGATGGTACTACAAATTTTTATATGGTAGATTCAACTGATCCAATTGTGCAAAATTACTCGAAAATTTTTCCTAAACTTTTCAAGGATATATCAAAAATTTCTGCTGACTTAAAAGCACATTTTAGATATCCATCAGATATATTTAGTATCCAAAGTGAAGTTTTAGGCAGATACCATGTAACTGATCCTGGAGTCTTTTATAATGGTGAAGATATTTGGGATGTATCTAAGAATGCAGTTGCTGTAGAAGGTGAAGTAAAAACTACTGTTCCGCCATATCTTGTACAAAAATTACCTGGAACAGACAGTGAAGAAATGATATTACAACAATATTTCAACATAAAGGGAAAATATAACATGACAGCGATTTTAGGGGCTAGAATGGACGTAGGAAATTACGGCAAACTGTTCCTAAATAAATTTCCAGCGGAATCAACAGTTTATAGTCCGTACCTCTTTAAACAGAGAATAAGTCAGGATACTACAATTTCAGCACAACTTTCTTTGTGGAATACAGGAGGATCCGAGGTGCAGTATGGAGACACTGTTATTTTACCAGTAAAAAACTCGCTACTTTATATTGAACCTCTCTATTTAAGAGCTAGCGGGAAAAACAGTATTCCGGAAATGAAAAAAATAATATTATCTTACAACAATAAGTTACTAATGGTTGATAATATAGAAACTGGATTACAGCAGATATTTAATTTTAAGGCTCCAAATACAGTAGTTTCAGGCGACACGGGAACTAATACAACTCAATTAAGTGAAACTGATATAAAATCAATTCAGCAAGCAAATGATTTATATATAAAAGCTATTGATGCTCAAAAGAATTTAGATTGGGCAAAATATGGAGAATATATTAAGGAGCTTGGTACGTTACTAAAAAAATTAGAAAAATAGAGAAAAAACAGATGCAAAATATTTTGCATCTGTTTTTTTATTATCTATATATCAATTAATATAGATGTAGTATAATAGACCATAATAGATATAGGCTGACAGCATATTCTATATTATTTTTATTTATATATAATTTAGTATCTAAATATACATATTAACTAAATATATATTTGAATGTAGTGGAGCGTAAACCAATCGGAGCAAAAATACAATTAGGGTTAAGAATAAATTATGAAAACGTTGTAATTGGTTTGACTTTAACTTGGTACCAATCTTAAAAATTTTAATTTAGAAAGGAGAGACTGTCATGGAAAAAAAAGAAATGGTAGCTATGATTTTGGCGGGTGGTCAAGGGTCAAGATTAAAAGAGTTAACGAAGATGATAGCAAAGCCTGCAGTTCCATTTGGAGGAAAGTATAGAATTATAGATTTCTCTTTAAGTAATTGTTCTAATTCTAATATAGACACGGTAGGAGTTCTTACGCAATATCAACCATTGGAATTAAACTCTCATATAGGAATAGGTGCGCCATGGGATTTAGATAGGAGAAATGGAGGCGTAAGCATGCTTGCACCTTACCAAAGTGAAAATGGTGCTAATTGGTATAAGGGTACTGCTGACGCTATATTTCAAAATACAAATTATATTGATAGCTTTGATCCGGAATATGTTCTTATTTTATCAGGGGATCATATTTATAAAATGGATTATTCTAAAATGCTG
>NZ_JBOITN010000043.1:0-80321 GCF_050717545.1 Clostridium sp.
CTGCATGAACTATTGCACTATTTGCTTTTGTAGTACCAGAAGCGACATCACTAGATCTTTCAATTACACATGTATTTAAATTATATTTAGATAGTTCTCTGGCTATGGAACAGCCAATAACACCAGCACCAACAATTGTCACATCATACATTAAGTTACCTCCTAAATGGACAAAAAAAGAGAGAACCTTGACTAATAGGTACAAAATACCTACGCATCAAGGCTCTCTCTTCTCTGCCTTTAATTATTTATTAATTTATTATATTTTAACATAATAAATATGATAATGCAAGAGTTTATTAAAACGATTTCATAAATTATATAAATATAAAATAACAAAATATTGTCGTCTGACTTAATTGGGGAACTATTTTATGGCGCGGTATAAATTTTTGGTTTATAATCTCTATATAGGTTATAGCTTGAACATCATATTTATTATTAGATAAATAATAAGATTAAAGTCATCTCAAAGATAATAGCAAAGTTAGATACGCTTTTAGACACTAATAACTTCTTGACCCATATAATATTTATGTAAGCTCTGAAAATTTTTAATATTAGCAGAACTTTATTTCAAGCCAAAGGAATTGAAGATTAATGCTTAAATAAGGAGATTATTATGAGAAAAATTGCAATAATATCAGATATACATGGAAACATGCCCGCATTAAAAGCTGTACTTGAGGATATCAAGAATAGAGACATAGAAACCATATTTTGTCTTGGAGATTTGGCTGGGAAAGGTCCTAGTTCCGCAGAAGTAGTAGATAAAATAAGGCAAAATTGTGAAGTTGTAATTAAAGGTAATTGGGATTATTATATGACAGAAATTGAGGGTAATAAAGCTTTAATGTGGCATCAGAAAAAATTAGGTGCTGAAAGGCTAACGTACATGAAGGGGTTACCTATATATATAGAATTTTATATAAGTGGAAATTTATTAAGACTATGTCACGCATCTCCAAACGATCTTTTTCATAGAATCTATCCTTCAACAGTAAAAAATGAACGAATGAAATTATTTGAAGCAACACCTACTCTTAATATAGAAGCTGATGTAATTGGATATGGGGATATACATAGTGCCCACATAGATAATTTCGATGGAAAAACCATTTTTAATGTTGGGAGTGTTGGTAATCCTCTTGACATAACTCAATCATCCTATGCGATAATTGAAGGGGACCTTAATAATAAAGAAAAGACATCGTTTACAATTTCTCTTGTTAGGGTGCCTTATGATATAGACTTAGCTATTAATGATGCTGAATTATCAGATATGCCAGAAAAAAACGAATTTATTAACGAATTAAAAACTGCAATATACAGAGGTCACAAATCCTAAAAAATTAAAACAGGGAAGACTATACTTGATTTAAACTGTGGCTTTGGTGAAAAAGGATGAAACCAAAAAAACTTTACATTATAATCTATCTAATTATATGGAGAGTGGTGAGCGCTGCGTAAAATGGTTTGTAGATGGAGTAATAAAATACCATAGACCATTTTCAGAGATAATAAATACACTTATTGAGAATGATTTTAAAATCGAGAAAATTCTTGAACCATTACCAGATGAAAAAACTTTGCTACTTATCCCAAAAATGAAGAGAGATATTCATAAACCAAATTTTTTATTAATTAAATCTACTAAAATAAAATTATAAAGAGATGACAGTATTGAGCGAAGAAAAAATAAAGAATGTTGAGTTTCTTATAATAAAAACTGGATGGAGCAAGTACCGGGGTGATAAAAAATATTATCAAGACTTTTTAATAAAAGGAAGAAAACAGGAAAAGAGAAGGGGACTAAAAATGATAAGAACAGCTACCAAAAAAGATTTACCATATATTTTAGAAATTTATAATGATGCTATATTACATACAACAGCCATCTATGATTATAATGCTCACACGATTGAAGATCGGATACAATGGTATGAAAACAAAATAAAAGATGGATATCCAATACTCGTGGCAGAAGAAAATAATACGGTTGTTGGCTTTGCCACATTTGGTTCATTTAGACCATGGCCGGCATTTAAATACTCTATTGAACATTCTATTTATGTTCATGAAAAATACAACAACAAAGGTACAGGAACACTATTACTTAAATCACTAATACAAATTTCTAATGAAAGTGGATTTGCAACAATGGTAGCAGGTATAGATGGTTCAAATGAAAAAAGTATTAGAATGCATGAAAAGTTAGGCTTCAAGTATTCAGGTACGATAAGTAAAGCTGGATTTAAATTTGGAAAGTGGCTTAATCTTGTTTTTTATCAACTAGAGCTTGGTGGTCCTAAAAACCCAATAGAAAATTAAGATTTACAATTAACTAATAAATATAATGTGAAGGGTGACTTTTATGTCGATAATTTTGAATAAACGATTAGAGGAAATGAATGGTGATGAGCTAGGAAAGAGTTTGGAAACGATATTAATTATAATAATAAAGTGAGGCTATAAAAATGAGCTACCCATTTGATTGTATAAGTGATTTAATTTTTGTAAAAACGCAAGTGCAGTCCGCAGACATAATTTTAGTACCAGGAAGTAGCGAACCACAATCAATGGAGATGGCTGCAAGATTATTTAAACAAAATCTCGCACCACTTATATTACCAAGTGGTTCATATAATCATAGAATACCTGAGTATAGCTCAGAATGGGAATTTTTAAAATTACTAGGGGTTAAATTGGGAATTCCAGAAAATAGAATACTGAAAGAATATCAAGCAAGAAATACATTTGAAAATGCCAAATTTTCATGGGGCGTAATAAAAGAAAATAATATAACCGTAAAGAAGGCTATATTGGTTTGTAAGGCGTATCATTCAAGGCGTGCACTATTAACATATCAATCCATATTTCCAAAAGGTGTAGAATTCTTTGTTGTGTCAATTCCAGGTAAAATTAACCTATGCAAAGATAATTGGTTTTTAGATGAAGCCAAAATAAAGATCGTAATGGGAGAGGTAATGAAAATAGGGGACTATTTTAAATTCCTCATAAATAATTTGCATGAGAAGTAAGCTTTATATATTAGTTAAGTATAAAGATATATAAAAGGTGGTTATGTCGGACTATATTCGACATAACCACCTTTTGTTTTATTAAATCGATCATTTACACCTCATGTCTGTTTGTTTAGAGTACATAACAAAACAACAACAGGCAAATTATTAAAAACTGTTTGTTTGAAATCATCAACAACTCAAGCAAACACTTGTTGAAACTAGTATACTTTAAACGGAAAATATGTTAATATATAGTAAATAACATTGTTTAGAAGGAGTTGCTTAAATGAATATTGCTTATACTCGAGTTATTTCAGATCAAGAAAGCGACGAAAAACAATTTGAAGAGCTTAAAAAGTGCAACATAGAAAAATGGTTTAATGATAAAATATGTCCAAAGGGTACTAGAGCTCAACTAAACGCAATGATGGATTTTGTAAGACGTGATGATAAAATTTATGTGTTTGATTTTAGTAGACTAGCACGATCAACAGATGAATTAATTAATATAGGTGACAACTTAGATAAAAAAGGAATCAATTTAATAAGTATTAAAGAGAATCTTGACACAAGCAATGCCACTGGAAAACTAATGTTTACAATGATTACTTCACTTAAAGAGTTTCAGAGATTAAATTTATTAGAAAGGCAAAGAAGTGGTATTGCAATTGCAAAAGCAAATGGGATGTATAAAGGACGTAAAAAAATAAGTTATCCTTTAAATTGGAAAGAAATATATACTAAGTATAAAAATAGAGAATTAACAGGCACTGATGCAATGGAGTTATTAAAACTTAAAAGGAATACTTTTTACAAATTAGTAGATGAATACAAGTTTAAAAAATAAATACTTTTTAAATTATCAAGAACTACTTTATTTAAACTTGATAAATAACCTAAAATAATTCGTGAAATAATTGGGAAATTATAAACTATAATCTTTTAATCTATATTTAATTGCACATAGTTGTTTATTATAGGGAGGGGTTAAAAATGGAACCGTTTACTCAAAGAGTTATTGAAATTATTAAAGAAATACCTGAAGGGAAAGTAATGACATATGGACAAATTGCATCGCAGGCTGGAAACCATAAGGGGGCAAGGCAGGTTGCTAGATTTCTCCATACATTAAGTACTAGATATGAACTTCCTTGGCACAGAGTTATTAATTCAAAAGGGGAGATCAGCATACAGGATTTTGAGTCCAGCAATTTACAAAAGCTATTACTTGAGAATGAAGGTGTAAAATTCACAAAAAGAAACACGATATCACTTAATGAATTTCAATATCATAAGCAAATTACATTCAAAGAGTTCGACTTAATCTAATAACTGATTAATTTTAAACAATCAAAAATACTCCATAAACTCTATGAAGTATTTTTCCTGTGAATATTATGTTATTTAAGATAATATTATATAGAAGTAGGATTTAATCTTTCTTACTCCTAAATATAAATATAATAATATTAACAGCTGATACTCCTACTAAAATATATATTACTCTAGCAAGTAATGGAACTGACCCAAATATTGCGCTAACAAGATTAAAATTAAGTAAACCTAAAAGGCCCCAATTAAGCGCACCAATCAATACACATATAAATGAAATTTTGTCTATCATATTAAGCTTATACATAATTACCTCCAAACTAATATAATTATTCTGTTGTATAAAATATATTAAAAATATAAAAAATTAGAACTATATAATGTCTTTTTTTAAATTTATATATAATTATTTTACGTATAAAATGTATTCCAAGAAGTTCAATAATATATGCGAACATTTCCGTGTATATTAATGATATTGTATGTTATAATATGAATGAAATTTGTTTTATAATATAATATGTACGTGTGGAGGCAAAATATGAGAAATACTTATAATACACCGTTAAATAGTAGATACGCTTCAAAAGAGATGAGTTATTTATTTTCAGATGATATGAAATTTAAAACTTGGAGGAAACTATGGGTTGCCTTAGCTGAAGGTGAAAAGTTATTAGGACTTAATATTACTCAAGACCAAATTGATGAACTTAAATTTTATGTAGATAATGTAAATTATGAAGTGGCTGAAAAAAAAGAAAAAGAGATACGTCACGATGTAATGAGTCATGTATATGCCTATGGGGTCCAATGTCCTAAAGCAAAGGGAATCATCCATTTGGGTGCTACTAGTTGCTATGTAGGTGATAATACAGATCTTATAATTATGAAAAAAGCATTATTATTAATAAAAAAGAAATTAGTTAATGTAATTAGTAAATCTTCAGATTTTGCATTAAAATATAAAGATGTTCCTACCTTAGGTTTTACTCATTTGCAACCAGCTCAATTAACTACTGTAGGTAAACGAGCTACTCTATGGATTCAGGAATTAATAATGGATCTTGAAAATTTGGACTTCGTAGTAGATAAGATGAAATTAAGAGGTGTTAAGGGAACAACAGGGACTCAGGCTAGTTTTATGAATTTATTTGAAAATGATGAGAAAAAAGTAAAAGACTTAGATAAATACGTAGCAAAAATGATGAATTTTGAAGATACATATCCTGTTACTGGTCAAACTTATTCTAGAAAAGTCGACTCTATAGTATTAAATACATTATCTGAAATAGCTCAAAGTGCATATAAATTCAGTAATGACCTAAGACTCCTTCAAAACATGAAGGAAGTAGAAGAGCCTTTTGAAAAAAATCAAATTGGCTCTTCTGCAATGGCATATAAAAGAAATCCTATGCGCTCTGAGAGAATTAGTGCCTTATCAAGATATATTATAGTAAACTCATTAAATCCTGCTATAACAGCTGCAACCCAGTGGTTTGAAAGAACTTTGGATGACTCAGCTAACAAGAGAATATCAGTAGCGGAAGCATTTTTAGCTCTTGATGGAGTATTAAATTTGTACATGAATATAGCTGGGAATATGGTTGTATATGAAAAAGTAATTACTACTCATGTAAATAATGAACTTCCATTTATGGCAACAGAAAATATCCTTATGGAAGCTGTTAAAAGGGGCGGGGACAGACAAGAACTTCATGAGAACATTAGAGTTCATTCAATGTCTGCAGCTAAACGCGTTAAAGAAGAAGGCTTAAACAATGATCTTATAGAAAGAATTATAAACGACAAGAGTTTTCTAATGTCAAAAGAAGAGATTTTAGCTATAATTGACCCAATTAAGTTTGTTGGAAGAGCACCAGGTCAAGTTGTAGAATTTATAGATGAATATGTGAAACCAATACTCGCAGCTAATAAAGATTCAATTGGTGTAGAAACTACCATAAACGTATAATATTTAAATAATATATATAACTTAAAAATCTCCTGCATTTTCACAAATGCGGGAGATTTAATATTCTAAAATATTATTATATTATAAAATTAAATTAATTATTTTTAAAATAAACGTGATTTTGCCCCCCTCTTGTAGTATAATAATGTCGTGAAATGTAAGTTTCACGACATTATTATGTATTTTGGAGGTGCCCATGAAATCTAATATAGAAAATATTTATAACAATGATGTTCCAAACTTTCTTAATGATTATTTTAATTACCTTGCTACAATTAAAGGTTCTTCTATTAATACTATTGTTGCTTACACTGCTGATTTATCATTACTATTAAAATTTATAAAAGTATATAAGGGCTTAGATCCCTCAGATAAATTACTTTCTCTTGAGAAAGTAATTATTAGCGACCTAACCTTAGATACATTAAAAACCCTTACATTACAAGATTTATATGCATTTGTCTCCTATCTTGGCAAGCAAAGAGCTAATGGAAACTATGCTAAGGCAAGGAAAATTGCAGCAATAAAGTCCCTATTCAAGTATTTAACTACTAAAGCTAAAGTATTAACTCAAGATCCAACTATTGATCTTGAGTCACCAAAACTTAGTAAAAGAAGTCCAGTCTTCTTAAATTTGCTTGAAAGCAAAGATTTACTACAAGCTACAATTTCTAGAGATAAGCATTCTATTCGCGATCATAGTATAATTACCTTATTCTTAAATTGTGGACTTAGATTGTCAGAGCTTTGCAGTATAAATATGTCTGCTATAAAAAATGATACTTTATCTATTGTTGGCAAAGGAAATAAAGAACGAACAATATATTTAAATAAGGCATCACTTATAGCAATACATAAGTATCTACCTGTTAGAAATGAGAAAATTGATAAAATCCATGATGAAGATAAGGATGCCCTCTTTATAAGTGGCAAATTTGGAAGAATTAATAAAAGAACTGTAGAAAGAATTGTTAAAAAGCATATAGGAAATGCAGGCCTTAATAAAAACAAATATACCCCTCATAAATTGAGGCATACCTCTGCAACCCTTATGGTGCGTCCGTACGGATTTTATAGAAATATTGCGTAATATATGCGTATATTACAAAGCAATTAACTGAGATGACCAGTTATCATCATCCAACTTATCTCAACAGGAAACTAATGAGGGAGTGTAGCATGTTGGAAAAGGCATAAGTCAACGAAATCACCAAGTTGCAACTGAATGTCAAGATGAATATATTGAGGAAGGATAAAAGTCATACTACTTAAACTCTAGAACAAGGGCAATAGTTGGGTGCGGTCCCCTACGGTGATTATTAGGAGACATCAAGGTTTAGAAATTGCACTACGTGAGGGCAATTTCAATAAAAGATACAAATTACGTTAAGTTGTATCTTAGTCATTTTTAACCTTGACCATACACAATATGTGTAAAAATTCGGAAGGAGTATCCTCCCCTCAATCACATGTTCTATAAATTGCTAAACGGAGATTGCCTAAGTCAGAATGCCAAAGTTTTGGCTATAGTACTTTGGTACTTGAATATTTGATATGGTAACGGAGTTCTCGTAGTAGTCGGAGGTAGGGAAAGCCTGCTACATGGCGAAGGAGAACAGGTTATTCACTCTGATAAAACAAAAGGAGATGGCAGAGCCATGAGAAATCCTCAAGTAATATTAGACATTCTAAAAGAGAAAACCGTTAAAGAAGACTTCAAATTCGATAGAATCTTTAGATTGTTATGTAATCCAGAGTTATATATGTTAGCTTATAATAAGTTGAAATCAGTTGAAGGAAATATGACCAAGGGTGTTGATAATAAAACTATAGATGGGTTTTGTATAGATGATATTGATGAAATCATTAAGAAATTGAAAGATGAATCATACCAGCCAAACCCTGTAAAAAGAAGATATATAGAGAAAAAAAATGGTAAACTAAGACCTTTAGGTATCCCTTCCTTCAGGGATAAACTTATACAAGAAGTTGTTAAAAATATTCTCGAGTCAATTTATGAACCAACATTCAATGATTCATCACATGGGTTTAGGCCCAACAGGAGTTGCCACACTGCCCTTGCTTACACAAAAAACTATTTTTCAGGAACAATTTGGTGGATTGAGGGAGATATAAAATCATTCTTTGATAATATTGACCATAGTATATTAATAAGAATCTTGGGAAAGAAAATAATTGATACCAAATTTCTAAGATTGATATACAAATTTCTGAGAGCAGGATATATGGAGGATTGGGTTTACCATAAAACTTTCAGTGGTACACCTCAAGGCGGAATAATTAGTCCTCTTCTTGCTAATATATACCTGAATGAATTTGATAGTTTTGTTGTTAGATTAAAACAGGAAGTGGATAGTGGAGAAAAAAGGGCAATAAATGGAGATTGGAACAAAGTAAATAAGAAAATATATAGAAGAAGAATTAAATTTAAGTCCCCTTCTCTCACAACAGAACAGAGAACTCAACTAAGTAGAGAAATTAAGGATTTAGAATTACAGAGGTCTTCTACTCCTAGTCGGGACCCTTTCGATAATTCATTTAGAAGAATAAAATTCGTCAGATATGCTGATGATTGGTTAATTGGAGTTATAGGTTCTAAATCAGATGCACAGGATATAAAAAATAAAGTTGCTAATTTCCTTCTTGAGGAACTTCATTTGGAACTATCCGCAGAAAAAACTCTTATTACACACAACGCAAATCCTGTACGGTTTTTAGGTTATGATTTATCCGTTCAAGAAGGGTTCAGAAAAGAGTGCAGGGATGGCAATATTAAAAAAGTCCATTCAGGTAATATCTCTTTCTTTTTACCATATGAATGTATGAGAGAATTTCTCATGAAAAATAAGTTTATTAAAATTGAAGAAAATAACAACTGGAAAGCAGTTCATAAAGCTACATTAGTTAATCTAGATGATTTAGAAATAATTTCATACTATAATGCTAGTGTTAGAGGATACTACAACTATTACAAATATGCAAACAATATTTACAAATTTGCAAGTGCTAGGTACCTAGCTAGATTAAGTTGGGGAAGAACAATGGCAAACAAATACAAAACTAGTGTTATTAAGATATTTAATAAGTATAGCAAAGATGGAGTTATAGGAGTTACTTATCAGACTAAAGATGGAACTAAATTCAGACCGTTTCATAATAATAGTATTGAAAAAGTACCCCTAACTAAGTTTATTGCACATACCGAAGATATTAACCCTAACCTACAGATGTATTTAGCTAGAACATCTACTCTTGCTAGACTCCTGGCTAAAGAATGTGAATATTGTGGTAAAAAAATCGGGAAATTTGAAGTACATCACATAAGAAAGCTTAAAGACTTAAAAGGTAAAGCTTTTTGGGAGCAACTAATGATATCTAGACATAGAAAACAATTAGTTTTATGTCATGAATGTCATGTGAAACTTCACAACGGTACACTTTAAAATGAGTTGAATTTCTGGCGAGCCGTATACATGGAAACATGTACGTACGGTTCTGGGGAGGGTTGAACAAAACCTACTATGGTAACATAGCAAGGCGTGGGCTTCCTATCCTACTATAAGTATGGTAATGTTGATATAAGAAGTTTACAAGATATTTTGGGTCATGAGAATATATCCACCACTCAAATATACACACATGTAGACAATGAAAAACTAAGAAATGCGGTTAAATCAAATCCTCTTTCTGATGACTAAAAGAAAGTATATATTCACTGTAATTTACAGTGAATATATACTTTCTTGATGATATTAACAATTTTTTTACTGCAATTACTTTTTACTTTTAAGTCTCATAAGCCCTGGAAATTCCTCTTGAAGGAGTTCTGAATTTTCTTCCTCATTTTCTAGGATCTCGCTTACCCCTTCTATGTCCTCTATAAGTTCCCAAACTTCATTGTTTTCTGGAATAAAACCATCCTTATCTACTTTTGACAGTTCTTCCGCTGCTAAGAATGACTCATAGTCTTCAATTTTAGGCAATTCATCAACTTCATTGTTATTTTCCTTGTCATTTTTATCTAAATCAATCTTAACTTCTTCATAAGTATTAACTTCTTCATAAGTATTATCTTCTTTTTCTTGTAACTCTATTGAATCTGCTTCATTTACTTCATTCTCAAAAACCTCATCAATTTTTATAGCTTTTACATCATAACCTTCTAGTTCTAAACATTTTCCACAATTATCACATTTCTTATTTGAATTTAATTCGCAGACTTCACATTCTCCACAATTATCACAAATTTTCTTAACATTAAATATACAATTTTTGGACATAATACACCCCACTACATTTATTTCAAATACATTCATAATAGACTATTATAACAAATAAGATTTAATTAATCAAACACATATAATTATCAAAGGTCACTTACATACATATACCATTTGTTTCCTTCTGAAATATCGTTAAAACAGAACATAAGTTTGATGTTTTCACTCTAGTATGGTATAATTTTAAGATGAATGAGAGGTGTTTCTATGTTAACTCAAAAACGAGATAAACGAAGTGAAATATATAACTTTATAAAAGACCAGGTTCAAACAAAGGGGTATCCACCCTCTGTAAGAGAAATTTGTGCCGCTGTTGGATTAAAATCTACATCAACTGTTCATGGCCATTTAGAAAAACTAGAGGAAAAAGGATATATTCGTAGAGACCCTACTAAACCTCGTGCAATCGAATTATTAAAGGATTCTGTTACAAGAAAAGAACTGATAGATATACCTATCATAGGAAAAATAACTGCTGGAATACCAATACTTGCGGTTGAAAATGTTGAAGATACCTTTACTATTCCTTTAAATTTCACTAAAACTAACAATGAACTATTTATGCTTAAAGTTTCTGGTAGTAGCATGATTGACGCTGGAATTTTAGATGGTGACCTTGCTATAATTGAAAAGGTTAATACTGCTAATAATGGCGATATTGTTGTAGCTCTTATTGATAATGAGGCTACTATTAAAAGATTTTTCAAGGAGAAAGGTCATATACGCCTTCAACCTGAAAATTCTACTATGTCCCCTATCATATTAGATGACTGTTCAATTTTAGGTATACTTGTGGGCATTTATAGAAAATATTAAATAGCCACTTGATAATATTTAATACGAAAAAGCCTTCAATGTTAATCATTGTAGGCTTTTCGATTTCTCATTAACTTATAAAAGTATATGTTTCATAAAATTTATTTACAACAATATTTACAATAAGTCTTAAATAACTCTGGAAAGTGCTATTAGTATCCCAATTTTAGCATGATCAAATGTTAATCCACCCTGTAAATATGCTATGTAAGGTTCTCTAATTGGAGCATCTGCAGATAATTCTATAGATGAACCTTGAATAAATGCTCCAGCAGCCATTATAACCTTATCTTCATATCCAGGCATATCCCATGGTTCACATTCAACAAATGAATCTATTGGAGAACCTGATTGTATCCCCTTGATAAAGTCAATTAGCATTTCCTTATTATTAAACTTAATAGCCTGTATTATATCACTTCTTTTATCGGTATAATTCGGAAGGACCTCAAATCCTGCAAGTTCCATAATCCTTGCGCAGAAAATAGCACCCTTTAGGGCTTCCATGGTTACATGTGGTGCTAGGAATAGTCCTTGAAATAAAGACCTCATTACTCCAAAAGTTGACCCACACTCCCCTCCTATACCTGGTATTGTTAGTCGATATGACGCTTGCACTACGTATTCCTCTTTACCAGCGATATATCCTCCAGTTGGTGCAATTCCGCCACCTATATTTTTTATTAGTGAACCCGCAACTAAGTCTGCACCAACATCTGTAGGTTCTGTAGTCTCAATAAATTCTCCATAACAATTATCTACAAAACAAATTACATTTGGATTTATAACTTTTGCAGCTTTTATAATCTCTTTTATCTCACAAATTAATAAAGCTTTTCTCCAACCATATCCAGTAGATCTTTGAATATGAACGAGCTTTATTGACTTATCGCTAATCATTGTTTTTTTCATTAGCTCTACATCCACTTTAGAATTTTTTAATTCTAATTGCTTATATTTTACACCGAAATCTTTTAATGAACCTATATCTTTCTTATTAGTTATACCTATTATGTTATGAAGTGTGTCATAAGGAGTTCCACATACGGAAAGCATAGTATCATTAGGTCTTAAATTGCCAAACAATGCTGCCCCAATGGCATGCGTACCATTTACAAAATGTGGTCTAACTAGTGCACTCTCACAATTAAAAATTCTTGCATAAACTTTATCTAATGAATCACGGCCTATGTCGCCATAACCATATCCAGATGAATTTGTAAAATGCGACTCACTTATTCTTTCATCTTGCAATGCCGTCAAAACCTTAAGTTGGTTAAACTCACGTACCTCATCAAGTATTTCAAACTCTCCTTGTACATCTTTTATTGCTATATCATATAGTCCCAAAGTTTTTGGACTTATCTTATACTTCTTTTGAAGGTATTCTTTTGTTATATCTAACATGTTTTTAGGTCTCCTTTGTATTATGTATTCTAATTACCTCATTAATAATAACATACATAATACCTATGTAGAATAGTTTTTTAAATCAATTGTAACTTTTTCAATAATCTCCCCAATGGTTTCCTTTAATTCGTCACCTGTTTTCCTATATTCAATTTCAAATTTTTCATCTTGATTTTTCATAAAATACATTAAAGCATAATATGTAGGTCTAAATTTATCCTTTAGTTTAAATTCATTTTCATTAAATAGTTTAAATAACGAGTTGTATTGTTTTTTAGCCATTAGAAATATAAAATATTCATTAATAGACTTATTATATTTATCTGTAGTACTTGCTACTTTTAAAAACAAATCGGCTTTTTTAAGTGATTCTTCTATTTCATCATTTGAAAGTAATGTTTTTGCTAATAAATAGCTAGTGTTAAAATCGCTATTTTCACTTTTATTAATTAGATCTTCTTTACTACACCAGCTTTCAGTAAAATCTACAAGCCATAACACCTGGTGTTTTTCTTTTTCTGCGCCGAATCTCATTAAATACCATATATTAAAGAAACGTTCTTTGATTTGGTACATATAATTTTTCTTATTTATAGGTATTTTATTTATAACTCCGTTTTTTTCTAATTGATTTAGCTGAGCAGATACTTCTTTGCTTTGCATTCTAATTTTATCTGATATTTCTTTTGTGGTTATTGCATCCAATCTAAGGGCTATGACATCAACAATTTCTTGTTGCACTGGAGATAAGCTATCCATTGTGTATTTATAAATAGGTGTTACTTTATCTAACAATATATCAAATTCTTTATATGCTAGTCCATTGTAGTCAGTAAAAATTTCAAAAATCAATGCCATGATTCTTGGCACACCCCCAGTTAATCTCCTAAAAGCTTCTATTTTCCCTCCGTTACTTATAAGTATCTCATTCGTGTCCTTTTTATTATAAATTTCATTTAATTTGTGAAAAAACAATTTATTTTCATCTGAGTTTAAGCCTTCCAATTTTATAATCTTAAAGAAGTCATAAAAAGGCTTATTGTAATCAAAAGTAAATTCAGCAATCTCTGCAGACGCCCCTATAATTCTTATTTCAGCAGAAGTTAATAGAATTTCCCTGAATTTTTGTTGCTCTGATACTTTGAATTTCTTTAGAATAGATTCTATATTATCTATTAAGAGTATTAACTTTTTATTATTTTGTTTAAGTTTTCGCTCAATGATTTTAAAGGATATTTCTTCATAATCTTCTTGCATTAAATATTTATCTATTTCAGCATAAAGCCCTATAAATTCATCGTTTTCAAGTTCAAGATGCTGAGCAGTTATTTCCCAAAGTGTAAATAGTCTACGTATGTTATATTTTTCATGAGGGAGTATAACAGGAATAAGATTTGCTTTTAACTGCTTATCTCCTTTTATTTCAAAATATAATCTTTTGAGCAAGGTTGTTTTCCCATACCCTCTTTTAGCATCTATCATATAATGCTGCTCTGGATATTTCATATCAGAATTTTTTATATCATTAAAAATCTTTTGAAATTCTTTTTTTCTTAATACAAATCTATCAACTAATTCTTGCTTCGTTAAATCATTAGGATTATAAAAACTTGAACAATTAGTTTGCATTTTTTTTACACCACCACATTCTTAATATTGGTGAAGTAAATGTATATGTTTTTTCCTCTTCGTCATTATTTAAATATCCATCATCTATTAGGGTATTTAATAGATCTTTATAGCTTTCGTAAATATTATATTTTACTGCGATATCATATATTTCATTATAAGTTATCATCTTACCATCTGTTATAGATATTGTGTTTAATACCTCTATAATGAACCTATATTCATTATTTTTGTATACATTAAGCCTCTCATGCCAACTACTAAATTTATTGTTTTCCTCTATCATACTCTTAATCGCTATATCAACTGATTTATCATTTATAACGCATACTTGCTTTTCATCATAAATATCCTGAATTTTATCCATCGCAAGTTGAATATAAAAAGGAATTAACCACTTAATTTCGTTAAGCATGTGACTAACAGTATCATTATCCATAGTAAAATTAAGCCCTTCAAGTAATTTATTTATAAGACTTATACCTTCTAATTCGCTTAGCGGAGTTACTTTCACTATATCCAGATCATTTATGAATTTTGAAGAATCCATTCTTCTTGCAATTCCCTCGAGACTTATTGAACCTGTATATATAAATTGAAATTTATTATTTATATCACTATTCTGTCTTAAAGCCCTATTACTTTGAAGAAGATGAACTGCATAAGTGGTGCCTTCCTTTCGTTGAATGTTTTCTATTGTTTGAGCAAATTCATCTATCATTATAATCAATTTGTGTCCTTCTAAATCAATAGATCTCATTATTTCTATAAATTTTTCATAATAATCTAGTTCAATATTTTTCGTAAACTTAATGGAGTCTATTCCTACTTCGTCTATGCTTTTAAAAATATTTTTAGCTAAATCTTTGATTGAATTTAATACTTTATCTCTTTTCTTTATTGAATTACAATTCAAAATAGCCTTTACAATTTCCTTATAATATTTGTTTTCGTCATATACAGACTCTGTAATTACATAAACTATGTAGTATTTATCCTTTGGATTATCTTCTATATATCTCATTAAAGATGTTTTCCCAACTCTTCTTGGTGCAGATATTATAATACTACTATCTGATTCTATTTTCCTCCATAATTTATTTATTAAAATAGGTCTATTAAAAAAATTTTCTCCTCGTGCAGCTTGCCCCGTTGTAATTTTCATAATTAGTACCTCCAAATGTTCCTTATATTTACAATATTACTTGACAAAAGTTATTTTGTCAAGCGTTTTAACAAAATAACTTTTGTCAGACAATAATACGAAACATATATTGGACCACCTCTACTCAAAATTAAAGATGATAACTTTCCATAAGATACCTGTCCATATGATTTATCTTTATCTAATAGAAAGCTTTTCTATTAGATTTTTGATATACACTAAATGGAATTGAGGAATTATTATTACTACCCACACCTAGCTCTATTTCAGGGCTATTTTTACAATGAAAATCTGTTCCTCCAAGGAACCAAATTATATCTATTAATTAAATAAATCAACTTTATATTCTATTGAATCTCCTCCAAAATAATATAATAATTATTTGTAAAAGCCAGCTAGGAGTATATATCTCCTGACTGGCTTTCTTAATATTATTCAATACCTCTTTAAAATCAAATAAATTCTACTAATAAGCAACAACTGGAGTACCTACCTCTATATTATTAAATATTATTTTTGCTACCTCATATGGTGAATTTACACATCCATGGGATCCACCTGTCTTATACAGCTCTCCCCCAAAATTAGTTCTCCAGCTTGCATCATGAATTCCTATCCCTTTGTTAAAAGGCATCCAGAAGTTCACAGGAGAAGCGTAGTTTTCACCTACAAGAGTTGCATTTGTTTCTTTATAATTTATCTTATAAATGCCACCTGGTGTTCTAGTCTTATCAGATCCATCATTACCTGTGACAACATCCCCTTGTGTTATTAATGTTCCGTTTTTATAAAACCATAAGTGTTGCCCTGTAAGATCTAATTCTACATAGGTATTTCCAATATCATCATTACCATGAGCAAATGCGGTTTGATAATATGCTGGTTCTTTTTGGATAGATTTCCCTTCCTTTATAAATGAAATTATATCTTGGGTTTCTTTAACCTTATTAATGGCCCAACCATAACTACCACCACTAATATTAATTGTCTTTCCTGATGATGCAACAAAATTTCTCGTCTTAGCAACTGTATTATATTCACTAGCAAGTACGTCGATATAGATTTCAACTTGTTTTTTATTAAATGTTACTTCACTATTTTCATCAACTGTAATCCACTTATTTATTGTAGACCCATCTAAAATTTCTTTATCTTCCCCAAAAGTGTAAGTAATCTTTGAAGATACATATTTGTTAAGCATGTCCCTTGTTTCAACTACCTTTTTAGATTTTGAAGTATATTCTGGCTTAACATAGTAATCAATTGACTCCAAATCTATTATTGTTTCACCCTTGCTCACTACATCTATCATCTTATCATATAAGATGTCTTTTTTACCCTTGTTTCCAATGACTTCATCGACAATAACATAACCCTTATCTGTATACTTATAGCTAGCATTTTTAGGTTCAATTATATTACTGCTATCAAAACAAGAGAGCTCGTCCACTCTTGTTTTTACTAACTCCTTATCAAAATTAATTCCTTCTATCATTTTAGAATCTTTTGTATTAAACACCGCTATAATCCATTTATAAGGATTCTGTTTATCTTTAAACGCCTTAAATTCTCCATCTGATGCATACTCTAACCCAATTTCATCACCAGTGATTTGCTCAGTTTTTCCACCTCGCTCTTTTATGTTCAACTGATATGCTTGAATCTCAGTTGCCATTTGTTTATTTACATCCTCTACACTGTTACCTGAAACACTAATGCTATTTATTTCAGAACCAAAATAAAAATGATTCATGAAATATATTGATATCCCAAAATATATAATAAGCAAAATACATATAGAAATTATAATACCTAAAACAATTTTCTTACGCTTTTTTATTGGCTTTGATGTTGACTCTGCTACCTCTGTTTCCATAATTGCAACCCCTTTTATCCAGTTCCCTTAATAATTCTCATTTGTTTCTATTCTGTTTATTTTAATAATTTAATTATGCTAATTCTTCTTATTAAATTTACTTTATTTGATACTAATGCTACCCCATTAAATAAATTATGTAATTTTAAAAACATCACGCCATACTTATTATAACATTTAGGCTGGAGATAATAAAGTACCTTTTCATCACAGACAGGCTTTGATATTATAAACCCTCCTTAACTAAATTTCACTTTACTACAATTTACAATTATAGATTGTTATTTGTATTACTCAATAAACTTATCAGAAATTAATTTCTTATTCATTATTTTTTACTCCTTCATCTGTAATATTTTACAACTTAGACAAGTTACTTGTTACCACATATTAGAATATTGCATATTCAGTCTACTATAGATTTTACGATCCTATAGAGGTTTTTTTCTTAATATCCTATCGTAAAACCACTTTAAACATACTTAAAGTTGAAGATATAAATGAAAATTGTTAGATATCATCTGTATCAATTCCATAATAACTTACATATGAATTATACCATTATATACAATAGCTTACTATCTGTTAAAATATATAAATGCCTAATAAAATAAGGCTTCCAAGTTGAATGGTAGCCTTTAAAAAGTACCTAATTTAAATTTTATGCCATCGTTTAATATGCTGCCAGTATATTTTAAAACTAAAGCAGTATCATTTATAGGTTGCTCAAAAACTATAGTCCCCATAATTTCTCTCTTAGAATCTAAACTAGAACAGGGCAATTGAGTATCACTACCTATAGATGTAATTGCTTCATCTGTAATTTGTCCTTTACTATTGTGTATTTTAAAATCAAAAGGACTATATGTTATTACACCAGTTCCAGTATTTTTAATTAAAACCGTTACCACAACAAAAACCATCCCTGATTTTGGTTTGTCGTAATCCCCACTATTTAGTTTTTTAACTTTCATAACTTTTATTGTTGTATTATCTAATTTAACAGCTTCATTAATTCCGTAAATAGGCTTTTCTACTGATGCTTTTACCACTTGTGATGATGTTGCAACACTAGTATTATTATTTGTAACTATTGTATTTGTGCTGTTTCCAGTACCACCATTGGTTCCGATTAATTCAAATATTAAAAGTCCTGTTATTACTTTATGTTGTATAAAATAGTTCCTTTGGTCATGACCACAACTAGGACATTTCTTGACACCCTTTCCTAATTCTCTTTTACACACCTTACACTTCGTTAATTTACTAGTTTCATTCCTCATGTCTACATTTCTCCCTTAAAATTCTATCCATTTAAATTATGACCTAATTATATGTTTTAAAACAGAGAGAGAGATCTTTATAACACATAATTTTTCAACCAACATGGATTAATCTTAGTGATATAACAAAAGACTGTACTATTTTAAGTACAGTCTTAATCTCCCAATATAAGAAAGTGTAAACTAATCATTATGTGATTATACTCTTATATAAGAGTAACCTAATTTATGTGATTTAACAAAATAACGTTACTATATGTTTCAATATCTCTGACAAGGTAACATTAAGAATTAATATCTACATTATTTGATTGATGCTTCATAAATGGTACCAATTGAATTGGATAACATCAAATTAAATTCTTTGTCTGTTTGTTGTGCTGTCAAACCTTGCGATAAAGCACGCGAAAAACTAGCAATTAGTCTGTGATTGTGCGCAAGTTTTTCATTTGCTTCACTTCGAGTGTAACCTCCTGATAAAGCCACAACTCGTACAACATGAGAATTATCCATTAAATCGTTATAAAAGTTATCTTCTGTTGGTATTGAAAGTTTAAGCATTATTTTTACATCTTTTCCAAGCATAGATAATTGATTTAAAATTTCAAATTTTAATAGTTTTTCTGATTTTTCCTTATCAACACTATGGATATCAATCTCTGGTTCAATAATTGGAACCAATCCAACTTCAGCTATTTTTTTACCGATATTGAACTGTTGCTCAACTATTTTTCGAATTCCTTTTGAATTGGCCTCTTTAATGACTGAACGCATTTTTGTCCCAAAAATATTTTTTTCAATCGCCCGTTTTAAGAGTTCTTTCAAATTAGGAATCAGTTTCATGAGTTGAACACCGTTTTCAAGTTCAGAGAGACCTTTATCAATTTTTAAAAAAGGTACTACGCCTTTGTTCTCCCAAAGAAAATCCGAGGTAAATTTATCCCCAATCTTACGATCCATAGTGTTTTCAAACAAAATGGCACCTAAAATATGCTCTGAATTAAATGTAGGGTTGATGATAATACGTGTTCTCATATCGTGTACCAAATTGAACATTTCTTCGTCATTTGAATAACAGTCTGCTGAAATTCCATATTGCAAAAGCGCAGTAGGTGTACTGCCCCCACTCTGGTCCAACGCAGCGATAAAACCTTTTCCAGCATGGATTTGATCCATTTGTTCCTGATTCATATAATTATCTCCTTCCATTTATATTAACTGAATAATATCTTTAATTTTATTATAGCACTTTTTACAATATTTGTGTGAAAAGCCCACTCGTTGATATGTGAAATATTCTGGTAAAGATATAATTCCTGTGTTTTTTCACTACAATTTTCTAATTCAATTGTACAGTTGTAATTTCATTACTTTTATTACCTAGGTTTAAAGACAAAACATTTTTCAGACAATTATTAATTAAGTATACTTTTCCACCTTCTGATTATAGATATTAGTCGCACTTCATATTCATAACTAACTTTAAGAATACTCTACTTTCATAATTCAATATTATACTAAGATTATCATTCTATATTTGCAAAACAATGTATTAATAGGCCTCACGAGATTAATAGAGCAGCAAATAACTACTCTTATATTTATTTTTTTATTGAAAAGAATACAAGTAACATAACTAAGGAAACTAATCCAAATGTTAAATAGTATCCAAATATATTAATAAATACCCCACCTGCCAGTGGAAGCAAGACTACCAGTATATTCAGACTTCCCCTAATCCCAAGGTAGATCGTTCGTTTTTCATTTGGTGCAATGTCAAGAAGATAGGGTTCAAATCCTATATTTCTACCACTTGTAATAAAGCCTAGGATTAGAAACACTATGATATACCATATGGGTCCAAGTGGGTTAATAAGTAAGGCTATAACAGGAAGCACAGCTCCCATAAAAACGCAAAGTTTTACTACTGACTTTGAACCATACTTTTTAGAAACATAAGCCCAAAGTAAATTTGAAGTTATGCTACCCACTACTTGTGCAATTACAAATACACCTAGATAATTCATGTAATTTGAAAAAGAATTTTTTATGAATACCATGTAGAATGGTAAAATCATTAAGCTAAAGCTAGTTGTATTTTCTATCAATATAAATTTTAAGAAAGCTTTATCACCCTTAAGTATGTCTACTATATTACCTACAAAATTATTTTTAATAACCAAATCCTCTTTTTGCATTTCTGAAGCAGGTTCCTTAAGCCTCCAAAATCCCATAGATGCAATTACCAAACCAATGGCCCCTATTATAAAACCAAGGGCATAATTTAATGGAAATGTTAAATTCCCTGGTTTGAAAACCCAAGCAACAAATAAGCCTCCAAGTAATGCAGCAATTCCACTAAAAAATTGTTTTGCCGCATAAAGCCCTCCTCGTTTATCTGAAGGAAGAACCTTACCAACAATATCTGAATAAGCAATTGACGCAAACCCTCCACTAATAGAAAAAAGAAAAATTAAAAAATATAAACTTACTAAGGCAACTAATGGATTACTCTTTGCAAAGATAAAAGTAACAACAGCCATGCCAATAAAACTAACACTTCTCACATATATACCTAATATTAGAAATTTTCTCTTTGAAGGAAATTTTTGAAGAAAACCACTGAAAATTATATTAAAAACTAAAGGTGCCCCGAGCATAATCGAGTACATACCACCAAAGGCAACAGTATTACTAGTTAAGTTAGAAATTAAGGCTGGAAGCACTGTGTTCATTTCTATCATCGACATGGTTAGTGCAAGAAAAAAACTATGCCATATAAAAGGGATATATATGTTTTTAAAATCTTTATTGCTAGCATAATTTTTAAAAAAGTTTACTAGTTGCATTAGTGTTGCCTCCTTATTTATAAAGCATTATAAATATCATTTTGATACGTCTCTCTAATTAAATATCCCAAATAAAATATATTAAAAATTATAAATTTATATATTGTATTTTATTAATATTAATGTTATTATATACCCACAGGGGGTATAAAACAACTAATGATTCTTTAAAATTTAAAAAAGATATACAAAATAAAATAAGATGAGTTATGGAAGTAACCTTTATTTTTTACATAAAAAAGAGTGAATTTATCATTCAGATGGCGAAGTTACAGTTATAATATCGCAAAGATATATAATTACAAATAAACATTAAAATATAAAATTAAAAGGAGAAAAACTATGAATAGTAATAATTTATTTACCATATTAGCTGTTGTTCTACTAGGATACATGCTTTATCCTAAAATTATGATTAAATTTAATAAGAATGTAAAAAATGTTTCTGGGGATGAAGCGACTTCGCTTATAAAAGCTACAAAAGACCTTGTTATTATCGATGTAAGAAGTAAGGGTGAGTATCAATTAGGGCATATAAATGGATCTAAGCTAATGCCTGCTGGTGAAATGCCTTCAAGAATCAATGAATTAGAAAAATTCCGTGGCAGACCAATTTTAGTTCACTGTGCATCGGGTGGAAGAAGTCCTAAAGCAGTTAATGTATTATTGAAAAATAAATTTGGTCCCATATATCATATGAATCATGGGTTGTCAGGCTTCAACGGAAATTTGAAAAAATAATAAAAGGAGCACTCACGTGCTCCTTTTATTATTTCAATATTAACTTCATAAAATTAAAACTACTTTTAATTTTATACTGCATCATTAATAGATTTATCCATCTTTTCTTCATATAAAATACCCTTTCATTTATACAAACTCTGAAAATCTGTGAATTTTTTCTTCTAATTCTAGAAAATTAATAAATCTAGTTTGATTCAATATTTCTTTACCTTCCAAAAATATCATAATAGTTGGAATAGTAAAGACACTAAAAATGCTTGCTACTGATGGTAAGTTTTGAACCTCAACATGCCCACTCACAACTTTAGAATGTTTTTTAAGCATTTCTTCAAGCCTAGGTAAAATATTCTCGCAGACATTGCAACCATCCGATGAAAAATATACCATTACAAACTTATTTTTTTTTATAAAATCTTTTATATCATCAATAGACTTTAATTTATTCATATTTTTTACTCCTCTTGAAATTTAATTTTTCAAAGCAAAACTATATAGTGAATTTACGACCATTTTTATATGTTTGCGCATATTAATCATATACCCCGCCATGTTATGTGAGGTATTAAAATGAATAATCAAAAAAGTGGTCAAGATACTAAAAAAGACCTCCTTAAGCGCTTAAATAAAAAATAAAGCAGCTTTGACTATGCAAAGCTACTTTAATCATTTTCTCTATATCATTGTATCTGCATTTTGTATCCAAGTTCTAAATTGATAATTTAGCGATTTTTAAAACACTCTCCAAGCTTTTAGCTGATGCTATAAAACCTGCTTTGTGACAAAATATAGCATCATTTATATCAACTATAGAATTTATTTCTTCGCTTGATTTGCCTCTAATTGATTCTAATATATCTCTTCTTGCTTCAAAAGTGCCTGCTGTTTTCTTTACAGTCTGAATCTTATACTCTTCGCTCGTATCGCCAGGTGAGATTACAAACAATATTTCACTATTTAAATCTATTTTAAGTAACTGATGAAGCCAAGGACAACCCTTTTTTAGAACTATTATTTCTCTTACAGTTCTACTATTAAAGGCTTCATCAACTATAATTCTTGCATTTATAGCAGATACTTGTCTACTTATCATCCTTTTCACAACCTGAGTAGCATATCCTACAGCTTCATCAAATGCATCATCTTTTGAGTCATTAGAATCCCATGTTGGGTTAAATAATTGAACAATATCACTTATTGTAGTTAGTTTAATTTCTGTTTTTATATCTATGCCATTATCTGTAGCATCAATTCCTTGAACTAGATTTTTATCTATATATTCAAAAATTGAGTTTACATCATCTTCATTAAACTCTGGATTATACTTTTGTATTATTCTCTCTCCAAACTCTCTCCAGACTAACCCAGAAGCAGCATATGGAATATCATTTTCTCTTACTTCTTTATCTAACTGGTGATGGTCAAATTCTCCTAGGCATATATCATAAACAAAGTCTAAGTTATTAAGTATTTCCTCATTCCTTGTTCTTGTAAGCTTTATATCTCCAAGGAGTAGCCTAAGCATTGATGTTGCAATAACATCATCCGCATGGAATTTACCGCTGTGAGTTCCTATAGTTTTTATATTCTTTTCATCAATCATTATTTACCTCTTTCATATTTATACTTTAACGACATTTCAGCTCCGCAGGAGATGATTCAGCTCTGCAGGAGATGATTAATCTTCTGAACTACTTAATGATATTGGTTTTATTGGAGTTATGGTAGAAATAGCATGTTTGTATACCATCATTTGTTTCCCATCACTGTCAAGTACCACCGTAAAACTATCAAATCCTGTTACAATACCTTTTAATTGGAACCCATTTACTAAATATAAAATAACGGGTATTTTATTTTTTCTTGCTCCATTTAAAAATATATCCTGTAGATTATTTATAGATTTATTCATTAATGAACCTCCACCATTCGTATTTATTTTCATTAAATTAATAGCAATTTATAATCTTAAAAATCCGATAACTTGCCTGCAATATATTGTACAATTTCATCATCGCAGCTAAAATCATCTTTGTTAATCCAATTTACCCTTTGGTCTTTTCTAAACCAAGTAAGCTGCCGTTTAGCATAATTTCTGCTACCTTGTTTAATCATCTCTACAGCTTCACTTAAAGATATTTCATCATTCAAATAATATAATATCTCTTTATAACCTATCCCTTTCATTGACTGCATATCTGAATTATAGCCCATTTTTTTTAATCCTATAACCTCATCGACTAAATTATTTTCCATCATTATATCTACTCGTTTATTTATTCTACCATATAATTCTTGTCTGTCCATATTTAATACAAAATAATGTACATTATAAGGTATATCTAGGATGTTTTGCTCTGCTGCCAATGAACTCATAGGTTTCCCGCTAACTTTGTACACTTCTAAAGCTCTAATAACTCTTTTTAAATCATTAGGATATAATTTGTTATATGATGCCTCATCAATATCTTTAAGCATATCATGAACATGTTCATTGCCTTTTTCGGCTGCAATCTTTGTAAGCTGGTCTCTATATAACTCATCTTTATTTGCAGATGCAAAACTATAGTTATATATTAATGAATTTATATAAAATCCAGTTCCACCAACTATCATTGGAAGTTTATTTTTACTGGTTATTTCATCAATAGCAATTTCTGCTCTTTCTTTAAAATCAGCAACACTAAACTCTTCACTAGGTTTCACTATATCTACTATATGATGAGGGATACCCTTCATCTCAAGTTCTGAAATTTTAGCGCTGCCAACGTCCATATATTTGTATATTTGCATTGAATCAGCTGATATTATTTCTCCATTTAGCTTACGTGCAAGTTTTATTGATATTTCTGTTTTGCCTACAGCTGTTGGTCCTGCTAAAACAAATAAATCTTTCATTTTTCCACCTTTTTCTATTGAATTCTTTTAAATTTCTTTTCTAGTTCGTTAAGTGTCATTTTTATTATTGTAGGTCTTCCATGGGGACACGTAAATGGCTCATCTAAATATCTTAAATCGTTAATCAATTTGCTCATTTCCATTTCTGTTAGCTGATTATTAGCTTTTACAGCTGCTTTGCATGCAAGAGATGCAATACGAGTATACTTAATTTCTACGGTTTCTCCGCTTCCCATATTTTTAAGATTATCTAAAATCTCGTTAAAGAGATTCTTAACATCTGGTTTTCCAAGTAGTATAGGAACTTCTTTTATACTTATTGTATTTTCTCCAAATTCAATAATATCAAACCCAGTATTCGTAAACACTTCATCATTTTCAACGTAACATGAATAATCATCTAAACTCAGTTCTATTACAGTTGGTACAATCAAAAATTGAGATACAACCGCAGAATTTTTAATTTCTTTCTTAAATTTCTCAAATAAAACTTTTTCATGGGCTGCGTGTTGATCAATTAAGTAAAGCTCATTATAAACTTCCCCTATTATATAAGTTTTATTAAATTGTCCAATAATCCTAAGTCCTGGAAATTTTGAAGGTTTAGATATTTCATCAGAGCTTTCGTTATAACTAGGTGGTATGCTTCCACCTGCCTGCGTTTTTCCACTGTTATTATAATTAGTAGCATCATCTTCTTTAACATTTAGAGGCTCCGCTAAGCTTTGCATCCCATTATCAGTTTGCGTGCCTTTGATACTTGTATCTCTTGGAGTTGTCTCATCACTCTGTCTATAAGGTGACTGCTCAAAGTTATGTCTTTCCTTGCTAATTGAATTATACTTAAAATCTATTGGGATTTGAACATTTTTTTCTAGTTCCTTTTTAGTTTTTTCATCTATAACTATCTTGTTGAAATCATAAACTTCTTTTTTTAATGAGTATTTATCATTTTCTTTGTCGCTATCATTTATATTTTCTACATTATTTCCTTCTGGTATATCAAAATTGCCTCTTAAACTATCAGCAATCGCTGAGTGCACTGCATCAAAAACAATCTTAAATACAGCTTTATCCTGCTCAAACTTAATTTCAGTTTTTTGTGGATGAACATTTATATCTATAAATTCAGGAAAAATGTCTAAAAATATTACAAAGAAAGGAAACTTATTAATGGTTAAAAATGATTTAAATGCATTTTCCACAGCAGCGGTAATTAGGCCGCTTTTAATGTACCTTTTATTGACAAAAATACTTTGCCTGTTACGGCTTCCACGACTTATTTCTGCTTTTCCGATATATCCGTGAACTGACATTATATCATTGAATTTTTCAAAACTTATAATATTGTCTACTACCTCTTTACCATATATGTATCTAATAGTATCCGCGAGGTTTGTTGAACTATATGTTGCAAAAACCTTTTTATTATTGTTTACTAATTTAAAAGATACTTCGTTGTTTGCAAGTGCCAGTCTACCTAAAATATCCGATATTAAAGCTGATTCTCTTTGAGGTGATTTTAAAAATTTTTGCCTTGCTGGTACATTAAAGAATAAATCCTTAACTTCTATTGTTGTACCAACATTACATCCTGTTTCTTTAACATAAAGCACGTCACCTGAAGACTGAGATATCTCCTTTCCAACTGATGAGTCCTTAGTCCTACTACCAAGCGTAGTTCGAGATACTGAAGCTATACTTGCCAGTGCCTCCCCTCTAAACCCTAAAGTATGTATTTTATATATATCTTCAACATTTTTTATTTTACTAGTTGCATGGGGCATAAATGCCTTTTCTATATCATCTATATGTATTCCGGATCCATCATCTATTATCTTTATATTTTTTTGACCGCCCTCAAAAATCTCTACACTAATGTTTTTAGCACCAGCGTCTATGCTATTTTCAACTAATTCCTTTACTACAGAAGAAGGCCTTTCCACAACCTCACCTGCAGCAATTTTATTGGAAGTTTCAACTTCCAATATATTAATTCTCATGATACCTCACATCCTCCGCTATCATAAATAGCCGATCTATATATTAAAAGCAACGTCATTATAGAGATCGTCGAACCTTTATAGCACTATAACAATTTAGCTCTATTAACAATTTCATATAGCTTATTAAACCCATCCATAGGTGTTAAGTTAAGAATATTTATATTTTTAATTTCCTTTAATATATTATCCTTTTCTATATCGGTAAAACTTATTTGAGTAACTTCATCCTTTTCATCTTTAAGTACATAATCAGTAGCTACTTCTTTTTGCACAATATTTTCATTAGTTTTTAATTTCTTTTTATCTATTAAATCAATTTCTGTGGCACTGTTATCATTCTCAAGGGATTCCAATATCTCATTTGCCCTGTTTATTACATCCTTTGGTATGCCTGCAAGTTTCGCAACCTCTATTCCATAGGATTCATCAGCTCCACCAGGTACAATTTTTCGAAGAAAAACAATTTCATTTTCAATTTTCTTTACAGCCACAGAATAATTTTTAACTCCATTAATCATACCTTCAAGTTTTGTTAATTCGTGATAATGGGTAGCAAATAAGGTTTTACATTTTAAATTAGAATTCTTACAAATATACTCAATAACTGACCAAGCAATACTTAATCCATCATAAGTACTTGTTCCACGACCAACCTCATCGAGTAAAACTAAACTTCTATTTGTAGCATTTTCTAATATATTTGATACTTCCCACATCTCTACCATAAAGGTACTTTTACCAGCAGCAAGATCGTCTGAAGCTCCAATTCTAGTAAATATTTTATCGCAAATAGATATGTCTGCATCCACGCATGGAACAAAACTTCCCATTTGAGCCATAATAGTTATTAATGCTACTTGCCTCATGTAGGTTGATTTACCTGCCATATTAGGCCCCGTTATTAATAACATTTGGTTGCTAGCGAGATCCATATAAGTATCATTGTCAATGAAAGCATTCGTAGGCATCATTTTCTCAACTACTGGGTGTCTTCCCCCTTTTATGTTCATAATACCTATTGTATTTATTTTAGGTTTAGTATAATCATTTTCTAAAGCAACTGTGCTTAATGAACTTAGACAATCAATTTCGGATATAAGTTTTGCAGTATTTTTCATTCTTTCTATATGCTTTTCTATGTTTTCTCTAATCCCTGTAAATATTTCATACTCAATACTTACTAATTTCTCCTGCGCCCCTAATATCTTCTCTTCCATTTCCTTAAGTTCAGGAGTAATGTATCTCTCAGCGTTTGACAACGTTTGTTTTCTTATATATCTGCCCTCAGGAATTAAAGGAATATTTAACTTGGTTACTTCAATATAATAACCAAAGACTCTGTTATACCCAACCTTTAATGATTTTATCCCAGTTATGCTTTTTTCTTCACTTTCTAAAGTGGCAATCCATTCCTTGCCATGTGTTTTAGCCAGCCTTAACTCATCTACTTCGGTATTAAAACCTTCCTTAATAATATTTCCTTCTTTAATTGAGATTGCTGGGTTTTCAATTATGGAGTTATCTAAGGTACTATATAGATCTTGTAAATCGTCTAGTTCCAAATATACAGCTTTCATTAATTCACTATTTAAATTAGCTAAAATAGATTTAACCTTTGGAATCTTTTCTATAGAGTTTTTAAGTGAAATAAGTTCCTTCGCATTAACATTTTTCGAAGAAATTTTCCCTACAAGTCTTTCAATATCATAAATATCCACTAGAACATCTCTTAAATCTTCATGTGAGCTTGCATTATCTTTGAGTTCGCAAACCGCCTCTAATCGCTCGTCTATTAGATTTTTATTTATCAGTGGTTGATCTAACCATTTCCGTAGTCTTCTAGCTCCCATGGCAGTATTAGTCCTATCTAGCACCCATAGCAATGATCCCTTCTTTGTTTTATCTCTCAAAGTTTCAGTGAGTTCCAAATTCCTTCTTGAATTTGTATCTAAACTTACATGATCTAAGATATCATAGTATTCTATAGTGTCTATGTGAGATAGCGAACTTTTTTGTGTATCTATAATATAATTAAGTAGTCCACATATGCTACGCGATAAGGTTTGCGTAAATGCAAACTCACTAAAATTATGAAACTGATTTTTAATTATATTATCATCGGGAGCTATAAAATAGTCTCTAGAATATGCTGAGTACAAAACATTAAATTTTTCTTTTATTGCCTTTAGAATACCTACTGGCATGTCCTCACATATAATAATTTCTTTTGGCGAGAACTTTGAAATTTCATCGAGTATTGTGATCAGGTTAAGTTTAGACTCAGTGCAACTAAACTCTCCTGTTGATACATCGCAAAAACACAATCCACAGAAATTACTTTTTACATCAATATAAATGCTCATAATATAATTGTTTTTAGATTCTTCTAAAAAAGATGAATCAGTATAAGTGCCCGGCGTTATTATCTTAATAATATCTCTTTTAACAATTCCTTTTGCAGTTGCAGGGTCTTCTACTTGTTCGCATATAGCAACCTTAAATCCCTTTTCAATTAGCTTGCGAACATATGTATTTGCAGCATGATAAGGGATTCCACACATAGGAGCTCTTTTTTCAAGTCCACAATCACGCCCTGTAAGAACCAGCTCTAATTCTTTTGCTGCAACCTGTGCATCAGTAAAAAACATCTCATAAAAGTCTCCTAACCTAAAAAATAATATACAATCCTTGCAGGTTTCTTTAATTTCAAAATATTGTATCATCATTGGAGTTAATGCCATTGTTATTCCACCTTGCTTTTCTTTGCGAATATATAATAAATACAAATTACTATATACCCATAAAAATTTATATTTATTTATATTTAGATCTAAATTTCTTCACCAATAAGTGAAAATGAGTGTGCATCGGTTATAAGAACTGATACAAGATCTCCAATAGCTTTATGGTTACCTTCAAAATTTACTAATTTTCCATTCCTAGTTCTTCCGGATAATCTACTTTTATCATTTTTACTATAACCTTCTATAAGAACTTCTACAATTTTACCTACGCATTCCTTGTTTCTTTGCGCACAGTTTCTATTAACAACTTCAACTAATCTGTTAAATCTTTCATGTTTTACATCCTCAGGTACTTGTTCAAGCATTTCATCTGCTGGTGTTCCTTTCCTTTTAGAGTAAAGATACGTAAATGCTAAATTAAATCTTACCTCTTCCATAAGGCTTAATGTCTGAGCAAAATCTTCTTCAGTTTCTCCTGGAAATCCAACAATAATATCTGTACTTAATCCTACATTAGGAATTGTATCTCTTATTTTTTTAACGAGCTGCAAATATTTCTCCCGATCATAATGCCTATTCATTGTGCCAAGAAGATTTGATGAACCTGATTGCACTGGTAAATGAATTTGCTCGCAAAGTTTATCACTGTGCGCAATTACCTCTATTACATCATCAGATAAATCCTTTGGATGAGATGTCATAAATCTAATTCTCTCTAAATTTTCAATAGTGTTAATTCTTCTAAGCAGCTCTGCAAAATTTATTTTAGGACTTAATCCCTTTCCATAAGAGTTAACATTTTGCCCAAGTAAGGTTATTTCTTTATATCCTTGCTTTACCATTGTTGTTATTTCATTTATAATATCTTCTGGATTACGGCTTCTCTCTCTACCTCTTACATAAGGTACTATACAATAAGTACAAAAATTGTTGCAGCCATACATAATTGTAACAAAACCTTTTATACTGCTTTGTCTATCTATTGGTATTCCTTCTATTATTTTTTCTTCTTTATCCCAAATTTCAATGATAGATGATTCACCGTTTTGTATTCTTTTTAAATACTCTGGGAATTTATGAGAATTATGCGTCCCAATGATAATATCTACAAATGGGAATTTAGTAATTATATGTTTTGCCATACCATCTTGTTGCATCATACATCCAACAACTGCAATTACAAGATTTGGATTTTCTTTCTTCATTGTCTTTAAAGCCCCTATATTCCCATCAGCCTTTTGCTCTGCATTTTCTCTAACACAACAGGTGTTAAAAATAATTATGTCAGCAATTGTCTTATCTGTAGTTCTTTTGTATCCTGAGGGTATTAACATACCAGACAATTTTTCGGAGTCTTCCTCATTCATTTGACAACCCCATGTTTCTATATAGTATTTAAGCATTTTATTCATTAGTGTATTCTCCTTTATAAAAAAAATATTACTACTATCATTATATATAATTTCATGACTTTTTTAAAGTCATTTTTAATAATTGAGGATATTTATTCAAATATTTATTCAATAAAGTAATTTACTTGGACTAAAGTCTTAAATTAGTTTATAATGTTAGTAATTGTTTTTCTAATGTAATTTAGAAAATAATATGAATATAAACATGTTTTTTTATTTATGAATTAACTTTAACATATATTTTTGCTTTATAAATTAAATTCGACTTTTAGGAAATACTACCTAAAAGAGGTGATTTAATATGTATGATGCAAAAAAAGATGAAAGCGCTCGTGATAAAAAAATACGATTTGATTGTATAGGTGACAGATGTTATTACTCTAAGTGTAACTATAGCAATATGGTTGACATGAAAGTATCCTGCGCGCCTGTTGAAATCATAATAAAAGAATTTAGTTAATTAAAACTTATGATGGGGGGAAATATTATGAAATTATCTAACCGAATTGAAGCAATGCAATTTTCACCAATTCGTAAACTAGTTCCTTTTGCTAAAGAGGCTAAAAAAAGGGGAGTTAGTGTATATCATCTTAACATAGGTCAACCTGATATACGTACTCCTAATACATTCATTCTAGGAATAAACCAATACAATGCCAAAGTACTTGAATACGGTAATTCTCAAGGAAAAGATAAATTACTTAAGAGTTTTTTAAAATATTACAAAGAATGGGGTATTAATTTTGTTAAAGCTGACATTATGATAACTAATGGAGGATCAGAAGCCATAATGTTTGCGCTTATGGCTATTTGTGATCTTGGTGATGAAATTATAATTCCTGAACCTTTTTACACAAATTATACTGGATTTGCTGATATGGCATCCGTTAAAATTGTTCCATTTATTACAAAAGCGGAAGAAGGTTTTCACTTACCTTCTAAAGATATAATTACAAGTAAAATTACAAGTAAAACTAGAGCAATAATGGTATCAAATCCTGGTAACCCTACAGGAGTTGTATATACTCAAGAGGAAATAAGAATGCTGGCCGATATTGCAAAAGAAAATAATATCTTCTTAATTGCTGATGAAGTATATAGAGAATTTGTTTATGATAACTTAAAATACACTTCGGCTTTGTATATGACGGATGCTCTACAAAACATAATATTAATTGATAGTATATCTAAACGTTATAGTGCCTGTGGTGCTAGGATTGGTCTAGTTGCATCAAAAAATAAGAGCCTCATGCATCAGATTCTTAAGTTAGGACAGACCAGGTTATGTGTACCTACTATAGAACAACTTGCCGCGGCTAATTTAATCAACACCCCGAAATCATATTTTGTAGAAGTAAAAAAAGAATACGAAGAAAGAAGAAATATTCTATATAAATACTTATCCGAAATACCAGGAGTTGTTTGTCAAAAACCAACCGGTGCATTTTATGTGGTAGCAAAGCTTCCAATAGAAAATGCTGACGAGTTTGCTAAATGGTTATTAACAGATTTTGAACATAATAATAAAACAATAATGGTTGCTCCTGCAGAAGGTTTTTATTCAACGCAGGGTTTAGGAATAAATGAGATCAGGTTATCATACTGCTTAAATAGAACTGCATTAAAAGATGCTATGGAGATTTTAGGTATAGCTATTGCAGAATACATTTCTATAAAAAATTAGATTGTTAAAAAAGCAAACAACACTCAAAAGGGGGGAGATGCATTATCATCTTCCCCCTTTTATATTATTCAACTTTAGTTTTTGCCAAGTATAAAATTCTTTTTTAACCCTAAATCCCAACGAAATATACAATTTTAGAGCGATAATATTATCACAATCCACTCTTAATGAGACTCTAGAAAAATCATTATCCATAGCTAAATTCAGCAAATACCTTAAAAACACTTTTCCATATCCATTTTTTCTGCACTTTTCTATTATGCCAAAATTCACAATACTTGCTACCTCATTTTCAATTATAATTTGCCCATATCCAATGGGTATGTTATCAGACTTAATAAATATCGCACCTTCATCGAAATAATATTCCTGTGCTTCGTCATAATAAATATCTTCTACATTAATTGGAATTCTATCATTGTTCTTAAATATTTCATTTTGTAATAAACATCGTGCTTTTTCATCCTTATCTTTTTTCACTACCGAAAAAGTAATCTTATCAGTAACAAAGGTATTAAGATATCCTATACATTCTTTTTCCAATTCAATAAAACCTTTTTTTCTCTCAAACCCCAACTTGTTTAAAATATCCATATTTACCTGATTATCTTCACATTCATAAGTTATTAAATTACCACTTACCACTGAATTAATTAAAGTTTTATATAAACAAATTAAATTATTATCCTCTATTACATTAATTGAATTAATGACACTTTGATATTTGTTATGTTTTTCAAACCATATATAACCTATAAAATTGTTTTTTTCTAATAATAAGTTTACATTTTTTCTTAAGAACAATCTTTGAATAATATTACTATTATCATATAACTCAAAGAAATTTTTATTTGATAGACTAAAATTAGTATTAAATTGATTAAGCTTTCTAAAATCATCAATATTTTTTAAACTCAAGTTTATTAACTTATGCATTTAGCTTTACTCCATTAATTTATTTTAATGACATTTCAAAAGGAAAGTTTCCCACTTCTATAAGTGTGAATTACATCCCCTAACAAATAGAAAACTTCAGGGGATGTATAAATCTCCTTCTGAAGTCGTTAATGCATCTTCTATGAAGATGTTGCAGCTCCGTAGGAGATGATTTAATCGAATTATACCACTTATAAAATTATAATACTTTTCTTATTATAAATCCATTACTAATATTTTTACAAGGAACTTATTTTTGTTTAAAATAATGATAGTGTTATTAAATTATATTAAATAACTTAGTTTAATATTCAATAATTTAAAAAATCGCAGTTATAAAATTAATAATGCTCTTGTATAAAATAGAATTCATTTATTTCATCACTGATAAATGATTTAAATTATAAAAACGTGTATACATAATCTTATGCTACACGTTTTTGCCTAACTCATTTTTAAAATCGCCTCATCAATAATCCAATCGGGGGTTGAGGCTCCCGCTGTAACTCCTATAACCTTAATATTTTTATCCTTTATAAATTCATCAGGAATTCCATGAACGTTCTCTACATATAAAGTATTTTCGCAATTTCTTTTACATATCTCATAAAGTTTTGTAGTATTAGAACTATTAAACCCACCAATAACAAGCATCGCATCTACTTTTTTTGAAAGCTGCTCTGCAGATTTTTGGCGTACTTCTGTTGCGCTACAAATAGTATTAAATGCAATTATCTCCTTACTTATTTTTATAACTTTAGCTAATACATTCTCAAAAGTAGTTTGTGTTTCAGTTGTCTGAGAAACTACACATACCTTATTTGATATTGGCCCAGATTCTACGTCTCCCCTAAGTATTGTTGCGCAGTTATTACACCATCCATTAATTCCAATTACTTCAGGATGAGTTTTATCACCTACAATAATTATATGATATCCTAAGTCATAATATTTTTTCACTTTTTTATGGATATTTGCAACGTAAGGGCATGTTGCATCTATTATATTAAGATTAGTTCTCTTTAGTATATTTAATGTTTCCTCAGATACTCCATGTGATCTTATTATTAATGTATCATTTCCTTCTAATCTATCAATATTTTCAAGCTCTATAGGATTTATTAAATTTTCTTTTAGAAAACTTACAACATCATTATTATGTATAAGTGGTCCTAGTGTATATATTCTATTATTATACTTTTTTTTCATGTTTATAGCTGTATCCACTGCTCGTTTTACACCAAAACAAAAACCAGCAGAATCTGCAAGTATTATTTCTCTCATTCTGCCATCTCCTTAAATCATTTTCTGCGGAGCTGAAATGTCGTTAAATCATCTTTTTATAATCGCTCAATTAATTGTTTTTATTCTTTGAATTCATTTGTAATTCTATCGCCTTAACTACTCCATTTATATCTAAAGCAGTAGAATCTATTTCTACAGCATCTATAGCTTTTCTAAGTGGATTAACTGCTCTGTGGGTATCAATATAATCTCTTTTAATAATATCATCTAAAATAGTATTATAATCAACTTTTAACCCCTTAACAATTAATTCTTCATATCTTCTATTTGCCCTTTTTTCACAGGACGCCGTTAAATAAAATTTAAAAGTTGCATCCACAAGCACTACAGTACCGATATCTCTTCCATCCATAATAACACTATATTTTTTAGCTATATTTTGTTGCAAATTAACAAGAATTTCGCGAATTTCGGGAACTGCAGCGTACTTAGAAACATTATTGCTTATAATCGGCATGTTTATCATATCCGTCAAATCTTCATTATTAACTATAATGTGGTTCTCTTCAAAATGCATCTCTAAAGATTCAACAAGTTTTGTTAAATCTCCTACATTATCTTCTGAAATATTTGCATTCATAGCTTTTAAAGCAACTGCTCTATACATTGCGCCTGTGTTAACATACATAAGATTGAATTTTTCACCTATTATTTTAGCTATGGTACTTTTCCCTGCACCTGCAGGCCCATCTATTGCAACAGATAATCCCATTATATTTCACTCCCCGTTTACTTAACTAATTATTTAACACTAATTTACTCTAACCCTACATTAGTACCAGCTAATGCTCCTGTAGATAATGCTATTTGAAGATTATAGCCACCGGTATATGCATCTACATCTATCATTTCACCTGCAAAATATAAATTATCAATTTTCTTTGATTTCATGGTAGACGCATCTATTTCTAAAGTATCAACCCCTCCACTGGTAATGATAGCTTCTTCTATTGGGCGAAGACCTTTAACATTAAGCTGTAGATTTTGAAGTAAATTTACTAAAGTTTTTCTTTCTTGCTTAGTAATAGAATTAACCTTCTTTTCTTCATCAATATTAGACAATTGAATTATCGTGTTAATTAGCTTACTAGGAAGTAGATCATTTAATGCGTTCTTAAAATCTTTGTTTGCATATTTTAAGAAATCACTTTGAATTCTTTTATCAAGCTGAACTTCACTTAATGCTGGCTTTAAATTTATTGAAATCTTTAATTTTTCTTCTTCTTTCACAAAACTACTTGCACTCAAAACGATAGGTCCTGAAATTCCATAATGAGTGAAAATCATCTCTCCAAATTCTTTATATATATTCTTATTCTTACTATTTATAATCCTTAATTCTACATTTTTTAGTGAAAGACCCTGTAAATCCTTAATCCATAACTCATCTACCTCTATTGGTACAAGTGATGGTCTAGGCTTAATTATATTATGTCCTAAAAAACGAGCATAATTTAAACCTTCACCAGATGAACCTGTTTTGGGATATGATAAACCACCAGTACATAATATGAAATAATCCCCATATACACTACTTCCATCACCAAGTTCTACTCCAATAATCTTCTTATTATCTCTGATTAGCTTTTTCACTTTTAAGTTTAATAATACCTCAACATTTTTATTTTGTAGTTCATTATTAAACGCTTTTATAATATCTGACGATTTATCTGATTCAGGAAACACTCTATCTCCTCTTTCAACCTTAAGGTTAACCCCTAGCTGCTTAAAAAAATTCATTGTATCCTCGTTTGTAAAAGAATATAAAGAACTATACAGGAAATTAGGATTACATGGTATATTCTCAAAAAAATCACCAATATCCTTGGCATTTGTAATGTTACATCTACCTTTACCTGTTATATAAAGCTTTCTTCCTAATTTATCATTTTTTTCAATAAGTACCACCTTATGTTTTGATGCAGCTGTAGCAGCCGCCATCATACCTGCTGGTCCGCCTCCAATAATAATTACCTTTGACATCCAATCACTCCTTTATTTTTCATCCTATTTTTTATATAATCCAAATTACAAAAAATCAAAAGAAAACCCCTGTAAAAGGATTATCATCAGACGTTCTCCAAGAACTTTCTATTGTAGATTAACTATCTTTCCTCTTTATCTCTAAAAGAATAAACTTGATATTCTTCCCATATACCTTCTAAAGCCGAAAATGTAGTTGATATTTTTTCTTTTTCTCTTAATCCAACAGCAATAATTAATGCATTTATTACACTAAGAGGCGCCACTAAAGAATCAACAAATGAGGCCATATTACTTTGTGCTATCAATGTATAGTCAGCTTTAGCTGCTATTGGAGATAGTAAGCTATCAGTTATTGCTACAACATTAGCATTTTTACTTTTAGCAAAAGCTAAAGCTTCAATTGTTCTTGTGGTATACCTAGGAAATCCTATTCCAATTACAACATCTTCGCCTGTAACATTAAGCATTTGTTCGAATATATCACTTACTCCATATGCAACAACCTTAACATTATCTAAAATAAGATTTAAATAAAATGCTAAAAATTCTGCCAGTGCTGCTGAACTTCTAAGCCCAATTATATATATTTTTTTAGCTTCAAACAATGAATTTACTATATCATCAAATGTTTTGTGATTAATCTTATCAAGTGTAGCTCTAATATTTTCCATATCAGCCTTCAATACACCTTTTAGTGCATTTTCTTGAGTAATAAAATCATTAGATAACTCAATCCTCTGTACAGTTGTTAATTTGTTTTTAATTAATTCTTGAAGCGATTTCTGTAGTTTTGGGTACCCACTAAACCCTAACTCATTTGCAAATCTTACTACTGTAGATTCACTTACTCCAACACTAATACCTAATTTAGCTGCTGTCATAAACGCGGCCTTATCATAGTGCTTTAAAATATATTCAGCTATTAATTTCTGCCCCTTGCTTAATCGTGGAAACTTGATTTGAATTTCCCGCATCAAATCCTGTTTGTTATTTTCCATACTAAACTCAATCCTTTCTATTAAAACTCAATCTAATGAAATAAAAATTTCAATAACTAATAAAATGAATTTTTTTATTTCATTTTATCATCTATTGAACATACATTCAATAATTTATTCATTGATATAATGTTTTTTCTGTTATTCTTTATATATAGATGAAAAATTCTGTCATGTTTCTCATTTTTTGAAATTTTAAATTATAAATTCTTCAAATAATTTATTTCATCTTCAGTTAAGTTTCTCCATGATCCTTTTTCCATATCTCCAATTTTTATGTTTCCAACGGAAATTCTCTTGAGAGCAATAACTGGATGATCTATTGCTTCACACATTTTTCTAATTTGACGATTCTTTCCTTCGTGTATAGTAATAGTAGCCCTGCAGTTAAATCCTACCCGCTTAGTTATTTCAAAACTTGCTTTCGCTGTAATGTACCCGTCAATATCTATCCCATTACAAAACTTGTCTATTTCTTCTTGATTTGGACATCCCTCGAGTATTGCTATGTAAACTTTGTTAATTCCTTGTCTTGGGTGAATCACCTTGTTGTAGATATCCCCATCGTTAGTCAATATAATTAGACCACTTGTATCATAATCTAAACGTCCTATTGGATATATTCTTTCCTCTACCTTAACTAAATCTAGAATAGTTTTTCTATCTTTTTCATCTTTAACAGTAGATACAATACCTTCAGGTTTATTTAGCGCAATATAAACTTTATTTTCTTCAATAGTAATAATTTTATTATCTACATGAACAATATCTGTTTCAGGATCAATTTTATGTCCTAGTTCTGTAATTTCTAAATTATTTACTTTTACTCTCCCAGATGTAATTATTTTCTCGCATTTTCTTCGCGAAGCAACACCACATCTTGCCATAAATTTTTGCAAACGTTCTTCCACTATACCACTTCCTAATATTATTTTAGTTACTATATAAATATAATTCTTCTATTATAAAATTATCGTAAACGAAATTACCATTAATAAATGCTTAATACGCATTTGTATTTATTTTCGCTAAGTAATTTTAATCAAATTTTACAATCTGTCGTTAAATAAAACATGATTCAAAATTAAAATTAAATATATATAAATAAGTCTTCATGTAGAATTATATAAGTATTTGGACAAAAAATCAATTATTCATTTTAATATCTTTAATTGATTAGTTTATAATATATTTCGAATATCATTTATATTAATGTTACTAATGTTATAATAAATAAAATGATTATTATAAAAGGAGGCCCTATTATGGATTTTATTAATTACCACATGCCAACTAAAATATTACTTGATGAAGAAGTAGTATTAAAAAACAGCACTTTATTTTCAACCTATGGAAATAAAGCTTTAATAGTAACAGGTAAAATTTCTTCAATTAAAAATGGCTCATTAAAAGATGTTATAGGTGCACTAAAAAATGAAGGAATTACATATGATGTTTATAATAATGTAGAAGAAAATCCCTCTTTAGAAACTGTAGATAATATAGCAAAGCTTGGAAGAACACAAAAATCAGATTTTATTATTGGTATTGGAGGAGGCTCTCCCATCGATGCGGCAAAAGCAGCTGGCATACTACTAATGAACCCCACTGCTTCAAGTTTTGATTTGTTTAATAGTCCAAATTTAAATTCTGTGCCGATTATTGCTGTACCAACAACTGCTGGCACTGGATCTGAAACAACTCCCTATTCAATACTTACTGATAATCAGCTTCAAACAAAACATGGTATATGTCAAAAAGTATTTCCAGAAATTGCTCTCCTGGATGTAAAATATCTAATGTTTTTACCTGAGAGAGTAACTGTTAATACTTCAATAGATGCATTAACTCATTTAGTCGAAGGTTATTTATCTTCAAAATCAAATATAGTAAGTGATGCCTTGGCTGAAAAAGGTTTGAAATTGTTTGGTGAATGTTTAAATATGATAAAAGAAAAAGATTTTACATGTGTTGTTAGGAAAAAATTAATGTTAGCTTCTACCATAGCTGGGATGGTAATAGCACAAACGGCTACGTCACTTCCACACGCAATGGGATATGCGCTTACATATTTTCATAATATGCCACATGGAAAAGCAAATGGAGTACTTTTAAAATCGTATTTAGAATTTTGTGATGATGAAAATAAAGTAAGAAAAATTTTATATTTATTAACTTTAGAAAATTTAGATGAACTTGGTGTGTTTTTAAATGATATGCTTGGATGCGTAGATAACGTAAGTTATGAAGATATATGTTCTTACTCAAGCAAGATCATAGCAAACAAGGACAAATTAAAAAATCATCCAGCACCTGTTAGTGTAGATGATATAATAACAATATATAAAAACTCACTTAACTTATAATTACTTTTAATTAATATAAAATTGTTCAATAAAATGATAAAAAAAAGGAAGTGAAATTTCACTTCCTTTTTTTTATTATATTGATTTAAATATCATCTAAATTAATATGACAATAGCCTGCTGGATTTTTTTGTAGATACTTTTGATGATAATCTTCAGCATCATAAAAACAAGAAACAGGTAATATCTCTGTTACTAATTTCTTATTATATTTTAATTGAACTTCATCCTTTGTTTTTAATATAACATCCAAATCTGACTCATCGAAATAATAAATAGCACTTCGATATTGGCTCCCTATATCTGGACCTTGTCTATTTGAAACAGTAGGATCTATTATTCGCCAAAACTTATTTAAAATTTTCTCGAGGGTTATGACGTTCTCATCATAATTTATCAAACATGATTCAGCATGCCCAGTAGTTCCAAGACAAACTTCATTGTAAGTAGGACTTTTTTTTGTACCATTAGCATATCCAACCTTTGTTTCAATAATACCATCTATTTTCGACATGTAAGCTTCTACACCCCAAAAGCATCCTCCAGCTACAATAATACTTTTCATTAAATCATCTCACCTTTTTGTTATTACTGATTTCTAAATTATACCACAGCAATAATCTTATGAACACTATACTATCTGTTGTTTATTATCTAGGAATTTAAAATCTTCTGCTACAACTTCTGTACTATATTTTTTTATTCCATCTTTATCTGTGTAACTACTGCTAGAGAGCCTACCCGTTATTCCAATTTGACTTCCTTTTTTCAAATGTTTACACATGCTTTCTGCCGCGCCATTCCAAGCCACGATATTTATAAAATCAGCTTCTGGTTGCAAATCCTTATGTGATACTCTATTAATTGCCAATGTAAATCTAGTATAGAATCCTTTACCCTCGTTAAAACTCCTAAGTTCTAAATCTCTTGTTATTCTACCAATTATTGAAACTGTATTCATATATTATCTCTCCTTTTTATTTAATTTTCTAAATTATTGACAATAACAATGGATTTTATACAAACTGATTTTGTTTACTATAATTATTTCGAGGGCATTAGTTAAAATTTTTTAGTTTACATTTTTATATAGGTTTACATAATTCTAATTATGTAATTTAATCTATTTGTTTTATTTCTGTATAATTAATATATATGTTTGATTGAAAAAATTTTACAAAAAAATAAACCATATAATCACATATAGTTTATTGAATCTAGTTTTTTTATATTAATAGTTAAAGTAATAGGATTCAAGCATGTATTTCGAATTATATCTTATACATAACTTTTTCAAATAGAGCTTAACCTTATCCTTGCGCGATATATCTAAAAGAAGTTTTTCAAAATGGTTCTTTTCATTTTGCGAAACTTTCTTTTTAACATATCCCCACACATGCTCGCATGTATTTATAAAAGCCCCATCATCCACATCAAGATTTATTATTTCATCTGTATATTCATAAAATTCTTGAATACTACAATTATCTTTTATAAGTTTACTACAAGCTTTATAATATTTATAATTTCTTTCCATTAACACGTATTTATATTTCGCCCACTGCTTCTCAATTATCGTACCTTTAACTTTTTTGTCCATGTTATTAACTATAAGATTACATTTTATAGCCGAGATATCCTTGTCTTTTACTTCAAGCATAATATCAAGTTTAAACTCTTTAACCTGATTGTAATATTCTAAAAACTTCTTAACTACTATGGTCCTTGAATGTGCCCCTATTTGCTTAACAGAATTTTGCTGACTATAGTGCACTTTTATATTACCATCTTTTTCTTTCCATGTTTTAGCTACCTTCTCCATTATTTCTTTTATAGATATATCTATTTCGTGATTACATAAATGATGTAAATTATCAAAAATTACTGGTATATTAATTTTCATACTTACAAAAAGTACATCCTGGATGTTAAATATTTTATCATCATTTTCTATTACAAGTCTACTCTTAACTGAATTTGACAATCTTTTAAAGTTATCAATAAATCTACTCATAGCTGCATTTTTATCTCCATATCCTCCGCCAATATGAAGTATAATTTTATTACTTGAGTCCACCCCTAGTGAATCAAGAAACAAGCAGTGATACTCTAAATCTTTAATAGCCCTTGTTACTATCTCTTCTTTTTGGGCATTTAGCACTGTATATTGACCTGGATGCATAGAAACTCTCATGCTACTTTTTTTTATATATTCACCTATTTCATTTAATTCATTTTTGAAGTATTCATTCCACTTAATATCATTAATACTATGACTTCCCAGTGGGACTATATCTGAACTTATTCTAAATAAATTTATGTTACTCTCTTTATTATTCTGCAATATTGTCTTTAAATCCATTAAATTTTCTGCAACTACTTCTAGAAGCAACTTCTGCGAAAACTTTTTAATTGTTAATCTTCTACTTGTTCTTGCATTTGTTGTTAGTGGAACACATGCATATCCTATTTTCATAATTTACCCCAGTTCATATTTTATTATTTGCTGATAATGTTCTTCAACTTATTTATAAACATTATTAATTAATATTTTACAACTAAGCACCATCTTTATTTCCATTACACTATATAACAGCTTATATTGCTGCTTAATGCTATCAAGAACTGCCAAAAGGTTCACTATTATGCCCTGGTTTTTGTTTATGGCTATGAGCATATTTCTCATTATATTTAATTACTAGTTTAACACCTAAAGCAAATCAATTAAATCCCCTGCATTGTTTTTTAATTTATCTACTGAGTGAATATACCTATTAGTAGTTGCCAAATTTTTGTGAGCTGCAAAATCCCTAACTTTCTCTACAGTAGCCCCCGCTAAAATTGCTAATGTGATTGCTGTATGCCTAGTAGAATGAACGCGTATATTTTTATCAATACCTGCATTTTTACACACTTTCTTTATCATGTAATTTAACGTGCTTGAATTTAACTTTTCTTTATTTTTCCCATTAGTTGAATGACCTGTAAATAAATATTCATCATAATTTGACACTTTATTTCGATTAGTTAACGTAATATATTCATTTATCATGGTAAGAACGCTCCATTGTAGTTTTACTATGTCCTCCTTACCACCTTTTCTCAAAACCTTCACTACATCATAACCAGTATGCGTAGTAATATCTTCAATCTTAATGTTTATAATTTCAGATTTTCTAAGAGCTGTAGTAAATGCAAGTACTAATATCGTTTTATTCCTATGTCCAAGTATTGTAGATGTATCAATACTTTCTAATAAAGTTTTACACTCTTCTTTTGTTAAAAACTCTGTTTCCTTATTATTTATTACTGGTTTTTCTTCTTTTAAATTTCCAAAAGGATTATATTTAATTATTTGAATACCTGTTGAATTATCTTGATATTTAAGTATCCATTTATAAAGTGCACTTAATGATGATATTTTTCTATTTATAGTAGCCGAGGACATATTTTTATCCATTAATTTCATTATAAAACTTTGTGTATGTAATATAGATACTTTTTTGATGTCTTCTATTGAAATATCAGAAGTAGATGCTACGCAAAAAAAATCCTTTATATCACGTTCATAACTTTTGGAAGTATAAATACTTTTCCTCGCTTTAATTTCAAGAAAATATGATATAAAGTGTTTGCTGCCTATTGTTACATCTTCATTCCAATTGAATTCTATGATATTGTTTAACATTTATATTCTCCTTTAATATTTTGTAAATTTCTATACATTTTAAAAAGCTGCAAACAGTTAGTTAGCAGCTTTTTAAAATATACAGACTATAATTATTCTTCTAAAGATTTTATTAATGTTACTATTTCTTCTAAAGCTAATTTTTCATCAAGACCATTTACTATAACGTTTACAGTTGTATTTGGACCAACGCCTAAAGATAAAATACCTATTAAACTTTTAATATTAGCTTTTTTACCCATATATTCTATACCTATATCTGATTTGAAAGAAGCTGCCTTTCTTACCAATAATGTAGCTGGTCTAGCATGTAATCCCCTAGAATTATTAACTAAAACTTCTTTTGTTACCAATTCACTTCACCCCAATATTTTAATAGTAGCATGAGTCACAATTACCCATGCTACTATAATATCATTAAAATGTATGTAAATCAATTTTAAATATTACTAACAAATATTGTTAGCAAACCTTGCTATCCTATCAAGTCCATTTTTTATATTTTCCATTGAAGTTGCATATGATAACCTAATAAAATTATCTGCTCCAAATGCTATACCAGGTACAACTGCAACTTTTTCTTCTTCAAGTAAAAAATCAGAAAAATCAATTGAATTCTTTATAACCCTTCCGTTGACTGATTTATTTAATACATCACTTATGTTTAGCATAACATAAAAAGCACCTTCAGGTCTTAAACATGATAAATTATGAATACTATTTATTTTTTCTACCATATAATCTCGTCTTAACTTAAATTGTACTATCATTTCGCTTATATCTTTTTGCTCTCCATTTAAGGCTTCAACTGATGCATATTGAGCAATTGAATTAGGATTAGATGTAGTATGACTTTGAATATTAGACATTAACGATATGATTTGTGCGCACCCTGCAGCATATCCTATTCTCCATCCTGTCATAGCATAAGCCTTAGAAACACCATTAATTACAATAGTTCTTACGTATGCATCTTCTGAAAGACTTGCTATACTAATATGAGTAGTGCTTCCATATAATAATTTTTCATAAATTTCATCTGATATTATAATTAAGTCATTTATCCTTGCAAAATCAGCAATTTTTATAAGTTCTTCCCTTGAATATACTGTTCCTGTTGGATTATTGGGACTATTTAATACTATTACTTTAGAACTAGAAGTTATTGCTCTATTAAGACCCTCAACTGTTAATTTAAATTGGTTATCCTCTCGCGATTCTACATATACAGGTTTTCCATCTGCGAGTTTTACTAATTCCGGATAACTAACCCAATATGGAGATCCAATCAAAACTTCGTCTCCTGGATTTAAAATAGCTTGAAAAACATTAGCTAAACATTGTTTTGCTCCATTTGAAACTATAATTTGAGATGGTACATAGGTTAAATTATTATCTTTCTCTAATTTTTTAATTATTGACTGTTTTAGTTCAATAATACCTGATGTAACAGTATATTTGGTCATTCCGCCATTAATTGCTTTTATTGCTGCTTCTGTAATATTTTTGGGTGTATTAAAATCAGGTTCACCAGCACCAAATCCTATTACATCTATACCTTCTGCTTTCATTTTTTTCACTTTTGCAGTTATATCTAAAGTTAATGATGCAGATATTTGCTTAGCTTTTTTAGATAATACCATTTTACTTACCCCCAATACCCATATTATAGGTATATTTTCAAATTAATTTAATAATTAATTTCATTTCAAAATAAAAAACAACATAATTCATACTTTACTAATATATCATTTTTTATTTATGATGTAAATGGAACAGAGTTAATTTTTCATACAAATGTAATTATATCATCTCCTGTTGAGCTGCAAGATCTTCATAGATGATGCCGCTCCGCAGGAGATGAATTGACGACTTCAGAAGGAAAGTTGTTGAACAAAAAAATCCCCCTTAGATTTAAAAAATTTAAAATCTTAGGGGGATATAACATTATATATGTTTATTTTGCATAATCAATAGCACGTGTTTCGCGAATTACATTAACTTTGATTTGACCTGGATATTCTAGTTCATTTTCAATTCTTTTCACTAGATTTCTTGCCATTTCAACTGCACCAGCATCATCAATTACATCTGGTTTAATCATAATTCGTACTTCTCTTCCAGCTTGAATCGCATATGATTTTTCTACACCTTCATAAGAGTTTGCAATTTCTTCTAATTTCTCTAACCTTTTAATATAAGCTTCTAACGTTTCTCTTCTTGCACCTGGTCTTGCAGCTGATATAGCATCTGCCGCTTGAACTAGTATTGCTTCAAGTGATTGTAACTCAACGTCACCATGATGCGCTGCAATAGCATTTACTACAATAGGTAATTCATGGTGTTTTTTAGCTATTTCTGAACCTATAAGTGCATGTGGTCCTTCAACCTCATGATCTACTGCTTTACCTATATCGTGAAGCAATCCACACCTTTTAGCCATGGTTGGATCAATTCCAAGTTCAGATGCCATAAGTCCAGCTAAGTATGATACTTCTATAGAATGTTTTAATACATTTTGACCATAACTAGTCCTATATTTAAGTCTTCCTAGTAACCTAATAATTTCAGAGTGAAGTCCATGAACTCCTGTTTCAAAAGTTGCTTGTTCTCCTTCTTCTCTTATATCACTCTCTACCTCTTTTTTAGCTTTTTCCACCATTTCTTCAATTCTTGCAGGATGAATTCTTCCATCCACTATTAGCTTTTCAAGTGCTATTCTAGCAACTTCACGTCTTATCGGATCAAATGCTGAAAGAATTACTGCTTCAGGTGTATCATCTATTATTAAATCAACGCCTGTTAGTGTTTCTAGAGTTCGAATATTTCTACCCTCTCTACCTATTATTCTTCCTTTCATCTCATCATTAGGAAGCGAAACCACATGAACTGTTGTTTCTGCAACATGATCAGCTGCACATCTTTGAATAGCATAAGTAATAATCTCTCTTGCTTTTTTATCTGCTTCTTCTTTTGCTTTATTTTCAATTTCTTTAATCATAATTGCAGCATCGTGCTTAATTTCTTTTTTAATTTCATCTAGCAGAACTTGTTTTGCTTCATCAGCCGTTAATCCTGATAATCTTTCCAGTTCGCCTCTTTGTTTTGCGTATAAATCTTGTACACTTGCTTCTAACATTTCAATTTGCTGTTGTTTTTTATTAAGATTTTCTTCTTTTCTCTCTAGCACATCACTTTTTTTATCTAAAGATTCTTCCCTTTGGATGTTTCTTCTTTCTAACCTTTGAACCTCATTACGTCTTTCTCTTGATTCTTTTTCTAAATCAGTTCTAAGTCTGTGAACTTCTTCTTTGGCTTCTAAAATAGCTTCTTTCTTTTTTGATTCAGCTTCTCTTACACTATCATCAAGAATTTTTTTAGCTTCTTTTTCGGCCATAGAAATATTGGCTTGAGATTTATTTTTTCTAGAATAAATTACAACAAAAATACATAAAGAAACAACAACCAAAATAGCACAACCTACCAAGATCATTGTAATACTATTATTACCCATTGATTATCAACACCTCCTATGCCTATTTTCAAATCTATTTAAGAGTAAATATGAAAAATAGAAAAGGTGCTATATTTATTAAATTCGTAATAATACAAATACCCTAAACCAGTATTTGTATTTATTTTATATTATATTTCTGTTAATGTCAAGATTATAACATCTAAATTAGTTATTTAACTTTTTCTAATATATAATTATTATTAACTAAAGAAAAAAAGCAAGTAAAAGCTTGCTTTTATGCTTCTTTTTTATTAAGTTCTTTTTTGGAAACTTCTTTTTTAGGAGCTTCAGGGTTTTTATATAATGGTAAATCATATTTTGTTCTAATTTTATTTTCTATTTCCAGCATAACCAAAGGATTTTCTTTAAAATATTGTTTCGAATTCTCTCTTCCCTGTCCAAGTCGTATATCCCCATATGAGAACCATGCTCCACTTTTTTGTACAATTTCTTCTGTAACTCCTATATCTAAAACATCTCCCGCTCTTGATATGCCGTGACCATACATAATATCAAATTCAGTTTTCTTAAATGGAGGAGATACTTTATTTTTAACTATTTTTATTCTCGTTCTATTACCCATAAATTCGTCACCTTGTTTAATTGTATCTATTTTTCTAATATCTATTCTAACAGATGCATAAAATTTAAGTGCTCTACCACCGGGGGTTACTTCTGGGCTACCAAACATTACTCCTACTTTTTCTCTTAATTGATTTATAAACACAAGCACACATTGAGATTTATTTATAGACCCAGCAAGTTTTCTTAAAGCTTGAGACATAAGTCTTGCTTGAAGCCCTATATGAGAGTCTCCCATTTCTCCTTCAATTTCAGCTTTAGGAACTAGTGCTGCTACTGAATCTACAACAATAACGTCAATTGCTCCAGAACGAACTAAAGCCTCTGTAATCTCTAGTGCTTGCTCACCAGTGTCTGGTTGAGATACTATTAGATTTTCTATATCTATTCCCAGCGCTTTAGCATATTCAGGGTCTAAAGCATTCTCTACATCTATAAACGCAGCAGAGCCTCCATTTTTTTGAGCTTCTGCAGCTATATGAAGAGCTAGTGTAGTTTTACCTGAAGATTCTGGTCCAAAAATTTCTATTATCCTTCCTCTAGGTACACCACCTATGCCAAGTCCTATATCAAGTCCTAAACACCCAGTAGAAATAGCCTCTATATTTAATTTACTGTTTTCTCCAAGTTTCATTACTGCGCCCTTACCGAATTGTTTTTCTATTTGACCCATAGCTACTTCTAGTGCTTTTAATTTTTCATTATTCATAAATTTCCCTTACGGGTTCACCATCCTTTATTTGACGAACGTTTGTTCTAAACTAAGTATACACTATTTATTTTATATGGTCAACATACAAAATAAATATTTCCATTATAACCTTCCTTGTAATTCATAATAAAGAAGGCCTCTTATTGTATTATTAACAAACTTTTAGAATTTAATCACTTATCAACTCTAATTGTCCCTTTGTTTTTAACAAAATAGTCAACACCTGATATTATTGTAATAATTACTGCAGCAATCATGAAAACATTAGTTAATGTACTTAAAATTGTAGTAAAGCTTGCATTTTGGTTCAATAGTTTTATTAATGCTGTAATTATAGCGACTATTTGAATTACTGTTTTTAATTGTCCCCACTTACTAGCTGCAATTATTTTACCTTCAGCTGCAGCTATCGTCCTAAGTCCTGTAACTGCGAATTCTCTAGCAATAATAATCATAGCTACCCAGCCAGGAATCATTTGAAGTTCCACTAATGAAACAAGCGCTGCAGTTACTAATAATTTATCTGCTAGTGGGTCCATAAATTTACCGAAATTAGTTATTTGATTTCGACTTCTAGCTATATACCCATCCAATTTATCCGTAAGAGCTGCCACTATAAAAATGATAGTAGCTAGTTCTTTTCCATAAGGTATATCTCTAACTGCCATAAACAGTAAAAATAAAGGTACTAAAAAAATTCGTATCATTGTAAGTTTATTCGCAAGATTCATTGCACACAACTCCTATTAAATCATATTCTAAGGCTTTAATAACCCTAACCTTTATAAATTGTCCCTTATTATAAACTTTATTAGATTCAAAGAAAATAGTTCCATCAATCTCTGGTGCCATTTCATAAGTTCTACCAGTGTAAGTTTTATCATTAACACCTTCTACCAAAACCTTATAAATTTCATCTATTTTAGTCTTATTTAATTCTTTAGATATACCTTGTTGCAATATCATTAATTCTTCTTCACGTTCTATTTTTATTTCTTCTGGAATTTGATTTTCCATAAGTGCAGCTACAGTACCGTCTTCCATTGAATACTTAAACACTCCCAATTTATCAAATTTCATTTCCTTAATAAATTCTTTTAGTTCTTGAAAATCTTCCTTAGTCTCACCTGGAAACCCAACTATTAAAGTAGTCCTGAGAATTAACCCCTTTATACTTTTACGCATCTTAAATATGTTTTCTGTTATAATCTTCTTTCTTCCTTTCCTTTTCATGGATTTAAGAATATCATCACTTATATGTTGAATTGGTATATCTACATATTTACAAACCTTGTCATTTAAAGCTATCTCTTTAATAATTTCATCCGTCATTTCTTCCGCATAACAGTACAGTATTCTAATCCACTGAACCCCACTAATTTTAGAAATTTTATTAATCAAAGTATGTAATTTTTTTTCACCATATAAATCAATTCCATATCTAGTAGTATCTTGAGCAACTAAAATAATTTCCTTGCAGCCATGTTCACTTAGCTCCTTGACTTCTTGTAATATATTTGCCATATTTCTACTTCTATATTTACCGCGAATTTTAGGTATAGCGCAATAAGTACAAGCATTATCACAGCCCTCAGAAATTCTAACATATGCAGTGTATGTTCCTGTAGTTAATACTCTTTGTCCTTCATTAATATTATCATCACTATAATTAAAATGTTGCACTTTAATTCTTTTTGAAAGTACCTCTTCTATACTACTTAGTAACTTGTTATAATCGTTAACTCCAAGCATTATATCAAGTTCAGGCATTAGTTCAAGTAGCTCTGCACCATACCTCTGAATAAGGCATCCTGTTGCAATAAGTACTTTGCATTCATATTTCTTTTTGTATTCTGACATTTCTAAAATAGTGTCTATTGATTCTTGTTTTGACGATTCTATGAACCCACAAGTATTAACTAAAATTATATTTGCCAGTTTAGGATCATTTGTTATATCATATTTCCCACTTAAACTGCTTATTACAATCTCACTATCAATTCTATTTTTATCACAGCCTAAATTTATAACTCCAACCTTTAATTTTTCCACCAGTCATCCTCCTTGTTAGTCGACCTAAGAAAATCATATTTACCAACTATTATTCTCATTACTTTAATCAAAACAAAAACAATAACTAATAATTATTATCTTCCTAAATTAGTACACATAAATTATTGTAAATGTGATTAACAAATTAAACAAGTATATTTACAATTTTTCTTTGGTATTTTATTTTATTACTCCTTTAACTCACTAACACTTAATAATATTTCTCTAGGTTTACTTCCATTTCTACCTGAAATAATTCTACGTTCCTCCATTTGTTCTATAATTCTTGCTGCTCTATTATAACCTATTTTAAGCTTACGTTGCAATAAAGAAGTGGAGGCTTGACCATTTTCTACTACTATTCTAATTGCTTCATTTAATAATTCATCAATATCATTATCATCATCCTTATTACTTGTACTACTTTCTATTTCATCTATAATCTCTTTTTCATAGCTTACCTCTGCAATTTGATCCTTTATAAAATTAACAACTCGCTCAACTTCTTCTTCTGATACAAAAGCTCCTTGTATCCTAATTGGTTTAGGCTCTCCCACTGGATAAAAAAGCATATCTCCTTTACCAAGTAATTTTTCTGCACCAGATGAGTCCAAAATTGTTCTTGAATCTATCTGACTTGAAACTGCAAAAGATATTCTTGAAGGTATATTGGCCTTTATAACGCCTGTAATAACATCAACTGATGGTCTCTGAGTCGCTATTACTAAATGCATCCCCGCCGCTCTTGCCATCTGTGCTAGTCTTCCAATGTATTCTTCTACATCATTTGCACAAACCGTCATTAGGTCAGCTAACTCATCAATTATAATAACAATCCAAGGTAATTTACTTTCAACAATCCCTTTACTTGCAAGTTCATTATATCCTTCAATACTTCTAACATTATTTTCTGCAAAACTTTTATATCTTCTTGTCATTTCATTTACAGCCCAATTTAAAGCACCTGCCGATTTTTTGGGGTCTGTCACAACTGGTATTAATAGATGAGGTATTCCATTATATATATTTAATTCAACAACTTTTGGATCAATTAGTAATAATTTAACATCCTCAGGTGAGTATTTATAAAGTAAACTTATTATCAATGAATTTATACAAACACTTTTACCTGAACCTGTTGCCCCTGCTACTAATAAATGCGGCATTTTTGTTAAATCCGATACAACGCAATTACCTCCTATGTCTTTACCGAGACTAAAAGATAAATTTTTGTTAGTTGCTGTAAACTCATTGGACACTATAACTTCTCTTAAGTATACAGCGCTTAGTTCTTTGTTTGGAACCTCTATACCCACTGCTGCCTTACCTGGTATTGGTGCTTCAATCCTTACTCCAGATGAAGCTAGATTGAGTGCAATATCATCTGCTAAATGAACAATTTTACTCACCTTAACACCAGCATTTGGTTGAAGCTCAAATCTAGTCACTGATGGTCCTTTTGTAACTTGAATAACCTTAGCTTCAACCCCGAAACTACTTAACGTCTCTTGTAACTTGTTTGCACTATTAAGCAATTCTTTTTTATCATTTTTATTCATAACAGATGTAGTATTTTCATTTAATAAATCTATGGTTGGATATTCATATTTATAATTTTGATTTGTGCTTGAATTATTTAATTGAATTTCTTTCTCTAACTCTTGTTTAATAGAATTATCAACGTGACCTTCTTTTGATCTTCGCGTATTACTTGTTTTACTATTATTAGTAGTTTCATCTTTATTAGCGACGTTATCATCAGACGCAATTTCATTTGATTTTACAAAATCGATTATCTTAATCTTATTGCTTATATTTTTGATGAATTTATTTTTCTCATCACTAGAAACTGCTAATTCTTCTTGCTTGTCATTGTTTTCAATATATAACTCTTTACTTGCATTTTCCTTATTAGCTTTACTTGACATAAATTTATTCTTTAGGTTAAAGAAAGTGTCTTGTAATGATATATTTAATATTATAATTAAACATATCACATAAATCGCAATAAAAATTATGCAGCTTCCAACAACACCAAATAATGTCTTCATAGTCACATCAATTGAATAACTAATAATACCACCATGTATAACACTTTTTGAATTGTATATTTTATTTATTCCCAGCAAAAAATTTCCTTTATCATAATACTTATCTAAAGTTATCATTTGTATAAATAACAATGTATTAATTAAACAAAGTACTATTCCGTAAAATTTCTTACTAAAATTTATCTTACCTTTCTTACTAATGTAGCAAACACCAATAAATATTATAAGAAACGGTGAAAGATATGCACCAACTCCTAGTATTGCAAAAAGTATATTGTTAATAAAATTGCCAATCATTCCAGTTGCAGATCCTGAACTTGAAAATATAGTTGAGAATATACTTAATAAAATTAATATTCCTATTGTAATTAATATAATTCCAATAATTTCACTATTAGCATTTACACTGCTCGCAACTTTAGATTTAGTTTTTTTCCTAGCCAAAGTATCACCTCCATCCTTATTAGTCCTATTCTTATTATTTCTACAAAATTTAGAAATCTCCTTTAACTGTCTTTATAATTATAAATGATTTTTAAATTAATTCAATAGGAACAGTTTTAACTCCATTATAATTTGAGTAATATAACCCAATAAAAATAGATATAAATAGGCCATATCGACCTATTTATATCCATCTTTATCCTTTATCTATCATCTCATTTAATTTTGCTAATGCTTCACTAATGCCACCAACTGCATCTATTAAACCATTATCAACTGCTTGTTTCCCAATTAGTATAGTCCCCATATCATTTAAAAGCTCATTAGTTTGAATCATTAGCTTGTTTACAGTTTCCTTATCAATTTTAGAAGTTCTAATGATAAACTCAGTTATTCTTTCTTGCATCTTGTTGAAATACTCAAAAGTTTGAGGCACCCCAATTATTAAACCATTCATTCTTATTGGATGAATTATCATGGTTGCTGATGGAGAAATGAATGAGTACTTAGCCGCCGTTGCTAGTGGTATACCTATTGAATGGCCGCCTCCCACCACTAGTGATACAGTAGGTTTACTTACGCTTCTTATCATCTCAGCTATAGCAAGACCCGCCTCTACGTCCCCTCCTACTGTATTTAGAACTATAAGAATACCTTCTACTTTTTCATCTCTCTCCATAGCAATAAGTTCTGGAATAACATGTTCATATTTAGTAGCTTTAGTTTGTGGAGATAACATTATGTGTCCCTCTATTTGACCTATAATAGTTAAAACTTGAATTTTATCATCCTGAGTTGGAACATTAGTTATCCCTAGTTCCTTAACATTTTCCAGCTGTTCATTGGAATCACTTTTGTTTGTTTCAGTTTTTAACATTTGCATTCCTCCTAATCCATTTTATTTTGTGCATTAAGAGAAACTATATACATTTTTTATCCTAATTTAAATTCCTTATGCAAAGCATTAATTGCTTTTTCAACATATCCTGTTTCTACAAGGCACCATATAGTCATATGGGAATCTGCCGTTTGAAGTATTTCGATATTTTCCCTAGTTAATGCTTTAAGTATTCTAGCCATAACACCAGGTATTCCTCTCATTTTCGAACCTATAATTGAGAGTTTACTACAATTCTTCATAAAAGAATATGACATATTAAGTTCTTTTATTAAATGAGCGAATTTTATAAAGTCTTTTTCGTCAATAGTAAATATTTTTTCCTTAGGAAAAACATTTATTAAATCTATGCTTATAAGATTTTGAGCTAAAATATCAAAAAGGTCATCGTAACTATAACCTGAGCTTTTATTTATTTTTATTTGTACTCTATTGTTCATATGTGTAATACCTGTAATTATATTTTCTAAGGATTCACTGTCCATATTGCTTATTATCGTTCCATCACAATCGTTCATAGTATTTTTTATTACCATTGGTATATTATATTTTTTAGATATCTCAACTGCTCTTGGGTGAATAACTTTGGCCCCTTGATCTGCAAATTGAAATATTTCATCATAACTTATTTGTTTTATTAAAGTTGCATCAGAAACTATTCTAGGATCAGCCGTCATAATCCCATCTACATCAGTGTATATTTGAGTCTCTAAGGCGTTAAGAGCTGCCCCTAGCATTGCAGCCGTAACATCGCTCCCACCTCTCCCAATAGTCGTGACATAGCCTTTATCATCCATGCCTTGAAATCCTGCTACTACAGGAGTTTTCCCTTTTTCTAAAATATCCAATATCCTCTTCGAGTCAACATTAAGTATTGCGGCATTTGTATAATTACCATCAGTAATTATGCCTGCTTGTCCTCCTGTTAAAGGCACTGCATCAATTTTATTTTTATTTAATTCATTACACATTATTACACAACTTATAGTTTCACCACAACTCATTAAAAGATCTACTGCTAATGGATTCGTAACTTTTAAGTTGTCATCAACCAATGACAAAAGCGTGTCTGTAGCATAAGGTTCACCTTTTCTTCCCATTGCAGATACAACAACTACTGGATAATATCCTTGAGCTTTTGCATTTAACACTTTACATGCTACAAGCCTTCTTTTTTCCTCGGTAGAAACAGATGTACCTCCAAATTTTTGAACTAATATCTTCATTTCTATCCTCCAAAATTAGATATGAGATTTTTTTAAAAATTCATTATCAACATCAATTATTATAGTCCTAGATCCAATTTTTTTTACATAATCCCAAGGCACCTCAATGACATCATTATTGCGAAAGAAACTAAATTTTGAACTACCTCCATTTATAATTAAAAATTTTAGAAGTCCATTTTCATCAATAACCACATCATTACTACCTAAATTGCTATATTTATCACCATCATTAATATTGATAATTTCATATCTTTCCATTTCACTATATAACTTTATATTATCTTCCATGCATTCATCCCCTTAATAACATTCATAAAATAATTCTCATAAAATGATATGAAAGATATTAAGGATTTATGCATTATTTTTATATTTTATAAATATATTTATTTATCTAAAGAAATAATATTACCTTTAAAAACCTCTTTAAGCATTCCTTTTTCTTTTCCTACATACGCCGAATTTATTATACCTTTTTTAAATGTCTTTTCCATTACAGAGTATACTCTTGCCATATCTATTTCATCTATCTTTCGTAATACGTCTTCTGGTGTATTGATTTTATTCAAAAACATTACAGATCTACCATTACTAAACATTCTACTGCTTGTGCTTTCAAGCCCTAGGATGTAGCTACCCTTTAACTGTTCTTTAGCTTTACTTAATCTTACTTCATCAATTCCATGTTCAGCAAAATTACTAACTTCTTGCTTTATTGCATCTATAGCAACTTTCGCATTAATTGGACTTAGCCCTGCGTAAATATTTACAATCCCAGTATTTTTAAACGCAGATATATAACAATAAATTGAATAACACAAGCCTAGCTCTTCACGTATTTTTTGAAATAATAGTGAGGATGCTCCCCCACCTAGTATATTACTTAATAAAATTAATGTATATGTATCATCATTATCAAGTTCTATACCAGCAATTCCTAGGCTTACATGAAGTTGTTCAATATCTTTTTTTCTAAAATAATGTTTACTTAATATTTCTGGGCTGCTATACTCTGTTATCTTTTTATCTGTGCAAAGCCATTTACCAAAATATTTTTCCACAAGGGTTTCTATGTTTTCCATATCAAATTTACCAGAAATAGATATAACTGAATTCTCTGGTATATAGTATGAATCTATATAATCTAGAATAGTTTTTCTACTAAAAGATTTTACAGTCTCCATTGTTCCTAAAATAGGTAACGATATAGAATCTGTATCCCAAATTGCTTTTGTGTGTAAATCGGATAAAACATCTTCTGGGGAATCTTCACTCATATTTATTTCTTCAACAATTACACCTTTTTCTTTTTCAATATCTTCTTCTAAGAAATTACTATTAAAAAGCATATCTGACAAAATATCTAATGATAATTCTAAATGTGTATCTAATGCTTTTATATAAAAACACGTAGCTTCCCTACCTGTAAATGCATTTATTTGACCACCTACGTCTTCTATATCTTCCGCAATTTGTTTTGCCGATCTTGCATCCGTTCCTTTAAAAAGCATATGTTCAATGAAATGTGATATTCCACTGTTAGTTATATTTTCATTTCTTGACCCATTCTCAACCCATAAGCCTACACTTACAGAATTTACATATTCTATATTTTCAACTACAACTCTTAACCCGTTATCTAACTTGAATAAATTATACATATGCGATCTCCTTAATGAGGTTTTATATTTATTATGTGCATATTAACGTAATATTATTAAAAAAAATAAAAAGGCATCTAAGCCCTTCTATTATTACTCATCCTCTTTTTTTTCATTCTCACTATCTTTAATCGCGTCTCTTCTTGAAAGATTAACTCGTCCTTGGTTATCTATTTCCATTACTTTAACTAATATTTCATCACCAACTGCAACAATATCTTCTACTTTATTAACCCTAACAAAATCAAGTTTAGATATATGCACAAGTCCTTCTTTATTAGGTAGTATTTCAACAAAAGCTCCAAAAGCAGCAATTTTTTTTACTTTTCCTAAATATATTTCTCCTACTTTAACGGATTTAGTTAGCTCTTCAATGATTTTCACAGCTTTATTTGCACTAACGCCGTCACTTGACATAATAACAATTTTTCCATCATCACTTGTATCTATTTTAACACCAGTTTCTGCTATAATTTTCTTTATAGTTGATCCACCTTTACCTATTACGTCGCGAATCTTGTCAGGTGCTACATTTAACACGTACATTCTAGGAGCATAAGCTGACATTTCACTTCTTGGTGCTGGTATACATTCATTCATTTTTCCTATTATATGAAGTCTAGCTTTTTTAGCATCTATAATTGCTGTTTTAATACAGTAATTAGATAATCCATGAAGTTTTGTGTCAACTTGTATAGCTGTAATACCTTTAACAGTTCCAGCTACTTTAAAGTCCATATCACCAAAGAAATCTTCTATACCTTGAATATCAGTTATTACTTTTTCTTTAGATAAATCATCATTTGTTATTAGTCCCATTGCAATACCTGCTGCAGGTCTCTTAATTGGAACACCGGCATCTAATAATGCTAAAACACTTGCACTAACACTGGCTTGGGATGTTGAACCATTAGAACTTAATACTTCTGATACCACACGAATTGCATATGGAAAATCTTCTACAGATGGCAAAAGTGGTTCTACTGCCTTTTCTGCTAGTGCACCATGACCAATTTCTCGTCTTCCAGGTCCACGCATTGGTTTAGTTTCTCCTACGCTATAAGCTGGGAAATTATAATGATGCATATATCTTTTAGTGTCTTCATCGCCTATTCCATCTAGCATCTGAGCTTCTTTTAATGCTCCAAGTGTTGCAACTCCAAGTACTTGAGTAAGTCCTCTTGTAAAGAGACCTGTTCCGTGAGTTCTTGGAAGTATTCCTACTTCACAACTTATTGGTCTAACTTCATCAAAAGCTCTTCCATCTGGTCTTCTATCTTCATTTAGCATCATATTTCTAACTATTTGTTTTTGAATATTGTAAAAAATCTCACCTATATCAGATTTTTTATCAGGATATTTTTCACTAAATTCAGCACTAATTTTTTGTTTTATTTGATCAACCATTAAATTTCTCTCATCTTTGTCAGTTATGTACATTGCTGTTTTTACCATATCAAACGAGAAATTTTTAACTTCATTTTGAAGGGTTTCATCTATTTTTTCAAATACAGGAATATTTTTTTTCTTTCCAAATTTAGCTACTGCTTCTTCTTGGAAAGCTACTAATTTTTTACATGCCTCAAATGCAAAGTCGATTGCTGCTATCATTACATCTTCAGCTATTTCATCTCCATTAGCTTCTATCATTGTTACGTTGTCTTTTGTTGCACAAACAGTAAGTTTCATAGAACTTTCGTTTCTCTCGCTCTGCGTAGGACTTAATATGAATTTATCATCAATAAGACCAACTGAAACTGTTGCAACAGCATCTGTAAAAGGTATACTTGATATACATAATGCAAGTGAAGCTGCGTTCATGGCAAGTATTTCGGGTGAATTATCTTGTTCAACTGATAGTACAGTACAAACAATTTGAACATCATTCCTATAACCTTTAGGGAATAATGGTCTTAAAGGCCTATCAATACCTCTTGCAGTTAAAATTGCTCTTTCAGATGGCCTTGCTTCTCTTTTAATAAAACCACCTGGGATTTTGCCAACGGCATAAAGTTTTTCTTCATATTCTACACTAAGTGGAAAGAAATCAATACCGTCTCTTGGTTTTTCTGAAGCATTTGCATTAACTAAAACTACTGTTTCTCCATAACTCATGAATATAGCGCAGTCTGATAACATTCCAACCTTACCATATTCAATTTTAAGAGTTCTGCCAGCTACAGTAGTTTCCATATTATGAATCATATATTTGCCTCCCCTAAATTTGTACTATTATTATAATTGTGTATATTCTTTTCATAACCTAAAATAACAGAGCGGCAAAGCCGCTCTGAATTACTTTCTTAGTCCAAGTGCTGCAAGAATTGCACGATATCTCTCAATATCTTGATTCTTTAAGTAACCTAACATTCCTTTTCTTTGTCCAACCATCATTAATAGACCTCTTCTAGAATGGTGATCTTTTTTATGAATTTTCAAATGTTCATTTAACTCTTGAATTCTTGCAGTAAGTAGTGCTATTTGCACTTCTGGAGAACCTGTATCTCCTTCATGTCTTGCGTGTTTTGCCATAATTTCTTGTTTTGTAACCTTTTCCATTTTACAACACCTCCGAAAATAATCCCCATATTCCAAGTACACCGTTGGTGATTCGGTGAACTTAGCATAAGGTTCATATCAATTATAACAAACTAACATTAAATTGTAAATTGATTTTTACATCTTAACACTTATTTTTCTATTTTTGGTTTATTGCATAGTCCTTATCCTTTAGAAGTTGTATCTTTAATTCATCTATAGTCTTGAATTTAACTTCATCCCTTATTCTGTTTATAAAGTGGATTTTAATTGTTTCTCCATAGATTTGTTTATTAAAATTTAAAATAAACGTTTCTACTGATAGTTTACCACCTTCTACAGTTGGATTGTATCCTATATTAGTTATGGCTTTATAAAAGGTATTTTCATGTTCAACAATAGTATAGTATACCCCCCCCTTAGGAAGAATAAATTTCTTATCGTAATTTAAATTGACAGTTGGAAATCCAATAGTTCTACCAAGTTGTTTTCCCTTTATTACCTTACCAATAACAGTGTGCGGCCTCCCTAAAAGTTCATTGGCTTTTATGATACTACCCTCATCTATGAGATGACGGATTATAGAACTACTAACAACTTCATTGTTAATAGTAATTGCTTCACAAACATATAGTTTATATCCTAATATACCACTATATGATTTAATCATTTCTACATCGCCTAAATTTTTATATCCAAATCTGTAATTAAAACCAACAATTATTCCTTTTGCATTATACAAGTTCACCATATTTTTTATGAACTCTTCCGGGGTTATATTCATAAACTCCTTATCAAAGTTAACTAAATTAACTATATCGATACCAATTTCTTCTAATAAGTTTACTTTGGTTTCATTATCCATTATTAACTTTGGACATATTTCTTTGTTGATAACCGATAACGGGTGGTTTTCAAAGGTACAAATCATGCTTTTAGCATTATTCTCTTTTGCGAGTTCTATAGTTTTATTTATCAGAGACGTATGACCTAAATGAAGGCCATCAAAACTTCCTAAAGCAATATACGTTGGATATTGAAGTTTTGTTTTAAAATTATCTTTTATTAATAACATTCTCATATGCTCCTATATAAATGATTTTATTAACCTAACACCATCATTACTTTTATCAGCTATTCCAATAAAATCATTTTCATTATTATATATACTATACATAGTGTCTTCCTCAAATCGCTTGGCTAATGCTTTATCTTTTACTACAACGCCATTTAATAAAAACTTTATAAACCTATCGTCTATAGTAATTTTAGTATTATTTTGAAATATTTTTTCTATAGGCATAATATGTTTGTTAATATTTTCTTTGTTTATTTCGTCTATATTTATTGCATCTTCAATATGGAATTGACCTGTAGCAGTTCTTTGAAGATTCCACATCATTCCACCGCATTTTAAAAGTTCACCGATATCATAACATAAACTTCTAATATATGTACCCTTAGAGCACTTAACTGTAAATTTTATGTAAGGAGACTCTAAACTTGTAATATCTATTTCATAAATCGTTATAGGCCTTGCTTGCCTTTCTATTTCTATGCCAGCCCTTGCTAATTCATAAAGTTTTTTTCCATTAACCTTTAGCGCTGAGTACATAGGCGGTATTTGTTTTATTTCTCCAATAAATGAATTAATAGCTCTAGTAATTTCCTCATCACTTGAGGGTACTTCACTTTCACTTAAAATCTTACCTTCTCTATCGTACGTATCTGTAGTTACTCCTAGTTTTAACTCAACCTCATAGATTTTAAAATCACCCATTATATAATCAATAGCCTTTGTTGCCTTTCCAATACAAACAGGCAAAACCCCGCTAGCCTCAGGATCTAGAGTACCAGCGTGGCCTACTTTTTTTACATTGCTAATTTTTCTTATTGTGCGAACTACATCAAAAGAAGTAATTCCTGTAGGTTTAAATACATTTATTATACCATTCATTTTATCAACTCTTTTTCTATAATTTCTATTATCAGTAATTTCGTTCTAGCATGGCAAAAAAGAAAAAGTTTGTGGAATAATTTCTTTTGAAATTATATACACATCCTTTTTCAACAATATTGTTAGTCTTCATCGTTATTTTCTTCTGAAGCATCTTCTTCATTTATATTATCTATATCTTCATCATGTTCATTTTTTTCTTTATCTTTTATTTGATGAAAAATAGTTTCTAGATGTATAGCACGTTCTATAGTTTCATCTACCTCTATGATAACCTGAGGAACATGTCTTAGTTTAACATGAGCACCAAGTTCTTTTCTAATAAGTCCGGTTGAACTTTTAAGTGCTTGAATTGTTTCTTTCTTAGTAATTTCATTACCGAATATACTAACATAGATTTTTGTATAACTTAGGTCTTTTGTTGTGTCTACCTTTGTAACACTTACCATAGCACTTAACCTTGGATCCTTTATCTTGTTTTGAATTGTATTGCTTACATCTTTTTTTATTTCTTCATTTATTCTACCATTTCTATAACTAACCATACAACCCACTACTCCTTATACTTATACTAATTTTGGTTTAACTTCTTCCATTATAAATGCTTCAATAATGTCGCCTTCTTTAATATCATTGAATTTTTCTACACTTAATCCGCATTCATATCCAGCAGCAACTTCTTTAGCATCATCCTTAAATCTCTTTAACGAAGCTAATGTTGATTCAGTTATAACTATACCATTTCTAAGTACTCGTACACTACTATTTCTAGTAATCTTACCAGTAAGTACATAAGATCCTGCTATTGTTCCAACATTAGAAACTTTATATATTTGTCTTATCTCAACTCTACCTAAAATAACTTCTTTATATACAGGATCAAGCAATCCAAGCATTGCAGCTTTTATGTCATCAAGAGCATCATAAATTATTCTGTAGGTTTTAATTTCTACGCCTTCTTTTTCACCTATTGCTGCAGCATTATTGTCAGGTCTTACATTAAACCCTATAATTATTGCATTTGATGCAGCTGCAAGTACGACATCTGTTTCAGTAATAGCTCCTACTCCAGAATGGATAACTCTTACTTTAACATTATCAGTAGATAATTTTTCAAGTGATTGTCTTACTGCCTCGACTGATCCTTGAACATCAGCTTTAACAATTACGCCAAGTTCTTTAACAGATCCCTCTTGTATTTGACTATATAAGTTTTCCATTGAAACTCTATTACTAGCTTGAAAATGTTCTTCTCTTAAATTAGCTTTTCTAGTTTCAGCCATGTTTCTTGCAGTTTTCTCGTCTTTAACAACATTAAATCTATCTCCAGCTGCTGGCACATCAGATAATCCAAGTATTTCTACTGGTATAGAAGGTCCTGCTGATTTAATTTTATTACCCTTATCATCAAACATTGCTCTTATTCTACCATAAGTTGAACCAACTATTATAGAATCTCCTGTTTTAAGAGTACCATTTTGTACAAGTAACGTAGCAAGTGGGCCACGACCTTTATCAAGTTTACCTTCTATTACAGTTCCTTTTGCTTTTCTCTTAGCATTTGCTTTAAGTTCTAACATTTCTGCTGTAATTACTACCATTTCTAGTAAAGTATCTATGCCTTCTTTAGTATGAGCTGATACTGGAACACATATAGTATCTCCACCCCAATCTTCTGCTACAAGGCCAAATTCTGTTAATTCTTGCTTAACTTTATCTGGATTAGCTCCCGGTCTATCTATCTTGTTAATAGCAACTATTATTGGTACTTTAGCAGCTTTACAATGATTTATAGCTTCTTCAGTTTGTGGCATAATACCATCATCAGCAGCTACAACAAGTATAACTATATCAGTTATTTGCGCACCTCTTGCTCTCATAGCAGTAAATGCTTCATGACCTGGTGTATCCAAAAATGTAATCTTTTCGCCCTTAATATTAACAGTATATGCTCCTATATGTTGAGTTATTCCGCCTGCTTCTGATTCTGTAACTTTAGATTTTCTAATGCAATCAAGTAGTGATGTCTTGCCATGATCAACATGACCCATAACAGTTACTACAGCTGGTTTTTTATCTGCGTCTGCTTCACCTTCGAATTCCTCAATATCTTCTTCGTCCGTAATTTTTCCTTTTTCTGCATCTTTGAGAACTGCAAGTGCACCATATTTTTCTATAACTTTTTCTGCTGTAGCAAAATCAATTTCTTGGTTCATTCCAGCCATAACGCCTATAAAAATGAGTTGTTTTATAACTTCAACATAAGGTCTCTTTAATGTATCAGCTAAGTCTTTAACAGTAATCGTACTATCAATTACTACAACTTCATCATCTATTGCTTCAACGTTATTGTTGCCATTATTTTCATCTCTACCTTTTCTGCCTCTTTTTCTAATTATAACCTTATTAGCATCTTCATTAGCTAGGTTTTCATAGTGTTCTACTGTTTCGTTTTTATTATCCTTAAGTCCTGAATTTTCATCATTATAAAGTTCCTTAATTAATTCAGCATCCTCTTCCTCAATCACACTCATATGATTTTTGGCCTTTATACTAAACTCTTCAAATAGTACATTAATTAATTCCTTACTTGACACTTCTAACTCTTTCGCTAATTCATATATTCTGACTTTTGCCAAATCATTCACCCCCGAAATTTAATTTATTCATTATCTTCGTCTTTTTTATCATTTATTTCTAAATTCTCATTATTTTCATTCCATAAGCTTAATAGCTTATTACTCATTTTTTTATCATTAACACACAAAACATTAATTTCTTCTCTTCCAAGGTACTTACCTAAAGTCTCATTAGATACTCCCTCGATAAGAGGTATAACATTTTTAACTGCAAATCTTTTAAACTTATCTTTAGTATTAGTAGCACTTTCCTGAGATAAAATTATAAGAGTTCCTCTCCTATGTGATAACGCATCTTCACATTGATTGTAACCTTCAATAAGTTTTCCCGCTTTTTTAGTTAACCCTAAAAACTGAAAAAATTTATTATTCATCATCTATCTCATCCTTTAGTTTACCATAAATTTCATCGCTTATTTTACCGCCTAAATTTCGCTCTAGTCTTTTTGTCTTAAATGATTTTTCAAAACATTCTATGCTCTTGCAAATATATGCACCTCTACCTGGCTTTTTCCCAGTTAAATCTACAGATATTTCCCCTTCTTTACTATTAACTATGCGTAATAATTCTTTTTTACTTTTCATTTCCATGCAACCCGTACACATGCGCTGAGGTATTTTTTTAACTTTCATAAAGCGTCACCTACTCCTGCGTAATAGTTTCAATTACTTCATTTTCAACATCTTCCATCTTATATTGTGCTTGTGTTCTACTTTTAATATCAATTTTCCAACCTGTTAGTCTTGCAGCAAGTCTTACATTCTGACCTTCTTTTCCAATAGCTAAAGATAATTGATTATCTTCCACTATAACCTTTGCAGATTTAGAGTTTTCTTCAACTATTACATTCAATACTTTAGATGGACTTAAAGCGTTTGAAATATACTCTTCTGGTTTTTTACTCCATTTAATAATATCTATCTTTTCGTTTCTTAATTCATTAACTATATTTTGAACTCTGACACCTTTTGGTCCTACGCAAGCTCCCATAGCATCAACATTTTCATCATTAGAATATACTGCAATCTTAGTTCTTGAACCAGCTTCCCTTGAAATACTTTTTATTTCAACTATACCACCAAAAACTTCTGGAACCTCTAGTTCAAATAAACGTTTTACAAGACCTGGATGAGTTCTAGACACTCCTACTTGAGCACCTTTAGTAGTATTTTTAACCTCAACAATATATAATTTCAATTTTTCATTAAAATTATATTCTTCACCAGGCATTTGCTCAGTTGCACCAAGTACAGCTTCAATTTTACCTAAATCTATAAATACATTACCTCTGTCTTTTCTTATAACACTTCCAGTAATAATATCAAATTCTTTAGTTATGAACTCGTTATATATTATATTTCTTTCAGCTTCTTTGATTCTTTGTATAACTACTTGTTTTGCAGATTGCGCCGCTATTCTACCAAATTTTCTTGGAGTAACTTCGATATCAACAATATCACCAATTTGATATTTAGGACTATATTCTTTAGCATCATCAAGTGATATTTCATTAACATCTTCGACTACTTCTTCTACAACTGTTTTTTGACCATAAACATGTATATCTCCCGTTTCTCTATTCATTGTTACTTTTACATCCTGGCTTGCATTAGATAATGTAGCAAAGTTTTTCTTATAAGCTGCAACTAATGCATCTTCAATAGTTTCAAAAAGCAAGTCTTCACTGACTCCCTTTTGCTCCACAATTTCTCTCAATGCTTCAATAAAATCCTGATTCATATTAACTTCCTCCTTACAGCATCGGTTTCAAACTCACAATGGAAATTTTTTCTCTTGGAATAGATATATTATCCCCATCATGTTGAATTTCTATTTGTACATCAGAAAATCCTAATAAATTGCCCTCAAGCTTTTTAAAGCCTTCATACAGACTATTTAAATTAACTAGTACATTTTGGCCTATGTATTTTTCTAGATGACTATCATTATATAAAACCCTTTCAATGCCCGGAGAAGACACTTCTAAACAATAACCATTGGTTATTGGATCCTCTACATCCAATATTTCACTTACTGCCCTGCTTGTTTTTTCACAATCTTCTAAAGATATTCCATTAGAACTATCTATATAAATCCTCAGGAAATTTTCTCCTGCTTCTTTTACATATTCCAAATAATATAATTCACAATTATTTTTTTCCACTATTGGCAGAACTATTTTTTTAAGTTTTTGTAACAAGGTATCATTTCTCATTTTAACACCCTCCTTTTATTAGTATTTCTACAATTATTAGCATAATTATACATAATATTATAATTAAAACGCAACCATGAGTTGCGTTTTAATAAATATGAGAGTAGGCGGGCCTACTCTCATACAATAAAATTACCAAAGGTAACTAATATATATTATTCTATCATATAAAATTTGCTAATTCAAGGGTTAATTACATTTCTCTAAAAAAATGACAACTGATTTGTATTAGGAAGACCTTTTAAACAGCCATGTTTATCTAATGATTCAATAACTGTTTTAGAAATTTTACAACGAGTTCTCAAATCTTCCTTTGATATAAACTCACCTTCTAGCCTTACTATTACTATACTCTTAGCAGCATTTTCACCTACACCTTCAAGTCCACTTAATGGTGGTCTTATTGAATCACCTTCGATTGTAAATTTAACTGCCTCAGACTTGTAGAGATCTACATGTAATAGCTTTATCCCTCTTTTAAACATTTCGTAAGATAGCTCTAGCGCTGTAAGAAGTCCTTTTTCTTTCATTCCTATATCCTTGCCTAGTGCTTCTAGTTCATCTATTTTTACTTTTATTGCACTTTCACCTTTTGAAATTAAATTAGCATCAAAATCGTCTGCCCTTATAGTGAAAAATGTAGCGTAATACTCCTTTGGGTAATAAACCTTATAATATGCTATTCTTACAGCCATCATTACATATGCAACAGCATGACCTTTAGGAAACATATACTTTATTTTTTTACATGATCCAATATACCAATCTGGCACATCATGCTCTCTCATTACTAGTTCATCATCTTCTGTAAGTCCTTTACCTTTTCTCACTTTCTCCATTATAGTAAAAGCAGTCTTAGGTTCAAGAGTTTTCTGCATTAGATAAACCATTATATCATCTCTTGTAGAAATACAATCTTTTAGTGTTGTAAATCCTTCTTTAATATAATATTGTGCATTATTAATCCATACGTCTGTACCATGAGATAGTCCAGATATTCTAACTAAATCTGAAAAAGATTTAGGTTGCGTATCCAAAAGCATTTGTCTAACAAATTTTGTACCAAATTCAGGTACACCGTAACTTCCAACCTCACAACCCAATTCTTTAACTGTTAACCCTAATGCAACTGGAGACGTAAATAAACTTATAACTTTAGAGTCAGATAGTGGAATAGTTATAGGGTCAAGACCTGTTAAATCTTGAAGCATTTTAAGCATTGTAGGATCATCATGTCCAAGAATATCAAGTTTCAGAAGCCTTCCACTTATAGAATGATAATCAAAATGTGTTGTAATAATATCAGATTTTGGGTCATCAGCGGGGTGCTGTACTGGGCAAAAATTATATATTTCATTGTCGCTTGGTACAACCATTATCCCACCTGGATGTTGCCCTGATGTCCTTTTAACCCCAGTACATCCCAGGACTAGTCGGTCTATTTCAGCTTGAGGCACCATAATATCTTTTTCACCTAAATATTTTTTTACATATCCATAAGCAGTTTTCTCAGCAATAGTTCCAATTGTTCCCGCCTTGAAAGTATGACCCTTACCAAACAACACTTCTGTATACCTATGTATATCTGCTTGATTTTCACCAGAGAAATTCAAATCTATATCTGGCTCTTTATCTCCTTCAAAGCCTAAGAAAGTTTCAAATGGGATATCGTGACCATCTTTAACATAAAGTGTTCCACAACTTGGACAATCTTTATCAGGTAAATCAGCACCTGAACCAACCGATCCGTCTAAAATGAATTCACTTTTTTTACAATTTGGGCATACATAATGAGGTGGTAATCCATTTACTTCTGTTATATTAGACATATTAGCTGCAAAAGAGGATCCAACCGAGCCTCTTGAACCTACTAAATAACCATCTGCAAGTGACTTTGCTACTAATTTTTCAGCTATTAAGTAAAGTACAGCATATCCATTACCTATAATAGAGTTTAATTCCTTTTCCAATCTTTTTTGAACTATCTCAGGCAATTCTTCCCCATATATAGAATGAACCTTATCCCAGGTCATCTTTCGAATATCATCTTCTGCACCTGGTATTGTGGGTGTAAATGTCCCATCTGGTATTGGTTTTATAACCTCTATCATATCTGCAATTTCGTTCGGGTTACAAATTACAACTTCTCTACATTTTTTTTCACCTAAATATGAAAACTCTTTTAGCATTTCATTAGTGGTTTTAAAATATAGTGGCGGTTGATCATCTGCATCCGAAAATCCTTTACCAGCCATTAAAATTTGTCTGAAAACTTCGTCAGAAGGATCTAAAAAATGTACATCCCCTGTAGCAACTACTGGCAGGTTATTATTTTCTCCCAGTTTACATATTTTTCTATTAATATCCATTAATTCACTTTCATCTTTTACTATCCCATTCTTAATCATAAATTTATTGTTTAGAAGAGGTTGAATTTCTAGATAATCATAAAATTTTATAATCTTCTTAAGTTCTTCTTCTGATTTACCTTGAAGCACTTCCTTATATACTTGACCAGCTTCACATGCTGATCCAACTATAAGACCATCTCTATATTCTTCAATTAATGTTTTAGGCAGCCTAGGTCTTCTATGAAAATAGTCTAAATTTGAAAATGAAATAAGCTTATAAAGATTTTTTAGGCCTATAAGGTTTTTGACCAAAATAATAACATGATAAGAGTTTGCTTTTTTTACATTGAAGTCTCCTAAAAATTCTTTATTTAAAGTATCTAGGTCTAAAATATTTTTTTCTCTAAGAAGTCCAAAACAATGTAACAGTATATCCGCAGTAGCTTTAGCATCATCTACAGCTCTATGATGATTTTCAAGGGATATTCCCAAATGCTTGGCTACAACATTTAATTTAAATGTTTTAAGGTCTGGAAGTAAATACTTAGCTAAGGGAATTGTGTCCAAAACTGCATTCTCAAACTTTAAATTGAGCCTCTGCGAATTCTTTTTTATAAAAGATGCATCAAAGTTGGCATTATGAGCTACTACCACGCTACCTCTTGCAAACTCTAAAAATTTAGGAAGTATCTCTTCAATAGTTTCCGCGCCTAGAACCATATCATTTGTAATTCCAGTAAGTTCTGTAATCTTATAAGGTATGTCCATTTGTGGATTTACGAATTCATTAAATCTATCTACTATTTTTCCGTTTTCTATTTTAACTGCGCCAATTTCAGTAATTCTATCATTTTCGCTGGAAAGCCCTGTTGTCTCCAAATCAAAAACTACAAAGCTGTCATCTAAGCTTTCATTATGATTATTAACTACTATAGGTTGTCCATCATCTACTAAGTATCCCTCTACACCATAAATAACTTTAATTTTATTTTTTTTAGCTGCGTCCATAGCTTCTGGAAATGCTTGAACCACACCATGATCAGTTATTGCTACTGCTCTATGTCCCCATTTTGATGCTCTTTCAACAAGTTTAGATGCTGGAGTTATACCATCCATTGCACTCATTTGTGTATGCAAATGAAGTTCAACTCTTTTCTCGCTTGCAGTATCCATTCTCTCTATTTTTTTAAGTTTTACTATATCCTTTGCCATTACAACGACTTCTTTTGCATAGGTATCATAGCTTGCTTCTCCTCGTACCTTACAAAAAAGACCTACTTTAATTTCGTCCATTATTTTTTCTACATCTTTAGGTTTTGGAAAACATTTTACGGTAATAGAACTTGAATAGTCGGTAATATAAAATGTAATAATTATTCTGCCAGTTTTTGTTTCGATAATTTTAATTTTAAAAATATCTCCACAGATGCTTACTATTCCTGAAGCTTCGTCTATCTCACTAATTCCTATACTATCACTTTTTATATTTCTTCCCATTATAGTGTTTTCATCAGCAGCTTCATCTTTCCTAAAGCCTGGCCTACTGAATTTATTTGCTTTATCACCATTTTGAGCACTACCTTGAGGTTTGTCCCTCTTTTCTGTACTAATATTCTTAATAATTTCTTTTATTATAACTTCATTTTCTTTATCTTTTTTACCAAAGAAATCCCCTTTAGAAAGTGCACTGTTATGTTCTAACTTAACCTGCGAATTAATTCCAAACATATCATTTATAGTATTCTTTATAAGAATCTCTATGTTTTTATCTCTTAAAATTTTGCACATAAAATCATTGCCACACTGAATTTTAAGCATTCCACCTTCAATTATCCTAGAAGATTTAAGCAAACTATCTTTACTAGATGGTTGTGATGAGGCTATTACGTTAACGACATCTAACCAAAATTTTTCTTTTACATCTTCTAATGTAGCGTTTGATACATCCCTGTAACAAACCAATTGTATATCTTCAAAACTACATAATCTTTTTGAAATAATATTTTTTATATATAGTTTTTTATTATCATCTATATCATCAAAAGATTTTATTAGTACTCTTAATTTATTGCTTTTTTTAAGGTATTGAACCCTCAATACCTTAATATCATCTTTTAATGTTTCTTCATTTAAATTAAAATCATTTTTAAGCATCTCAGCTAAGCTGACATCCATTTTTATTCCTCCTGAAACGACATTTTATAGTTTATCTATCTCGAGAATAAGTTCTTCAACCAGATCTTCTTCCTTAACAGTTTTAATTATTTCACCTTTTTTAAATATTAGGCCTTTGCCATTTCCACCAGCTATTCCAATATCAGCTTCTCTTGCCTCACCTGGCCCATTAACCACACACCCCATAATTGCAATCTTTATATTTTTATTGCAATTTTTCAATCTTTCCTCTACTTCATTTGCAATTGCTATAAGATTAATTTGAGTTCTACCGCAAGTTGGACATGATACAAATCTTATCCCATCTTCTATGTAACCTAATGATTTTAGAATCTCTATTCCAACCTTAACCTCATCTAATACATCCCCAGTTAAAGATACCCTAATAGTATCCCCAATACCCTGCGCTAATAGCGCTCCAATACCTATACTTGATTTTATTGTTCCTCGCCATGTAGTTCCAGCCTCAGTAACACCAAGATGCAGTGGATAATTTACTTTTGCTGATAATAATTTGTAACTTTCAATCATCATAGAAACATCTGATGATTTTATAGAAATAACTATATCATAAAAATTCAAATTTTCTAATATTTCAACATGCCTTAAAGCACTTTCGACTAGAGCCTGCGCGCATACATGACCATACTTTGCAAGAATATCCTTTTCTAATGAGCCTGAATTTACTCCAATTCTAATAGGAATATTCTTAGCTTTAGCCGCATCTGCAACTAATTTAATTTTATCAACACTTCCGATGTTACCTGGATTAATTCTTAATTTAGATATACCATTTTCAATAGATTTTAAAGCAAGTTTATAATCAAAATGAATATCTGCAACTAGTGGAATATGGATTCCACTCATTATGTTTTTAACAGCCTCTGCTGCCTCCATATCAGGCACCGCGCAACGTACAATGTCGCACCCTGCTTCTTCTAGCTCAAGAATTTGTTTTATAGTAGCATCTACGTCTCTTGTATCTGTATTTGTCATTGACTGAACTGCTACCTTTGAATCTCCACCTATATATATATTCCCAATTTTTATCTTCTTTGTTTGTTTTAATTCCACAGTGTTCATCTCCTAGAATTTCATTGGACTCACTATATCCTTTATGACTATAAACACCATAAATGCCATTAAAATCATAAATCCAATATAATTTACAATTCCCACTTTCTTATCATCTAATTTCTTACCTGATATTATTTCAAATAATAACATAAAAATCCATCCTCCATCTAGTGCTGGGAAAGGCAATATATTCAATATTCCTAGTTGCACACTAAGCATAGCAGTTAACAGCATTAAATTTAATATTCCAGTTTGCGCTGCCATTGTTGAGATTCTAATTATGCTTATAGGTCCTCCTACATCATTAACAGAGAACTTGCCCTTAAATATTGTCCCAAGAACTTCGAAAATTAGTTTTGATGTGCTAATAGTTTTAGTAAATCCATAACTTACGACTTCACCAAAGCTCATTTTTTCTAGTGTACCACCTATTCCTACCATAAATCTATTTACTTCTACATTTTTAATGGGCTTTAAGGAAAATGTTTTCACCACTGAGTTTCTCTCTATTTCAATACTTATATTTTCCCCTTTAGAAATATCAATTTCATCTGTAAATTGATCCCATTTTTCTATACTTACTTTATTAACCTTAGTAATCTTGTCTCCAACTTGCATACCAGCCTTCATAGCCGCACCATTAGGGACTACTTCCCCTATTACTGGAATTATTTTCCCTGTCGCAGCGCCTATAATAGCAAATAATACCACCGCTAAAATTAAATTCATAATTGCACCAGCAGAAACGATGCTTAATTTTTGAAGTGGAGTTTTATTAGTAAAAGATCTTGGATCATCACTTCCTCCATCTTCACCTTCCATTTTAACATATCCGCCAATAGGAAAGGCTTTAATTAAATACTCTGTTTCTTTTCCTTTAATTCCAAAAAGTTTTGGACCCATTCCGAGGGAAAATTCACTTACTTTTACCCCATTTAGCTTGCATAGAATAAAATGACCTAATTCATGTATTATAACCAAAAGACTAAATGCTAATATAGCCATAATATAATATGGTATATTTGATATAATGCTACCCATAACAATTCCCCTTCCTATCTTTTATCATAATTTTTCCTTACATATTCTCTTACCATTAAGTCAACTTCTAAAATTCCCTCTAAATTCGGATTATCATCGTGCTCAAATTTATTCATACACTTTCCTATAATTTGTTCTATCTGAAGATATTTAATTTTGTGGTCTAAAAAAAGTTCAACCGCTATTTCATTAGCAGCATTCATTATAGCCGGCATGTTTCCACCCATTCTTCCTGCACTATATGCTAATTTAAGACAATTAAAAGTATCCATATTTGGTTTTTCAAAAGTTAAACTACCCATATTATAAAAATCTAATTTATCAATAACTGCATTGTTTCTTTTAGGATAGTTTATAGCGTATTGAATGGGAAGTCTCATATCAGCAGAACTTATTTGTGCTATTATACTTCCATCTATGTACTCTACCATAGAATGTATTATACTTTGAGGATGAACTACCACTTGAATGTTATCATAATTTACACCAAATAACCAATGTGCCTCTATGACCTCTAGGCCTTTATTCATAAGCGTTGAAGAATCAATTGATATTTTTCTACCCATATTCCATTTAGGATGTTTAATAGCCTCCTCAGGTGTTATTTCTATAAGTTCTTGTTTGTTTTTACCTCTAAATGGTCCACCTGATGCAGTTAATATTATTTTTTTAACCTCTTTTAGTTTATTCCCTTGTAGACATTGAAAAATTGCACCATGTTCTGAATCAACTGGTAAAATTTTTACATTGTTTTTTTTTGCAGCATTCATTACAAGATCTCCTGCTACAACTAGCGTTTCTTTATTAGCTAAAGCAATATCTTTTCCAGCATTAATAGCTTTTAGGGTTGGAACAAGTCCTATCATTCCTACAACAGAAGTCACTACAATATCAATTTCAGGTATTGTACTTATATAATTTAGCCCTTCTAATCCCTGCAAAATCTGTGTTAATATTTTTTCCTTAGTGCAATATCTTTTAAGATTTATTGATGCCGCCTCATCCATCATGGCAACATATTTAGGTTTAAATTCCTCTATAATTGGTATGATTTTTCCCCAACTGGTATTTGCAGAAATCCCTATAATCTTAAAATTTTTAAAATCATTCCGAATAACATCTAAAGTTTGAGTTCCTATAGACCCCGTAACTCCTAAAATAGTAAGCTTCTTCACATAAATCTCCTCATTCCTATAAAACTAAGATTTGTTATATATATGTTATTAAATTTAAAAATACTACAAAATAATATAATCCCTTTTCTAATCTAATTAATTATTGTACAGCATTTAATATAACATATTTATCTGCTAAAATAAAGCAAATGTAAGTATTTGTAACATTTTATTCCGTCATAAATACAAATATTAATATGGGTTTCTTATAGTTATTCCCTATAAGTATTATAAGTAACAATAAAATCATATACTGCTAGAATGCCAATTTACTAATAATTGTTTTTAGCATTCTTTTCAATATATGATTTCTTAATTGCAACATTATAAACTGAAACTTTTTTAACGACATTTCACAAGGAAAGTCTCCCACTTGTGTGAGTTAGCGCTCAAATCTCCTTATGAAGTCTTTAATACTGTTACTCCGCAGGAGATGATTTAACTATAGTATCTTTAACAGAATATATGTTTATACATATATCTATATCCCAATTATAAATGTAATATAATAAAAAACTACCACAGACACAAATAGAATACTGTCAAATCGATCTAGGATTCCACCGTGACCCGGTATAAGACTTGAATAATCCTTTGCTCCTACAAACCTTTTTATTGATGATGCAATTAAATCTCCAACTTGCCCAAATACACCACAAATAATTCCAATTATAGCATAATGATACAATTCTATAGGCACACCATACGTTGAAATAGCATATCCATAAATCGTGCATCCAATAGCACTTCCAAGGAGCCCCCCTATCGAGCCCTCAATTGTTTTGTTAGGGCTTACTTTAGGGCATAGCTTATGTTTGCCACCTTTTCCCAAAGACCTCCCGCTATAGTAAGCTGCCGTATCACAAACCCATGAACAAATAAATATAATCCATACCAAATACTCACCATACGGTTTATTATTTATAAACACTATAAAACTAAAAAATACTGCTACATATAAAAAACCAAATATAGTGAGTGCAATATCTACAAAATTATAACTTGTGTTTAGCACAGGAATACATAGTAGTAAAAATATACTTGCTATCAAAATATATATATTAAAACTCTGTGAAAAATCGCTTGTCATATTTAAGTAATATACAATACATAAAACGTATCCTACAATTCCAATTGGCTTATAGTGTTTCTTCCTAGAAACCCTATAAAATTCATACATACCAAAAAGTGAAAGTACCATTACGATATATTTTAAATACTCCCCCCCTAAAAATAAAAATATTATTAATGGAGCCAGAACAAGTGCCCCTATATATCTATTATTCATGATTTCCCACCTATTTAACCTTTCCGAATCTTCTATCTCTTTTTTGATAATCTAATATTGCAGATCTTAGCTCTGTTTCATGAAAATCTGGCCAATTAATATCTGAAAACCAAAGTTCTGAGTATGCGCTCTGCCACAATAGAAAATTACTTAATCTTAACTCCCCACTAGGTCTTATTATAAGGTCAGGGTCTGGCATTGCTTTGGTATACATATGCTTCGAAAGTAGCTTCTCAGTTATCTCCTCTTTAGATATCTTCCCACTTATTAAATCTAAAGAAATATCTTTTACAGCATCCACTATTTCATTTCTACCCCCATAATTTAAAGCAAGATTTAAGATTAAGCCCTTATTATCCTTAGTTTTATCATAAGCATGATTTAACTCTTCTGTGCATATCTGCGGCAATTTAGAAATATTACCAATTGAATTAATAACAACATCATTAGCATTTAATTCCTCAAACTCATTTTTTAAATATTCTACTAACAACTTCATTAAAGAATCCACCTCTTTTAAAGGTCTATTCCAATTTTCAGTTGAAAATGCATATAAAGTTAAATATTCAACCCCTAACTTGTTACATTCTTTTACTATTCTTCTTATTGCTTCAACTCCAGCCTTATGGCCAAGTGCTCTAGGTAAATTACGCTCTTTAGCCCATCTACCATTACCATCCATTATAATTGCAATATGTTTAGGTATTCTTGTCATGTCTAATTCTAAATCATTACTTTTGCATTCATTTTTCTTTAAAAAAGCGAATAATTTTTTCAATAAAATTCTCTCCTTTTTAATAGTTATAGTATAATTTTAAATAGAACCTGCATTTATGCAGGTTCTATTTAAAATTATATACTAAACTGACATTATTTCTTTTTCTTTAACGTCAATTAATTGGTCTACTTGTTTAATAAATTTATCTGTTTCCTTTTGAATTGTATCTTCTGATTTTTTTACTTCATCTTCTGTAATTTCACTATTTTTTTTCAAAGCCTTAATTTTATCATTTGCATCACGCCTTATTGATCTAACAGCGACTTTAGCATCTTCACCTGTTTTTTTAACAGTTTTAAGTAAATTTTTTCTTGTTTCTTCAGTAAGTTCAGGAATAATTAATCTAATTGAAGAGCCATCATTTGATGGATTTAGTCCTAAATCAGATTTTAATATAGCTTTTTCTATTTCTTTCATAGTTGATTTATCCCATGGTTGAATTAGAAGTACCCTAGCTTCTGGTGATGATATATTTGCTACTTGACTTACAGGAACAAGACTTCCATAAGATTCAACACGAAGTCTATCTAGCATTGAAGCATTTGCTCTGCCTGCTTTTAAACTTCCAAGCTCATGTTTTAAAACATCAATAGATTTTTTCATTTTTTCATCAGCAATACTAATAATTTGTTTAATCATAGAATCCCCTCCATTTTATACTGATTCTTTAGTACAATCAGATACTAAAGTACCAATTTTTTCTCCTAAAATTGCTTTTTTTATGTTTTCAGGATTATCTAATCCAAAAACTAATATTGGTATATTATTATCCATGCATAATGATGTAGCTGTAGAGTCCATTACTTGTAGTCCTTTTTCAAGAACATTAAGATAAGTAAGACTATCAAACTTCTTCGCATCACTATATATATGTGGATCTTTATCGTAAACTCCATCAACCTTTTTAGCAAGCAGAATTACTTCAGCTTCTATTTCAGCAGCTCTAAGTGCCGCTGCTGTGTCTGTAGAAAAATATGGATTACCGGTTCCAGCAGCAAATATAACAACTCTGCCTTTTTCTAAATGCCTCATAGCTCTTCTTCTTATAAATGGTTCTGCTACTGCCTTCATTTCGATTGCAGTTTGCACTCTAGTGTTTACTCCTATGTTCTCCAAAGAATCTTGAAGTGCTAATGCATTAATGCAAGTTGCCATCATTCCCATATAATCTGCAGTAGTCCTGTCCATACCATCTCCACTTCTACCACGCCATATATTCCCAGCTCCAACCACTATACCTATTTCAACACCTAAACTAACTAACTCTTTTATCTGAAGTGCTATAACATTAGTTATTTCAAAATCTATACCAAAACCTTTTTCACCAGCCAAAGCTTCTCCAGAAATTTTAAGCATAATTCTTTTATATTTAGCAACGTCCATAAACATTATACCTCCTAATTTAAAGTAATACCAATTTAATGAATAACTATTTTAAAGTATTACCATTTTAAAGCACTACCTATTTTAAAAAATATTTATTTTAAAAAAGAGAACACTTCGTGTTCCCTTTAATTATTATTTACCTTCTACTTGTCTTTTTACTTCTTCAGCAAAGTTTTCTTCCTTCTTTTCTATACCTTCGCCTCTTTCAAATCTTACAAATCTAGTTATTTTTATTTCAGCACCAAGTTTTTTAGATTCTTCTTGAAGGTATTTTGTAATTGTATAGTCAGCATTTTTAACCCATACTTGTTCAAGTAAACAAACTTCTTTATAATATTTATTTACTCTTCCCATTACCATTTTCTCAACAATCTTTTCTGGTTTTCCTTCGTTTAATGCCTGAACTCTGTATATTTCTTTTTCTTTTTCTAAAGTTTCAGTATCAACACAAGAATTGTCTAAGAATAAAGGACTAGCAGCTGCAATTTGCATTGCTACATCTTTAGCAATCTGAGTTAGAACATCATCCTGCTTATCGCATGAAAGTTCAACTAAAACGCCTATTCGTCCACCACCATGAACGTAGCTTTGAACTATACCATTGTCAATTGAGAACTTTTGAAATCTTCTTACAGACATATTCTCACCAAGTTTTGCAATTAGTGCTGAAACAGCATCACTTATAGTAATTGCTTTATCACCTATGTATTTTTCAGAAACTAATTCCTCTATAGTAGTTGATGTAGTTTGTACTGCTTGCGCTGCTATATTTTTTGTTAAAGTAATAAACTCTTCATTGTCAGCAACAAAATCAGTTTCACAATTAACTTCTACAACAGATCCAACTTTCATATCTTCTGAAATACATGTAAATACTAATCCTTCTGCAGCTATTCTTCCAGCTTTTTTTGCTGCTGCTGCCAAACCTTTTTCTCTTAAAAGTTCAACTGCTTTATCCAAATTACCATCTGTTTCAGTTAAGGCTCTTTTACAATTCATCATTCCAGCCCCAGTTCTTTCTCTTAACTCTTTAACCATACTTGCACTAATCATTATTAATTCCTCCTATCTAATATAAAGGGTACGTGAAAGAATTAACCTCCACCTACCCCTCAAATGTTCTATCTATATATTACTACTATTATTCAGCTAATTGTTCGCCTTGTCTTCCTTCTATAATAGCATCTGCTAATCTTTCTGTTATTAATTTAACTGCTCTTATAGCATCATCATTACCTGGGATTACATAATCAATTTCATCTGGATCACAGTTTGTGTCAACTATTGCAACTACAGGAATTCCAAGAATTTTAGCTTCAGAAATTGCATTTTTTTCTTTTCTTGGATCTACAACAAATATAGCACCAATTTTATTTGCATCCATGCTTCTGATTCCGCCTAGATTCTTTTCAAGTTTTTCTCTTTCATTTAAAAGATGACTAACTTCTTTTTTAGGAAGAACTTCGAATACTCCATCTTCTTCTAATTTGTATAATGCTTCTAGTCTAGCTATTCTTGTTTTAATTGTTTTAAAGTTTGTAAGCATTCCACCTAACCATCTATTGTTTACAAAATGCATACCAGCTCTTACAGATTCAGCTTTAATAGCTTCTTGAGCTTGTTTTTTTGTTCCTACGAATAGGACATCTTTACCCTCTTCAGATACAGATTTAATAAAGTCATATGCCTCATCGATTTTTCTAACTGTCTTTTGTAAATCAATAATGTATATTCCGTTTCTTTCTGTAAATATGTACGGAGCCATTTTAGGATTCCACCTTCTAGTTTGATGTCCAAAATGAACACCTGCCTCTAATAATTGCTTCATTGAAATAACTGCCATTAATAATAACCTCCTTGGTTTTTACCTCCATTACCATCATCTTATACAAGCCCAAAAATTGGAACCCTCCTATAATTAAGTAATGTGTGTATTTTCTCACCTTCGTAGTATATCATAAAATAAATAAGTATTCAATATAAATTTTAATATTTATATTGAATACTATGATTGATTTATGATAATGTCTTACTATACCACATTTGATTATGTCCCAAATTTCAAAAAATATAGTATACTAAAACCTCATGACAAGAAATGAGGTGGGCGTAATTAGAAAGGTGATTTTAA
>NZ_JBOITN010000044.1:0-79790 GCF_050717545.1 Clostridium sp.
TATTCTTGAAAGATACCTCGAGGTTTATTAATTGACCCCATAAATAAAATGGATTATAAAGTAAAAGCACCAGAAAACTGGTGCTAATGTTTAACGTTTATTGGGACATTTTCAAAAATGCTTGACACATTTTAAATAATTATTTAATTGCACATTTAATTACACAACAAATGGTATAACTTCATTATTATATTCTTCTTTTAAAATACTGTAGTATAAGGTAGTGTATTCTTTGTTATCTAATAACTTTAACTTATCAGTTTTTTGAAACCTATATATAAACCCACATTTTTCAATTACTCTTTTAGACCTATTATTAAAATTAAAATGTCCGCACCAAATTAAATCTAGATTAAGTTCGCAAAATCCATATCTGATTAAACGATTTACCGCCTCCGGAATAAGTCCATTACCCCAATAGCTAGGATTTAAAACGTAGCCTATTTCCTTTTGCTTTAAACTCGCAAGGGTTATATCTGGTTTTCTATTATGTATCCCAATACTACCAATAACCTTGTTTTCTGATTTTAAAACAATAGAATACACATCATTGTTTTTTATAAATATTTTTATTATGTCGAGACTTGCCTGTTCACTTTTATGTGGCGTCCAACCAGCATTTGGTCCTACTACGTCACTTTTAGCAAATTCATATAAGTCTTTACTATCGCTTTCTCTCCATTGCCTTAATTCTAATCTATTAGTAAATAACGTTTCCATATACTTTAATCCTTTCTTCCTACAATTGCTGATGATATAAATTTAATTATACTATTTTTACCGTAAATTGGATATAAAAAAAACAGATAAATGATTTTAGCTCAAATCATTTATCCATCTAGGGTTTATTTCATATTTAAAATTTTTGTACTAAGGTATACGTTTTTTTAAACTTGCCACAAATATACTCCTCTTGATTATAGATTATTTTTGAATAAATTTTGCAGATATAATCATAGAACTAAATCCTATAGACCATTTTTGCAGTCCAAACATATTAAAGTGGTTAAATTCTAACGCATTTAGTTACCAAGTTGCAATGCCACAAATAATTCAAAACTTTTCAGTTCCTGGAAAAGGCTCCTATGTCTCTGAACAAAACAAGGACCTAATAAGAGAAAAAAGATTGTCAGCTATAGAAGAAAAACTAACCCAGGTAACCGTCGAAAGCAAACTTTTAAATTTAAGTTTAGAAGAATTACAAAGTATGTTAGCACTATTATATAACGAAGAAACTTAGTAACAATCTATGATTATTACATTTAATAAACTTAAGATAGTGATAACACTATCGAACTACTTTAGGGGGCATAAATATGGATAATATCTTAGAAATAAAAAATTTAACAAAGTCATATAAAGACTTTACTTTAGATAATCTAAGTTTTAATGTTCCAAGAGGCTGTGTAATGGGATTTATAGTCCCAAATGGTTCACAGTATTTCGAAGTGAACTTTTAGATATTTTGTATAACATAATTCAAGATGAAAATGTAAGCATATTCTTTTCAACACATATAACTACAGACCTTGAAAAAATAGCGGACTATATTACATTTATTAATAAAGGTAAATTAGTTTTCACGCAAACTAAAGACGAAAACGTAGAAAATTATGGTTTAGTTAGAGGAAGTAAAGATCTTTTAGTGATAAAAATAAAAGTGAAATTATATTAAATAGTTTACCAGTTAAAAAATCAGATATTGTTATTGCAAAATATATATCAACCTTTGTATTTGGAATTGTAGGAATTATTTGTTCTATAATAGTTGGTTTTATTGGTAATACCTTGGGATTATTAATATTTATCGGATCAATATCAACATTGGATATTGTTTTAGTTGTAATGTCTACTTGTATATTTAGTTCTATATTTTATCCTATGTATTTTAAATTTGGAGTTTCTAGAATGAAAATTTTTACTGTTTTAATTTTTATGGTGTTGTTTTTTGTACCAACATCGGCTATAGAATATATAGCGAATAATCCAGGTAACATTATAGTTCAAAAATTCACTTATTTTATAAACAACACTCCCAGTTTAACGCAAAATTTTTTAGCTCTATCAATAGGCTTAATTTCCCTTTTAATTTCTCTAATGATCTCAATACGTACTTATAATAATAAGAAATTTTAATCCCATTACATTAGCCTAGTCTAATCTAACTATGTTTTACTTCTTACTTTATAATCTATAAAATAGAATGGAGATGTATTTGATGAGGAAGAACAATTTTTTTAACAATATAAGCCTCAATTTTCACAATTATAAAATGAGTTATACCATGCTCCTTTGGATTTTATCGGCAGTACTAGGTGTAGTAGGAAATATATTGGGAATGTTATATTTAGTTCTTTCAGGTTTACCAATTATTGCGTGGGCAATACTCTTTTTTAATGAGAGAAAAGAATACGATAATAAGTTATAAAACAGGTTTATTTACTCCTCTTAAAATAAAATTTAATTAATATTAACTAAGCCTTAATTAGCTAAAACTATGGTTTAACCACATTGTTAAATACCAAATTAGGTTTTAATTTAAATTTAATAAAATTTTATTTAAATTTAATTTTGCAAAAGAAGGAATTTGGTAATATATGGAGAATACTATATTTAGATAGTTAGGAGGTCTGTACAATGATATATGATGCATTTAAAATTGCAAAAAATTTAGACATCAGTAAAGTAACAGCTTATGCTAAGATGAAATTACCAGAAATAAAACCTTTTTTAATATTCCATAATGGTAAAACCTGTGTAGATGATAAAGGTTTAGCGGCAATTAAACAAACTCTAAAATATAATCAAAATGCTGAAGCCGAATCAGAAGTTGCAGCTACAACAGTTACTTTATTAAAAGAAGATATGATTGAAATCCTTAAAACTAACATAGAGTTTATTAAGGAACAATTGAATGTAAAAGATGGTCAACTGTATAATATTAATAAATTATTAGAAAATACACAGGTACTATTTAAACAAGAACAAGAGAAAAATAAAATGGTACTGTCATTACCCGAAACAATAAAAGAACACGATGTTCAATTGGTTAATACTTTAAATGACTCTCTAGAAAGGCAAAGAGCAATAACTGCAGCTGAAGAAGCTTCACGTAAAAATAAAGGGATTTTCAGAAGACTATTTAATAAATAAAAAGAAAAAATTTCTTTATAAGACATTATGCCATTTTTATCACACCTTATTACGTGTATTTTTACGAAATTTGATGCTTGTCAAAAAACAACATTACGCCAGGAAGTAATAAACAAGGTTACATGTTTGAATGAAATAGCAAAAGGCAAGGGCCAATCTCTCTTTCAAATAGCACTTGCTTGGGTGCTTTGCAATAATAAAGTAACCTCCGTTATAATCGGTGCAAGTAAACTGTCGCAAATCGAAGAAAATATCGGTGCTCTTTCACGCAGAGATTTTGAACCAGAAGAGCTTAATTTGATAGATAGTGTTTTAAAAGCATAATCTTAAACAATATCATCTATAGTTTAAAATAAAATCCAACAAAATATATAATATTATTAGAGATTACTACAAGAATTTATTCTTATAGTAATCTTTTTTCGCATTACAAAATAATGATTACTTACACTAATCTAATGAAAGACAGAAAAAATTCTATTATATAATATCTTTTCTATAATTATTTGGAGAAATACCTTTAAACTTCTTAAATACTCTTGAGAATAATAACTGGTCTTCATATCCAACAGATCTTGCTATTTCACCTATAGATAATATTTTATTTTTCATAAGTTCACAAGACTTATTTAATCTTAAATTTATCAAATAATTTTGTGGAGGAATACCTACTTCATCCTTAAATAATTTAGAAAAATATTTTCTATTGATTCCCAGATAAGTAGCTATTTCAGCTATTTTCACATCCCTACAATGATTAACCTCAATAAAATCAATAGCTTTCTTAATATATGAATTTGATACTTTGTTTTCGCCTTCACTTTCTTCTTGACAAGAGTATTCAATAATACTACCAAGAAAATTATATAGTGATCCTAAAATTTTCATATCTCCACTTATTTTGTTTTTACTATCTTCAAGCATCTGGTTGAAATCATTTCTTATTATTTCCCCACCATTACACTCTATAATAAAATTCGAATCCGAGAATCCAGCGCGCATTAAATATCCCTTTGCATTTACACCATTAAAAGCGACAAAATCATATAGCCATTTATCATTTTCGTTTGATTTGTAATATATAATCACATTAGGTGGAATCAATACACATTGACCTTCTTTAATATCATAATCTCTATTATCCATGCGAAAAAGTCCTGAGCCTTTATAAATATAAAAAATTTTATAATGGTCAAGCAACGCTGGGCCCCAAGCCTTGTTGCCTTCGCAATCTTGAGTGCCACAGTAATACATTTTCATATCCATGCTAGATGCAGGTACACGATTTGAAATACTATATTCGAAACTAAACATATAATTACCCCCATATAAATAAATACACCTTACATGACATTATACTATAAAGGACTTAAATATTATAATTAAATTATAAATAAAAGGAAAGTACAGAAATCATTTTAAATAATTTCCGTACTTTCCTTTTATTATGGTGGAGATAGGGGGGATCGAACCCCCGACCTCTTGAATGCCATTCAAGCGCGCTCCCAGCTGCGCTATACCCCCATATTACAAAATTCACTCTTGAATATATTAAATAATGAACACCTGAATCTTTACATCCATTATCTAATATTATACGGTTTCACATTCATTAGTCAACATAATTCTTTTAAATATTATTGCTTATAGGCCCTTAGTGTTATAATAGTTATCTTAAGGGATATACCATACTAGTATCCTTTCAACAATATAAATAATGAGGTGATAATATGAATAATAAACTTACTAAAAATGATGTGGAAGAACTTCAAAAGGAATTTGATTATCGTAAAGGTCCTTTAACAATGGAAATTGCCCATGAAAAGATGATAGCAGCAGCTCATGGTGACAGAAGTGAAAATGCTGAATATAAGGCTGCTAAATCAAGTATGTATGATAACTTCAGGAGAATGGGTTACTTAATAAAAATGATTAGGTCTGCCGAAATTATAGATGATGTTATTGTTAACACTAAAGGTGCAAATATAGGTAGTAAGCTTCAGATAAAATTCGAAGGTAGCTGCGATATAGAAGAAATAGAACTTGTAACAACATTGCAAGTGGATATAGTAAATGGAAAGTTTAGCATTGAATCACCAATTGGAATTTCCTTGTTTGGAAGAACAGTAGGTTCAATAGTTGAGGTTCAGTCACCTGATGGAAATTATAAAATTGAGCTCGTAGGTTGCAGATCCGCAGGAGATGATTTAACTAAGGGTTAGAGTTTTTTCTAAAAGAAAACTATAAGTACCTACCTTCTTAAAGAAAACTTCCCCGAACTATAAGGTCCGAGGAATTATATATACCTATATACACATTGTATTTATTTTAATATGTTCAATCTTACTTAAATCTTCTTTTAAATCTGATATTTCTTTGTCTTCGCCACATAGTTGTAATAAAATTAACCCTCTATCTGTACACAAATCTTTTGATGTTTCGTGTAAACCTAACCTCATGCTAATTATACAACCATGTTTTGTTAAAATTTCTTGTAATTCTGGAGCAAACTTATTTCTTCCTTCTAAAGTTATAGCCATAATAGTGGTATTCATTTATAAATCCTCCCTTAAATTTTTTCTATTATTAGTAGTGTTATTTTATATAAATTATAAGATTTTTTAAATGCACCTAACCATTCGATAATCTATATGTTTATATAATTACCATAAAGTTGAAATTTTATAAATAAATTTTAAGTTAATTATATTTCATTAAGTATAGAATTTCAGTTCTTGGCAATATTTATAAGTGTTACTAGATTAAAAATACGACGTTTAAAATAAATCTATATAAAATAATTCAATGTAATTAGGAGGCAAAAATGCTGAAAAATATAAATAAATACGAAAATAAAAGATTTACAACTATTGATGAAAAGCATAAATTAATGTCAGTAGGTTGCAAAACTATTAAGAATAAAGGAATAATAACAAATTATTTAATTAATATTGAGGATTATGCTGGTGGACTCACAGTATTACTAGACAAAAATGGTAACTCCATGTTATCACAATTAATATTATAATATTTTATAATATACACTCATATAATACTTTTATAATATACAATTTTCATTGACATTAAGAATATTTAATGTTAAAATTCTCTTTAAAATAAGTATATTATTATTGCGAAGATGGAGATTGTTATTTTATAAACTTTAGTTACAGAGAATCGACGCTAGCTGAGAGTCGATGCTGGGTATAAGATTGCGAATCACTCCTGAGCTGCTTTCTCGAATAAAGTAGGGAAAGCCGGTTAGCCCCGATAAAAGGCTTAGGTTTTAATGAACCGAAAAGAGATGTATCTGTTTTTAAGATACAATTAAGGTGGTACCGCGATTTTACAATCGCCCTTGAATTTATAATTCAAGGGCGATTTTTTTGTATAGTAAAAGTAAAAAAAAAAATTGGAGGCTTTAAAAATGGAAAAAGTATTAACAAATTTATCAACAAATCGAGAATTAAAAATTCATCTTTTACAAATTCAAAAAGCACAAGCAAACTTAGTAGGCGTTTCTAAAAAGACAGCCCTTATATATAGTGATGTTTTCAGTAATGAATGTGGAAATGAAGTTTATATTAAACCAGAAAATTTACAGATTACTGGTGCATTTAAACTTCGTGGCGCCTATAACAAGCTTTGCACCTTAACACCCGCAGAGAGAAAAAGAGGTGTAATTGCATCTTCTGCTGGGAACCATGCACAAGGAGTTGCATATTCTGCGCAGAAACTTGGTATTACAGCTACCATAGTAATGCCTAAAACCACCCCACTTATTAAAGTTGAAGCCACAAAAGACTATGGTGCAACTGTAATTTTAATTGGTGACTGTTACGATGAAGCCTATTCAGAGGCAAAACGATTAGAAAAAGAACATAATTATGTTTTTGTTCATCCTTTTGACGATTTAGATGTAATGCATGGCCAAGGTACCATAGCCTGTGAGATTTTAGAGGAAATAGATGATATAGACTGTATACTTGTACCTGTTGGTGGTGGTGGTCTAATTGCAGGAATTGCTCTTGCAGCAAAAGCGTTAAACGAAAACATTAAAATAATAGGTGTGGAACCTGAGGGCGCAAAAGCAATGAAAGAATCTTTAGATAATAATGGTATTGTAAATCTTAAAACGGTTCGTACTATAGCTGATGGTGTCGCAGTAAAACAACCTGGAAATCTAACTTTTGAAATCATTAAAAACTATGTAGATGAAATTGTAACAGTTTCAGACTTTGATATAATGGAATCCTTTCTTCTACTACTAGAAAAACATAAACTTATTGCAGAAGCTTCTGGTGCTTTGTCATTTGCAGGACTAAAGAAAATACAAGAAAAAGGTAAAAAAGTTGCTTGCATTCTAAGCGGAGGAAATATTGACGTTGTTACAATATCCTCCATGATAAATAGAGGTTTGGTATCAAGAGGTAGACTATTCTGCTTTAGTATAGAACTCTCAGATAAACCAGGAGAATTAGTTAAAGTATCAACAATCCTCTCAAATGCAAATGCAAATGTAATAAAACTAGATCATAACCAATTTAAAACCAGCGATAGATTTATGCAAGTTCAACTTGAAATCACTGTAGAAACAAATGGCCATAATCATGTAAATGCAATTATAAGTGCATTAAATAAAGAAGGATATACAGTGGAAAAAATATACTAAAATTAATATACTAGAAGTAATATACTATTCAGTACACTTTTAAAATTTCATATCACATAAAAGAAACACACTCCTATTTTTAGCGTAGGAATGTGTTTCTCGTTTTTTTTATATACAGATTAATTTAACTTCATCTCACACTGGCACAAATAGTTTAGTCTCTCTATCTTAAAATTTGAAAGCGAAAGTATTTCCGGCCAAATTTTTACCATTTTATATACCTTTGTTTTTCTCTCTTCTAACAGTTTGGACCAAGGTACCAGTGCTGGATCAGTTTTTTCAGTACTATCTTTAATTTCACCATATTTCCAACCACTTTTTTTTCTAAGACGATAAAATCTCATATATTCTTTTTCAGCTAAAATATCTAATTCTTTAATTGTAAATTCCATAAATGTTGGTTTTTCTTTGACAGAAACAACATCATAATTAATTTCAATTAAAGTGTTAGGAATACTTTTAGCCCCAATACGGTTGGGGTTTTTAAGTTCTTCGCTCAGCTCTTCCCATGTCAAATTAACATTCCCATTTCTACTATCGCTATCTTCAGCAATGAGTCCAACTCTTTCATACATAGCAATTGCAAGACTTTCAATTTTTTCACTATAAAATGCATCATGCATTAAATGACGTAAAAATTGATCTTCATCTACATGTAATTTTAGTTGTTCTTTAGAAGGCAAATGAGATTGTTCCCATTTTCTAGCATTAGTTAACATACTCATCTCAAGTATTGCTTCCATTGACCTTGATTCATGTTTATATCTAGGGATTTTTAGAAGCGCTCTTAACACTCCATTATCAATTTGAGTCTCCCCTCTATCATTTATAAGATGTGGTACTTTACGCTCTAGTAATGAACGAAGTAGCATAGCCCTTCTAATAATAAATAACTGATCTCTCTTGTCATCTGTTTGATTTGGCCCTAGAATGTTTACGTAACCTCTGAGCCTACTTATAAAATCAGGACCTTTTGCACTTTTAAATTCAAGTGAAAACTGTTTTTGTTCTTTTTCACCTTCAAGGTCTTCCCCACAAAATCCACTAAAAGTACTGCTTGTTCCACCTGCAAATACAAAAATAGCTTTTCCAATAGGATGAATAGAATCACCTTCTCTAAACAGACCATCCTGCATAGGTGCTAAAAAATATTTTAACCATCCAAGTTTCGTTTCAAGAGCCGAATCAAATTCATCAAAGAATACTAGAGGAATTTTTTCTCCAAGCGCAATGTCGCGTACCTTATGAAAAGCATTTACTAAATCTAGTGGTGAACTGAATTGAGATAAATTAAAATCTATTTTTTCAATTAGATTCGATGCGATACTATTAGCCACTTCAAGGATACCAAATGATTTTCCAGACCCTGGAGTTCCAAATACTGAAATACAAAGAGGTCTAACTGTGTTTTTAGTTGACATGTACTCAAGCATAAGATTTTTAATACTTCTATAACTTTCAATTTCTGCCTTATCAACTGTTCTTAGCTTTCCAAACTGTGCTATTGGTATAAATTTAAGCGCATTGTCTACTCCATTTTTAACAATATCATAAGCTATCTCTTCTAAATTAGTAGAACTTTTATCCTTTAAAATGTACCAACATGCACGACAATTAAGATTAGGAGATGAAGGAACTACGACATCCTGGACATTCTCCCTAAGTATAAAATCATCTTCCTTTTCAACAAATATAGAAGGACTTGGGAATGGAGATTTGCAGGCATTCTCACCAAATGCCTTTATAAAATATTTTTGAGCAGAAATAGTACCTTGACGTATACCTGCACTTATTGATTCAGATAATTCCTCATTATCTTGATTGCCTGTTACAATAGAACTTGCAAGGCCTGCAACAAATGCTGAAGTAAGCCCATACATTTTGCCCTGGCTTTTTTTAATAAAACCTCCTTCAAATTCATATGGAAGGAAATACAATCTAGTTTCAGTCGTACCTCCTGTCTTATAGTATATTGCACCTTCAAGACCAATAGGTACTATAAGATGGTGACAATTTGAAAGGAACTCAAGACTCGGATTATTATTAATTTGCCAAACAAAATCTTGAGCTGTTCTTTCCCACGACAAACTTTTACTTATGTTAACCCCCTTAGATCTTAAATCATCAACATTTATTATTACTATTGTCTTTTCGTTGTGAATATTTTGAAGGTGTTTCCAAAGTTCACTAGAATCAATAGGATTATTCATTTTATATAGTATTATTGGTGATGCATCCTGCGACTTTAAGGCTATAGGCCAAAATTCTTCATTAGAATTAAACCCATTATTCTCGTCATCTAATATAATGATGTCAGCTTTCGTATCATCATTAATAATAGGAAGGAGTCTTTGAGTACCGCACTCAGGCCCTGTAAATCCCATAAGGCGGCTTATCCTATACACTTTTGATTTATTGTCTTTATCATCAAATACAGGAAAAAGCTCAATCTGGGCAGTAGAACTCAGAAACTCTCCTTTCCTAATTGATTCAATATCGGATAGCTGTGGTGAAAACACAGTTGCTCCTGTTGAAATCGATACTAGTTTTGATAAAAGTAAAGCTCCACCAGGTTTTATATCAGTAAACATATTTAATTGAGTTTGCCAATTGAGGCCTTTATTACTTTGAGGATAAGTTATTCTTTGAACATAATTTACACATATATCACCTGATACTACAATTTTTATATTCTTATTTTTCATATTAAAACTCCTATTATGATCTTATTTTTACCACTAATTAAACATTATACATCTGTTATATGATATTCGAAAGATGATATAAATATCATAATATTTATTTTTCATTCTACCATTCTTACCCATCTTTTTCAAGATTATATATTATTAATCTTGATTTAAAATAGTAACTTGTAAATAGAGGAATTCACCTTCTCTATGTGGAATATATTTTTATAAGGGGATGAGCTTATGCCTAATAAATCCGATTCAAAACATTTAACTGACAATAAAGAACCATCTCAAAGTGACTATGTTTTATCTAATGAACAATTAAATTTTTTAACTATGTTAAAAAAATGTGGTACAGAGCCCTTTGATACTTTTGGTGATAGAATTGGTAATATCGAAGCTGAAAAGCAACTTAAAGAAATGCATGTAGAAGGTTTTCTCACTTATACTGGTGTGGATGCTACAATAACTGAGTTAGGTTTACAGCAAGTTAAAGATAGAGAAACTTATTTCTATTAATGCGAAGAGTAAAAAAGAAGTAGCTGCATAATTTTGATTATGCGGCTACTTCTTTTTTACTACCTCTAGAACTATCCCTTTAATTTCTTTTCCCACCTATTTAAGCAGTTTCCTTACTGTTATACACATCTATATCTAACTCTTTCATCATCTTGCTTGAAACTAATCCTGTTACCATGGAATCACTAACATTAAGAGCTGTTCTAGCCATGTCAATTAGTGGTTCTATAGCTATTAAAAGACCTGCAAGTCCTACAGGAAGTCCCATAGCAGATAGTACAGTTAAAGCTGCAAATGTTGCACCTCCACCTACTCCTGCAATACCAAATGAACTTATTGCAGTAACTATTATAAGTTTAATTAAAAACGCTGGTGCTAAAGGATCTATTCCAACAGTTGGTGCTATCATAACTGCAAGCATTGCTGGATATATTCCTGCACAACCATTTTGTCCTATTGTTGTTCCAAGCGTTGCTGAAAGATTAGCTATTCCCTTTGAAACACCTAGCTTATCAATTTGCGCTTCAACATTTAGAGGGATTGTACCTGCACTGGTTCTTGAAGTAAAAGCAAATATTAATACTGCTGCTGACTTCTTTAAATAAGTTAGTGGGTTTAATCCATTAATCGCAAGTATTATAAAATGTATAACAAACATAATTAATATAGCTACGTATGAAGCTAAAACGAATTGCATTAGTTTTGCTATTTCTGCAAAATTACTTGTAGAAACCATTTTAGTCATAAGAGCTAATACTCCAAATGGAGTTAATTCGAGTATTACCGTTACCATTCTCATAACCACATCATGTAACGCGTTTAAGAATTTAATAAATGTTTCTGCCGATTCTGACTTTTTCTTTTTAATTGCAACAGTTGCTATTCCAAGAAATCCAGCAAAGAAAACTACTGATAAAGTTGCAGAGCTTCCTTGTCCTGTTAATGAAAAGAAAGGATTAGTTGGTATAATCTCAACTATCTGCTGTTGAACAGTAGTTGCTTTAAACTCTGTTAGTGATTCATCAAGTTTTTGTCCTTGTTTAACCTGTGCTTCTCCTGCTTGTATTCCATTAGCATTTAATCCAAATGTCCCGGCTGTGAAAGCTCCTACCGTTGCAGCTATTGCCGCTGTTATTACAAGAACAGCTATTATTGTTCCCGCTTTCTTTCCTAAGTTTTTAGAGTTTTGATTAATAATCGCTGTTGAAATTGACACAAATATTAGTGGTATAACTATCATTTTTAGAATTCTCACATACCCAGTTCCAATAATACTAAACCAATTATTAGCCTCAAGAACTACAGGACTCGTCACTCCATAAGCTATTTGTAGAACTGCTCCGTATAGAATTCCTACAACAAGAGCTGTTAAAACTCTTTTCGTAAATGAAAGATGTTTTTTCTGCATCCACACTATCCCATATACCAAAGCAAGCATTATAATAATATTTAAAATTACGTGTAAAGTTGTGTTCATTTTATTTTCCCCTTTAAGAATATTTATTTTTTTTACAATTTATATTTTAATCAAATCGTAATACATACTATTCCTATATGTATTGATTAATAATACCACCACGAGAGTGTCTTGTCAATAACATCCTCTGTAATATACGTAACCTTTTTTTCTAAGAATTACTTTAATAATAGCCTTCTACTTTAGCAAAAAATAAAAGATAAAGCCAGTCCACTACTGTCTTTATCTTATTTCTTTACTATGTTAATTTCTTCTTAATTGCTCATAATTTCATTTATAAGAGAATATTTTTACGCACCTCTATTCCTATTCTACCTTTCCAACTATTTGATGAACAGATTGCTTAATTACATTTAATGCATATGGATCAACCTCTTCCCCTGGTGCAAAAACTGTTTCAGGAATATATGTATTGTCCAAAATATTCTTTCTAAATAGAACCTCATACCAAGTTGATGCCAATATATATCTTCCATAAACATATGTCATATGAAAACCATCTCTACATAAAGACTTGCCACCTTTTTCATATATAAATGGCTCTTTGCCCCGTGCTTCTTGAACCACATCACCACACGGAATAATTTGTGCTTCTACTTCACCCGCAGCGAAAGTATTGGCCTCACATAACCTTTGATACATTTCTTTCTGATTATTGTGATACCGCCCGAAACAATCGTGTTTACTACCAGTTTCATAAGCCCAAGTTTGATGTAATAACCTCTTTGCATTTGGTACTTTTTCTTTTATATATTTAAAAAGTTGATTAATATATGGATAATAAGTATCTGCTATTCCACTGTCTGAGCTTGCCTGTTGCGTTATAACAAAATCCCAATCTTCTTGTGCAAGAGCATCTTTAATAGAAACATACTGGTTCGTAGATTTACCATCTCTCTCATATAAATATAATTTTGCATCCGATTCTATGTTATGCCAATGCGTTTCTATAGAACATCCTCCAATATAGAGATTTACTACTAACGCATCAATTCCATCAGCTTTTGCTAACTTATACAAATAATGAGTTGCATCTTGTGAAAAACTATTGCCTATCGCTAAAATTTTAACTTGTCCCATAATTTAATCTCCTTTCTAATAATAATCATCTTATTATATTTGTATAGTGCTTAAATTATCATTTTTCATTAATTCATCAAAAATAGCTGCACAAGCGATGTTCCACTCATTCCATATACTAGACTTTTAATCGATAAGAAACAAAAGCTAGTGTCTTATTATCGTGGGACCACGAATTCACATTAAATGTTCCCTGTCCACCAAACAATTTAACAACGGTTGTGAAGTCACCACCCTCCGTTGACATCAATCGTATCTCTACGTTTTTATTTGCTGGATGATCACAAGGTTCTACATCCCCTTTCTTGTAAGCAATGCATGCAACTCGTTTTCCATCAGGTGAAATATGTGGAAACCAGCTGTTAGACTCATCAAAGGTAATCTGAATTATATTGGATCCGTCTTTCTCCATGCGCCAAACTTGCATTAAGCCACTTCGAGATGAATTAAACCATATATATTTACCACATGGTGAGTATTCAGGTCCATCATCTAACCCAACTAAATTAGTCAATTGAGTTTCATTACCACCAATTGCTGGAATAGTGTAAATATCATACTGTCCATTCCTTTCACCACAGTATGCTAATGTTTTTCCATCAGGTGAACATCCGTGCAAGTAACTAGGTGCAATAGGTGTAACTAGTGTAGGTTCTCCTCCTGTTAGTGGGAATCCATAAATTCTAGACTGTCCGTCCTCCAATGTTTGATGGCTAACCCATAATCGTTTACCATCCAATGAGAGAATATGGTCGTTATTACAATCAACAGCAATGCCTGAATATATTTTCTGGCTTACTTTGGTTTCTATATCAAATATATACATATGACCTTTACTATTATAGACCAGCGATTCACCGCTTGGAGTCCAGTTTGGTGCTTCGATCAAATCCTCGAATTCTCCCATAACAATCCTTGTTCCAGAATCAACATCAATGGTTTCCAAAATACTGACAACACCGCGGTTTTCGCGTTCACGTGGCGAAGTAAGAACATTCATATTATCCCTCCGTTTTTTTTATATTAGATTTAAACCTTATCCATTAATATATTCTTCATTACTTAAGGAGCCCCCTCATTCTATCAACCTCTTCCTTGCTACACTCCATATCGTTGTAAGGAGCTTTTTCTTTAATTTGCATAACTGAATCATCTAAAGAAACCACAAATTCTCTTTTCTCCTTTATGTATGTTTTTTTCATACTCAAGCCTTTATAAAAATTCTTTATATTAATAAAAAGATGAACTAATAAACAATTTACCACTACAGCTAATATAACATAAATAATTAATTGCAGCATATTTAATATAGCTGTAATCAAATGATTACTCTCACTTTCGGCTCCTAAATTTTTCAATGGATTAGTAAGTCTAGACCTATCAACATTTGCCACTGGTTTAATTTTTTCTGCCTGTCCATCACTGGCCATTGTAGCATTAAAAAAATCTAGAATCTTACTTGTTAGCATATCAAATAATTTATACTATCATATGAGGCTATAATTTTGTTTATTCCAAACAAATCCCTAGTATGAAGTTCAATTTTTTTTATTTAATAGAATCATCTTTTACCACCAATAATATTTAATGTTTTAGCCTCCAGGTTAACCTACTTAATTTAATCCACTTAAAATTTCACCTACTCTAATTATACTCTTATTTCAACTCAATTAAATTAGTAATAGTCACAATATTTAGTGTAATCAGTTAAATAATTCCACTACGCTTATACCCTTAAACATATGTAATACAACTAACTTTTAATGATACACTAATATTTTATAACAATACTATACTATAATCTTCATGTATTATTACCTTTTATACAGTTAATTTGGTATCAAACAAGAAAGAACCACCGAAATATATTCAGTGGTTCCAGTGGTTCCAATTCTTATATTCTCTTTTTACTTGCTCCAAATTAAAGTTCTAGCTGGAATATTATCATATATAAATTTAGCATTGCTTAACGCAAGCCTTACACATCCGTGTGATACTGGGACCCCTAGAGTGTTATCTATAATATAATTCCCTTTTCTATCATATAAAACGCTATGAAACAAATAGTTCCCGCTTATTTGAGTATAGTATTTGCACCTAGCGCCTCCAGATGATATAAAATAACTTCCTTTACTTCCCACAGTGAATTTACCTTTAACCGTAGGTGTGCTTGTTTTTCCAGTAGAACAAGACATTGATTTAACAAGTTTCCATTTTTTATTTGAACCCTTAAATATATTTACCTTCTGCTTGGGTAAATCAATCCAAACAAAATAAGTAGTGGAGCTAGAAAGATTTCTACTGTTCACTAAATTCTCTAATACACTTGTAGATGTCGTAGCTTTAGTTATAGGTTTTTGTATCTCAGGTTTTCTATAAATAGGAGCCTTATACATAGTCGCAGGCGTAGGATATAAATCCATTTTCTTAAGCGTTGATGCACCTACTATACCATCTTTGACTATCTTATTTCTTGTTTGAAAGTCCATAACCGCATAGTATGTTAATTTACCAAAATCACTATCTAAGTGCAGGTTATAACCAAATTTATTAAGTTTTACCTGTATTTCTTTCACTTTAGAGCCCTTATCTCCTAACTTAAATGATGTTTTAACAACTTGTTGTTTTTTCGTTGAAACTACATTATTAATAACTACATTCTTTATAACTTCATTTTCATTAATAGTGTAGCTTGTATTTTGTTGATATACTTTTGCTCCTATAGGTGGTAACTTGGTAGCTACACTTTCTTTACCTGGCAAAGTACATCCACTTAAAGCAATTATAAATATAAAAAGAATACATGATAAGTACGTTTTATTCATACTGAATACCCCATTTTTTTTAAAGAATGGATTCGTCTCTTATCAATATATTCTCTGAAAATTAAACTGTTACTAAATCTTAAATTTTAATTTTTTTTGTTTCTGCTACGTTATTTATATTACCCTTAGTTAACTTACTTGTAGCCCTAAAATTAATAAGAGAACCTATAATAATAAAAACAATTCCTATTGTCGTATTTAAAGCAATAACCTCTTTTAAAATTATCAAAGCTAGAATTGGTGCTAATGCTGGTTTAATGAAGAATACAATTGATGCAGTAGACACAGAAGTTTCCTCCATTGCTAAAATATAAAATGTGTACCCCAGCCCCGTGACGCAAATACTAATGTAAGCTAGCATTGGTATATTTTCTATTGTTATACCTTGGAAAATTGGAATATTTGAGAATTCGTTTAATCCAATACCAGAAAAAAAGCTCGATACAAAATCTAATTTTGTAATAAGAATAAGTACTAACATTTCCATGCTACCAATTAAAAATGTAAAGCAGGTTATTACCACGCCTCCAAATTCCTCAATTTTCTTGTTACTTATTACACTATATAAAGCAAAAGTTACCGAGGATATAATAATGAATATTGTCCCTTTTAAACTAAGTTCCATGCTAAAAGGATTTAATATACATATCATTCCAATTATACTAAGTACCATTGAGATAATAGTGTGTTTATATAATTTTTCACCAATTAAAAAATAGGCAAACGTAACTACAAATACAGGATTACAACTGAAAAGTATAGCTACTAAAGATGCCTTGCAGTATAAAATAGCAAGTTGGTAAAATGTCATACTCACTACCACACAAATAAATCCTGTAAGCGAGAAAAACAAAATATCATCTTTAGTTAATGAAGTTTTTTTACTCTTCAATTTCTTTATAGCAAGTGGTGATAAAAGTATCGCCCCTACAAAAAACCTTATGAAACTTATTTGTATAGGATTAAAATCATTTGAAACCATTTTCAAGACTATTTCCATAGTACTGAAAAGGAAAGCAGATAGAATTATAAACCAATATCCTTTTTTCATTATAACGCCTCTAATATATTAAATTTGATCATGTTAATAATACAGTTAATAATATTATTAAAATAAATAATTGTTATTATAGTTCACATAATCTAATTATATATTACCACAAAATGATATAATTCACCTAAATCTATATACACCTATCTAGCTATATATACACTTATCGAAACTGAACCTGAAACATCGTTAAACACATCTACCGCTTGAACTTGAAATTTATATGTTGCCCCAATTTTTAAACCAGTTATCGTAATAAAATTACTAACGACTGTTGAAACTAAAGCACCATCTTTATAAACATTGTAGCCTTTTATATCTATTTCATTGTTTTTATTCCAGCTTAAATTAACTGCTCCTAAGGAGGCATTAAATCCATTCAAATTTATTGGTTTTGATGGTTGTCTTATCAAATCAAGTGAAGGACATAAGCTTTGATCCATGTTTGTATATCCGCCGATGACTGCTGATTGCGTAAACTGCCAAATATTATAGCCTTTCCACCCACCAAAACTCATAGGAGTATCGTCACTAAACTTCAAATAACTATTGAATTCATAGTACTCAGCATTCCAAAGAGGTAGATTATTTATTGTGATAATATCTACGCTGATATTCCAATCATTAAAAAAAGACCTGTTTGTATATATCATTATAGTTCTACCTGTATATGCTTTAAAATGATCGCAAAATACTTTAGCCCAATCAATTATTTGTTTCCCAGTAAGTCCCACATCAATTTGGCCAAGCGGCGGTTCTATATCTAAGACGGGAAGTATATCTCCATATCCGCTTAAACCTGCTTTACCCATAAGACTTAATATATGGTCAGCATAGCTTTCAGCCTCAATATTTGCATTATTTAGATTATAATCTAAATTAGACCAATGAGGAATATAGTAGAATCCTATTAAAAGGCCAACAGATTTTATTCCTATTGTATGTTTTTGCGCCATAAAATCAGGGTTATACCCTTTATTAATTACACTATTACCAGCCCTAACATAAACATATTCTACTCCATCACCTTTAATTTTATCCCAATCTAGTTCAGGCGTATAAAAAGAAACATCCGTACCTTTTACATAACCAGAACTTTGGTTAGCTTTTGACCAATAAACTGGTCCAAGCGAAGGTATAATACTAACCCGAGCTATATTGCTATATCCTGAAAAAACTTTACCTTCAGTATAAGCTGTCACTTTATAATCATAAATTCTACCAATTTTAATAGCTGTATCTACAAAAACTCGATTTGCCGTAGATGCTATAGGAATATTGTTTCTCAAAATATAATATCCACTCACCTTCACATTATCGTATGCTGGTTCCCAAAATAACACCACACTTATTAGCGTATTTCTTTGAACTATTAGTCTTGTTGGAGCCCCTGGCGCTACTCTATAATTCATTATTAAATCCGAATCCTGATTCCTAGTAATATACACCCTTCAAATCCCCCCTATATGTATTCTTATAATCAATATATTCATATAGTTAGTTTTTGTGTTTTATTTTATTACGCAAAAAGCATCCAAACAATTACTTATGGATGCTCATCGATGCTCTTAATTAATTGTAACTTCATTTATAGTTTTTACTTCTTCATTTAATTCAAATAAATCCTCAAAAATTCCATCAATGGTGCTTTCATCTATAAATGCTCTAAGTTTTGGGTTACGTTCCTCCGTATTAATATATTGAATGAAATATCCTCCTACTTTTTCAGCTATACTTAATTTAACGGATATATTTTGCTGAATTCTGTCCTTGTTAAATAAAGTAAATAAAACATTTTTTTCTGTAATTTTTATTTCAATTTTTTTATAGTACTTTATATCAATATATTCATTTGAATCTGTTGTTGCGCGAATATTTCTTATATTATATTTGTCCAAATTACTATTAAAAGCCTCAACAAAATTTTGCATCGCCTTACTAATAATATTTTTATCAATAGTCAAATTTCTTAATTGTAAAACTAATTCTTCTTTCCAATCCATTCCATTCACCGCCCCTTATTAAAATATTCAGAGTGCGAGGAAAAGATTACAGTATATTAACAAATATTACTCCTGCCTACGTTTCAAAAATAATTCAGTTATTTATTAATGTCGTTAAAATTTCTTCAGTTACTAACCTACTTGAATTTAAGACTAGAGATATTCCAGGACCAGGATGCAATGAGCTACCAACAAAAAATAAATTATCAGCTTTACTTAATTTAAAATGTGGTCTAAAATAGTTTGTTTGCGTTAGTTTCGGGCTAAGACCGAAAGCTGCACCACCATATGCATTAAATTTACTTTCCATATCTAGTGGTGTAAGATAATTTTTATATTCAATATTTTCTTCTATATCCTCAAGTCCTTTAATACTTTTCAATTCGCTCAAAATCATATCTGTTAATAAATTAATGGTATGTTTATCCCAAGTTATCTGCTTAAAAAAGAGATTAGGTACCCTAATCATAATATTTAAACAATCACCATCATTTTTTGCCATGCTCTTATCTATTCTACTTGGGCAATAAATATATAGGGAATAGTTTTTAGGTAAGGTACCTTTAAATGCTGACTCAATGCTTTCTTTGAAATTTTTACCTAAGTATATATTATGAACTGATAATTGTGGGTATTTTTTTCTAAGCCCTAAATAAATAATAAAAGTAGAGCAAGAGTATTTCATTTCAGACAGCTTCTTATCGGTATACTTATCTTTATAATAATCATCTTTTACTAAGTTTTTCATAGCATAAGGAAAGTCAGCATTACATACAATTATATCTGCTTTTTTTATGCCTTGGGATGTTTTTATACCAACACATTTATCCTCTGAAAATAGAAATTCCTCCACAGTTACTTCTGTCTTTATGTTTCCACCAAATTCAAATATTAGCTTTGATAGAGCATTAATAAATGAATACATACCACCCTTAAGATACCACAATCCATATAGCTGAGATACAACAGGTATAAGAGTATAAATGTTGGGACCATTAAATGGAGATATTCCAATATACACACACTGAAAGGCTAAAAAATTTCTAAGGTTTTCATTTTTTATATATTTTGAAATATAATCATATGCATTAGAAAGAGTATGAATTTTAAGAGCTTTTAGTAAAGTTTCTAACTTAAGAATATCTTTAGGATTTTGTTGAGATTTTTGTAAAAAATATTCATTTGAAATCAAATACTTTTCATAAACATCAGCTATAAATTTAAAATATCCTAGAGAGTCTTCTTTGGAAATACCTTCTAAGGTATTTGTTAAACAAGATATATTGTTATTAAAATCCATAGTAGTCCCATCAACACAAAAAAGCCTATATGTAGGATCTATTTGTATAAATTCCAAATAATCATTATAATTTTTATTAACATATGAGAATATTTCTTTATAAGTATCAGGCATCATTAATATAGAAGCTGATAAATCAAAGCGGAAATTTTTCGTTTCTATAAAATTAACATATCCACCAATAGTTTTATTTTTTTCATATATTTCCACCTCATATCCATTTTTTAGAAGTCTTAAAGCAGTAGATAGCCCCCCAATTCCTGCACCTACAATAATTACTTTTTTATTCATAAAAATACTCCTTTCAAAATTATCACACCATCATATTATATAGTATTTCCAAATGTTTCAATAATTATTAGACACACATAAAAATTATAGATATTTTTGGATGGGGTTGTTGGGCCAGCTATTGGAGCACTACTTATGGGATATCTCTGAACAGGCTGGCCTTAAATATATTAAAAGTAATTCAATTTTATTAGAAACTTTGATATTAGTTAGTATTATGGGAATATTTGTTTTCAACTACAATGTTCTAATAATACATATAACTAAAAAACAGTAGAATAAGCCTTTAGGCTCTCTACTGTTTTTTTCTCTATGCCACTAAATTACTAAAAACGTGTACTTATAGTTCTTTTTTTATATCTTAAAAAGTAAATTCTTTCTTGTTTTCATCGTTAAAGTCATATTCCGCGTTCATATCATCTACTGTCCACTTCTTTGAAGATTCATCATAAATTAAAGTATAATTCGTAATTGTTTCAGATATTACTGTTGAAGGGATTGTTTCCCCTTCATAATAATATGCAGAGTTATAAGTTTCTAAACTAGATACTTGTGCATAATACTTATTTTCCATTTGATATGTTTTTATACTATCCAAATCAAATGCGCTTTTAGTTAACCCACCCGTATACATATTCTTACCGTCAATCATGTCTTCTACAGAAGTTATTATTGATGCCATAGCGTTTCCGCTTGAACTTTTAACCTTGGTAATTGACCTAGATTTAAATGCTTCAACCTGCTCTTTACAAGATGTATTAACAGTTTCCATTACGGAATTTTTCAAGCTCTCATTAACTGCATTAATCTCAAGGTAAATGCCACTGCTTCCATCCACTGGAACCTCCCCGCTTTTTACAGTACCCCAAGGGAAGTCCTTTTGTGCGTACAACTTCACTGAGCTATCCTTTGAAACTGGTCCAAAATTTTTAGCATCCTTAATTAATATTCCAGTGTCTTTTCCATTAGCAATAAGCTTTGCATCCTCATATTCTGAATCTACCGCTACTTCATATCCATCCAAATATATTTCTTGCTGCTTTATTGTTTGACTAACATCAGATAAATCTAACTCTTCTATTAAATCGATTTGAATAGTTTGTTCAAGAGATATGTACTCTCCCTTTAGGGTAGCTCGCATTTCATATAATCCCGGCGTATACGGACCAATTTCCTTTGCAAAGTCATCTTGATTTGCAGTACACACCAATTTGTCATCTAAAAAAATTTGTGTATCTTTATAATTTGTATATACATTTATATAAACAGGTTTAAGGTCAAACACATATTTATCATAGAAAAGCCATGTCTTACCTTTTTTTTCTAATGTGAATAAACTACTTGGGTCAATATCTCTTTCACTTCCTGTTAAAACCTCAGTTGATTTAGCAGGAAGAATAGGTGATAGTGCCATTTTAACAGATTGATTATTGATGGACTTAATGATTTCATTCCCATACGATGGAGTTTTATCTATATATTTTAGTAGTGCCTCCATACTTTTAGCATCAACTTTTAATTTTGGATCTGTTGATACTATATAACTGGCTAGTTTAGACGAGTTGTTTGTAGCTATTGCCCGACTAAACCTAGCAACTACTTTATCTCTGCTATTCAATGATTCTCCCACCTTGTAAAACCCAATAATTATAACAAGACCAATTGCTACCGCTATGGCTATTTTTTTCTGAGTTTTATTTAGATTTAGTTTTGGTAGTTTTATATTTAGACTCTGCGAAGGTTTATTAATAACCTCATCTGTTACTTCAGGTTTGAGTGTACTTTTTTCAATAGTTGGACTAATTTCACTAGGCTCAACTTGCTTTAATACTGATTGTCCGCATTTCATGCAATATTTATTTCCTTCTTCTAGTTTTTCTCCACATTTTGTACAAAATTTCATAATCTTTCTCCTCACCCCTCGTATAGATATATTATTTTTACTCTGCCATTAACTATTTATTAATAAATCTCTAATGATACTAACATCAGATAATACGAACTTATAAATTACAAATAAAGCACAAACTATTACTATTGAAAAAATGACTGCTAGCGCATATGCTATCTTATCATCGTCAATATCAACTGCTTGTTTAATATTCATTGTTATTATAGCAAATGATGCTATGATTCCCATTAATAAAGCAACTGCTCCTAATGATGTGCTAATGTATGCTAATAATAAACTTAAGAGTTGCCCGCATAAGGCTGGAATTGTTGCAAGTATAACAAGTTTTATTATCTTCAAAGAATTAACATAAACTTTTGTAAATAATTTTGCAGCTACAAAGATCCCAAGAAACATTATCCCAGATACAACTATATATAAAATAATTCCATGTAAAAATGCATTACTAAAAGGGATTTTTATAAGTTGCCTAGCTTTATCATAGCTATATGAACTACCTAAAAAATCACTTGCACCAAAAATATTTAGTCCACCACTTATTGAATTCATAATATTGCTCATAACTGTAGCAAGTTTTATAAGGGTTACATCTAATGTATCTATAAATTGCTGTAATTTCCATACCGAAAACAAACCTTGAATAAGCACAAGTACTATGCCAAGAATTATTGTTGATTTTCGATCTATATTCTTCATTAAATCTTTAGCTATAGATACTGGTTTAAGAATCATGTTCAAAATAATAGCTAACGTTTGTTTTGAGTGTTTGCTTACCTCCTTGGTATTTATACTTGGCATAGCTACGTATTGTTGCTGCGAATTTTGCCCAGAGGGTTGTTGCAAGTTGTTTTTTGCATCCTCAAGCCGAGCACCACAGTCACCGCAGAAAGTATCCCCCTCGTATAACTTAGAACCGCATTTTTGACAAAATGACATAAATATCTCCTCCTAAATTAATCTACTTTAAATATTTATGCTTTAATCCTTAAGTTATTCTTTTATTCATAATTTGTATAGCAACTGCCTTTCCCACAAAACAGACAAAAAAATAAGCCCTAGCATTGGGCTTATTTTATAATTTACAAATTATTTTCTCCAAGAATTAACTTAACCCTCTTTGTCCTTCATCTCTAGCAATTTTCCTAAGTTTAATAACCTGTTCTTCTGTTCCTAGAACTACCATCGTATCACTCATTTTCAGTATCTGGTTTGAACTTGGATTAAAAACTAATTTTTTATTACTATTTTTCTTGATTGCTAAAACTATTAGTCCCGTTTTTTCAGGGATTTTAACTTCCCTAAGACTTCTATTTATTATAATAGAATCTTCACAAATAGTAACATCCTCTAAGTCTAAAATTACATCTCCAGCATGGGTTACAATGTCTAAAAAAGCAATAACTGTAGGTCTAAGCATTAACGCTGCCATTCGACTTCCGCCTATTTCATTTGGAGAAATTGTATTGTTTGCACCTGCTTTTTTTAACCTTTCATTTGCGTTTTTATTTATAGCTCGAGACACAATGTATAAATCACTATTCATCTCTCTTGCGGTTAGGACAGTATAAACATTGTCCGCATCTTTAGACAATGAAGATATAAGACCCTTAGCATTCTTTATTCTTGCCTTATCTAATACCTCTTCTTGAGTGGCATCTCCTTGAATAGCATAAACTTTATCATCTATTAGTTCCTTTATTATCTCTTCATCTTTATCTATTACAATAAAAGGGACATTACTTTTTTTAAATTGTTTTATAGCATTTGCCCCTGTTTCACCTGCGCCACATATTATATAGTGGTCTTTTATCTTAGTCATCTTAACTTCCATACGTCGCCTCCTCCAGGCATCTTTTAAATCTCCTTCTAAAAACGAAGATACTATGCTGCTAAATAAATACCCCACGGTCCCTAAACTTAAAAAAATAATAAATATTGTGAAAAGCTTAGCCCCTTCATCCATAGTAGCAACTTCCGCATACCCCACTGTTGATATGGTGATAACAGTCATATATAATGCATCTACAAAGCTAACATCTAATAAAATTTTATATCCTATTGTTCCTATGAGGAGCAATGCTATTAGTATAGTGATAACAAAATTGAATTTACGGTAACCTTTCATAACTCCTCCCCCTAATCCGCTCAAAAAATTATACCATAAAAAGGTATATTTTACATAAAGAATATCCTAATTAACTGCATTATTGTTGTATTTATTATAGCAAAACAATACCTTAGTTAATATGCCATTGTTTTATTTATTCGTAATATTTGTTAATTAATGAAATAACTTACCCTCTAAAAGAATATACATATCCTATATTAATTAAATTGGAGATACTATGGGCAAAGTTATAAGTTTTATTAATCTAAAAGGTGGTGTAGGTAAAACTACAACAACCGTCGCACTAGCCGAATTCCTAACTTATGAATTCAACAAAAAAGTGTTAGTTATAGACTTAGATCCACAAACTAATGCTACAACATTACTTATAAAACAAGATGTTTGGGACACGGCAAATAAAAATAACAAGACTATTTATCAGATGTTTTTGGACGAATTTAACAAGACAAAAGCTTTTAATATGCAAGACTCAATAATAAGTAAAACTTCAAATGTTAATGGTGGGAATGAAAACCTTCATTTGTTACCGTCAAGTATTGATTTAATAAATCTAACCGATAGAATTTCGGAACTTGATAAAAATCACGAAACAAATAATATTTCTATTCCAATTCTATCAAAACACTTAACAAAAGATATAATTGATCTCTACGATTATGTTTTAATTGACTGTCCTCCCAATTTAGGCCTCATTACTTTGAATGGAATTTATATAAGTGATTACTATGCGATTCCAGTAATTCCTGATATTTTATCTACCTATGGCATACCCCAAATGCTAAACAAGATGGATGTCTCGAAAAGAAAAATTAAAATGTTAAACACTTCATATAATTTATCTCCATTAGGATTAATTGTTAATAAAATGGTAAAAAACAGTGGAATGCATAAACGTACCTTAGATGATTTAAAAAGTAGGCAGAATTTGCCTAAGAATGACTCTAGCTATGTTCCTAAACTTTTTAAGTCAACAATATTTCAAAGAGATAGCTCTTGTACTATTGCTGATTTTGAAAACATGGGGACCACTACAATTAAGCAAAAATATAATACCAATTATATTGACTATAAAGATCTTGCTGCTGAATTTATAAGTAGAACTAATTTGTAAAGGGTGATTTTGAATGATAATTACTAAAAAAGCTCAGATCCTTCAGCTTTATAATGATGGTTATAAATCTGATGACATTATAAAAAAAGGATTCACAAAAAAATATGTTTCCCAGGTTTTAAAGGATGTTACTAACACTGATCCCGCCACAACCTTAGCTAACGCCTCTACAATAAATTCTCTAAAAGAATTAGTATCAACTGTTGAATATTTACAAAATAAATACGATGGATTAAATATAAACATTAGCATTTCAATTAAAGTCGATAGTTATAATGACATCCCTATTGAAAACAAATCAGAATTGTTTAATCCAGTTACCACTTTTAGGGACATCGGCACCAATGCATTAAAAGAAAAACTAATGCCTCTTTCATTGAAGAATTTAGTTAAAATAGCAAAAACATACACCCCTGACTTAAGTTGCAAAATCTATAGAAAAAAAGATATTTTACTTATTGTTGACTATATAGTTGAGAGAGCCACTAACCTCTCAAGAGTTGGCCAGGTGTTTAGAAATGTAGGTAACCCATAAATATAAATAAAGAAAAGTTATATGATATTGAGTTGGGAATTTTTTTCCCAAGCCAATATCACTTATTAACTTTCTTTTAAAATATGTTCAACTCCTCCCCCTAATCCACTCTTTTTCCACTACATTTTTATGTCCTTCCATTCTACCTTAAAGCTAATTCTCCACAAGATGACGTTTGCTATTAAAAGTGCTATGCCATAAACTCCAACTAACATTATATTATTCTTAATAAGTATATGAATTCCAGCAAATACTCCAACCACAATTATTGCAATAAATGATGGGCCTACAAGTTTACCACTATCTGCTGTAGCAAATTTTACGCTAAACGGCATTGCCTTATTTGATATATTAAAATACATTAACGTTACTATTAAAAGTACTAAAAACATTACTATTAAATCTGGAATTATAGATGCCCCTTTAAATATTAAAAATACTCCACCCTCTAATATATAAAGTGGTATTATCAGCTTAAATATAGTTCCTTTTACTGCTCCTTTTAATAATACTCCAGGATTCTTTATTGGTAATACCTTATATATATAGGCTCCCTTATAAGAATCACTATTACTTATAAAGCCTGTACAAAAGCATAACAAAACTATACTGATATATATTAATAAATGAATTTCACCACCAAACCCTGTTTGAATATTTTCCATAAATGATTTACCGTTTGTATCCATAAATATAAAAAGGACAGGCATAAACACTGCCATTGCAAGTGTTGGATACACCTTAATCTTCAAATTTCTCTCCGTAGCTATCATATTTTGAGTGAATTTAAACATACTTCTTTCAATCTTGTCCTTGCATACAAGTCTTGCAATAAATTCTTTTCTTTTCTCATTCTTCCTACTTATTGTCCCACCGTTTTCATTTAATTTTTGTAGATTCTTTTCAAAATAAGGTACTACACTTTTAATATAAAGTGTAATTAACAAAATAGGCCCTACTATTGCAAGCACTGATAAACCTATTAGAAAAGGTTCTTTATTCCCATCTATTAACACCCCAAAAATCGATGCAAACCACATAGATGGAAGTAGTGCATGCCAATATTTAGGAACGTACTCCGTATTCATATTTGTAGCATTAGAAATTCTAATAACCAATTGATATCCAAAGGCAAATACAAAGGCCAATAATATTTGAAAATAATTGATAATGTCCTTTAATTTTTCTCCATCAAAAAACTTTAAAACCAAAGTATATAATAAAGATGTTATAGTTATAACTATTAATACTGAAAGTATTATTTCTATAAAAAATATCACAAAAAACAAAGCTCCATAATTTATTGTACCAATAACTAATGGAATCAAATTTAATGATAATGATAAACCGGCTAAATATAAACATATATGGGTGATTTTCGCTGCATTAAATGTCTTACTATCAATTGGCTTTGGCAATAATATGTTTTTTTCTTTAACATCTAGTAAAACTGCTGAAAAGTCCGATATCATAAGTGATATCATCATAAAGAGATTTATACCTACTACAATATTGACAGATTTCATTGATGACATACTACTTGTCATTATTAACCCTATAAAAATGCTCATAAAAGCATTAAACATAAGTAAGCTTAGATAATTGTTTTTCTCCTTGCTCTCATCTGTTTTTTTACCACCTTTCATAACATTACTTACTCTGCGACCATCCATAATTAGTTTTATCTGTAATATCATTCTCATATTCTTATAATTAACACCTGACTTTTTATACAAAACTTTAAATTTATCTAATATCCTAAGTACGGCAAAATCCTTCATCATTACACCTCTTCAACCAAAGAAACAAATTCTTTAGCAATCTCGGCATGCTCATTAAAGCCAGTTAGCTGATTGAATATTTCCTCAAGTGATCCTTTCTTATCATTATTGTTAAGCTCCTCGAAACTTCCGTCAGCCACTACTTGCCCCTCATTTAAAAGTACTATTCTATCACTTACCTTCTCAACAACATCCATTATGTGTGAAGAATAAAATATAGTTTTTCCGCTCGTTGCAAGCGCTCGCATAACCTCTTTAAACACCATTACACTATTAGCATCTAATCCACTTAAAGGCTCATCAAAAAATAATATATCTGGATTATGAATTAAACTACATATTATAAGTAGCTTTTGTTTCATACCTTTTGAATACGAGGATATTCTAGAATTTATAACACCCTCCATTCCAAATAGGCCCATCAATTTTTCAACTCTTCCTATAAGTTTTTCCTCTTCTAGTTCATATATTTCACCTAAAAAAGTTATATACTCATAAGCAGTTAAATTTTCATATATGTCTGCAAGTTCTGGCACATAACCTATTTTCTTTTTATACTCTACACTTCCATTACTTATATCTTGTCCCAATATTTCTACTTTACCTTCATATCCTTCTAATATCCCAAGCATTATTTTTATAGTTGTGCTTTTACCAGCACCATTTGAACCTATATATCCAATTATTTGACCTCTAGGAATTTCTAAATTTATTCCATTAAGCACACTTTTACTCCCATAACTCATATGTAAATTCTTAATTGATATTATACTTTCTAAATTTTCCATAATAACTTCCTCTCGAATGTATTCTTTATATTCTATCTAGATTTATTACTACTTTTTATTATATATGAAACAGCTTGCGGAAAACAACGTGGATAACATTTTTATAGTTTAGAGTTAATGTTTCTATGCGCAAAAAAAGTATATATTACGTATAATGCATTGAAGCGAGTTTTAGAACTTCTTATTTTGTTTTTAATTGATATGCGTTAAGAAAAATATATGTTTGAGCGTAGCGAGTTTATATTTTTTAGCAGATTAATTAAAAATAAAATTAGTAGTTCTTAGCTAAGTGAATGCATTAATAGTAATATATACTTTTTTATTTTTTATTTCCATCATATTTCTGGCAATATATGATCAATACAATACATCCCACAATAACAATGAAAGTAAATATCAATGCCGTATATAAAATAATATCTTGAAGATTGTTTTTATCAGCGTATTGAATAATAAACGCGAAAATCCCCATAAAAACTCCAACAATTGATAGGAAAATTCCTACTGCTCGAGAAATTTTTTTAATATTACAATTTTCTTTTTCCTGCTTACTCATAGTATTGTACCCTGCAATCATCCAGCTACCTTTCCCACACATAAGTGAAATTGCCATAATTTCCAAACCAACTGTTGTTAACCAAAAAATAATCATAATTATCACCCCTTTAACGAAGTATTACAAAACTACTTACATAAGCATATGTAAGTAGTTTTGTAATATTATTCTACAATAGAAATCCTATAGCTATATTTAAACTCTTCTCCTACAGTTAATGAAATCGAACCTTCTTTTTCTCTAAATTCGCCAGTAAAATCTTCATAATCAGCATGTCCAAACCAAGGTTCTATACATAAAAATGGTGCTCCACCTTTTGGTGCCCATATTCCCATATAAGGAAAACCTTTAAATTCTACTGATATGGATTTTTCATTATTTTTCGATTTTATAGTAATCTTATCAGAGTTCAAATCATCAAATACCAAAGCATCATTTTTAAATAACTCTTTTGAAAGTGGTATAATATCAGTATCCTTTAAACATTCTTTTCTCTTATGTGAAAAATAACCGTCCTTAGTTAATTCCATAATATCACTTGTTTCTTTCTTATTAAATTTAAGATAATAATCCTCTAATTTTTCATTTTCATTAATAGGACACATAAATGCAGGATGTGCACCTATTGAAAATGATATATCCTTATTATCTAAATTTTTAACATTATACGCTACTTTAACAACACTTTCTTCGATTGTATAATTAATAAGCAAAGAAAACTTATATGGATATCTTTTCATAGTATCCTCAGAATACTTTAATTCAAAAGTAATTGAATCACTAGTTTGTGATATAAATTTAAAATCTGATATCCTACCTAATCCATGAGATGGTAATTCATATAATTTTCCTTCAATCCTATATTTTGAATTTACTAGGTTTCCTACTATTGGAAATAAAATTGGTGAATGATATTTCCAATATTCTAGGTCACCATTCCAAAGATATTCCGTTCCCTCTTTTTTCCCCGTTATTGAATGTAGTTCTGCACCATGATCGTCAGCTGTTATTTTAATTGTTGAGTTTTCTATAGAATAAATCATCAAAAACATCCTTCCACTTTCTATTTATGTTTCATTTTCCTAATTGCCTATCTGTATTGCTTTTATTATACCAAAAACTCTAATAATTTCCAATATTCTACTACTTTCTAGTATAGATTTGCTCTTATTTGTTTACAATAAACAAAATATAAAGGTACATCCAATATAAAATGGACATACCCTATATCTTGACATACTTTTATAAGTAAATTGGCAACCACTTAAGTACCTTTTGTATTTGAGCATCCCAATAACCCCATTCATGAATACCTGCACTTTCTTCATAGGTATAATCGAAATTTTTCTCTTTTATAAAGTTTTTAAACTTTATGTTATCTTTGTATAGAAAGTCCTCGGTGCCACAACATTGATACAATTTTGGTTTTTTTGCACAGGACTCTAAATTGTTTGCTAATGAAAAAAGATCATTTTCACTTCCATCAAATAAAGAAATATCTCCAAATATATTATAAAGCTCCATTTTAAAGTTTTCATCTGTTTCACTTATAAGTGAAGTATTCATATTAAGTGCACCCGATAAACTTGCACCGGCTGAATATTTCTCAGGATGTGAAAGCACTGCCTTAAACGCGCCGTACCCACCCATTGACAGCCCCGCTATAAAATTATCTTCTCGTAGACTTGATATAGGAAAAAAAGAAGCAACTATTTCAGGTAATTCTTCTGTAATATAAGTCCAGTACTTGTACCCATTCTTCATATCAGTATAAAAACTTCTACCAGCATTTGGCATTACAACAGCTAGTCCCATATCAGCCACATATCTTTCGATAGATGTATTCCTTTGCCAAATTGTATGATCATCAGATAATCCATGAAGAAGGTATAGAACTGGATATTTTTCTTTCTTTTTTGAACCAGTTACTCCTATTTGTGTTTTTGTGTTTTGTGGAAGAATAACTGTTATTGAAGTAGATATACCTAAAGTCTCAGAGAAGAAATTACAATTGATTAAAGCCATTAAAATACCGCCTTTCTATATTTGATTGTTTTAACAAATTAAATCTGGTATATTCTAGCCCCAAAAGGGATGAGTTGAGCAACTTAAAATGTTGAAGCCCAAATAGTATCCCTATAATTGTAACACACAAAACTATACCTGCTAAAAACCAAGCCATAGCTGCTATTATTCCGCCAAACACCAACCATATAATATTACCTATAAGATTCATTAAAAATACCCCTATATACAATATTCTATATGATACACTATACTATAGTCAATTATATGAGTCAAAATTTATTAATCAAAATATTACCTTAAAGGGAACTTAGTTGCGAATAATTATTTCGCATAAAAAAGAGCCCAAAGATAAATAAATATCCTTGGGCTGCAAATTCTTTCACTCTTATTATAAGTTCTTCTCGTAAGCTTCAACCATTCTCTTAACCATTTGTCCGCCTACAGAACCATTCTCTCTTGAAGTTAAATCTCCATTGTAACCATCTGTAAGATTTACTCCAACTTCTTTTGCAGCTTCCATCTTAAATTTGTTTAATCCTGCTTTAGCCTCTGGTACCAATTTTCTTGTTGTCATATAAATTACCTCCTTTTTATTTTTGGTTTGATAATGATTTTCATTTCTGATATTATGATGCGCAATATTACAAATAATACTCCTAGTAGTTTATGGCTATTTTAATAGTAAAAAATAAATAAGGATTATTATGTAAATCTACAAATCATCTACATCTTGTATAATATCCATCTACAAGTACCTAACTCATATTTAATCTCATACAACTTCTCTTCTCCATCAATTACACTTTGACACTTATAAACTATCATAAAGTTACCTGCCAACTTCTCAGTCGCTTTTTCTGTAACCTTGTCTATTTTTATAACCTGCATTGGCTGATCATCTACTTGTAGTCTAAACCTTATAGGATTTATAGATCCTTTGTTATCCGTATAAGCTACCATTTCTATAGGTAATGCTAAAATTTTCATTTATTATCAAACCTCCTTATCAAAGCATTGCGCTCATTAATGGGTAATCTTCCTCTCCATCTGCCATTCCACCACACATACTATTTAGTCCTGAATGAAGAAAACAAGAGCGAACTACAGCCTTTGACCCATATTTTAACCTTATTTTATCAACAGCATCATTTATCTTCTTATCTTTTTCATAATCAAAACTATCTAGCAGCGAGCACTGGTAAAACTCATTACTACAAAAGTCTGTGATATGTACTCCTAGATGCCTTATTGAATTACCTTTCCAAACATTATCAAATAAATAACACGCTATTTCATATATTTTGCGAGTAGAATCCGTTGCCACGACTAATTTTTTTTGACGAGAATAAAATATTAAATCACTCCCCCTGATACTTATACTTATCACCGTGCAACAATTTTGAGAATCTCTTAGGCGCATAGAAACTGTTTCACACAAAGACAATATTACTTTATGAGCCGTGATTTTATCCTCTACATCAAAAGCTATTGTTGTAGAATTACCTATACCCTTCATTTTAATATAATTACTCTTTCGAACTTCTGAGAATTCAATACCATTTGCATAATTCCAAATTACTTGACCGTGACTCTTTAATTTATTTTTTAAAATATCCAAGTTGTAATTTGCAAGTTCTCCAATAGTATTGATATTTAGGTTGTGCAGCTTAGGAGCTGTAGCCCTACCAACCATAAATAAATCTTCAACAGGTAGTGGCCACATCTTTTGTTTTATATCACTAGGAAATAAAGTGTGTACTCTATCCGGCTTTGTAAAATCTGATGCTACCTTTGCTAACAATTTATTGCAAGATATTCCAATATTCACTGTAAACCCAAGCTCATTTTTTATCCGGTCTTTTATAATTTGTGCGAGTTTCAAATAATCAGGATATAAATGCTGCATATTAGAAAAATCCAAAAAACTTTCATCAACTGAGAAACGCTGAATGTTTGGGGTGTATTCTAAAAATATTTGATGCATAGCCTCACTACACTTCATATATAATGCATATCTTGGAGGTACAATTACAAGGCCAGGACATTTAGCCCTTGCACTATATAAAGTCTCCCCTGTGTGAATATCAAATTTTTTAGCAGGTATTGATTTAGTTAAAACAATGCCGTGCCTGCTTTCTTCATCTCCTCCCACCACAGATGCTACCGTTCTAAGATCTAATTGCTCCCCACTCTGAAGTCTATATGCAGCTTCCCACGATAAATAGGCACTATTTGCATCTATATGAAATATTAATCTACTCATAAGTCATCTTCCTTTTTATTAATCTCTATTCCCCGCTAATAGAACATCAGTTCGTTATAATTATTATATACTACTTTTTCACTTTTTAGAAGCATATTCTCATATTTTTTTTTAGTAATATCTGTATTTTAGTTAGACATCTATTCAAACACATAAAAATGTACCAATAACAAATTAGGGAGATGTCCTATGACACCTCCCTAATTGTAGTATTTAGGAAAATTTATTTTCATCTCTTCCTAATTTTTTTAGATTCTTTAGAAACCCCTATTTCATCAGCAGCTTCTACCTTCATTTCATTTAAAGTTTTTTTTGTTTTTAGACCGTTTTTTTTACTTTCTTGATTATTTTTTTTGTCTATATGTGACATTGTAGTATCCTCCTCATATTCATTAAGATCGCGATATAATTATTAATTACCCGCCTCTTAATAATAGATATTCCAATATTAATATAACCAAATTTAAGAAGTGTATGTGCTAAATATTTATTAATACACTATTTCTATCTCCTACTATTTTTACCTCTACGCGAAAAGTCATCTTCAATATCTGCTTTCCAGCTGTTATTAATAGGCCTGCTTGCACGAACTTCACTGACAACATGACTAACTGCATCATAATTTAATCTCGTGCCTTCGCCATCAGCATTATAATTAGACGCTCTATCAGAACTAATACCAAATTTGGCAGCTGTTGAAATAGCGTCGATATTAGCCCCTATGAAAATAAATTCCCATCCATATTTTTCTTTCTGCCATTCAACCATTTTCTTTATTTTTGCATAATTAAACTCTTTGCTAGCATTTTCCATTCCATCAGTAGTGATTACAAACATCACCTTATCTGCACGCTCCTCCTCACTGGTATTTCGCTGCACATTTCCGATCTTATTAATTGTCTTTCCAATAGCATCTAAAAGCGCAGTGCACCCGCAAACAAAGTATTCTTTTTCTGTTATAGGGCGAATCCCCTTAACGTTTATTCTGTCATGTAAAAGCTCATAATTATCATCAAAAAGCACCGTAGTGATAATTGCTTCACCTGGCTCTTCAATCTGTTTTTTAAGTAATGCATTGTAACCACCTATAGTGTCACTTTCAAGTCCAGACATAGACCCACTCCTATCAAGTATAAATACCAATTCAGTTAAGTTTGTTTTCATATTGTTAACCCCCTTATTTAATAATTAAAGGATAACATTATTAAGAACTTAATCTGTCGCTTTCAAAGCGACAATTATACTCCAAGTAGGACTTGCTCAAAGCCAAACAAGGCCTCATTTATCTCGTAGATATTGTAATTGCCTTCTTTGATGAAATACTCAATAATTACATCAAATTTATTGCTATGAGACAATGTGTATCCAGCTCTATTTAGCAAATCACACGTTTCATCCAAACTCAATCTAATAGCTATTGCAAATGCTATTGATGTGACCTTGCTAGGGTTGTAACCTTTATCACTTCGAATTTTAGAAAACAGCTTACGATCGATATTGGCCTTCTTATAAGTTTCAACATCTGTCATTCCTTTTTCATCAATAAGCCGCAGAAGCATTTGTGAAAAAGACTCATCAAGATGGTGAATTAGATCATCAAGACTACGTTTTGCGTCTATTTCGCGTGCTGGAGCACTACTCTCGCATTTTATGTTATCCTCATTTACATTTTCAAATTGGTTATATTCGTAAGTCTCTATATTTCTTTGGTGTTCACTAAGGCGCTTACTATCAACATAGTTATCATCAATATATTTCTCAATTTTAGAAAAAAGTTTTTCACTCATAACAAAAGCTTTCTTATCATAAACTACCAAATAAACCGTTATCTCGTATTTTATAAGGAATTCCCCTATTGCAGAAATTGCTATCTGTAATGCCTTATCTTTCGGATATCCATATATTCCCGACGATATAAGCGGGAAGGCAATAGATATGCACTTGTGCTGCAAAGCAAGTTTTAGTGAATTAATGTAGCAGTTATGTAATAGATTACCCTCACCAGAATTACCACCAGCCCATATAGGACCAACTGTATGAATAATATACTTTGCTTGAAGGCTATATCCACCTGTGATGACAGCTTCCCCAACATTGCACTCTCCAAGTAAATCACATTCCTTTTGAAGCTTTTCAGACCCCGCGGCAGAAAAGATTGCTCCACATACTCCACCACCCATTGTTAGTGTTATATTTGCAGCATTAACAATAGCATCTATTTTCATCTTTGTTATATCATTTCGGACTATTATCATAGGCATATTAGTTATTCTCCTTTAGAAAAATTTCAATCAAGTACTTACCTTTTATTATAATAACAATTTGCGCAATATTCAAATATATAAAGCAAAAAAATAAGAAGTCCCTAAATTTAGGGACTTCTTATTTTTTAGCTCTTACCACTAAATATTTGAAACATATTATTTTTCTAATATATTTTTAATTGCTTCTTTGATTTCTTCAGATTTACAATTAGCAAAGAAATATTCCTTGAATTTTTCTCCTCCTATAGCGCCCTTTAAAAGATCTTGATCTATATCTTTTAAAATTGTTAACATATCTTTATATGTTACTTTTTTAACTTCATCTAATATCTTTTTATTTCTTTGTTCTGGAATTACTCTGTCCTTTGGATACCCTTGACCACTTTCACCTTGGAATAGCTGTTCAAATATATATCCCAAATTTAATTCTGCTCCCCATCCAAATCCCTTTGCAAAAGGCATTGCTATTGCATTTCCATCATTAACTTGTGCAAACATAAACGCATCTGAAGGATCTTGTACATGACCACATAATACTCCAGGGAATGAATTACATGCAAGCAGTGCTCCTTCCCCTGTACCACATCCAGTTATTACATAATCAGCTGCTCCTGAATTTAATAAGATAGCTGCTAAAATACCATTTTGAACATATGTTAATTGTGCATTGTCTTCTGCAGTATACATTCCATAATTAAATACTTCATGACCTTTTGGCTCTACTACTTTTTTTAATGTTTCGTATATTATTCCATTTTTTGCTGCTTGGCTATTTTCGTTAATTAATGCAATTTTCATTTCATATTCCTCCTGTTATTTGGTATAGTGTAATCACTATTATAGATAGTGTAATCACTATTATGGATAGTGCAAGCACTATCTTATTCTGGTTGTTTTCCAATAGTAGCTAATATTCCGCCATCTACATATAACACATGACCATTTACAAAATCTGATGCATCAGATGCTAAAAATACAGCTGGTCCTTCTAAATCTTCTGTTGTTCCCCAACGTGCAGCTGGAGTTTTACCTATAATAAAATCATTAAATGGATGTCCTTCTACTCTAAGTGGTGCAGTTTGAGGTGTTGCTATATATCCAGGTCCTATTCCATTACATTGAATATTAAATTCGCCATATTCGGCTGCAATATTTTTTGTTAGCATCTTAAGTCCACCTTTTGCAGCTGCATAAGCAGAAACTGTTTCGCGTCCAAGTTCACTCATCATAGAACATATATTTATTATTTTACCATGTCCTTTTTTAATCATTGAAGGTAATACAGCTTTTGCTACTATAAATGGTGCAGTTAAATCTACATCTATAACTTTTCTAAAATCTGAAGCTTTCATATCTATCATTGCAACACGCTTAATTATTCCTGCATTATTTACAAGAATATCAATTACTCCAACTTCTTTTTCTATTTTTGCAACTAATTCATATACCTTATCTTCATCTGTAACATCACATATATATCCATGTGCTGTTATACCTTCCTCTACATAAGCTTTTATTCCTTTATCTACAAGTTCTTGATTAATGTCGTTAAAAACTATAGTTGCTCCTGCCTTACTATAAGACTTTGCAATAGCAAACCCAATACCGTATGAAGCACCTGTGATTAATGCAACTTTACCTTCTAATGAAAATTTATTAATATTACTCATGAAATATTCCTCCTCGAATTTATAATTTATATATATATTAAAGAAATATATATCACATATATTTTCTTTAAAATTTGCAACTTTTTAATAACTATAATGTATTAATGTACCATTCATATTTTATAATATAGACTCATTCCAATTTACAATACACTCTAACACCTGTTGACCATTTTCTTCATTTTTACATTCAATTTGATCAATTAAAATACTTGCCGCTTGTTGCCCTTCCTTAAAAGCAGGTTGCACAATAGTTGTTATGCTAGGGGACGCAAAATTAGTCCACTCAGTATTATCAAATCCCATAAGACCTAAATTAGGCATTAAATGATAATAATCTTTTAATGCTATAAATACCATTGATAAAGCCCAACAGTTAGGAACAAAAATTAATTCCTTTTCTTTTTCATTAATATGTTTAACAAGAAACTTCAGTATCTTCTTAGGATTTTTTTCATCATTATCTTCAACAATTAATTTTTCATAACCTAAATCACGATCTAATAAAGCATCAATAAAACCAGAAGTTCTTTCAATTCGAGTGCTTAATAAACTTGGATCGGCCGTAATTAGAATGAATTTTTTATAACCTTTATTTATACAAGCAGTAGTTGCTTCATACGTAGCATCATAGTTATTTGTTTTTACCCATTTTGTTTTATAATCATAAACATTACTATCAAAAAAAACCATTGGTTTTTTTGTTTTTTTTAAAATTTCCTTAAATTGAATTGTAGGTTGAACAATAAAACCATCAACGCCCATAGCTAACATTCTCTCTATGATGTTTTCTTCTCTATCATAATTATAGTTACTATTAGCCACAATAAGTTGATAACCTTTTTTACTTGCTACATCTTCAATTCCTTTAACAATTTGATTTGAAAATGTATTAGTAATATCTCCAATCATTATCCCTAAGAGTTTAGAACTTTTTGAATTTAAACTTCTAGCCGCAATACTAGGTTTGTAATTTGTTTCTTTAATCACTTCTTCAATTCTTTTTCTTGTTTTTTCTGACATTTTTTCCGTTTTACCATTTAAATAAAAAGAAACAGTTGTTTTAGAAGTATCTGCCAAACGTGCAATTTCTGTAATTGTAATCTTTCCATTATATTCCATGTATAACCTCATATTTCTATATTCTTATTTTTCTATATTCTTATACTAACACAAAAAAACAATTTAGTAAACTAGTTTACTAAATTGTTTTTTATTACATTTTACCTTTTCCTTAATTCTACCAATGTACATCCCTCTATTGCCTCAATTCCATTTTGTCTACAAAAATCAAGTATCTCAGAGCTTTCAGCTCCCGGTTGAATAAGTACTTTATCAATTTTAAGCTTATGAGCATCCTGAAGTATTTTGATACCTTTAATTGGATTAATGCATAAATTTAAAATATCTATCTTGTATGGTATATCAGCTAGACTCTTATATGCCTCTTCATTTTTAACAGAAGGGTTTAACCCCACTACATTAAAATCAGCTTCTCTTAATGAACTCAATATCTTATAAGCATACTTAAAACGATTTAATACATCCCCTACCACAACCCAGTTTTTATATTGTAAAAATTCATTAGCCTTCAATATTATCCTCTCCTAATATTTATTAAATTTATTTATGACATCCTATAATATTTAATCATATCTTCTTGTGAATTTATTCCATAATTTTGTGGTAGCGCAAGTCTGTTTAAATCTTTTCCTATAAATCTGCCATCCACATAATATTCAACCCTAGCAAAGTCCTCAAACCACATAAGAATTTTATCAATAAACGGAGTTTTAAGTTCCGCTATTTCGCAAAAGCTCTTAATAATGCATAACCCACCTGAAAAGTCTTCCAAAAAATATCTTGACATAAAGTCTGGAACATAACCCTTTTCTGTTAATATCATTGGAGATTGGATATTCTTAAGCGCAATTCTACTGCTGATTTCGGCAGTCATCTGCTCTGGTGTTTGTGCACCAAAATATTCTTTTACAGAACCAACACCCGAAAGCTCGATTTTATCTAATTTACCGCATAATTTTTGAACCTCATCATCACTACCAAGTAGCATTGTCGAAGACTCATCCGTCCACTCGCTATAAAAATTAACCATCTTTTCCCAATAAATCCCATTTTTATAATTTCGGAAAATTTCATAGATTCTTGCAGTATGAAGAATTGGATTAGCTGGTGTAAGAGTAACCTGAAGATAATTCTCTAGTGGATTGCACTTCACACTAAATAAATGCTCCATTACTTTGCATACTTCTGATGTTATGCAGGCTGGCACCGCTCCTATGTAAAGTTCTTTTTTCTTATCCAAATCAAATACAGATTTTCCGTACTCCTTTAATCTACAAATACCATGAACCCTCTGAAATCCAAACACAGTACATCCATTTTCAACAAGTTCCTGGCAATAAAATTCGCCACCACCATTACCTGGCATCATGCCAATCCATGCCCCAGCTTTTATAAAATGCTTAATCTTTCGAATTACTTCACTTAAAACATTTGCAGGAAGTGTGGATATAATAATATCCGCATCACTAATTACTTCCTCTGGATTACTTGATACAACATCCAGCGTTCCTGAATATTTAAATATACCATCCTTATCAAAAACCTCAATAATGTTGTTCCATTCATCTGGTTTGGAGGTCAACAATCGTACAGAAACATCCTCTTTCGCGCCGATATCTCCAATTATAAGTGTACCTATATTCCCGCCACCTAAAATACATACATTCATATTGCATCCCCCTTCATATAATCATATTTACTATCATTATATCATATAAGGCCATTTAACCCCAGGGTAAATATATATGTCTAAATAGCTTGGTTTAACTCTATTTTACATAGCATTCTTCATCCTAATCTATAATTTAGAACAATACTAAATGCAATATGTATTTTAGATAATTTCTCTTTCCCTAACTCTCTTTCTTAAAGACAATCTCTTTTCTAGCATAATGTTTACCAAATATAAGGAACTCCCTTTCAGCCTTACTAATATTACCATAGGATCTCTTTGCCCAAATAGCCAATACAATGCCTATAATCATCCATGCAAAAACAATTCCCCATTCATATGGCCACACCAACGATCCTGGTCCAATAGGTAAATATAAACTAATAAAAACTAGCGAAATAATTACCGCGCCGTATCCAACAAATTTCCCACTGGAAACTTTAAATGGTCGTTCTAGATTTGGCTCCTTTTTCCTTAGGCTAATAAATGATATTGACACAAGTAGATAAGCTACTACCGTTCCAAACGCACTGGCATCAACAAACCAAACTAACGCGTTCTTTCCTAGTAGCGGAGATAAACAACTTATTAAACCAACAAGAAGAATAGCTCCCGTTGGCGAATTATACTTTGGATGTAGTTTTGCAAAAACCGCTGGAATCATTTTTGCTCTACCCATTGCAAATAGCACCCTTGTCGCTCCCATAATAAAACCATTCCAACTCGTAAGAATACCACACAATGCACCACCAATTAAAATTTTCCCAAATATAGGTGAATTAAAAGAAAATGCCATAGCATCTGCCACCGGAACTCCACCTGCTTGCCTTATTTCCGCGGGTGCCGATATAGAAATACCAACAATCATTAATATGTACCAAGCGGCTGCCATTAAAATTGAAATAATTAAAACATTAGCAATCTGTTTGAGTGGTATATTCATCTCCTCAGCTGTTTGAGGAATAACATCAAATCCCACATACATAGACGGTGCCATAAGCAAAACAGCAACTAAACCAGATCCACTTGTAAATAAAGGTACTGCATACTCTGTACTACCAAATGCAACTCCACCAAACAAGAATAAAAGACCCACTAGTACTAATCCTACGGTACCCATAACTTGAAAAATAGCAGAATTCTTTGTTCCAAAGTAGTTTAATGTGGTAATCACTATTGCACCTGCAATTCCAATGATTGCCCATGATAAATATACATCATATCCAGCTATAGTCCATAGTAGTCCCATCTTGGGTATATGAAATATATAATCTATCGCTGTAGACATGGAAATTCCTTCCATAGCTGCAACTCCAACATATGCAAATCCTATGGCCCATGATGTTACCCACGACCAAAAATAATTAAGTCCTCGATAAGCAAAAACCATCTCTCCACCAGCCAGTGGCAATGCAGGTGTTAATTCTGCGTAAGTCAGTCCAACAAAAATGCACATTACTGCACCAATAAGAAATGCTGATATAGCACCGACTACACCGGCTTCTGACACCCAATTACCAACAAGCATTACCCAACCCCAACCTATCATAGTTCCAAATGCCATGGCTAATACGTCAAATCTACCTAACACCTTATTTAAACTTTGTCTTTTGTGTTTCATTCACTTTCCCCCTAGTTCTTCCTTTAAAATAATTAGTATTGTTAGTTATATTTCTACAAATGTATTCATATTCCTTTAAAATGCTATTTTTCGCTATTATTCATAGCTTTATTAAGCTTCTTTAATCCCTTTTTTTCAATCCGTGAAACATATGATCTAGAAATCCCTAAAATTAATGCAATTTCACTTTGAGTCTGAGGATTACCATCCAGTAATCCATAGCGCATTTGAATTACTGTTTTTTCTCTATCCTTCAAGTCTATATTTATCTTAGTATAAAGCTGCTTAATTTGTATTTTACGCTCGACTACATCTATAATAGGATCTTCCTTACTACATAATACATCAATAAGCGATATCTCTTTTCCCTCTTTATCAGTGCCAATAGTGTCCTGAAGGTACATTTCCTCTTTTATTTTCTTATTACTCCTAATAAGCATGAGTATATCATTTTCTATACATCTTGAAACATAGGTAGCAAGCCTCACTCCCTTACCTACATCAAAGGAATCAATACCCTTAATTAATCCAACGGTTCCAATAGATATAAGATCCTCTACATCCTTTCCTGGATAGGTATATTTTTTTACTATATGTGCAACTAGTCTTAAATTTCGTTCCACGAGTATCCCCTTAGCTAGTAAATCACCTTCTTTAAATTTTTCCAAATAAGATTTTTCTTCTTCTTCATTTAATGGTTGTGGGAATGAATTACTACCGGTTATATAGGCTGTTAAAATTGTAACATTTTCAATTAAATTTAATAAAGAATTTATGAGTAGCACAGGTGCCCCCCCTAATAAAGTTTCTTAATATAATATGATTTGTTATTTGTTTTCATGTACATAATATTTAATCTGCTTTATTATTTTTAACAACATTCTGGTAAATAATAAATGAAAAAAGGTCCTACAAGAGGACCCTATACATATTTTTTCATATGTTTTAATGCATTTTTTTCAACTCTGGATACCTGTGCTTGGGATATACCTATTTCATCAGCCACTTCCATTTGAGTTTTCCCATCGAAAAACCTCAAATTCAAGATTAGCTTTTCCCTATCTTTTAATTTTCCCATTCCTTCTTTAATTGATATATTTTCAATCCAACTATCATCTAAATTTTTAGTATCTCTTATTTGATCCATTACATAAACTTCATCTCCACCATCATGGTAAATCGGTTGAAATAAAGATACAGGTTCTTGCAAAGCATCTAAAGCAAATACCACATTCTCACGAGGAAGTTCTAGTTCTTTTGCTATTTCAGTCACAGAAGGCTCTTTATTATTCTCATTCACCATTCTATCTCTAACTTGTAACGCCCTATATGCAATATCCCGAAGTGACCTACTAACTCTTATAGAGTTATTGTCTCTTAAGTACCTTCTTATTTCTCCAATAATCATAGGAACTGCATATGTTGAAAACCTAACATTTAAACTTAAGTTAAAATTATCAACGGACTTCATTAAACCAATACAACCTACTTGAAATAAATCATCTACATTTTCTCCTCGACTATTAAATCGCTTTATCACGCTTAAAACCAATCTTAAGTTTGCATTAATAAATTCTTCACGACACTGCGGTTCACCATTTTGTATTCTATATAATAACTCTCTCATTTCTTTTTCTTTTAATTTAGGTAATTTTGAAGTATTTACACCACTTACTTCTACTTTATTAAACATCATAAGGTCATCATTCCCTTCAGAGTAATAACTACCTTAAAATTATCTCCTTATAATTTATTAATTATACTAGAGACAACCTTATAATATTTTTTTATTTTATTATAAGTTATTTCTTTGTTTTTTTTATTATTTCACAGATTTTTTCAATGTCCTGTTTTCTAAGTCCCACAGAACTTGGCAGATTTATTCCTCGTGCGTAAATATCAGCCGTAACCCTTAAATCACCATGCTTACAATTCTTATATGGAGGCATAGAATGTATAGGCATAAAAAATGGTCGCGCCTCTATTTTTTCTTCATTTAATTTTTGCATGAGCACGTCCCTTGTTATACCATACTCATCTTCAATTAGGATTGAATATAGCCAGAAACAGTTTTCTATATTTTCTCTTTCTATAGGTAACGTAATTCCTTTAATTTCACTTAATAGTTCATTATAATATATTGCATTTTCCCTTTTAATTCTTAAATAATCTTTAATATTTTCAAGTTGGGCTACTCCAAATGCAGCTAAAAGATTTGGCATTCTAAAGTTATAACCCACCTCTGGATGATAGAAAGCTTTGTTTTCAGCAACTACTTTTGCTTGAGTAGATAAAAATTTTGCCCTATCTCCATATTGTAAATTGTTAGTTACAAGCATTCCGCCTGATCCCGTAGTTATAATTTTATTTCCATTAAAGCTAAAGCAACCTATGTCACCTATAGTGCCTGTCATTTTACCATTACAAGTAGATCCTAGTGCCTCTGTGGCATCTTCTATAACATATAAATTATGTTTTAGTGCTATTTCCATTATACTTTTCATATCTACAGGATGGCCATAAATATGTACCGGCATTATAGCTTTTGTTTTAGATGTTATTACTTCTTCTATCTTTTGCGCATCCATAACAAAGGTATCTCTACACACATCTACAAATACAGGAATTGCCCCTACATATTTTATAGTATTAATTGGAGATATAAATGTTAACGACGGAACTATAACTTCATCCCCTTCACCTACCCCCAAGGTTAATAATGCTAACTGAAGCGCTGCTGTACCATTCATTGTAACTACAGCACTATTGCTACCTACATATTCACTAAATTTTTCTTCAAATAAATTAACATAACTTCCTACTGATGATACCCAATTAGTATCTATACAATCTTTAATATATTTCAATTCATTGCCTCTAATTTCTGGTACACATAAAGGTATCATAATAAAATCCTCCGCTTATAAAATATTGTTTTTTTATTAAACATTGTATATGTCTGTTTTAAAATACAACATATTATTTTTTATCCATTCGATGGTTGCTTCAAGACCTTTATCTATATTATAATTAGGCTGCCAACCAGTTAATTGTTTTATTTTAGTATTATCAGCCCATAATCTATTAACTTCACTATTTTTCGGCCTTATTCTTTCATCATCACAAAGAATTTTTACATCCTTACCTATGATTCTTATAATTTTTCTAACTGTATCCTCTATTGTTATTTCATAGTTTGAACCAACATTTATAACTTCACCAATGGTTTTTGTGCTTTCTGCTACTTTTATAAACGCCTGCGCCGTGTCCTTAACAAAGCTAAAGTCTCTAGTTGGAGTTAAACTTCCAAGCTTAATTTCTGTTTTACCTGCTAATATCTGAGATATTATAGTGGGAATTATAGCTCTTGCCGATTGCCTTGGTCCATAAGTATTAAACGGTCTTATAATAGCGATAGGCATATCAAAGCTTTTATAGTAACTTTCTGCCATCTTATCTGCTCCTATTTTTGATGCCGAGTATGGAGATTGACCTTGCATTGGATGTTTTTCATCAATTGGTACATAAAGTGCACTGCCATAAGTTTCAGACGTCGATGTATGTACGATCTTTTCTACACCGTATTCTCTACAAGCTTCAAGAACATTAGTAGTACCTTCCACATTTGTTTTTACATATGCCATAGGTGATAAATAAGAATATGGAATTGCAATGAGTGCCGCAAGATGAAACACCACTTCTTGCCCTTTTATGATTCTTTTCATTCCATCGTATTCCCTTATGTCTCCAGTAACGACTTTAATATTTTCTTTAATATTCTTATCAAAAGTATCAATCCATCCCCAGTTATTAAATGAATTATATTGAACTAGAGCTGTAACATCTGCTCCAAGTTTCATTAATTTTTCTGTTAAATGACTTCCTATGAAGCCTTCCGCACCCGTAATTAAAACTTTTTTCCCTTGCAAATTCACAATATCACCTACACTTTATAATTTTTGATGGAACTCCCACAGCGACTACATTATCTACTATATTTTTTATAACCACAGCTCCTGCCCCTATAATCACATTATTTCCTATATGCAAAGATTGAATTATAGAACTTCCCATACCTACATGTGTGTCATGCCCTACACTCACCCCTCCAGCTATACAAACCCTTGGTGAAATATGGGTATTCCTTTGTAACTTACAATCATGTTCGATTACCGCACCAGTGTTTACTATGCAATTTTCTTCTATACAAGTGCCTGGATTAATTATGGCTCCAGGCATTACACAAGTTCCAAAGGCAATACACGCATAAGATGAAACTATTGCATCCTTATGTATAAGCACTGGTATATTAAAACCTATAGACTTTAATTCATTAAATATTTTATCTCTAAGCCTCATATCGCCAAGTGCACCAACACATACAAAGGCATTTTTCACACCCTCATAATATAATTTTTTTAGGATACTATCATCACCTATTATAGGAATATCTAATACAAATTTTTCTTTAACATAAGACTTATCTGTTATGCCGATAATGTCATATTTGCCAACACTTTTTATAATATCTATAATAACCTTGCAATGTCCACCGCCGCCTACAAGTACGATTTTCTCCATAATAACACCTCGCCTTTACCTTCTAAATTAATAAGTGATTCTCTTTTGTATAAGCTCTCTATCTAGCTTTACCTCACTTATAATTTGCGATATTTTGCAACTTGCGTTCCCATCACCATAAGGATTTGTACAATTTTTTAATTGTTTTCTAAACCTTTCATCGTATAATGCCTGTTTAATACCTCTTATAACAGATTCTTTTCCATAAGGTACGTCTATTACATTGCAGGCTCTTAGTCTCCCATCCTGCCTTGAACCTATGTTTACTACAGGCAACTTAAAGCTAGGTGCCTCAATTATGCCTGAAGACGAATTTCCTATCATTACATCTGCTATAGCTAAAACGCTTAGATACTCTACTTGACTTAAGTTTTTAAATATCTTTAGAATTGGATATTTAGCCCTATATTCTTCAATAACGCTTATAATTTTCCTTCCTCCATTGTCACTGTTAGGATATGAAACTATAGTTTGATATCCTAACTCTACAACTGCATCAAGTGTCTCCCTAATTTGCCATTCCACCATGTCTCTCTCTGTAGCTACTGGATGTTGCGTTAGTAAAAATATCTTATCGTCCTCTAAATTAAACCTATTAAGAATTTCTTCTCTTGATATATATTGTGTTTTTTTTATATTATCAAGACCTGGCGATCCTACTACAAAAATATTTTTTTCCTTCTCCCCTAATTTAAGGATTCTTTGCTTACTATCCTCATTAGCAGGAAAGTGTATATGAGAAAGTTTAGTTATAGCGTGTCTTACAGATTCATCTACTGTTCCACTCACTTCTCCTCCATGGATATGGGCAACTGGTATATTCATATAAATAGCTGTAGTTGCTGCCGCTAGCATCTCTGCCCTGTCCCCTAGTATTAATAAAAGATCTGGTTTTATTCTATCAAAGCATTCAGACATACTTATAATTGAAAGCCCTATAGATTTAGCCATAGATACGCCTGTATCAGAAGATAATATAGTTTCAAACTTATCTGCTATTTCAAACCCATCTTTTTCTATTTCGTTTATAGTCATACCGTACTGAGGACATAAATGCATTCCACAGACAATAAGCTTAAGGACTAAAGCATCATGCTTTTCAATTTCTTTAAGAACATGATAAAATATTCCATAATCTGCTCTTGTCCCTGTTAATACTGCTATTTTTCTTTTCATATTTAATAATCTCCTATTCTGTAATATCGTGAACTTGTTTAGATTATTTTTTTACTCCACCATATTGAAGGATATTTGTTCATCCATCTTTATGTCCCTTTTAGTTTTTTTACCAATAATATAATTGTAAAATTTAGGTGAGAGTCCTGTTCCTGGTCTTTTATAATCTAAGTCTATTATTTTTATACATTCTCCTTGTTTTATATATCTAGATGCTACTATACTTTTTCTTGCTGCCTTCATAGTATCTACTTCACTAGCGGTATGCCTTTTAATTCCATTTCCAAGGGCCATTTCTACATTCCTTATAGCTATAACCATGTTTTTTAGTTCAATAGGATTAAGCGATGCTTTATGGTCTGGTCCATTCATACACTTATCAAGTGTAAAATGTTTTTCAATTATATTTGCTCCTAGCACAGTTGCAGCTATAGATATAGTTATTTCTTTAGTATGATCAGAGTATCCCGCTACAATTTTAAAAGCGTTTTTTATGGTATTAATAGCATTTAAATTAACGTTTTCCAATTTAGCTGGATAATTTGATGTACAGTGAAGTACTGCTACATCTTTATTGTCTAAGTAATTAATTACATTTATTGCTTCTTCAATTTCCGAAAGGCTTGCCATTCCAGAAGATAAAATTATTGGTTTATCATATTTTGCTATATGCTTTAAAAAAGGAATATTAGTTAAATCCCCAGAGCTAATTTTAAAAGCCTCCATGCCTATTGACCATAAGAAGTCCACACTTTCAAAATCAAAAGGTGTAGATAAAAACATGATTTTCTTATATTTACAATACTCTTGTATTTCTATAAAATTTTCATAAGAAAGCTCTAGTTCCTTTAACATATTAAACTGCGAATCAACCTTACCTGTGTTACACTTTTGATATTCAGCCATATCTGCATACTGCGTAACTAGTTTTTCAGTTTTGAAAGTTTGAAATTTTATAGCATCAACTCCTGCAAATGCAGCTTTATCTACCATTTTTTTTGCTATGCTTATGTCACCATTATGATTAACCCCAGCCTCTGCTATAATAAAAACCGGATTTCCGTCACCTATAACCTTATTTCCTATATTAAGCATTCATATTCTCCTTCATTATCACTTCAACAAGTCTGACATCCAGCAACGTATCAATATCTACCGAGCTTTTCTTGTCCATTATATAAGGCATAGTATCTGCATCAACAAACTTTTTTTGATGTATTAACATATCATATGAATTTATATATATTGCACCATTAAATATATAAAAGTCAGGTAAGTCTTGGCGTCTAAAACTTGTTGCCTCAAACCTTATAACCTCTTTTAATTTCTCATTTTGTATACTTCTCATAAATATAGGGTTTTGCTGAGTTTTACACACGCTCACCAAAGAAGCTCCATTGCTTTTTATAAGTTTTTCTATAGCTTCATCTACATTCTTAAAAGTTCTTAATGGAGATGTGGGCTGTAATAATATTATATAATCAAAAGTTATATTCTTATTTTTATAATACTCAATTGCATGTATCACAACGTCTATAGATTTCGCTTTATCATTTGATAAAGCATTTGGTCTTAAAAAAGGTACCTTAGCGCCATATTGCTGTGCTATGCCCTTTATAATTTCACTATCAGTTGATACAATTATTTCATCTATATATTTAGATTTCTTTCCCGCGTCTATTGTATAAGCTATAAGTGGTTTACCACATATATCTATAATATTCTTATTTGGTATACCCTTTGAACCAGCTCTCGCTGGAATAATAGCAAGAAACTTTTTATTCTTATACATAATTATCCCCCTGGTATAAGTATTATTTAAAATCATTCTAAAACTAATTTCTCCTTATCAAGTATATTAATAGTTACATCAAATAATGTTTGTTTTGCTTAAAAAGAACCATAAATTAAAATAATCATATATTAATATAAATACTTTTTTTAGGAGAATTATTATGGCGAAAAATTATGGAGTTATATGTTATGGTCACAATAGTATTTATGTTGATGACTATTTTCAAAATAATTATAAGAAAAGAAAATTTCATGTTAAATACAGCATTCCTGGCGGAGGAGTTAATGACGAAACAGGAATTTTACTTTTAATAGCAGGGTACGGTGCACAATGTAATTCAAATGTATACAAAAAAATGCGAAGTGAATTCGCTGATAAATACAATCTCGTAACCATTCAATGTGATTATTTTGGATATGAATATATGCAAGCAGGTTTAGAAGATATTACGGTAGAAAACATAGATTTAATAAGATTAAACATTAGCACAACAAATGAGAACGCTAAAAGAATTTATTCAAATAATAAATTGAATGTAAATGAATTTCTAAATACTGATTTGAAATATAAAAATGAAATTATAGTCAATAGCAATTTGCATGAATCCATAGAGAATTTTAATGATATGGGGGTAATGCAAGCTTTAGATAACATTGTTGCAACTATTAAGGTCATAAAATACTTACAAAGGAAGAAACTTAATTTTAATACTAATAAGATAATTATTATGGGAAACTCTCATGGTAGCTACTTAGGCTATTTATGCAACATGATGTCTAGAGGATTATACACACATCTATTAGATAATTCTGCTTGGATATACCCGGTGTATTGTAATAATATTAGATATTTAATAAGAACTAAAGGAAATTCCGTATTAGTAGTTAAATATGACTATAAAATAAGAACTGCAAGATCGCCTCTAAAAGGATTGAGAATTAAAAATCTATATGAGAAAGTTGAAAACAAATGTAAAATAGTAGTTTATCACGGAGAAAATGATAGCTTGATAACTGCAAAGGATAAATACGCAGCTGTAAAGGATATTCCAAACCTTATATTTAACTTAATTAAAAAAAAGGATATTGATAATGTGATTTTTAAATCTACTATTCATGGCTTAGATGCAGATTTTCCAAAATTGTTTGAAAAGTTCTATAAAAGTCACTGTAATAGTATTTTCTTAAATAGTAAATTAAATATAGATAGTAATATTAGAATACCAGGTGGATTTTTATTAGATTATAGTTCCGGATTACCACAGTTAATAAAAGATAATATATATAATTTATGAGGAGGTTAAAACATGTGCGCAGTAGTGAGAAAATTTTTAACTGGATATGAGTTAGCTAAAAATGAAACTATTGATCTTGATTTTTGTTTTTCTAAAGAGAAATACTTTCTATTAACAGGAATTGTTTTTAACCCTATAGGAGAACCACTACCATCTGCAGCGTTAGAGGTTACGCTAATAAATATGAAATATAATCCTCCTAAAGAAAATAATATAGGAGTAACTTTTTCGCAACCAGATGGAAGCTATGGTATATCTCTTCCATTAAAATCAAGATGTTTTTACAGAATTACTGTTTATTCTCCAGGATAAATAGAGATTGTAGACTAAATACTTAATAGTTTACTATAAAATATAATAATAATTTTTAGCATGACCAGTAACAAAAAACTATCAGATTTATATACTATATTGTATATGTTTCAATTCTAGAATCAACTTTAGAATTGTTAAAAAAGATTCATTTAAAAAGTAAAGTAATTGTAGAAATATTATTGAGACGTATATATTATAAAGATAAAAAATAAATTGATAAGGGGAATAAATGTATGGCAAATTATAGACCCAGAACAAAAGCAATACTTGCAACAGTAGTTGACTCAGGAACAATGGTTGTGCAAAATATATCTACGTCAGCTTGGGTAATGGCACTATTAAAAGGAACAGCTTTATCACCAACTGGTACAGCAATGGCTAGTGGAGCAGTTGCTGTTTGGGAAAGTACAAATCCAACAAGTACTTCAGCTAATCATACAACATTTACAGATGGCCAAGGAAGATATGGAGTTACTGTTAAAGCTAATGTTGCATTAAAAATTAAATTTTACGGCAAGTAATAAAAAACTAATAAATGGATGGGATTTTATCCCATCCTCGTTATATAAAAAGGGGAAATTTATGAGAAGATATAAAACATTAGATGGTCATTATGTCTCTAAAATAAAAAAGGATAATGTTGACTACTTTTTAGGGAATCGAGGAAATTATCAAGAAGATATAGATAACCTGATAAAAAATGTATCTGACTTAAGATTTGATTCCATTATCATTATATTTGGTCTTGATACGGGAGAATACCTTATTGATTTATATAAGCTAATGTGTGATAAAAATAAAGTAGTAATTTTTGAACCTAATAAAGAAATTTTTTTAAAAAATAAGAAAATATCTAATGAAAAGGTAGCACTTGTTTTCTTCGAAGAAGATAAAATTAAAAGTCAATTATATTCCTTTATAAATTCCTCAAGTTTTAATAATTTATATGTACACGCATTTGGTAATTATAGTGAAATATATGAGGAAGAATATAATTTCTTTATAGAGACTTTAGATTGTGCCTTCCATACTGCATCGTCTAGTATAACTATTTCTAATAGATTTAGAGAGGTTTTTATTAAAAATTTAATATGTAATTTGGATATTATAAATCAGTCCACTGGTATAAATAGCTTTGAGGGAAAGAACAAGAATGTACCCGCCTTTATTGTGTCAGCAGGACCTTCATTAGAAAAGAATATAGAGGATATGGTTAAGAATAAGGAGTTAGTTGAAAAGTCTATCGTTGTAGCTGGGAGTAGAACCTTAAAGACTCTTTTAGAAAATGGAATAAAACCAGATCTTTTAGTATCAATTGATCCAATAGACGATAATTATGAAATGATGAAGGAATATTTAGATTGTGATACACCTTTGGTTTTCTATGAATATAGTAATAGAAAAATCCTTAAAGATTATAAAGGAGAAAAAATATATTTATCAACATTACTTTCAAAAATTATAGAAGAACTTAATACCTTAAAGGGTACGTACCTTGGAGGATCAGTCGCACATACCTGTGTGGATATAGCTCGTACTTTAGGGTGCAATCCAATAATTTTAGTGGGACAAGATCTTGCATATACCTATAATAAGCATCATTCACAATCAGCAACTTTTAAAATAGATAACAACTTAAACCTTATGGCAGCTACTATTGTAAAAGATGTATATGGAAATGATATTAAAACTACTGCAACATTAAATCAGTTTAGGAAAAAATTAGAAGAATATATTGAAACAGATACAAAAACAAATACTACAAAGTATATAAATGCTTCTTATGGAGCTGATATTATTGGAGCTGATCATTTAGAGTTAAATGAAGTTTTTAAACTTAATATATTTTATAACGTTAAGGAGTGTTTTGAAGCCTCTAGAGATATAAATATAGATTCAAAAGCAGTAATAAGTAGTATTTTAGATTATATAGATTTCTCTACTAGTAACGCAGAGAGTGGGGAAAATTTATGTATAGAGCTATCCCAATGTGATGACAATAAATCCTTAGTTGACATAGATGACGATGATGAAGAGCTACAAAAGTTTCTTGAAATCCTTGAAATAATCAATAATTTTGAGGTCTCACCAGAAAATGCATTTTTAGGAGGATATTTTAATAAATTTATTTTTGATATTAAGCAATTAAAGTTTAGTATGTATGCAAAGGACTATGATAGATTAACATCAAATTTAAAGTATCAAAGCCAATGCTTCCTATTATATTTTAAAGAAATGAAAAAAATGTTAAAAGAAGTACAACAGTTAATTATAGAAACAGTAACAAAATCTAATGAAAGTCATAATATAAAATAGAAAATAAATTTTAAAATCTGGAGGGTATTATGGAAAAGGAAATAGATGGAAAAGTATACAAAGATGTCCCCGTTGTTAAAATGATAATTAATGGGAAAGAAATTTATGGCAATGTGATTTCAGCAGAGGATGCCTCAGATGATACTATAACAGCAACTATAATAACTAAGCCCGAAGAAGAAAATAAAAAGTAATTACGATTACTTTAAAGTAAATGAGCAATAATAATAATAATAATTGCATTTTAATTAGAGGCAAATCCTTAAACCCATGTGAAAAAAATATATTGAATTTAATTCTAAACGTACAGAAAAGTACTCTTATAAAGGGAACTGTTTATGCATACAAATGCGTTCCAAGTGTTGGTGCTTCAATAAAAGTTGTTGAGATAAACCCATTAAATAAGGAAAGAAAAATATTAGGATACACCTATACTGATGACAAAGGTGAATATCAATTTAAGGTGATACCAATATCTTATATGATATATGAATTCACAGCATATTCTCCCTTGAAACTGTAATATTTGTAGGAAGGCAACAATTGTTGAATATGACTAAATAGTTGGAGACTTTGTACGTTGTAGATAGTATTAAGGGGGGAATATGTGTGTAGTAACCAAAAATCACTTAGTGTAACCTATTATATTAATGGACAAAAATATTCATATTCTTATTGGAGCGCTGCTAAAAGAAAAATCCCAGTTATTTTATCAGGAAAAGTTGTAGATTTAAATGGGAATAGTATAGCGGGTGTTATTATTGAAGTTAAAAAACTTGATTACAATTATACTCCATGTAAAATAACTGATTTATGTTATACAATGTCCAAGGAAGATGGAGCATACTGTATATGTCTCCAAAAGCAATGTAATGTTGATTATAAGCTATGCATGTTTCCTCCTTTAATAAGAGATTAGTAGTCGATCCTTAAATCAAAACCGATTTATATAATATTTAGTAATAAAAATGGAGTGTAAATATTATGGATATAAGTAAAGTTTTAATAAACAAAGAAATTTCAATTAGAGACGCAATTGAAAAGTTAGATAAGAGTACAAAAAGAATAGCCCTAGTAATAGAAGATACCAAATTAATTGGAGTAGTTACTGATGGTGATATAAGAAGATGGATACTAAAAAACGGGGATATTTCCTTAAAGGTAGAGCTTATAATGAATCACTCACCAATAGTTTTAACACATACTAATATACATCATGCAAATGAAATCATGATGAGTAAGCATATTGAAGCAATTCCTATTGTAAATGAAAATAAAGAGGTTGTGGATATAGTTTTTTGGAATGACCTTTATCATAAGAAATTTAACTATACTAATATTAATAATATTGCTGTGGTTATTATGGCCGGTGGAAAAGGAACAAGACTTAAGCCATATTCTACTATTATACCAAAGGGATTATTACCCATAGGAGATATACCGATAATAGAGAGGATTATAAATAAGTTTTTGGAGTATGATTTTAATGATTATTATCTTACTATAAATTATAAAAAAGAGATAGTTAAGGCCTATTTTAATGAAGCAGGTCCATATAATATTTCGTTTATAGAAGAGAGTAAACCCCTTGGTACAGCAGGCAGTCTAACCCTTTTAAAGAATACATTGAAAAATAGTTTTTTTGTAACTAATTGTGACATATTAGTTAACACAAATTATTCTAAGGTTGTGGAGTATCATAAGGAGCATAATTATAAAATTACAGTGGTGGTAGCCCTTAAAGACTATATAATTCCATATGGAGTTTTTAAACTGAATGAAAATGGTAAAATAGACTCATTAATGGAAAAACCTAAATATGAGTTTTTAGTAAATATAGGCATGTATTTGTTAGAACCAGAGGTACTTAAATATATTCCGGAAGATACTTGTTTTGATATGACAGAACTAATTACAAGGAGTATAGAAAAGGGAGAATCAGTAGGCGTATATCCTATCAGTGATAATGACTGGCTAGACATGGGTGAATTTAAGTCAATGGAAAATATGGTAGAAAAACTAAATATATAAAGAAGCAACAAACAGAAATTGGGAACTGCGTTACCAATTTTTGTTTGATAATATCCCTCCTCATATATTTTAGTTATATATGGATTCTTATGTGATTTTCTAATAGGAAGATTTTTATCCTCATCATACAAAGCTTTTGCTCTTTCCTCTTGAAAATTAATTTTTTCCACTCGTTGTCTTTCCAACCTCAACTTCCAAGATACCCGCGAATCTTTCTAAAATGTCCTGTGCTCCTTTTACATAACACGCAGTTGCCAAGGCATACCTTAAATATATTTTATTCATTATATAGCTTGGGCGTTAATTTAATATCAATTTATAATTTTATAATACAATTTTTTATCCCCTACGCAAACATAAAGTGATAGAATATTAACAATATTCTATCACTTTATTCGACTATATCTATATATATTGCCTTAAGATACTATCTTCATGATTTATTTTCTAAGTTTTTAAAAGTGTCCCTATTACAACAAATACCACAACTACATCTGGTATCACCAAACTTTAGAGAATAAGCTTGTGAAAGTTCAACATTAGATTTAATTACTCCTTTAGCGAATTCTTCATTGCTTTGTGCTACCAGTCCTAAAGCATTTGCTTTTTCTTGAGTGTTTATTATTGCTCCTGCAGGAACATATCTGTTAGCGTGAATCCTTACTCCATCAGTAACAATAGCTGCCAAATCAATATAACAACCATCTTCCACAATAGCATTAAAAACAATGGCATTAAATCCAACAAAAGTATTATTTCCAATAATGCATGGACCATGAACTAAAGCTCCATGAGCAATACTAACCTCATTTCCTATATAAATAGAATACTCTTTTTTATCTACAGTAAATTTCATATCTTTTAATCCGTGTAATATTACTCCATCTTGAATATTAGTTTTAAATCCAATATAAAATGGTGTACCTTCATCAGCTCTAAGCGTTGCATTACATCCAATAAATACATCTTTACAGATTATCACATCACCTATAATGCTAGAGAAAGGACCTATGAACGCAGTTTTATCAATACTAGGATATATACTAATAGAATTAAAAGATGTAGGCGGATTACTACTAACAAAATATGAATATACATTGATTGGACCTATAGGCTTATATTTAACGGTTTTATATTTACTCATAATATCGCTCCCAAATGTTTGATACTATATTATACGTATTCTTTAAACTAATTGTGAAAAAAATATTTAGAAATCTTTGTTGTTAAAGAAAAGCTTATCGAACAGATTGCTATTTGTTCGATAAGCTTTTCTTTATTTTCTTTTAAAATTATCTAATTAATCCATTATAATAATGGGTTCGCCAACTGAGCTTAGTGATTTTCATGGTATATTTAATGGAAATTTAAGTAGAATAAGAGTAGACTTATAAATAATAATAAGATTGGAGTGTGATTTAATAATATCACAAGAAACAAGCGTAAAAATTATAAAAACTTTCACTGTGCTCAGTTTTATTCTTATGGTTACTGTTAATGCATTAGCAAACACTTTCCATGATTTTAATGGTTGTAATATTAGTTTGCTTAATTAAAATTAATATCAAACTAAATTCCACACAACTAACCTCAAAGGAAAAATTATTTGTAAAACTTCCTTTTAGCGTTTATTTTGGGTGGATTACTGTAGCAACAATAGCTAATGCCTCCACATTGCTTGTTAGTTTAGGCTGGAATGGTTGGAGCATATCTGAACAAATTTGGACAATAGTTATTTTATTTGTTGGGCTTATTATTGGTATGACTACAACATTAAAAAATAAAGATATTCCTTATGGCATAGTTATATTTTGGGCCTACTTAGGCATACTCATCAAACATGTTTCCTCAAGTGGATTTGCAGGTAAATATCCTGGAATTATAACTACACTAATCATTTCATTAGTTGTTATTTTCATATGCATAATATACGTTGCAAAGAAGGTAAGAAATATAACATAACTGTTTTGACAATCACAATTATTTTTCGCTTATGCATTTGGGCTTCTTCAATCCATACAATTTTTTATGAGTTATATAGTAAGCAATTCCTAAAGGTATACAAGAACCAATCCATGCAAGAGGATTGGCCATGGATATACCTGTAAAACCTAAGTACTTTGATAAAATAATAGCAGCAAAGGTTCGCATAATTAGTTCCATAACCCCCGCTAAAGTAGGAGCAAGACTCTGTCCTAATCCTTGAAGACTAAATCTATAAATAAAAAGCAGTGCTAACACAAAATACATTGATCCATTGATGTTTAAATAAGTTTGTGCAAGAGATACTACTTTTGGTTGCTTATCCCCTACAAAAAGTAATATCATAAAATGTCCAGCTAAAATATTAAATAGACCAACAATAATACTAAAACCTACTGATATGATACTACATTGTTTTATACCAATACGAATTCTATCTATTTTACCTGCACCATAGTTTTGGGCTACAAATGTGGCCATTGTAATACCAAATGACATCATAGGTTGAATAGCTAGTATATCAATTTTTTGTGCTGCAGTGTATGCAGCTACGGCTACTTCACCTAAATTATTCAGTGCAAATTGAATAGTAATTGCACCGATTGCTATAATAGAATTCTGGAATGCCATAGGAAGTCCCATTCTTAAATGATCCAATATGATTTTATTTGTTAAATGCCAATCACTCCTGTGAAGTTTTAAAATAGGCATTCTTTTCGTGATAAATATAAAGCATAATATAGCAGAAATTGCTTGAGATATTGTGGTTGCAAAAGCTGCTCCTTCAACCCCCATTGATAATCCTAAAATGAATACGAAATCTAAAATTATGTTTATAACACTAGCAATAGCTAAAAATATTAGTGGTGTTCGACTGTCTCCCAAAGCTCTCATAACATTAGAAAACAAGTTAAATAACATGGAAACTACAATACCACTGAAAATTATAATTATAAAATTATAAGCACCTTCTATTATTTCTGGTGGTGTATGCATTATCTCTAAAATTGGGCGTGCGAATATAACACTTATAATTGTTAGAACCATTGTGATTAATAAACTTAGTATAATACTTGCCACATAACTATGTCTTACCCCCTGTGCATCTCCAGCTCCAAAGCACGTAGCCGTGATTATGGAAAATCCAGCAGTTAGTCCTTGTGAAAATCCAAGTATAAGAAACATTATGCTCCCAGTACAGCCTACTGTCGCTAGTGCATTTACTCCAAGTGTACGTCCTACAATCAGAGTATCTGCTAAACTATAAAATTGTTGAAATATATTACCTATAAGTAATGGCAGCGTAAAAACTAAAATAATTTTAGCTGGACTACCCTTTGTTAAGTCTCGTATCATAAAATATGCCCTCCATTAGCCGACTAAAATATATACCATATTATATCATGAATATTGTATTAAGTTCTAAAAAATAAACCTTAAGACCCTTATCAAAAACTGAAACAGTTTTTGATAAGGGTCTTAATGCAATGTGAACTCCAAAAACTATACTCATTAAAAACTTTTCCCCGAAAGAGGAATAGCTTTATAATAATTGTGGAGTTGGATTTGATACCGCTAGTAATTCAAGTCATTATTAAGATTATCAGTCGAATACTGCTTTTATAGCTATTGAAAACTCTTTAAATATTTCTGATTTTACAATATCATCTTTAGTGTATATCGTACTTTCTCCGTATGCCTTGTCTTCATACTTATATACTGTAATAGCTTTGTTTTTAGGCGAAACTATCCAATATTCTGGTATTTTAAATTTTTCATATAAATTTAGCTTTGTAATAGTGTCATGACTAGCATTAGAAGGTGATGTTATTTCAATAACTATAGTAGGAACCCCTTCATAAGTGTTTTCTTTGAACTTTGATTTATCACAAATAACCATAATATCTGGTTGAACAGATTTCTTGTTTTTTATTTCTTCATTTTCTAATACAACATCTAATGGAGCAATCAGTACTTCACATTGGGAGTTTTTAAAGTATTCTGAAGCATGAATATTGATTTTATTTAGAATTCGTTGATGCTCAACACTAGGTGACGACATATAAATTATTTCTCCATCTATAAATTCAACACGTTCTATATCTTTTGTTATTTCAAGAAACTCTCCGTATGTAGGTTTCGTGCTTAATTGAGGTATCATAACTTCACAACCTTTCTCATTATTAATCCAATTATACCACAACCCAGAAGTTATATTTTTACTATTTTTCATTAACTATTTTCCAATAAAATTATTGTAGTATTATTAAAACAAATTACTTCACAATTTGTTCACGACCCTAGGGGAAGATTATGAAGGTTTAAAATAACTTCTATTCTATATTAAAAATCATTTTTTTCTATATTCATGATATAATATAAATATTCTTGTGGTTCCTTGTATATTTAAAGCCACTTTTAGTGAAAGGAGTAATTTTATGAATAATATAATTGATCTAGGTATTCCCATTGTTAAAAACATAGTATTCTCTCTAGTAACATTAATAATTGGATTAATAGTAATTAAATGGACTACTCGTCAATTGAGTAAGTATATGGTCAAATTCTCCATTGATAATAGTTTAAAATCATTTGTTTCATCCTTAGTAAATATAATATTAAAAATATTTTTAGTTATCTCTATTATTAAAATTTTAGGAATTGATACTAGTTCTATAGTCGCCGCATTAGCTGCGTTAGGATTCGCCATAGGGCTTGCTCTCCAAGGATCCTTATCTAATTTTGCAGGCGGTATTCTATTATTGGTTACAAAACCATTCAAATCCGGAGATTACATTGAAGCAGATGGATACCGAGGGGTTGTAAAGCAGATGCAAATTCTTAATACAGAATTAGTTACATTTGATAATAAGGTGATCTATATACCAAACGGGAACCTATCAAATGCCACTATAGTTAACCATTCAGTAAACGACACTCGTAGAGTAGACCTTACTTTTAGTGTCGGATATGATGCTGATTCTGTTAAAGTTATACAGGTCTTAAAAGAGGTTGTTGATAACCATTCTCAAATCTTTGGAGAACCTGAGCCATTTATAAGAATGTCTGAGCATGGAGACAGTGCTATAGTATATTTAGTTAAAGCATGGGTTAACTCAGTTGATTATTGGACAGTATATTACGATCTCATTGAAATGGTAAAAAAACGTTTTGATGAGGAAAATATATCAATACCGTACCCACAAATGGATGTTCACTTTAATAAAAACTAGCTAAAAAATAACACCCGCTTTTTATAGATGTAAATAGGGGTTATGATTTTAAAAAATCATAACCCCTATTTATAATAACTACTAAAATCTTTCAACTGGTACAACATTCTATATTTTTACTGTATCCTTACAAACTCATCATATAAACTAACCACATCTTTCATTTCCATAAATGATTGGATTCGTTTCTCGTCGGAAAGAATTTGTGCTATTTGTTGAAGCACTTCCACATGGCTCTCTGCATCTTCTGCAGCTAGAGTAATAATCAACCGAACTGTATCCTCTTTCCCCTTAAATGTTATAGGAGACTTGACAAGAGTAAGTGCTAACTGTTTATGGATTACACCATCTTCCGGACGTGCATGGACAAGTGCTACATCAGGACACAGTACATAATATGCGCCATGCTTTTCTGTAAGTTCAATTATTGCCTTCGGATAATTTTGTGTAATATATCCCTGCTCAATTAATTTTCTTGTAGAAATATATATGGCTTCTTGCCAGTCTGACACACTATCAAGAATTTGAACATTTTTCTTTTGCAGCATATCTGAAATCATTCCATTCCCACCGCCCTTTACTGCTTCATGTATTTTATAAAGTCATAAACTTATTTTTATTTATGACTTTCCATATATGCACATAACTTCGTTTCTAGTTCATTAATATCTGTCAATCTATCAATTGAAATTGTATCTCCTACTTTCGCACATTCTTCATATAAATCAGATGAACAGATAAATAAGTCTGCCGCACCTGGAAAAGCATCATAAATCCCTGCATGATTCACCTCTATATCACTAATGTTTAACTTAGTAAGCACCTTTTTCAAGTTCATTTCAACAAGAAAAGAAGATCCTAAACCGGACATACAACAACATAAAATTTTAGAAATTTTCATTTTCACTCCTCCTTTCAGTAATACCAGGTTTGCCAGCTGTAAGTGCCGACCAAACAATTGGTGATAGGAATAAGATAATAGTAACAATCAAGATACCAGTACCTGAGATAAGACGTCCAACCTGCGTATTGAAAATAGCGATAACAGCTGCATCGGAACCACCAAATGTTGTTCCATCAACTAAAACCTTTCCAAACTTAATCAATAAAGCTGGGAAGATACTAATTGCAAATCCAGTAAATACTGATCCAAGTATTGCACCTCTAAAACCACCTTCTTTATTACATAAACATCCTGATGTTGCTCCATAGAAGAATGAGCAAAACAAAGTAGGAAGAATTAAAGGAAGTTCAATTGGTGTACCTACACATACAACCTGTATGAAGAATGCAATAATACATCCAATAGTTGCACTGATAAAACCAATTAAAACTGAGTTTGGCTGATATGGAAACAAAATTGGAATATCAACAGCCGGTACTGCATTAGGAATAAATTTATCAGCAGCACCTTTAAATGCTGGAACAAGTTCTGCAACAAACATACGAACACCAGCCTGAATAATATAAATAGCCACTGCAAATTGTGCACCATAAGTAATAGAAAAAATGATTAAATTTGTTCCTGCAAAAGTTTTTGTTGCCACTTCTGGAGCAAATATCATCGCAAGTACGCTAACAACAAGATAAACAAATATCATTGCTAGAGACAGAGAAATCGTTAAGTCACGTAAAATATTTAACGATTTAGGCACTTTGATTTCTTCTGCAGATTTTTCTTTATTGCCTGTTAACCGAGCAATTTGAGTAGCAAGCCAATAATAAATAATTCCGCTATGTCCAACTGCTAAATCCTTTGAACCCGTAACCTTGCAAACTGATTTATAAATTAAAGCTGGAGAAACAGCCATATAAGTTCCTGTTAATAAACCGCCGCAAAGGATAACCTGCCATGTAGGCATGTTTAGTGCATTCAAAGAAATAGCACATACTGTTGAAACCCACATAACTTCATGTCCGGTTAAATATACAAATTTAAATTTAGAAAAACGAGCTTGAACAATATTAACAATTAATGCAATTGCCATTATTCCGGATAGTGCTGTTCCAAATTTTGCAGAAGCTACAGCAAATGCAGATTCATTAACCGGAAGTGTACCTGTTAAATTAAAAGTACTTGACATCAGTGTATTCAAAGGATCGAGTGACCCAATTACAACACCAGCCCCTGCGCTAATTAAACTAAAACCAATAATTGTTTTAATAGTTCCTTTGATAATATCTGGTGTTTTTTTCTTTTGAATAAGAAGACCAATCATAACAATCAATGCAATCAAGATAGTTGGGTTTGATAGGAACTGTACAATAAATTTCAAAATGAGATTTAACATAGTGAAAACATCCTCCTTCATCTACACAAAATATGATCTAAACATGCACATTTATTAATTATAGTATCGCATTTCTTGTGTAAAATTAAAAGTCCAACCTATTGCATTAATATCTGTGCAATAATTTTGACTATACCTTCATATCATCTTTAAACAGTTCATTTAAAACACGAAAAACATCTTCTTCACACTCTGCTTCAAGCATCTGATTCATTACTTCAGGTTGCTCATTTAAACATGCAATATTCTGTAGAATATGTATATGTTCACTTTGATTAGGCGTTGCCAGTACAAATAGAAATTGTACTTTTTCTTTTCCCATAATATCTAGTCCATTTTTATATATACTTAGTGATAGACCTATTTTACTTACACCATCTTTAGGCTGTGCATGCGCAATTGCAATCTGTGGACTAATTACAAAATAGGGGCCATGCTCATGAGCCAAAGAAATTATCACATCAATATAACGTTCAGTTATGCAATGATTTACTAATAATACTTCTGAGGTCTTTTGAATGGCTTGTTCCCAGGATTTTTCTTCTTTCTCATGAATTTGTACACCATACTTCTTTATCATATCAAAAAGCGTCACCTGATGACTTCCAGGGATATTTATCAATGAACCACCTGCATTTAAATAATCCCGCATCTCTTTTTTAATTTTGATGTAGACTTTTTCATCCACATTTCTTTTTACAATATTCAAAAGTGCCTTAAACTGCCTACTATCTGTTTTATATTCAATATTTAAAATCATCATTAAAGAAGCAATATTCGACTTATCTTCTACCGTTAGAATCGGATGCACTAATATTAGTGGAAACTTACAGGTAAAGTCTATAGTTGAAATCACAAAATCTATTTTTGTTTCTTCGCAATAAGAATTAACTTCATTTGGTTTGATAGTATTAACAACAATAATATTATCAAATTGATTTTCAATTTCCGTCCTTAGCAGTCTAGAGCTAGTTGTAACATTCAAACATGTAATTAATACATTTGCACATGTTATCTTCTTTTTTGCATTTTTCATAAAAGCACCAAAATGCATGGTCAAATAAGTAATTTCGCTTTCAAAAAGCATATACGGAAACTTATCCTTAAGGTTCTTGCAACATAGCTGCGTAATTGTAAATAAATCTGTATAATTCTCTTTTATCTCCTCAAGCAGAGGATTTATGTTAGGTATTGAATAACAATAATTATAATAAGAAAGTTTAAGATGCATATATATGGAATCAATTAGTTCCTCGCGCTTTTCAAAATTTAGACATGATAACTTTTCAAACATCGCTACAATTTCTGCTGCTAGATCTAACAAAGAAAAATCCTTGTCATTACTATTTTGTAAAAATGTTCTATTATTTGAATAGCTTAAAAGATATATCATTAAATAAATCCGCTCATGATATAATAATTCCGTAAAATATTTATCAATCATTTTTAACTCATTAGAAGTATTAATAAACTTCAAATCAACCACATTAAACTGATATGTAGTTGGAAATTCATGTATTACTACTAATAAGTAAGAAAGCGTTATAATATCATTCTCATCTAGCTGAATCTCAAGTTCTTTAATCACTTGTTTCAATTTACTTATATATAAATCAATAGTCTCACGTTTAAAAATATCCAAGCTGGTGTAGCTATTATTCTTCAATAACTGAGAAAGGTAATCCAAAAAAACGGATCTCTTTCGGAAGGTATCTCCCTCTACATAATATCCATTCTTTCTGGAATTCATTAATTTTAGCTGACATTTACCTAGTATTTCTTTTGTCTCTGCCAAATCATAAAGGGTGGCATTTTTAGTGATTTCAAACTTCTGAGAAAGCAATTCTAAGCGTATTATATTGTCAGAATAGATTGTACTGCAAATAATATAACTGATTCGATCCGTTTTATCAGTTATATTATTTTTTCCATTTAATAATTTTTGAACCATGTCGCGCTGCTTTGCAGTCAGATAATAGGTTCCACCATTGTTCCCTATTCCACCAGCGCCCATATTTTTCAACAAATATTTAACATTCCCAATGCCATAATACACCATCCTTCTTGAAGACTTGATGTATATGGCAATTTTATCCGCAGAAATCGGATTTTCTTCATTAACCAAAACTTGCAAAATATTTCTTGTACTTTTCGATATTGGGGTTACGTATTTTGACATAATATACTACTCCTTATTAACAGCCGTGTTTTACCCTTAATCTAAATCAGCTATTGTCTTATCACCATAAATTATTTGCCAGTCGCTTGTGAAATCATCCACTGCTTTCTGTATAGATGGCATAGCAAATGCACCTTCTAATACATCAGGAGCTACTGTTGCAGTCTGTGCACCAGCTAAAAATGCTTTATTAACCTGGCCTATATTTTTAAAACTTGCAGCCACAATTTTAGTAGAATATCCATATTGGGAAATCATCTTTGCGAAAGAAGCAATAACATCTTCCGGATTAATTTCTAGATTCTCCATACGGTTATAATAAGGTGCCATATAATCAGCGCCCGCTTCTAATGCAAGAAAGCCTTGTGCCTTTGAATAAATAGCGGTTGCTGTTACATTAATGCCACGTGCTTTTAATATTTTCATTACCTTCAAACCTTCTATAGTAACTGGTACCTTAATATATACCTTACCATCAACTTTACTTAAAATACTATCAGCATCCCTTAACATACCCTCTACGTCAGTTGCAGTAACTTGAATGTGTAAAGTCCTATTCTGACCGATAATAGACCGAATTTTATTCATATGTGCAAAGAAGTCAATCTTTCCTTCCTTTTTTACAATGCTTGGATTAGAAGTGATTCCTGTAATCGGAAAATATTCTATAAACCTTTTGATTGTTTCTAAATTTGCTGAGTCCAATAAATATTCCATAAAAATCCCCTTTTCTCTTTTTAATTTTTTTGTTGCAGCACCGAAGAAGCTAATTTAAACGAATTGTAGTTTCACTTGTTTGGATTCTAAAAACGACTGAATTTCAGGTAAAATATCCTTATCAGTAATTAACTGATAAACATCCTCTATCTGTAAAAATGGAATTGCACTGGCATGCTCTAGCTTCGCAGATTCTGTTAAAATATAGGTATGATTTGCACAAGCGGCTAGAGCTCTCAACGTATCGACGCGAATTAAATCCACTCCGGTAAATCCCGTTTGTATGGAAAACCCATCTGTTCCCATGAAAATTTTATCCACATGAAGATTTTTCGCACATTCCTTAGTCATAGGGCCTACCATAGCTTGAGTATGTTTTTGATAATTACCACCCAAGAGTATAATTTCGACATCAGTATTATATTTAATAAAATTGGCAATATAAGAGGAATTAGTAATCACCGTAATACCCCTCCTGATAGATATGAGCTGTTCTACAAACATTGCACAGATAGATCCGGATTCCACCATAATAGTTTCCCCATCCTCTACCAATTCTGCCGCCGACTTAGCTATCTTTTGCTTTTTTTCATAATGAAAAGCCATGTGGTAATTGATATCGTCTTTACTTTTTAATAAGGCATATCCCCGCTCTCTTCGCAGAATACCCTTCTCTGATAAATAAATCAAATCCTTTCTAATGGTAACTTGAGATGCCCGTAAAAGTTTTGACAATTCATTTACTTCTATCTTTTCGTATTTACTTACTATTTCAATCAATTTTGTATGACGCTTATTCATAATCCTTTCTCCTTTAATGTTAGTTATAGTATAATTTTAAATTACCTAAACGTCAACCAAAACTTTCGTACGAAACATATTAGGATTATTTTTCCTACTTTCATTATATTTTAGTCATTTAATAAAAAGGTTTTCATCCAAGCTGGTGGACTCCATGGCGATGCAAGTAGAGATATTTTACCATTTCTAGCTTTCATTGCTTCATTTATAAAAGGAAATACCTATTTTTTTTCATGTGATATATCAAAGGTTTTTAGTTCTGTATCATTTTCTTCAACATAGGTATAATTACCAAGAGCAAAGTCACAAGTATGAATGTGGACTCTTCCCAAGTTATATCCTAATCCTTCTACAGGGTCAAAGTATTTTTTTACTATCTGTTTTCTCTTTTCTGGTTCCATTCTTGCCAGTGTATAGGCTGCTGCTTCTGTAAATGCGCCACCAAAACCAATAATGTCTTGGAATGTTTTAGAAATATTTATGCTCAACGTTACATTTTCGCTATTTTTAGAAGCAAGTGATAAAGATTGTTTGTCCAATTGGTAAATCAATCTCCATTTACATACCTCCATATTTTTTCTATATAAGAAATAATTAATTTTGATATAGTTTTCTTATTTCATCTCTATTGTATATATTTTTTATTAATACCATAAGATACCAAATTTCTGTTTTAGTGTGTTCTTTTCGGAAGTTTAAGCAATATTATAAGTAGTTCTATAAACATATGAATTTCTCGTTTTTTATATCGTGCTTAAAAATCTCACCCTATATTATTTGTATAATTAATTTTAGAAATACCTCATACATTATGTAAAATACTTGAATAATATGTTTATATTCCTTATAATATAGTAAAGATACAATAATACAATATTATATTAAAAATTACTAATAAGGAGTGAAAAAAATGAAAACTTCAACCCACAGAATAGCCATTCCTTCAATTTTAGAAGTAGGAAAAGGTAATATCAATAACATAGGATACTTTCTAAAAAAAGCTATGTTTAAAAAGGTATCAATTTGTTTTGGAGAAGGTATTGATGATTTATTCGGGATTTTTATAAAAAACTCATTAAACGAGGCAAATATTAAGATTTCAAATATAGAAACCATATCAGACATAAACTTTGAAAAAATCAGCATAAAGGCCTTTGAAATATCAAGTGATGTAGATGCTTTAATCGGAGTCGGGGGTGGAAAAGCTATAGATGCTGTAAAATACATGAGTTTTTTAAAAAAAATACCCTTCATTAGCATTCCAACTTCAACTTCTAATGACGGTTTTTCAAGCCCCGGTGCATCACTTTTAGTCAATGGAAAACGTAAGTCTCTTCCAGCTAAAACTCCTTATGGCATAATTATAGATATTGATGTAATTAAAGGAGCACCTGATAAATTTATTTTCTCAGGAATAGGTGATTTAGTTTCAAACATAACTTCTCTGTACGATTGGAAATTTGAAGAGGAGCATGAAAAGGCAATTGTTGATGACTTTGCAACTATGATTTCCAAAAAATCAGTAAACAGTTTTGTACGAACTAAATTTAAGACTATTAAAGATGATTTGTTCTTAAAAGAACTAGTGGATTCACTAATCTTAAACGGTATATCTATGGAAATAGCAGGTGACAGTTCACCAGCCTCAGGCTCCGAGCATTTAATTTCTCATGCTTTAGATAAATTCTTGGAAATTCCACAACTTCATGGCATACAAGTTGGAATGGCTACCTATATTATGTCTAAAGTTCAAAACCACAGATTTGAAAGAATCTCAAAGGTATTAAATGAAACAGGCTTTTTTAATTATGCTAGAACTTTAAAAATGAGAAAAGAAGATTTTAAGAAAGCCATAGATATTGCTCCTTCAATAAAACCTAGCCGATATACATATATTCATGTTGAAGAAAATAGAGAAATGGCTAAAAAATTTATTGATGAGGATGCAACAATAAATTCTATATTAATATAATCTGTCAATTTGTTTACGCAAAAGAATAAAAGGGAGGATTAAAAATGATAGTTTCGAACGAAAAGGAAGTTTTCACAGGAAAAGTAATTAACCCAGAAGCAAAAAATGCTTTCATGCAAACACTTATATCGCCAAAAGAAGGATGGGAAGGATACGTAATGCGTGTATTCCAATTAGAAGAGGGAGGCTACACTCCAAAACACAATCATGCTTGGCCCCATATAAACTATATTTTAGAGGGCAAAGGAACATTATTCCTTGATAATGAAGAAACCATAATAGAAAAAGGTTCATATGCATATGTACCTTCAAATGAGCTTCATCAATTTAAAAATATAGAAAGTGAAACCTTAAAATTCATTTGTATAGTTCCAGAAGAAGGTCATAAATAAATAAATAAATTAAGTTCTTGGTACCTAGGTACCAAGAACTTTATATTTCCCTTTCCTTCAAAACATATTGAAAGCCCTCTTACATCAAATCGATTCTTCACAACGAATGTAATAAAATGGCAATATAGATGAAATAAGAAATTATTTAAATGCAGCTAAGAATATAAATTCTGAGTTTAAACTTGAAAGTATATTTTATTATGCAATTGATAATTGTCAAAATAATTATTTTAAAACTATTGAGCTTTTAATAGACAGTGGAGCTAACGTTAACAGTCATCATAGCAAGTTCTTGGAAACTCCTCTTCATAAACTTTGTGCAAGAATAAAACCTAATATGGATGTAATAACTATGATCCTTAAAAAAGGAGCTAATGTAAATTCAATCAACATATCTGGTAAAACTCCTGTATTTTATTGCAGCTTTAATTATTCTGTAGAGCTTCTAAGTCTTCTTGTAGAATATGGTGCGGATATAAACATAAAGGATAAATATAAAAATACTCTTCTTCATGATGATTATATCAATTGTTATGAAGAACATTTCGAAGAATTTTTAAAGGCTCTCATCGGTTTTGGCTTTGACATAAATTCACCAAATTCTACAGGATTAACGCCCTTAGGTTTCTGTGAGAATGAAAAAATTAAGACTATTTTAATAAAATACAATGGAATTATGTAAGTCGTTAATATCACAGCTCCACAGAATATGATTTACAGATTGAAAAAAGTAGCAACATAATTTGTTGCTACTTTTTTCAATCTGTATTACTCCATCTCCTCAGTAAGTTTTACTAATTCATCAATAATATTTCCAATATGCTCTATAGTATCTAATAGTGGTTTTTCTGTTGTTATATCTACTCCTGCCATTTTAGCAAGTTCTATAGGCGTTTTAGTTCCTCCTGCTTTTAATACCTTCCTCCAGTCATCTACCGCAGGTTTACCTTCTTTCAAGATTCTGTTACTTACCTGGGTAGCTATTGTAAGTCCAGCACTGTATGTGTATGGATAAAGTCCCATATAATAATGAGGTTGCCTCATCCATGTAAGTTCTGCGCCATCATTAATTTTTACGCTACTACCCCAGAATTTTTCTAGCACACCTTTTTTTATTTCATTAAGATTTGTGGCTTGCACACTTCCACCTGCATCTATTACTTTGTAAACTTCTCTTTGATACGCGGCCTCTAATAAATGAGTTACAAAGTTATGGTAATAGGTACGGCTAATCATAGAGGATAAAACCCATCTCTTAAATCTAGGTTCATCATTTGTTTTCATAAGATAATTTGCCATAAGCATTTCATTCATAGTAGATGGTGCTTCAATAAAGTATAAAGATGGCTCGGCATTAAAAATATTTTGGTTTTCGTTTATTAATTTAAAATGACCTGCATGACCTAATTCATGAGCAAGCACAAATACTTCTTTCATTTTCTCGGACCAGGATATTAAAATTAATGAATGACTGCCATATGGAGTCGCACAAAAGGCGCCTGTTGATTTCCCTTTATTTACAGCGAAATCGATCCATTTTTCATCATAAGCTTTTTTTACCATTTCTACATAATCTTCACCTAATACTGATAATGCTCCCTCTACATATTTTTTTGATTCCTCAACAGAAATGGTAGGCTCATAAGTAGGGTCTACTTCAAGCTTTAAATCTGCAAATGTCATTTCATCAATTTTATGAATTTTGCCAAGCAGCTTTGCATATTTTCTCATGTGAGGCGCTAGCTTTTCCATGATTATATCTATTTGTCTATCATATAATTCCCTCTCTACCTGTTGAGGGGATAATAAGCTGTCTATAACGGAATCAAATCCTCTAAGCGTTGCCAATGTTTTTTCCTTTTGAACATGAACCTGATAAAGTGATGCTACTGTATGTTTATATTCTCCTAGTTTTGAAGAAAAAGCTTCAAAAGCTGCTCTTCTAATTTTAGTGTCAGTCTCATACTCCCATCCATCTTCAAAAAGCACATAACTAAGAGGATAACTAACGCCATCTACAATAAAATCTTCAAAATCCATATCACTTAGTTTAGTTGTCTCATATGTGCAGTAAGAAGAATCTAGTGTTCCAGATAAAGCAGATAATGCCTTTTCTACTTCCGGGTGTAATAAATGTTTTTTAAATCTTTTTATCTCACTTAAATAATGACCGTTTTCTTTCGATTCTTCAATTGCTTCATCTATTATTTTTTCATTAGCTTCACTAATTTCGCTTGTTACAAAGCTTAACCTACTATCTAAATTCGCTAATGTATTAATGGACTTCATATATCTAGCTTGATTTCGAAGGTTAGATTGATCTGTAGAAACCTTAAGACTTGCATAATTCTCTATAAGATTTTCACTTTCTAGTACCACCCTCATTTTATCCAAACATTCATTTATAATACTAGCACAGTCTAATTTTCCTTTATACTTGTTTTCTATTTCTAACGTAATCTCTTCTAAACCCTCTATGGCTAAATTATACAACTCTTCTGTTTGAAATAGTGAAGATAGATCCCAAGTAAGAGATTTATCAACATCCTTTCTTTCTTTTAAAGCTGTTTTCACTACAATTCCTCCTTACTTAGTTTTTATGGTTTTCTAGCATAGTATATCTATTGGTAATTAATTGCCATATCGTAAATATAGCAGTCTGCAATTTTATTAACGTATTTATAGGAAATTTCTGTGTTCTCAGAAAAGATAAATAATTGCTTCTGAACTCAGGTGAAAATGTATCCTCAAGTTTTTGATACTCTTCATCATTAAAATTATACTTAAGATTATGAGAATATGAATTTCTTATATGATTCACTTTCATAACTGTTTTAAATATATCAGTAGGTAATAACCCTAATGTAAATACTAATTTTGCAAGTTCACTAAATGACAACTTATCACATTCTAAAATTTCGGGATTCTTAAGGTTCTCCCTTAACCTTTCTCTCAAAGCATATTCTATATAAAGATTTCCCCTTAATATAACTTGCATTGGATTTTCAGAATTTATATCCAAGTGAAACTTCTCTAATTTGTTTTTTAATTCTAACATGTTATCTTCGCTTTTCTTAATCTCTGTTTTATTCATTTCATTCATCGATATTTCCTCCCTTATTTAATGTTTATTTCTAAAATAATGTTTTACTTAAACTTAAAATATTAATTACTTATATTGTAATTATAACACGATTGTTATATTAGAATATAATAGTTATATCTAATATAATAATTATATTCTTTTTTTCACATATAATCCTTATCCTTAGAAAAAAAGCAAAAAAAACATAGAGAATGTTAACCTCTATGTTTTTGCATTAATAACTTTACCATCACTTGGTCAAACTATTCCATTTTCATTGCTTCCAAAATACTGCTGGGTGTCACATTGCTTATCCAAACTAGCAATTTTGGTTAAATTAGAATCTTCTTTACCTGTTACCTCTATTACTTCTTCTATATCTACTTCAAAAACTTTGTTATTTAGCGTTATCTTATACTTCCTCATATTATTAACACCTTCCTAAATAAATTACACTCATCATTTTATTCTTTTAATGTTTAATATGCGAAACTCTGAATTAGGCTTATCCCGTGCTGCCATAGTAGATGCTACAAGAGCTACTACTATCCTCTCTTCTTCATCTATTCCATATATTTCTTTTACCTCTGTATTAGTTATTATTTTTTTATAACTATCATTATTTATATTAGCACTTAACCTATCCTCAAAGAATTTTTTTGAAGTTCTTGGAAATAAAGCATAGGATAACACATCTTCATAACAAGTGGCCAAATCTCTAATTTCATTTTCATATTTGTCCATCTCCGGCGCAAGTAAGTCTGCTGGTCTTTGAGTTATAATTTCCATGTCTCCTATAATTTTTGTTTTTATTTCATCTTTTATAGGTGTTGATGGGCTTCCATAAAGTCCCCGAACATAATTTTTTAATTCTTTTGGTATTATTTTATATCGGATTCCAGATAATATATTAAATACTGCTTGAGTTCCTACCATTTGAATAAGAGGCGTAATTAAAGGGGGAAATCCTAAATCTTCTCGAACGATAGGTATCTCTTTAACGACCTCTTTATATTTAGATTCAACCCCTTGCGCCTTAAGCTCTAATAAAAGGTTTGATAACATCCCTCCAGGAACCTGATATGTTATAGTTCTTGGCTCTACATTCATAACTCTTGGATTCAGCACCCCATTTTCTCTGTATTTCTCTTTTATAGGTCTAAAATAGTCTGCTATTTCACCAAGTAAATTAATGTCTAATTTGGGATCCCGCAAGCTCTCTTTTAAAGTAATAACCATGGACTCTGTAGGTGGTTGTGATGCGCCATGTGAAAATGGAGAAATAGCAGTATCAATTATATCTACTCCTGCTTCAACAGCCTTTAAATATGTCATAGAGGCTATTCCACTAGTACAATGAGAATGCAAGCATAATGGTATTTTTACAGCCGCTTTCAATTTTCCCACTAATTTAAAAGCCGAATATGGTGTTAATATACCAGCCATATCATTAATGCAAATTGAGTGTGCCCCTAATTTCTCAAGTTTTATTGATAATTCAACATAGTAGTCTAAAGTGTGTACTGGACTAGTTGTATAGCATATAGCACATTGACAATGTGCTCCAGTTTCTCTAATAACTCTAATTGAAGTTTCCATATTTCTTGTATCATTTAATGCATCAAATACTCTAATTATATCTATACCATTTTCTATAGACTTCTTAATAAATGCCTCAACTACATCATCTGCATAATGCTTGTATCCTAGAAGATTTTGACCTCGAAGGATCATTTGAAGTTTAGTGTTTTTAACAACCTTGCGAATTTCTCTTAGTCTTTCCCAAGGGTCTTCATTAAGAACACGAAGGCATGAATCAAAAGTTGCTCCTCCCCACACCTCCATTGAATAATACCCAACCTTATCCATTTTTTCTAGGATTGGTAATATCTCTTTTGTTGTTAATCTGGTAGCAATTAAAGATTGCTGTCCATCTCTTAGTACTGTTTCTGTAATTTTAATTGGATTCACTATTCAAAACCTCCTTAGAGTGTGTTTTCCTAAATATCAGTAGGTAGCTTTATTAACTATGATTTAGAAACATCCTACTTTTATTACAATGTTGCTAAGTCATCATCCAATATATCGGAAATAAACATACATCCAGGCGCATGTGTTATTACAAGTTCTGGTTTTACATTCATTATTACTGCTTGAGGTGTAACGCCACATGCCCAAAAAACTGGTACTTCTCCCTCTTTAATGGTTACAGAGTCTCCGAAGTCTGGTTTCGATATGTCTTTAATGCCTATTTCCTCAGGATTACTTATATGAATAGGAGCCCCATGAACACCTGGGAATCTTGATGTAATCGCCACCGCTTTTTCAACCAAATCCTTTCGGATTGGTCTCATACTAACAACAGTAGGTCCATTAAAAATCCCTGCAGGATGACATTCTATATTTGTTATATACATAGGCACATTACACTTCTCTTCAATGTGGCGTATACCAATTTGACCATCTGTCAGTGCCTTTTCAAATGTAAAACTGCAACCTATAAGGAAAGTTACTAAATCATCAGTCCACAAATCCAAGATATTATTTACTTCTTCCACTAGTATTCCATCCTTGTAAACACGATATTTGGGGATATCTGTGCGAATATCTGCCGTAGGAGCAATCAAATTAGGTGTGAATTTCCCTTGTTCGCAAATATCTAAAATAGGACAGGGTTTTGGATTCCGTTGGCAGAATATAAGAAAATCCATGGCATATTTGGCAGGAAGGACTACCAAATTAGCCTGTGTATAACCATAAGCTAATCCTGGTGTAATACCTGTCCATTTCTCTGCTCTTATCTCTTTTCTTGCTTCTTTTCCATTACTAAATCCCAACATTACCATCTCCTTATTGTATAATTTCCTCTACTAACACTTCATATTGCTTATTATTAACTCTTACTTTTAGCCTTTTAGCATTTATTGCGCTAGGCTCAAACTTTTCCACGCTTTCTCTTATCAATTCAAAATCGTTCATATATTTCCTATATATTCTATGAGCTTCCTCAATGTTTATTACTTCAAACTTGATACTGTCACCCGGCTTTAACTGTCCCACTATGTTTATATCTGGAGTTATTATTGTAGCAATTTTCGTATAGCCACCCGTGGTTTGCCTATCCGCCATCATAATTATAGGGGCTCCCTCTCCTGGAATCTGTACCGACCCCATGGTTATTCCATCAGATATAATATCTGCAGACATTTTGTGAGAAATTTTAGGACCAGATAACCGATATCCCATTCTATCAGCTTCATTTGTAACTTCAAACTCACTATCCAAAAATGTGTATATACCATTTTTCGTGAAATAATCATCTTGGGGTCCCATTATTACTCTTACAATATTATCCTTGTAATACGAAGGTATTAACTCAATTGGTAATTTTTTTATACTAGTAAAACTATTTTCTCCTGCCTTGTTAATTTTAATCTCGTCACCAGCCTTAAGCATCCTTCCCTTAAAGCCTCCAACTTTACCCTTCACATAAGTAGACTTGCTACCCATCACCTCTGGCACATCCATGCCGTGCTGAATTGCTATATAACTCCTGCACCCGCTTTCTGGAGTTCCAAAGGAAAGCTCATCACCACCTAATACTTTAATACCAGACCACATGTCTATAGCCTTATTATTTATCATTGGCATAAGATTGCCTCCTGTAACTGCAATCAAAGCATCACCCTCAAATTTTATTTTAAGTCCAAAAAGGGTAGTTTCTAGACACGCCTCGCTATCTACGTTCCCAACAAGAATATTAGCCATTCTTAGAGAGAACTGATCCATTGCACCAGAAACGGACATACCAGACTTTTGATGATTGTACCTTCCAATGTCCTGAATGGTAGTATACATACCTGGCTTTAATATCTTTATTATTGTCATATACTTACCTTCTTTCCTTGCCTTTTATAACTACTTTATATTTTCCTTCGAGCTCTAAAGCCTCAATAAGTTTGTATTCATTCTCATCTATTTGTACAAATTTTATATAATCACCAGCATTTAATAGTACGGGCTCCTCTCTGCATGGATCATACAATTTAACAGGAGTCCTACCAATTAATTGCCAACCTCCAGGGCTTTCTACAGGATATATGCCTGTCTGTTTGCCTGCAATTCCTACACTTCCAAACGGAATTTTAGTTCTCGGATTTTGTAGCCTTGGGGCCTGAATTTTATCACTCATACCTCCAAGGTACGGAAACCCAGGTGTAAACCCAATCATATAAATTAAATACTCCATATCTGTGTGAATTTTTATCACTTCATCTATTGTTATTTTATTATGATCTGCCACAAACTCAATATCAGGTCCATACTCCCCTCCATAAAGTGTTGGTATTTCTATAACTTTAGCATCTGGCAATTTTAATTCATGCATCCTTGATATAATGGATTTTATAGCATCTATAAGTTCATTAAGTTCCATTATCATAGGGTCATAAATTACCATAAGTGACCTGTATGTTGGAATAATCTCGTTTATTCCCATAATACCATCTCGTTCAATTGCAACTGTAAGACTTCTAATTTTTGAATTAACCTCTTCTTCAATTTTATCTCCAAATTCAACAACTAGAGCTCTATCTCCGGCGATTAAATACTTAACTTCTTCATACATATTGTATTTTCAACTCCTATTTAAATAATGCAACTATTCCACCCAAAGACTGATAACCAGCAATTACTGCCAATATCACAACAACATAACCTGAATACATAAGCCATTTAGAATGTTTATATTCACCTACAATATTCTTATTTGTAGACGCAATAAGTAATATACCAAGAGCAATTGGAAGAATTAAACCATTAAGTGAACCAGCTACCACAAGTAACTTTACAGGTTTACCAATCGTTAAAAATATAAACGTTGATATAACGATAAACCCTATAATAAATTTTGATGTGTATTTTTCAAAAACTGGTGCTAGTGTTTTTAAGAATGACACAGATGTATAAGCTGATCCAATCACTGATGTTAGAGCTGCTGAGAAAAGTACAACTCCAAATAACATGTACCCAAAATTACCTGCTCCAAGTCTAAAAGCCTCTGCTGGAGGATTTATCGTACCAAGTGGTTTGCCTATGTTTACAACAACTCCAAGAACAGCTGCGAACAAAAGTATTCTCATAATAGACGCTACTGTTATGGCAAGTACTGAGCTTCTATTTATATCTTTTAAATGCTTAATTCCGGTAATTTTAGCATCGATTAGTCTGTGTCCTCCAGCAAATGTTATATATCCACCTACTGTTCCACCCACAAGAGTTATAAATGGCAAAAATTCAAACTCAGTTGGTACAAATGTCCTTGTAATCATCTCCCCAACTGGAGGCTGGGTCTTAAAAGCAACATATCCAATAAGAATAACCATAAGAACGCCTAGAACTTTAGCGAAAGTGTCCATTACCTTTCCAGCTTCTTTAAACGAGAATACTATAATCGCTATAAAAGCACTAATAATAGCTCCCATTTTAACGTTTAAGCCAAATAATACATTAAGTCCAAGGGCAGCTCCTCCAATATTTCCTATATTAAATGCAAATCCCCCAATACATATTAGAATTGCTAGAAAAACACCTAGACCAGGTAGAGTCTTGTTTGCAATATCTTGCGCACGAAGACCTGACACTCCAATAACTCTCCATATATTGAGCTGTGCAATAAAGTCTACTATAATAGTAAGCAATATAATAAACCCTAGATTAGCTTTAAATGTTTCTGTAAATACTGCAGTTTGGGTTAAGAATCCCGGTCCAATAGCAGAAGTTGCCATAAGAAATGATGCTCCAATTAGCACACCCCAATTACTTTTCTTTTTCATATCTTGCTTGCTCTTTTGTAATTTGTTATTCATAAATTTATATTCCCCCTATTTTATAAATTGATTAAGTGATTTTATTTCTACTCCAGCTCTGGATAACTCCTCATTTATAGTTTGTGCAAACTCAGCAGCCTCTGGATTGTCTCCATGAACACATATAGAATCCACATTTATATTTATATCTTCACCGTTTATTGCAGTAACCTTTCCCTCTTTTACCATTCTTATTACCCTGGAAATAGCTATACTCTTATCGTGTATCATTGAACCATCAAGACTTCTTGAAACAAGAGTTCCATCAGAATTGTATGCCCTGTCCGCAAAAACTTCATTTGCAGCTTTTAACCCTTTTTGTTTTGCAGCATTTGTAAGTTCACTTCCAGCAAGTCCGAGAACTATCAAATCCCTGTCCACTTCCCATATACCTTCTATTATTGCACGTGCTAGTTTACCGTCTTTAGATGCCAGGTTATACATTGCTCCATGAGGTTTTACATGCTGCATTTTAGCTCCTGCTGCTTTTACAAATCCATATAAAGCTCCAAGCTGATATATGGTATACTGCTTCATCTCATCCGGAGACACTGTCATATTTCTTCTCCCAAAACCCATAACATCAAAAAATCCAGGATGTGCGCCAATACCAACCCCATTTTTCAAAGCGACCTTCACAGTATCTCTCATAACCATAGGATCCCCTGCATGCCATCCGCATGCAATATTCGCTGATGATACATATGAGAGAACCTCTTCATCAAGGCCTATTTTGTAAACACCAAAACTTTCTCCTATATCGCTATTTATATCAACAAATTTTTTCATATTATTTTTCTCCTTTGTTTTGTTATTAATTATTTTATAATTTCAAATAATGGAATTGAATTTATCCTTAATTTTATCATCTATTGAACTTAGTTTCAAGAATTATTCATTTTGTTTGCTATTTCTGATTCAATTTTAACAGATGATATTTTCTTTATAGGTGAATTACTTAACATTTTTTTTACCCCCGTATTAATATCTTTTAATTGGATTGTTTACTAGCAGTATAATTAAATACTAGCTTTCATTATACTATAAAATTTATCATTTTATTTAAATGTGTATAATTATATATTTTGTGATTTTCTATTGATATTTTTGCATGCACGTGGTAAAGTGTTGAAGTAAATAGAGCCTTTTTAATTAATACTAAAGACCAGCTAGTTAAAGTCAACTATTAGTTTGAAATTTATTTAGAATTATTTTGATTAATTTTAAGCACAACAAAAAGACCATTGGTAAACACGAATGATTACATAAAATGGATATTAAATTGT
>NZ_JBOITN010000045.1:0-73568 GCF_050717545.1 Clostridium sp.
AAGGTTAATTAAAATAAAATTATGAGTTGCGAATATTAGATAAGATATGAGTGATAACATTCGTAGTTATTATTACTGATTTATTATCAATGCTTACAACTACATTATACGAGGAGTGATATGAGTTGGCAGAAAAAAATAAAAGAGAGACGTTTTCCACAGGATTAGCTATTTTTTTTGCAACATTAGGTTCAGCTGTAGGCTTAGGAAACATATGGAAATTTCCTTATTTACTAGGTACCAATGGTGGAGGAGCTTTTCTCTTAGTTTATCTTTTATGTGTTGTATTAGTTGGCATTCCAATTATGGCATGTGAATTTTACATTGGTAGAAAATCAAGAAAAAATGCGGTAGGAGCTTTTAAAAAGCTGAACGCTGCTAAAGGCTGGAAAACAATTGGATTTATGGGTACAACTACAGCATTTCTAATTGCGTTCTTTTATAGCTGCGTTGCTGGCTGGGTATATTCCTATGTTTTCAAAGCAGTAAAAGGTGATTTTATAGGGGTTACTTCAAATATTGCCTCAGCAAAATTCATGTCAACTATAACTGGCCCACTATCTCCAATAGTATGGCAGTTTATAGTGCTTTGCATAGTTTCAATAATCTTAATTGCCGGAGTTAGAAATGGAATTGAAAGAATAACGAAAACACTTATGCCGATATTATTCATACTTATTATTATATGTTGTATAAGAGCATTAACACTTCCAGGAGCATCACAAGGATTAAGGTTTTTATTTCATGTGGATTTTTCGCAGTTAACTGCATCTGTTATACTCGCTGCTCTTGGTCTAGCATTTTTCAAACTCTCCTTAGGAATTGGAACAATGATTACTTACGGAAGTTATTTTACACATGATAATAATATGATAGGTACCGCAATAAAGGTTGCAATATCAGACTCACTAATTTCCATCCTTGCAGGTATTGCAATATTTCCAGCTGTGTTCTCTTTTGGCATGGAACCTAGTCAAGGTCCAGGACTTTTATTCATGACTATACCACTTGTATTTTCAAAAATACCTTTTGGTAACGTACTGTTAGTAGCATTTTTCTTACTTGCAGCAATCGCTGCCACAACCGCAATAATATCCATGATTGAAGTTCCTGTTGCGTACTTTACAGAAGAAAAAGGTATGGATAGAACAAAAGCAGTATTATTTACAACAAGCATAATAATGGTGGTTGGAATTCTAGCAACTTTATCTGCCGATTCCACAAGTGTCCTTAGTAATATTCATATATTAGGGCAGCGAGGATTTTTCAATTCTTTTGACTACTTATCCTCAAATATATTGCTTCCAGTAGGTGGATTTTTAATAGCCATTTACGTTGGGTATTTTACTAAAAAGGAAGACTTTAAACTAGAGTTATCAAATCAAGGAACTTTAAATAACGCAGTTGTGTTAAATGTTATATATGTATCTATTAAATTTATATCTCCAATCCTTCTTATAATTATTTTCTTAAATTCTATAGGAATATTTTAAATAAAAATCATAAATATGTAAATATTGGCGTTCCAAAATGGACCTTCTAGAGTAGACAATTAAAATTCTACTCTAGAATGTCCATTTTTATTTTTCATTTTCCTTATATTTTTCAATATATTCTAAAAGTGCCATACTAATTAAATCCATGCTTTTAAACTCCTGATGCGCTTCTGCAAAATCTTTGAATTTTTCACAAACATCTGTATGCGTTCTAATAGAAGTAGTTGTCTTAGATTCTCTATTAAGTATATCTTGATCAATTTTTATTTCTTGAGTTTTCGATACTTTAATTATAATTTCCGATAATCGTTTTTCTTCTTCTCTATCTTCTTTATCTTCTTTTTCTTCTTTCTCTTTCTCCTGTTCTTTTCCTTTTTCAATTACTTCTTCTTTTTTCTTATCTATTTCCTTTTCTTTCTCTCTTTCTGCGATATCCTCTACTTTTTTTTGTTTCCCTACAAACTCATAAGCTAAATCAACAGCTTCCTCTACAGAATCAGAGTTAAAGCTCATGCTAGGCGTTGTATTATCAATAGTTAAACAAAATTTAGAACTTGATTGAATTCTAACCTTAAATCCATCATCTATTAGTTTTTCTAATTTATTCATTATCCACACACCTTTTAATTATATATTTATTATTGCCTTAATATACATTAGTTTTTACAATTACAACTTAAATAATACGCACAAAAATACTTAATTATTTAAAACAAAAATATAGCAACAAAAACTAAAATAGTTTTTGTTGCTATATTTTGATTTTAGACACTTACAATCATATTCTAACCGTTATTCATAGCCAAATTAACTTGTTTTAAATGTTTTCTTATTTCCAAATGTTGAGGACATAATTCTTCACATTTACCACATTCAACGCAAGAAATCGCTCTTTGTTTTAATTCTAAATTGTTATAAGATTTTGACTGAGCCTCATATTCATCATACATTGCAGCATCATTTAGTAATGCAAAGTTCTTTGGTATGTCCACTCCAGCAGGGCAAGGAGTGCAATAGTTACATGCAGTACATTGAACCTTTATTAATTCATTATATTGCCTCTTTACATTACTAATTAATTCTAAATCTCTTTCTGACAAAGAATTTGCAAGCGCAGTATCCGCTGTTTTCATATTCTCTATTATCTGCTCCATGGAATTCATGCCACTAAGAACAGTTGTAACTTCAGGATGATTAAATACCCATCTTAATGCCCACTCAGCAGGAGTTTTTTTAACTTCTGATTTATTCCATTCTTCTTTTACTGAAATCGGTGGATTTTTTGCAAGTCTACCACCTTTTAGTGGTTCCATAATTACAATAGCCATACCTTTCTTGGCTGCATATTCTAAACCCTCAGTGCCAGCTTGATCATAATCATCTAAAAAATTGTATTGTATTTGACAAAAATCCCAATCGTATCCATCTATAATTTCTTTAAAAGATTCAAGTTTACCATGAAATGAGAATCCTATTTGCTTAATTCTGCCGTCGCTTAAAGCCTTTTTAACAAACTTAAAAATATCTAGTTTTAGTAGCTCATCCCATCTTTCTTTATTTAAAGCATGAAGCAAGTACATATCTATATGATCCGTTTGAAGTTTTTCTAACTGCTCATCCAAAAATTTATCGAAATCTTCATATGTATGAGCAAGCCATACAGGTAATTTAGTAGCTAATTTTACTTTTTCTCTGTAATCATCTTTAAGAGCCTTACCTACAAGAATTTCACTACTCCCCTTATGGTATGGATATGCAGTGTCAACATAAGTCACTCCATTATCTATTGCATATCTTATTAAAGATATAGATTTCTCCTCATCAATTTGTTTATCATCACCATTCAAGATAGGTAATCGCATACATCCAAAACCAAGCGTTGAAACTTTAAAACCACATTTCCCAAATTCTCTATATTCCATTTAATACTCCTTTCAAATCTTCCCAAATAATGTCGTTAAATACTCTTTTATATTATCATATAATTCATAAAACTTCTTAACTTACTTAACTTTATTTACTATAATTACACTTCTAAATTCCAAAGAATGTTATAGAGAATATTATATAAACACTTACTAAATGTAGTATTCACCTCTGGTATTAAGGTTTTTGATAATAGAAAAATTAAAGTTTGTTATGTTCACCCTAAATAATTAAACCACTTCATTCCAAGTGGTTTAATTCTATTTAAATAATTTTTTTATTAAACTAGAAAGACTAAAACTGGTGCGATTATATACACGATTATAGGCTGCCTTTTTAGGATTTGTAAACCAGCCATATCCACGAGGTACTTTTACCCCTAGATTATGTCTTATTATTCTCTTGACACTTGTCCTGCTACTTATCATTTTCTTTAAGCTTGGTTTTCTTAATCCAATTTTCAATATAATCATCTCCTAATATTAAATGGTAAGTTTAGGTATGCATAACTAATCTTTATTTCATATCTAAATTTCCCCATCTACTAGTTGTTTAAAGTTTATACTTTCTAGTTCTGCATTTAAATTCTTTTGTACTCTTACCATAGCTTTATGCACAATGCATACACCACTTATATTCAAATTACAAAAGCTTGGATCAATTACACATCTATTAACACATATTGGACCATCTATTGCTTCTATAACATCTTTTAAGCTTATTTGCTGTGGCAATTTATTGATAGCATATCCTCCCTTGATTCCCCTGTAAGATTTTATGATATCAGCTTTAATAAGCTTTCTTAAAAGTTTCAGAAGAAATCTTTGTGGTATGCCCTCTTTTTCTGAAATTATTTTTGATTCTACCTTTTCACCATAACCTAATTTACATAAGCAAATTACTACTCTAAGACCATAATCTGCTTCTTGCGTTATTTTCATATTATATATCTCCCTAAGGTATACTCATTTAGTATACTTTTACTTTAAGGCCTTTTCCCTATTTTGTCAACAAAAAAATTAAAAGGTACTTAATACTAAGTACCTTTATTCCATTTCACTAACCAACAGTTGATAAATCCCATTTTTCATAAATCTTAGGTACATCGCTAATTAGTCTCTTGGTGTAATCCTCTTTAGGATTTAATATAACATCATCTGCACTCCCATGCTCTACGAATTTACCATGTTCCATAATATATACGTTATCAGATACATAATATGCAAGTCCAATATCATGAGTAATAAATATAATTGTCATATTGTTTTCATCCCTTAATTTCAGTAGCATATCCAGTATGGTTGCTCTTGAACATGCATCTACCATGGATGTAGGTTCATCTGCAATTAAAATTTTTGGTTTCAAGAGAAATATCCTTGCAATCATAAGCCTCTGCATCTGTCCCCCTGATAACTCAAAGGGATACTTATTTGTAAGTTCTGCAAATTTCAAGTTTACGAATCTACAAGCCTCTGTTATAAGCTCTATCTTTCTTTCCTTTGACAGATTTTTACCGCCTCTCATACTTATACAATCTAAAAGTACAGAATCTACCTTATAAAACATATTAAAAGATGCGAATGGGTCCTGAAAAACGGCTTGTATTCCCCTCCAGTAGTCCTTTTTCTTTTTATGAGAGGATATATCTCGCCTCACACCTTCAAAACCTATTTCACCCTTGGTTACACTGCTAAGTCCTAATAGCATCTGAGCCAAGGTGGTCTTGCCGCTTCCACTTTCACCTACAATAGAGATAACTTCTCCCTTGTAAAAATCAAAATCTACATCATTAACAGCTACGGTTCTTGTTTTACTACCACCAAATATCTTAGTAACACCTCTTCCACTTAGGCACGGAAGCATTTTTTCATTACTCATCTGCGTAAACCTCCTTAAGCTGCTCAATTGAGTATATACAGCGGTACATCCTATCATCGCCAAATATCTTTGTAGCAACGTTCTGCATGGTGCATTCAGGTTTTACATATTTACAACGTTCTGCAAATCTGCAACCATTGGGAGGATTCTTTAAATTTGGAGGAGTACCAGGTATAACTGATAGTTTTTTATCCCTATTACCCGCTTCTGGAACTATTATTGAGCCCATGAGGCCTTTTGAATAAGGATGCATAGAATCAAATATCATTTCCTTGGCATTTCCTTTTTCTACAATCTGTCCTGCATACATAACCATAATATCATTAGTTACATTATATAGGAGTGGAAGTTCATGGGTAATGAAAACCATTGACTTTATTAATCCCTTTTCCATAAGGTTTCTTAGCATCTTGATAACCATCTTCTGAGAAGTAACATCAAGTGCTGATGAAGGTTCATCTGCGATGAGCACTTTTGGCGAAAGTATGGTTGAAATTGCAATAACTGTACGTTGTTTCATACCGCCCGAAAGTTCCACTGCATGCTTTTTAAGTACTTCAGGAGGCAATCCTAATAGTTCAAATCTTTCTTTTGCAAGGTCGTGAATATCCTTAGTCGCAGCCTTTGGGTTATGTGCATGAATAACATCCTCTATTAAACTTATAATCTTCTGCGTAGGATTTAATGCATTCATAGCTGCTTGGGGTATATAAGAAATTTCATTACCTAAAATATTTTTACGTACATCATCCGACTTCATTCCGGATATATTCTTGCCATCTATTATTATATCACCGCTTATATAATGAAGTGGTGATATATAATATCCCATCATACTAAGTGCCAGTGTGGACTTACCACATCCAGATTCACCTGCTATGCCAAGGGATTTTCCTTCTTCTACTTTTAAGGAAACATCGTTAACTGCATAAATACCTTCTTTCGACCTAGTTACATATTTTGTATTTAAATTGTTTACCTCCAACATTATTTTCCCCATAGATGCCTCCTTAATCTCTTAACTGTGGATTGAATACCTGATCAAGCCCTGTATTCATCAAGTTAAGTGAAAATGATATTAATGTAATTGCTAAGATAACTGGCAGAAAAGCCCACCATGATCCGGTAAGAGGTGCTTTATATGCCATTGCCCAGTTCAGCATTAGACCAAGTGTTGAAACTTTAGTCGTAGCCGGTCCTAGTCCTATCATTGACAACTGTGCCTCTGCAAGAATGCCAGAAGATATCTGAAGGATAAATGCCATAACCACATAAGAAGCTACATATGGTAAAATATCTGTTAAAATAATCCTTGGCAGGCTATGACCTGATAATTTTGAGATATTAACATGATTACGATTTCGAAGAGATATAACCTGGGAACGTACGGACCTTGTGGTCCATGGCCATGAGGTGAGACCTATAATCGTTGCCGTGAGCATAACCCCCCTTGCACTTTCACCTACACTAAACGATATTAATACCAAAAGAATAAATGAAGGAATAACTGTAAAAATGTTCGTAATAAACATGATAAAATCGTCTAAAGTTCCTCCCACATATCCTGACAAAAGTCCTAGTACTAATCCGAAAAGTGTAGCTATAGTTCCTGCAACCAGCCCAATCTTTAAAGATGTTCCCATAGCTGCTACAAGTTCTGTAAGCACATCACGCCCAAAGTTATCGGTTCCCAAAATAAAATTTCTTTTATTTACAATATCCTTCGTGTTTACAAATGCCTGTGAATCAAGTGGTTTAGTTGAACCTAATACTCCATCCTTATCCTTAGTAGATATATATATATCCTCACTGTTAATTAATTTGTTTATCTTATTATTTAACCTCACATAATTCATCTTCTCTGCAGCTAATAAACCTGTTTGCACAACTTTAGAGTCATAATTTTCCTCCCACAACTTAACAAGAGTCTCCACATCCTCTATATCTACTTCAGTTTTTTTTACATTGGCAAATCGAATAAGCCAGTCTGCCATACTTTGCTTATCTGCTATTGATATAGATTTAAGCCTCGCTGAATCCGTGTTTATCTTCAACGTATATTCATTAGTCTGTACTACATCTTTTACAGCTACATAGGTACCTGGTTTATAGAACAGTCCACCTACCATATCTAGTGGATCTGCTTTTATAAACAGAGGGTAAAATATAATCATAAAAAATATAATAATAAAAATTACAAACCCAATAACAAATTTAGGCGAATGAAATACTTGTTTTATCAGATTCTTCATAACAATACCTCCTATATTAGTCCTGTTGTGCCGCCTTGACTCTCGGGTCTATAAGCCCATAAAGTATCTCAACAGTCAAGTTTGCAATAAGTACCATAATTGTAATAATCAATGTGCATCCAGAAATAAGAGGATAATCTCTTCCACTTATAGCTGCAAGCAATGTAGTACCAAGTCCCGGATAACTGAAAATAATCTCTGAAACTAATGCGCCACCTACCATAGTTCCTAGTGATAATGCAAGTCCTGTAATTTGAGGCAGCATCGAATTTCTAAAAACATATTTAACAATCTTTGAGTCTTTGATACCTAAAAAGCGACTGTACTTGACATAATCTTCATTAAGCTCATAGATTGACATGGAACGCATTCCAATTGCCTGCCCACCTATGGTTATAAGTACAATAGACCAAAATGGAAGTTGATAATGATAAATAACTGAACCTATAAATTTGAGGCTGAGGTTTGGATTCATATCATATCCATATCCAAGTGCTGTGGGAAACCATTTTAAATAGACTCCAAAGAAAAATTGTAATAAAATGGCCATTCCAAATGCTGGCATATTGCTTAAAAATAAGAAAGATGGAAGTATTCCTTTATCCCATACACCCCTTACATATGCAGCTATAGCTCCTAAAATATTTCCTAAAAACCAACCCACTATAATAGCTGGTAACTGAAGACATATTGTCCACCATACAGATTTTGCTAATATATCTGATACGGTTCTAGGATAATACATAAATGAAACACCTAAATTGCCTCTAAATAAATTCTTAACAAATTCAAAAAACTGTACATACATAGGCTGATTTATTCCAAATGTCTTAGCATATTCTTCATAAACCTTTTGTATAGCTGTTTGATTCGTCATCCCTTTTGTTGCTCTTATTGCAATAGCTGATACTGGATTACCTGGCATAAGTCGAGGTAATATAAAATTTAAAAACACTGCGACTACAAAAGTCAATAAATACCATATAATCTTATTAGAATAATATTTTTTATAGCCTTTCAATACATCACCACCTCATATGTAGTTAGTATAATTTAAAATTGAAAACTAGCCATGCTTTCAGCTTACTACTTAAAAAGCATGGCTAATTTTTTATACTATAGCAAGTAATTTAACATCTTACTTGCTTAGATATTACTTAACTAATTCAATTGTATACAAACCAGCTATGCCATAACCATCTGTTAAATCATATGGAGGAATTCCAATTTTTTCATTAAATTTTGAGCCCTCTTGTGGGTAATTTGTCCATATAGTTTCATTAACTGTATAAAATACTTCCGGTCTATACATCAATGAGAAAGATGGTACTTCTGTTAAATAAATTTTAGATAATTCTGTATAATGTGCTTTAAGTTTTGCCTTATCTGTCTCGTGAGGAATTAATTCTAATAATTTATCAGCTCTTGCATTTGCATATCCGCCAAAGTTACCAATCATCTGAGTTTTCATTTTATTGTAAGAACTTGATAATATACCATAAGCGCGCGTCCACGGATTTGAAATACCTGCTGCTGACGGACTGTACATAGCAATATCAAAGTTTTTATTTCCTAAATCATCATAAAATGTGTTGGCATCTGGAAAATATGTGGTGATCTCAATACCGATTTTTTTACCTGCTGCTGCAACGATTTCTAGAGAAGCATTCCAATCAGACCATCCTGCCGGACATTCAGCCTTAAATGCAAGGTTTTTCCCTTTATATTCTCTTATCCCATCACCATTTGTATCTTTAATTCCTGCAGTATCTAGAAGTTTCTTAGCGCTATCAATATCATTTCCAGTCCACTGAACACTCTTTAATTCAGTTTGATCTACTAATGCCTGCTCAGCTTTTGATGGGCTCATTAAAGAACGAGGAACATCTGTAAATGATGGAGAATATCCACTCATCGCAGTTTTAATAATTTGGTCATAGTCAACTGCTAACGCAATTGCTTTACGAACTGCAACTTGGTCTAGTCCTGGTTTCTTTATATTAAAGTATGCGGTTGGCATTGTAGCTGCTAAATAATATGGAGATTCAGGTAAATATGTTGATATTTTTCCACCTGACATCATACTTGCAACATCACTAATGAACTGCTGTGAAACATCAACTTCACCAGCCTTGAATGCTGTATCACCAGCGGCATTATCTTTGAAGATATTATGAGCAATATATTTAGGAACTGGAAGTTTACCCCACATAGAAGTTGCTTTTCCCCAGTAATTATCGTCTCTTTGTAATACAACCTTTTGGTCATTTGAGATAAAAGGTTTATATGGACCAGATCCAACAAAATCCTCCATCTTATCGATTTTAATCTTGGTAGCATCATTGTTATCTCTAGCTTCAACTTTCTGTAAGTATGCTTTTTGTAATACATACTGCTTTGGAAGGTACTCTGTAACCTTTAATGGATTTAAGGCAACACCTTCACTATTTAATTTTGCTGTAAGTACAACTGTAGAATCATCTGTTGCTTTAACACTATCTATATATGTTGCGTAATCTGATCCGCCTGCACTTTCATATTTAACATTTGTATCAAATGTGTAAGCAACATCGTTTGCAGTAACTGCTGTTCCATCACTCCATTTTGCATCCTTATTCATTTTAACTGTAAGTGTAGTATGAGCATCATTCCATACTGCATCTCCATCTGCAAGAAGCGGATACAGTTTACCATCCAGCATATTATACATGTATAGTGTTTCATACGATAATGTCCTAGCAGAATCCTTCTGTGCAATTGCCATAGCATTATTTGAGTTACTAGACAACGGATTCCAATCTGTGATTGCACCCCATTGCTGTCCATTAAAATAAACTGTTTCGTTTCTTGGCGTAGAACTCTTGTCAGTAGTTTTTGTGTCTGTGGTTTTTGTATCCGCCGCTTTCGAAACGGGTTCAGTAGTTTTTGAGCAGCCAATAGCCATGGTTGCAACCATTGTTGTAATTGTCAATAAAGAACAGATTTTTTTCCAGCGATTATTAATTTTAAAAACCCCCTTTAAAATATAGTTTCATATTGAATATTTAATTGTACATGCTTATTATACTATATGTGTAAACGATTTAAAAGAAAATTTTATAATATATTACATTTTTTATATTATCCTTTATTTTATCAATTCCAAATTTCAGGTCCAAAACTCTTTAAAAATATACTGAGTTCAAAAGCCATCTGCTCAGCCTCTGGTATTCTAATGCATAGCGGAGTTCCACGACCATTACATGAATATAAAAAGTGTTGAATTTTTACATCATTAATCTTAAGGCATATAATACCTATGGCACGATCCCATGAAGAATGATGGTTCATAATTGTAGTAGTAAGTACAATAAAGGCATTTGGATAGCATCTTCGTATATTTAAAACAAATTCTCTGTAATGCTCACTCCATTTCTTTGCCTTTTCTCCCTTATCATCTTCCTTCATGTAGTCTCGCGGAACTGCATCATTTTGTCCAATATCAATTACCACTACCTGTGGGGTATATCCTCTGAAGTCCCAATTAGTAATATCCCCAATATCTGGATTGAAATGGAGTTTATCATATATGCTTTCCATTCCAATACACTCTGTTTCATGGAAATATCCACTATCATCAAGAAGGGATATGCCTCCCTGTGCGATGATACTAACCTGTGCTTTCAAATTCCTTGCTGTCACCATAGCATAAGAATGCCAGGCATTTGAATATTCTCCATTATAATTAAGATTCTGCTTGATTACATAATCCACATCCTCTATTAACTCCCCTGTAGCTGCTGAGTCTCCATAAAATTCAATACATTTTCTAGGTTTTTTAGAATGTTTTATTATCTTACTGTCTTTAGATACATTAAACCCATAGAAGGTGAATTCATGGCACGCATCTTGCCTTTTAAAAACAATTACTTCATGGAATTTATCACCTCTCAAATCACTTACCAGTGTTATTTCTTGCAAGCTACTGTCATTTGAAAGAAGAACCTTTTTCTCCACTCCGTCTATGATATAACCTATATAGTTAATATAATAACTATGGTTATTTTTAACTAATATTTTAAGACTTACTCCTGTAAAACACATTGAAACTGAACTTGCCGGAAATATAAATATTGGTTCCAGAGAATTCGTAAAATCAATTCTTCCGCTGTAAGTCAGTTCTTCTAAGTTCGCAATAACAATTTTTTCACTTTCTCTTTCCATTTTTCTCACCTTCTTACATTATATTATAAACGCTTCTAAGCTTTATACCCTTAGGTCTTCCGCTCAATATTTTAATTCTTCTTTCATCTCCATTTATATCAAAATAATTATCCCCTAGGAGCATATCATCATTTTCATTTATTATCTCTACACTTTTTGCATAGCTTTTGGATGAAATTATAATTTCATCTCCATCTATTTTGTAGTTTAATTTTGGGTCAATAAATTTAAAGTGCTTTGAAACAGAGAATATGACAGTACCCATAGATATTATTTCTCCATCTTTTAACATTTCATAACTTACATAGTCTTCATAAAGAGATGCTTCCTGCATATTGACAATACCAAGCCATGTGCTCGATAGTTTTTCTGTTACAACCTCTTGACATCCTTGCTTCTTTATTTCTGCTTTGTTATTACGAAGTGCCCACTTTACAGTAACCTTTTCATTATTCAAAGATTCATTTGCTACGCACAGCTGAATAGATTTTTTTACTTCATAAGGCTCAGCGTTAACATTTGTGTCCTGTGTTAGGATTCCTTCTTCTTTACATGAAATCATAAGAGGTGAAAAAAATCTTTTAGCATAATAATGCAGTGCCTTCCACCTGCCACAGTAATCTATGGATGACCAGGATGCAACCGGCCAGCAGTCATTTAGTTGCCAATAAATAGCCCCCATACATCTTCCTCTATTTCTACGGAAATGTTCCACACCATAGCGAATTGCATCTGCCTGTAGCAATTGTGACGCGTAAAGCAGCTTATCAAAATCATTAGGATATAAGTAAGTGTCACCCATATAACTCATTATCTTGCTATTAGCTCCATTATTTCTCTGATGCTTTTCCATAACATAGGAGAATATATTCCTGTCCGATGGCTTCGTAAATGTTTCTACGGTTTTAAGTGCCGGGAATGACTGAAATCCAAATTCAGATATATATCGGAAGAAGAACTTCCTGTATTCAGTGAATGGTTTATTTCCATGCCATACGTCCCAGTAATGTACGTCGCCTCTGTTTTCATCATTTGGGTTATCAAATCCGCCTCCTGATGATGGGCTTGCAGGCCAGTAGAATGTCTGAGGGTCATTTTCTTTTAATATCTTGGGAATAATATATTCATAAATCTTTATATAATCACTCTTAAGTTTTGGCGTAAGATCCCAGTTGCCAGTTGCTACAAACATTTCCATTTCATTATTTCCGCACCAAAGAGCAAGTGAGGGATGACTTCGGATTCTCTTAATATTATCTTTAATTTCTGCTTTAATATTTTCTTCAAAATCTTCCGTCAGATTATAATTTGCACATGCAAACATGAAATCCTGCCATACTATAAGTCCTAATTCATCACAGGCATCCCAAAATGAATCATATGGATAATTGCCTCCTCCCCATACACGTATTACATTAAAATGTGCGTCCTTGCACTGTTTCAAGAGATTATATGTTCTATCCCTTGTTACCCTGCTTAATATATTGTCTTCTGGTATATAATCTGCACCCATAGCAAATATTTTTATACCATTTACTTCATGTGCGAAACTCTCCCCAAACTCATCCTTTTCAATATTCATGGTCATAGTTCGAAGTCCAATTCGTCTCTCCCAGGTATCCAGTTTAACATAATCTTGCATTAGCACTACTTTTATATTATATAGTGGCTGATCCCCATATCCATTAGGCCACCAGATTTTCGGATTATCAACTACAATTTTTTCAGGTGATTCGTTATAAACCTCTTCTTTTCCATCAGGATTTGTAATAATAACCTTATACGAATAACCACGTCTTATTGCCTTATTTCCAACATCATTAAATCTTATACCAGTTTTACCCTGTGTACGCGTCATATCCACCTGAAACCCAAGTGTTACCTTGCCCTCTTTGTGATCTTGGTAGATATAGGCACTGTCTATTCTTGCACTACTTATTCCCATAAGTGAAACATCTCTCCAAATGCCCATATCCGGAAGCCTTGGTCCCCAATCCCATCCGAACATGCAGTGTGCTTTTCTAATCTGTGGAAAACCTCTCATAGCATCATCAGAACCTCCAATATGGAGTTTTTTATCTGCCTCTTTAATAAATTTAGTTGGCGAGTGAAAAAGTATTTTTAATTCATTTCCTTCTTCTTTAATGTATCTCTTTACTTCAAATTCCCAGGTTCTATGCATATTATTAACGTATGCAATATGTTGCCCGTTTAAATAAATATCTGCAAGTGAATCTATTCCGTCAAAATGCAACATAACTTCATCACAACTTAGCATGTCCTTTGATGTATTAAAGCTACTTTTATACTCATAATCCTGCTCCATAAGCTTTAATGCCGTTAACTCATTATCACGGTAATATGGGTCCTCCATTTTATGATTTTTAAGTAGGTCACTATAAACTGATCCCGGTACAAATGCCTCCATAAATTTCTCATCGCTCATACCTTTCATCTTAAAGCCATCATTTAGTTTTTCAATAATCATATTCCCCTCCATTTGCCACCTTGTTGAGAGGATGGCAGTCTTTTATGTTATTTTTCATACAGCTTCTTGTTTGCATCATCTATCATCTGTATAATTTCATCATATGTGATGCTACCATCTCCAAAACTTAAAATTCCGCGTATAGGCATGTATTTTAGCATGGCATTACCCATATCATCACTTATTGCATCTGAACTTTCTTCATCTTTGACTTTTATCATACCTTTCATGAACTTATTTGCAATATTTACCAGCAATTTAAGTTCCTGTGCAGCTTCCGGCACTTCAAGCAAATCACCAAAGGTTGTATTGACAGTCACTCTAAATGGAAGCTTTTTTATAGCCTCTACATGGACCGTATCATTTAATACAATATCTCTTGATGACTTTCCAATAAGTATTTGATAATCTCCAGTCTCTACATACCAATCGTGTATTTGTGTATTATAATATGAAAAAGCACGTTTATTTAAAATAAATGTTACAGTCTTCGTCTCTCCCTTATTTAAGCTAATCTTTTCAAAACCACGCAGTTCCTTTAAAGGTCTTATAATATTAGACTCTTTAGCGCCAACATATAATTGTACAATTTCCTTACCTGCTTTATCTCCAGTGTTTGTAACATCCACAGTGACAGTAAGAGTTCCAATGTCCTTTATTTCTTTTGAACTTAATTTCAAATTGGAGTAATGAAAAGTGGTATAGCTAAGTCCGTAACCAAATGGGAATAATACATCCATATCTTTTTTATCATAATATCTATATCCTACGAATACACCTTCCCTGTATTCCGATTTGTCCCCTTCTCCACCATAATATAGGTAAGATGGATTGTCTTGAAGCTTTCTCGGAAATGTCTCAGGTAATTTACCACTTGGGTTTACATCTCCGAAAAGCACGTCTACGCAAGCTTGACCTACTGCCTGACCTCCAAGATAAGCCTCTAATATTCCCTTAACATCATCTGCCCAAGGCATTTCAATTGGGGAACCATTATGAAGCACAACAACTGTATTTGGCTGTACCCTTACAATTCTCTTAATAAGTTCATTTTGGCAATTGGGTATGGACATATGAACCCTGTCATATCCTTCAGATTCGAAGGAATCTGGAAGTCCCGCAAATATAACTGCGACCTGGGCATTATTTGCAACCTCGCAAGCTTGACTTATCATTTCTTCATTAATTATGTCTTCATTATCCTCATAACCCTGTGCATATATTACATCTGCTACATCGCCCGCCGCCGTAAGTGCACTTACTATTTTAAATGAGTTAACATGCGAACTTCCGCCACCCTGATATCTCGGACTGCCCGCAAATTCTCCAATTAATGCAATCTTGCTACCTTTCTTAAGCGGTAAAATGCCTTCATTTTTAAGAAGCACCAGGCACTCCCCCTCAATCTTTCTGGCAAGATCGTGATGCACGTCCATATCCCACTTAGTATCTGGTTTTCGGTTTTTAATATATCTGTTTATTATATTTAAAATTCTCTCAACTGCCTGATCTACTACTTTCTCTTCTAATCTCCCCTCTTTTACTGCCTGCACAACCCTGTCATCGTTTACACCATTTGACCCAGGCATCTCAAGATCAAGTCCTGCTTCTATGCCTTTTACCCTGTCATTAACCGCTCCCCAATCACTCATAACGTAGCCATCAAAACCCCATTCACCTCTTAATATATCTGTAAGATATTTCTTGTTTTCAGAGGCTAGTGTTCCATTTATTCCATTATAAGAGCACATTATAGTCCAAGGCTTTGCATTTTTTACAGCGCCTTCAAATGCTGCAAGATAAATTTCCCTAAGAGTCCTTTCATCGATTTCAGAACTCGCACTCATCCTTCTGTGCTCTTGATTATTAGCCAAAAAATGTTTCATGCTAGTCCCTACATTTTCGCTCTGGACACCTTTAATATGGTTTGTTGCCATTTCAGTTGTTAAATATGGATCCTCAGAGAAATATTCAAAATTTCTACCGCATAATGGGGATCGTTTTATATTAACGGCAGGTCCTAAAATTGTACTTACGTTCTCATGCTGACACTCCTCTCCCAAAGCTTTCCCCATATCAAAAATGAGTTTCCTGTCAAAAGACGCTGCCATGGAGCAAGCTGCGGGGAAACATACTGCCTTAATGCTATCATTGATACCTAAGTTGTCTTCGCTTTGGTCTTGTTTACGCAGGCCATGAGGACCGTCACTTAGCATAACTTCAGGAACCCCCAGCCTCTCTATAGCCTTTGTGTGCCAGAAGTCACTACCTGAACATAAACCTGCTTTCTCCTCAAGAGTCATTTCTGAAATAATTTTTTTCACATCCATAATATCCTCCTTATATATTTTTGATTTACTTATGCATTTTAATGTAGTTGTATATCATAATTGAATATAAAATATACTTTGTATATAAAAGGATTTCTACATTACTAATAAAATTCCTTCTATAAATCATAAGTTAATAGAATATTTTATATAATTCATGTACGACAAGAAGGACCTGCTCAAGAATTTTATCCATGAACAGGCCCTGCATTTATGTTTTTCTAGAATTACTTCATCGACTCAATAATGCTATCCGCAAGTGAATCCATTAAATCAACATCATCTTCCTTCATAGTAGAGTTTATTGACATCTCATTGTCTAAAATAGTCATATCTTTCATCTCATCCAAAAGTTCACGCATCAACTTTCCAGATTGAGGAGCCCATGAGCCATTTTCTATAAGAGCTATAGTTCGTTTTTGAAGATTTAATGCCTTCATATCTGTTAGATATGCATGCATTGGTGGATAAATCTTCAAGTTATATGTTACGCTGGCAAGAACCAAATGACTATATTTAAATGTCTCAGAAATCAAATAAGAAACATGAGTTTTTGAAACATCATACATAACAACGTTTTTCATTCCTTTTTCTACAAGCCTTGTTGCTAGATCGTTTGCTGCCGCCTCCGTATTTCCGTACATTGTTCCATAAACTATCATTACACCATTTTCCTCTGGTTCATAACGACTCCATTTGTCGTACTTCTCAAGCAAGTACCCTAAATCATTACGCCATACTGGTCCATGTAGAGGGCAGATAATCTTGATGTCAATAGTTCCTGCTTTCCTCAAAAGATCTTGAACATGAGGACCATACTTGCCTACGATGTTTGTGTAATACCTTCTGGCATCATCAAGGAAGTCACGGTCAAAATTCATCTCATCATTAAATAGTTTTCCGTCAAGCGACCCGAAAGTACCGAAAGCGTCAGCGGCAAATAATACACCATTGTAAGTATCAAATGTCACCATAGCTTCTGGCCAATGTACCATGGGAGCCGCTACAAATGCAACAAGATGTTTTCCAAATGACATTGTATCGCCTTCACTAACTTCCTCTATTTTACCATCAATAGCGAAACCGAACTGATGCATGAACAATGCGGCTTTTTGAGAACATACAATTTTCACCTTAGGATAACGAAGAATAATCTCTTCAATGCATGCTGCATGATCAGGTTCCATATGATTAATTACCATATAATCTAATGGTTTGCCTTTTAAAATTGATTGAATGTTTTCAAGGAACTGACGGCAAATTGACCAGTCTACTGTATCAAAGAGTACTGTCTTCTCATCCATTAGCAAATACGAGTTATAAGAAACGCCTCTTGGAATTGGATGAATGTTTTCAAAAAGGGCAAGGCGACGATCGTTGCCACCAACCCAATAAAGATCCTCAGTTACATTTCTAACACAATACATATATATAATCCTCCTTTATACTAAAAACAAATTATTATATTTAATAATTATAAAAATTAAACTTCTATAAACATATCTTTTTCTTCACCACAAGAAGGGCAAGTCCAGTCTTCAGGTATCTTTTCAAATACAGTTCCAGGATTTACTTCGCCTTCTGAATCACCCTCACCAGGATCGTACTCAAAACCGCATCCGTTACATACATAATGTTTCCAAGTCGGAATAATTCTCGAAGGAGCAGTTGACTTCATCTTAACCATTGGTGGAGCATCTTTCTTTTCCTCTCCATTATCTAAAGCAGCAGTAAGTAATGGTAATATTTCCATCAAATCGCCTACGATGCCGTAATCTGAGTTCTTAAATATTTTCGCTTTAGAATCGATATTTATAGCAACTATTGTAGCCGCATCCTTTATGCCCTTCAAATGTTGACCTGCACCTGAAATACCGCAAGCAATATAAAGATTTCCTTTAAATTTTTGACCAGACATACCAACATAACGGTTTAGTGGTAAATATTTAAGTGTTTCAGCTACTGGACGTGAAGAACCTATTGCTGCACCAGCTTGAACTGCCAAGTCTTCAATAAGTTGCATATTTTCCTTTTCGCCTATACCTTGTCCTACACTAACAACTCTTTCAGCCTTAGTTATAGGAGTGTCCAAAGGAATTCCAACTGTAAAGTCATATTTATCTGCCTTAAGAGCTTCCACAAGTGCATTTACATTTTCACTTGCAGTTCCTTCCTTGAAAATTACTTTCTTACGATAACCTGTTGCAGGTCCACGCTTAGTAGCTTTCCCTGTGTTCTCGTTTTTAGGCATCTTACCTATGATGTGGGCTGCAATAACAAGACGTTGAATCTCATTGGTTCCTTCATATATAGTACATATTTTAGCATCTCTATAAGCTCTTTCAACTTCCATACCTTTTAAATAACCATTTCCACCAAATATTTGAAGTGCATCGTTCACAATTTCAAGACAAACGTCAGATGCATATTGCTTCGCCATAGCAGCTTCCATACTGTAACTCTCATGATTTTGTTTAAGCTCTGCTGCACTGTAAATAAGTAATCTAGCTGCTCTAAGTTTTGTCGCCATATCTGCCAACTTAAATGAAATAATTTGCTGCTGACATATAGGTTTACCAAATTGAACTCTTTCTTTTGAGTACTCCAAAGCATTTTCATAAGCACCTTGTGCTATTCCTAGAGCTTGAGATGCAATACCAATACGGCCACCGTCCAAAGTTGCCATAGCAATCTTGAATCCATCTCCCTCTTTGCCTAGTAAATCTTTCTTAGGAACTATCACATCATTAAATATTAGCTCTGCAGTTGCAGATGATCTAATACCCATCTTATCGTAATGTTGTCCAAAGCTAAATCCTTCTGCGTCTTTTTCCACAATAAATGCACTTATACCACGAACACCAATATCTGGCGTAGTAATTGCAAAAACAACGTAAATATCAGCCTTACCAGCATTTGTGATGAATATTTTTTCACCATTCAAAATATAATTATCACCATCGAGTACTGCAGTTGTTTCTGTACCACCAGCATCACTACCAGCATTTTCTTCTGTAAGACCGAATGCGCCAAGTTTCTCTCCATTTGCGAGTGGCACTAAGTATTTTTGCTTCTGCTCCTCTGTTCCATAGGCAGAAATTGGGTAAGCACCCAAAGATGTATGAGCAGAAAGAATAACGCCCGTTCCACCATCCACTCTTGATAATTCCTCAACAGCAATTGCATAACTCATTACGTCAAGGCCGGCCCCACCATATTCTTTTGGATATGGAATACCCATCATTCCCATTTCACCTAACTTCTTAACTGCTTCCTCTGGAAATTTATTTTCTTGATCTAACATAAATGCAATAGGCTTAACTTCCTCTTCTGCAAACGCTCTAATCCTAGTCCTCAAATCTTCATGTTGCTCATTAGTCTTAAAAAACATAAATATACCTCCCTTTAATTAGATACAGTTTCATGACTTGTCCAATTCTTTATCACCTTGAAATATCTATAATAAATATGTTTATTTTATAAACAATATTTGTAAACGTATGCTAAATGTATACCTATTCTGTATAGTTTCATTATATATGTTATAAATACACATTGCAAGTCCAATACTAATCTTTTTCTCGACATAATTCGCTATAAACTTGGGTGACTTTATAATTCTATTTACCCCCATTCACTGATTTCAACTCTTTTATAGTTGCGTCCATTAAATGGGGCTCTAATATTATTTATATGAAAACTTTCTACATAGACTTTTCTGCTAGTTTTGACAATGGACTTCTTTCAACATGTTCAAGTGTTACGTGCCCTGTTATATTAAATGGTTTCATTTTTTCAATAGTATAAACTAACCCATTGGATTTTTCATCAACTAATGTATTATCTATTTGATTATCAGATGGATCACCAATGAACACAAATTTAGATCCAAACCCAGCTCTTGTTAGCATAAGTTTTGCTAAATGAGGTGTTGTCTGCTGTGATTCATCAACTATAACTAACGCATCGGATAAAGTTCTACCTCTCATGTAAACAAATGTTTTAGTTTCAATCCGTCCACTTTGGCGAAATTTTTCAATGAAGTTATCCACAGTTACCTGCGTTCTTTTAACCTCATGCTCATCAACTTTCACACCTTTTTTCTCTTTAATCTTATCCTTTTTTGCCTTATCTTTTGCATCCATTAAATTTTCTACGGCGTCATAAAAACTTCCCATCCATGGTTTTAATTTTTCTTCCTCAGTTCCAGGCAAAAATCCTATATCATCCCCTGCTGGAATTACTGGTTTCACAAAAATAATTCTTCTAAATAATCCTTGTTCTATTACCCTCTTAAGTGCAACTGCAGTTGAAAGAATTGTTTTTCCAGATCCTGCTCCACCAGAAATTGTTACAAATTCTATTTTGGGGTCCATTAATAACTCAAAAGCCATCTTTTGCTGTTTATTTATTGGCACTAATCCAAAAGCAGATTCATTAACATATTTTAGAGGTACTATTGCCTTTCCGTTAAACTTTCCAATTAACTCATATTTTTCATCATCCGAGCTTGTAATATCTAAAAATTCATTTGGATATAAGGTAAAGTCAAAACCACTAGGCATTGCAATTCCTCCTCCATTTTGTATTTCATCCATAAGTTTTGATGAAAGAGTAATATTTCTATATCCTTTATATAATTCACTAGCATTAACCTTATCATTTTTATAATCCTGGGTAACTATTCCTAAAGCATCACCTTTTATAGCCATATACAAATCTTTTGTAACTAGTATTGTAGATATCTCTTTATTACTATCCGCAATGTTTTTTGTTATTGCTAATATTTTAGTATCATTTTTGCTAAAATCAAAACCATTTGGCAAACAGCTCAGATCGTTATTGTTTAGCTCTATTTTTATTGTTCCGCCATTTGCAAATGTGATACCTTCATGCAGATTTCCAATTTTTCTAAGATTATTTATTTCTCTAGCCGCGCTCCTTGCATGATAACCCACTATACCTTCTCTTTTTTTAAGGTTATCTAACTCTTCTATACATATTATTGGAATGATAATATTATTATCTTCAAAACTATAAATAAAATTAGGATCATGAACCATTACATTTGTATCAATAATATAGTTTTTAACCATAGCTCTCTTCATTAAATAAAGTCTTAAAGGTGCCCTTATTCAATAAAGTTTCACCCCCTTATAATTATGTATATCTAGTTAAATTATATCCTTGTTAATTGTGAATTATGCATAATGATTCTTAAAATAGAAAAATATACTGGTAATTTAGTGACTTTAAATCTAAAAAAACAACTAGCACCTATTAAACTTATTATGATATACTTTCAATATAAATTATATAAACGAAAACAAAATGTTTGGTAATATATAACAATATAAATAGTGAAATATTTATAAGTAATTAATATAGACCAAGGCAAAATCTCTGTTATAATAAGGGATACAGGAATTGGTATACATATTAAGCTCAAAGATAAAATTTTCGAGCCATTTTACAGGGTAAAAATATAACGAAATATGGAGGAATAATAAAACTTATGAAGAAAAAGGTAACAGCAATTATACTAATTATATTATTAATAGTCGTTTTGGGTGTTGGTGCATTTTATGGTTATATGTATAATAAGACCAAAAATTGGACGAGTCTTGTGTATCCAGGAGTTAACATAGGAGATGTGGATATCTCCGGAAAAACACTTACAGAGGCTAAAGATATGATAAATGCCAAAAATCAAACCGCTATATCAAAGAAAAATATAAATATTAAAACGCCTTCTAAAACATACACCTTGAATTTTGCAAAAATGAATGCAGGATATAATATTGATGAAGTAGTAAATGAAGCTTTTAATTATGGTAAGGACTTATCACTAAGAGAAAGATATAAACTAATTAAGAACCCTGTGAGCAAATTACTTAACCTAAAATTTACCTATGACCCTAAACCTGTAACTCAGTTAATTTCTGAAATTAAAAAAGATGTTGATACTACTCCTGTAAATGGAAGCATTTCAAGATCTAATGGCAAATTTAATATTACATCCGATAAAAAAGGTTATACGCTAATGGATAATAACCTAAAAAAAGAAGTATTAAGTAAAATAAATGGTGATATAACTACTCCCGATATTCTAGTTGAGGCAGAAATTAAAACAGTTTTAGCAAACGTAACAAAAGAAAAACTTCAAACTATTAATACCACGCTTTCAAGTTTTTCTTCAAGCTTTAAAACATCCTCTAGTGGACGGTCTACCAATATAACACTTGCAACCAAAAGTATAAATGGACTACTTTTAATGCCAGGCGAAAGCTTTAGTTTCAATGGAACAGTTGGAAAAAGGACAGCTGCCAGCGGTTATAAACCTGCACCAGTTGATATTGGCACCAAGGTAAGTACTGATTATGGTGGTGGAATATGTCAGGTATCTACAGCATTATATAATACTGTAATACGCTCAAACATTAAATCTACTGAGAGAAATCATCATTCTATACCTTCAACTTATATACCACTTGGAATGGACGCTACTGTAGATTGGAATAATTTAGACTATAAATTTGCAAATACTTTAAATTATCCAATTTATATTGAAAGTATCGTGAGTAATAAAGTACTAACATTTAATATTTATTCTAACTCAAGTTTAAATAGCAGAGCCTATAAATTTGTTAATGATGTGTATGAAGCTGTGCAACCCGGCCCTACAAAATATATAGATGATCCTTCGCTTTTAGTTGGCCAAATTGTACAAGATCAATTTCCTTTGGTTGGATATAAGGTACGGTCCTATTTAGATACTATTGAAAATGGTAATGTTATAAAACATGAACTAATTTCAAATGATAAATATACATTAAAAGCTGAAGTAATTAGACTAGGAACAAAGAAAAATTAGGTGCATGTTTATTTAAGGCCACATTTTCGTCCCATATCGGACGCATAAATATGGCCTATTTAATATTAACTAATAATTTCAATCATATACTGTGCTCCTTTTAAAAAAATAATCGACAATATCTATATATTATTTTACCACACATAATATATTTTATATGAACAATTGAATATTAAACTATCTATACTATAAACTGTTCATATTATATATATCACACTTAAACATATCCAAATTATAAAAACTGCGAAATAAATTCCACAGCTTTTATAATTAAATTTTCCTTAGATAATTAAACCTTTTTTTACTCTCTAAGTAAGAATTTTTGTAGTGGCTCTACATAGTCTATTAAGAATATTTCATCTTCATCTATTCTTCCTACTACATTAGTGCTACCGGTATTTTTCATATCTTTTAATGCTATTTGTAATTCCCCTGTGTAGTTTTTATAATTTACATTGTCTATTGTAATATCTCCTCTTTTAATGTCTATAGTGTTAAATGGTTTAAATAGATTTCCTGCATTTTTCACTCTAGACTTGCAAGATCTTATCATGTATTCTGAAGCATCTCCCCTATTAAAATGAAGAGGTTTAAGAATTATATCTCTTTGCTCTGCTGATATTCCTTCTTCAATTTTTAATTTAAAAGTTAAAATATCAGGGTTTACTTCACTTAATGCTTTAAGTTCTGCGTCAGATGCAAATGCATTAGCAATTATCACATCATCAATTGAATTTGAGGCAAATAGATGTTTTGCTTGAACCTGAATTGGAAGATATCTATGTTCTTCCAGTGTGCATAATCCTTCACTTACTGGCCAAGGACCATATTTTGCAGTGCTTGAGGAAACAAAAGCTGCAGTTCTAAGATTATATTTTTTGTATTGCTCATTGCACCTAATAAAATGATCATATCCTAGTCCAGAATATTTATGTGGATAAAAGTTATGACACCCTAGAAGATTCTCTGAATTTGGTTTATAGCTAAAAACGTTGTCTATATATTTAGTTCCAGAGCTCATATTAAACTCAATTTTTAATCCATACTTATTAAAACTCATCAAAGATTCTTCACTACCTGAAAATCCATTATCTAATCTTATTCCATAGAGTCCCATATCCTTAAAAATTCCTAAATCATCAAAATCCACCTCAAGATATTCAAATACTTCTGGATTAATATCTGCAATTACCTTCATCCCATAGCTGCTCGCATGTGCTATAGTTTTTTTAAATTCATCTATTATCTTTTCCTTATCACCTTCTACAGATAGAAGACAAGTAAATATTCTTTTGTATCCATATTTATTAGCTTTATCAATATATTTCAAATTATCTTCTAATTTTACGTGACCTGGGTAAATTGAAAATCCTATGCTTCTCATAATAAATTTCTCCCTTCGTTATAAACTACATTTAACCTTTGTATATTATTTTTATTTGACTAAAGTTTTATTTTCATCTACTTCATAATTTTCTTCTTGATCGCAGTATGTTTTATCTACAGTCGATATAAACGGAAGATAAATAAATACTGATATTACGATTTCTACAGTTTGTAGAATTGCACCTCTTAGACCTGAAATCAGATAACCACCTATTATCGGAGGTGTAGTCCATGGAATTATAACTCCATTAGGTCTTGGTACAATTCCCGTTTTTATAGATACATAAGTTATAACTGCCAAAATCAATGGTGTTAATATAAATGGTATAAGCATAATAGGATTTAAAACTATAGGTAGTCCAAATATTATAGGTTCATTTATGCCAAATATTCCTGGAAGTATTGCAAGTTTACCAATCTTTTTACATTGCTGTGATTTACATTTAAATAACAATAAAAGACATAATCCGAGTGTTGCACCTCCACCACCAATCCACAAATAAATCGTGTTAAATTGTTGAGTAATTATATGAGGAAGTGCAAGTCCTGCTTGAAAAGCAGTAAGATTTTCTCCAGACAAAGCTATCCAAATTGGGCTCATAACAGATTGTACAACATCTCCACCTGATATACCAAATGACCAAAACAAACCTATGAAGAAGTTAGCAACTAATGTAGCCCCCAGGCTATCTCCAAGTGATGTCAATGGAAGTTGAAGCACAGTGAAAATAAAATTATGAATAGTTTCGTAACTGGTGAATGTAAACATTAATCTTATAATGCTAAAAACAATTAATGCAATAGTAGCTGGTATTAATGATGAAAATGACTTTGCAACTGTAGGTGGAACACCTTCGGGCATTTTGATTACCCAGCCTTTTTTAATAACAAACCTTACTATCTCTGTTGCAAGTATTGCTGAAATCATACCAACGAATAACCCCTTAGAACTTAACCATTCCATTGGGATAACTCCTGTAACTTTGATAGCTACATCGGATCCTTCTGGTATAAAATTAGTAGAAAACGGTGTTAATATAAGAAATCCTGTAAGAGAAATAACTGCTGTACTAATTCCTTCTATATTGTAATGTTTGGATAAACTATTTGATATTCCCATTACTACAAACACCGTCATTATAGCCATAGTTGCATGATATGGTACCATGAAAAAGTCTTGCCAACTAGCTCCAAATATTTTAGCCATAAAACCTTCATATCCAGTTATCGGTAAATACGCAAGTAATAAAGTCATTGCGCCAATAATGAGTAGTGGCATAGCTAGCATAAAACCATCACGTATAGCAAGTAAATATTTATTAGTAGCTAATTTCTCTGCTACTGGCATTAACTTATCTTCAATAGAATCCATAATTTTACTCATAATAATCCCCCTTTATATAATTAAATTACTCCATCATTTTTAGAGCTTGATTTAATACTTTCTCTCCATCCATCATTCCATAATCCATAGTATTTATTACACTTATTGGTACACCTTTTTCATCACATATTTTTTTAAGTTTTTTAAGTAAATATTTAATTTGTGGTCCTATAAGCACAGCATCAATACCCTCAACTTCTTTTTCCATAGTAGCTTCAGGAAAAGCTTCAATAGATACTTCTATTCCTTTAGCAGTTGCTGCCTTTTGCATTTTTGTAACAAGAAGACTTGTTGACATTCCAGCGGAACAAAACAAAGCAATTTTTTTCATTATTTTACCTCCATGTTTTTTTAAATTATGATTTTATTATAAAATTTTTTCTATCTTTTATTTTCAATATAATATAATTCCATTTAAAGATAGTGAAATTAGCTTGACTTAATTATTCCATAAGAAAATACCCTTCTTCTTTCGAAGTACCTATGGGCTCCCCTTTTGCTAGTTTAATGGCAAAAGCTGAAATTGTTCTTAAAGATTTATTTAGCCCGATGCCACCTTTATTAGGTGTTTCTATAATGCGAAGCTTCTTTCTAAAAGCCTCAGTACCTGTACTGTCTTTTGCCATAGCTGCAAAAGCTGGAATATTGAGTTTTTCTTTGATGCTTAGAGCAAGCTCTCCACAACACTCTCCATATCTTTTGTAGTTTAATGCGGGTCCACAAATTACTACATCAGCATTAAATTTCTTTATCATCTCGGTAATTTCTTCTATAGCTTTTTCCTTATTCTCTAGAAAATAATTATCTCCACATATTATGGTACCAACAATATCTCCACCATTTTTCATAGATATAGTTTTTAGTAACATTCCCATACCTACTGCTCCATTTTGAGATTGTGGCTGTATATCCATTCTTTCGTCACCACCAAGTCCTGCTTGTACTTGATTGAGGAATTGCACCATTCGTATCATCTATTTTCAGCTCCTTACTTTTTATTTAGTTTTTCTTTTAATTCATTTATTTCCTTTTGCATATGTATCATATTTTTAATTAAATCCTTTGTTAAGAGTGTACTCATTAAATGATCTTGCGCATGAACCATTAAAAGAGTAATCTCCGCACTAATCCCTTGAGCTTCCTTTTGAATAAGTCCTGTTTGTACACTATGAGCTTCAAGAATAGTTTTATCTGCTTGTTTTAAGCTTTCCTCAGCCTTTTCATATTCTCCATTCATAACTAACTCAAAAGCTTCGTACAAGTTACTCCTGGCATCTCCTGAAAAACTTATCAATTTGAATATTATTTGTTCATTAACTTCTTGTGCATTTTCATCTGACATCATAATCATTCCTTCCCTGTCCTTATATTTTTTAAATTTTAAGAGAATACTTTTTATTACTTACATTTATAATAAGCAATAATCATGCCACTATTTTTCAAGTAACCTAACCCCAGTAATCATGCTAGCCTCACTTTACAAAAATATTATTGTATATACAGTTCTTATACACATATTATACACACGTGTATGCTAATAATATTTTTTATTTATATAGGAAACAGTTTGCTGGTAACTCTGTGGAATAAACTTTAGACGCCAAAAAAAGTAAATATTCCGTATAATGCATTCAAGCAAGATTTATACGGAATATTTACTTTTTTTCTTTTTTATTGTTTTTTAAAGTAATATTTCTATAATTTTATTATATTTTGTAAAATAAAAGCAATTTCATCATCATTAAAAGTAACTCCATAAAATTTTTCAATATTAAAGAGACCTTCTGTTAAACAATTAAATTCATATTTAAATTTTTCTTTTAATATTTCTTTAGAACTACATACTGGGATTTTCTCTTTTGCTATCATTTTACTTATATTGCATATCATATGAACCATGAGACTAACTGATACATTATATTCTATATTTACATTCATACTATTATTAATTATACAAATAAATTCTTTATATAATTCTTCAAATTTGGATAATTCCACATTATGAATATCATTTTGAAGTGATTCAATAAATGTACCATAGCTAGCCTCTTCAGGAATATTTTTAGAAGTTTTCATATTAGAATCCAAAATGTGTTTAACCTTACTACATTCCTTATCCATGAAAACTTCATATGTAGATATATATGGCACTCCATATATTTTAGGATCAATGGTCCCTACAATTGCTAATATATTCTTTTGCTTTGCAAGTTCACCTAAAACATTGTACATATGTTGTTTATTATTCCATGCAATAGGAAATACCTTAACCTTATATTCATTTGTATTTATCTTACTTTCTATAAAGTTTTTTAATTTTATAGCACTTCCTTCACCTGTAGTACATAAGGTTATAATTATATTATTATCTTTTGGTATAAAACTATCGGAAACCGTTAACTGTGAGGATGAATACTTAGTAATGTCATGTTTTATTTTTTCATAAATAACATCTATATCGGCTTCTATTACAGCTCTTCTTGAACATTCAATTGCCACAAGGGTAGACACCATATCTAAAGTTCTAATATCAATGCCTGTGTCTTTATTAATAAGTTCGCCAAACATGTTAAGCGACCCCATATCAACAAGAAGCATTATACCAGACCCCTGATTTTTCTTTATAATGATATCCTTTAATTTCTCATAAGCAATTTCAGGACTTATATCAAGGGCCATATCATAAGCATAAACATTATTTGCTTTCACCAATTTATTAACAACATCCGCCATAGAAGATGCAGTAGCTTTTCCATGCATAGCTATAACTATTATAGGTTTATCATCTAAAGTTTCACTTTCATTTTCCATTTCATCAACAGCAAGGAACATAGTAATAAATCCAACTTCATCTTCTGGAACTATTACATCATATTTTTCGTCTATAAGCCTCGCAATCTCTTTCGCTATTTCAAATTCTTTAGGATAGTCTCTTTTTATAATTAAAAGATTATAATTAATAATCGTTTTATTTTCTTTAATTCTTAATATGCTGCTATTTAAATGCAAACATAACCCATAAAAAACCTTGAGTTTAAAAATTTTTCTAAGGGTTTTTTCAGCTTTTTTAAGGGAATTTTCTACTAAACTTATAATTTTCTTATCTACTATCTTAGAAAGTTCCTCTTTATTTATTTCTTGCTCAAAATTGTGAATATAGTTTTTAAAATAATTTTGTATTTCCATTTCCATAATAGTTTTAACTTCGCTATCTTCAGTGCCTCTTTTTCGTAGTTCTTCTACTCTTTCTTCTATATTTTTGTAAAAACTATAACTTGCATAGTTATCATCATTACTAGAGAATTTTTCCTTTCCTTTTGATGTAAAAGAAATTATCTCTCCTTCTTTTATAAGTTTATCTATTTTTTTAGAATAATCTTTATATATAAACAAACCTTGATTTACGTTAGAGTTAAAGTCCGTACAATGAACTTCTACATTTTTAAGCCTGGTTGATACAGCATTAAGAAAAGCATTTGCGCATCCTAGCTGCACATCACTTTTTAATTGACCTACATTTCCAGGGCATTCATATAGAAGTAGCTGCCTTATGGTATTTGTAGAAACAGAAATTTCTTTTTTTATTCTAGTTGCTTCAATTTCAAAAAATTCACAAATAATATCAAATCTTTCCTGGAGCGTTCTCTCATCTAATGAAGGTATTCTTATATTCATTGGTATTCTTCTTGTAAATGTGTTTAAAAGTGTCTCATCAATATTTTCCGTAGTGGCACATATAATAAGCAATTCACTTTTCCTATTGATTTCTTCACCCAGAGGCGTATATAAATTTTTATCAATTAAATAAAAAAGCATTTCTTGACCATCAGGTGGTAACCTATGCACTTCATCAAGAAACAGAATTCCTCCGTCTGCTTTTGAAACTAGCCCTTCCCTATCTTTATCTGCTCCTGTAAATGCACCTTTTTTGCATCCGAAAAGATGGGCTAGAAGTAGCTGCGAATTATTTGCATAATCTGCGCAATTAAATACCTCGAAAGGAGCACTTACATCAAATGTATTGCTTTCTATTGCAAACTTGTGCATTAGCTCTGCAAACATTGTTTTGCCAACTCCACTTGGACCAACTATAATAGTGTGAAGCCCATTAGGTGGATATAACACTGCTGCCTTTGCCTGTTGTACACATTTTTTTAAACTTCTATCACTTCCAAAAATAGTATCAAGGCTTGTTTTATGAATATTAGCCGTTGTATATTCTCTTTTAACTTCATTAAGTTTATATAAAACCGGCTTATGCTTTATTTTAATCAATATGTCTTCTTTATATAAATCATTAAGAATTAAACTAACATTGCTTCTTTGCAATTTTAATTTTTGTGAGATTTCTTCTGTATAAACGCCTTTGCTACCTTTTTTATTTTCCTGTTTTATTAGTTCTAATATTTGTTCTCTATTATTCATATTGTTTGCTTTATACTCTTCTTTAGTAACCATACTATCCACCTACTTATAGATACATTATATCATAATAAATTATTTTGACAATTCTGACATTTGAGATTAACTGTAGGATAAGTTGTGTTTATTTGATTTCTTCCTCATATTTCTTTATCACTTTCATTTCATTATTGACTAACTCTTTTACAGTTATATTCCAAACATTTTTTTCTAAGTTGCCAATTCTTTGGATCTCTTTAATAAGAGTAATTTTGTTATTAATATATTTGTACTCATAGTCATAATATGTTGTCGCATCTTCTTTAACATTTGATTTTATTGACTTACTCTTAGCATCAAATACAGGAGAAGTAATTTTTTCAAGTTCATTATTTTTTATAAATTTTGATATTTCTTTATCCCATAACCAGTAGTAATATGGTACATTTCCTGTAGCTGGTAGCAATTGCTGTATTCTAATGTCCTTGTACCCATCAAAATTCATATCTTCAATGACTATACCTAATTGCTCACCATCTGGAGTACTTGTTTCATTAAATACCAATTCTTGTAATTTATCTTCCTTATCATCTTTATTGTATATTGAAATCTTGCTTGCACTAAATAAACCATCCTTTTTCTGTCCATATACCTTAAATATGTACTCAGGTAATGATGGATGTATTTTATTCTTTAAAACAATAAAGGGCTCTGTATTTGATTCAAACGCCGCCAGCGTTGTTTTCTCCGTTGTTTGACTTTTTGAATCTACCCTATTACTGCAACCAACACATAATATTGTTATGAAAACAATTGACATACCAACAGAAATTTTCTTATTTATTTTCACTTTTAATCTCTCCTCTCCTCAATTTAAATTTAATAAAACACAGTCTTACATATATCACAATATATTACTTTGTCAGAATTAACGTAAGCAATTTTTTACAACAAACCCCCTTAACTTCGTTACACTATTTTTAGTTTAGTGTGTATATTAAGGGGGACTAGTTTATTAAACTTACTAAGTTATTAGTTATTATTAATAATATCCTTTGAAAATATCCTTGTTAAATAAGATATAAATAATCCAAAAATTATAAAGCCTACTGGTCCACCATAAGTCTTTAATATTGGAATTATAGCCTGCGAGAAATTCTCTGCTCCTGCAACCTCTCCCCATCCGGATCCGAAAAATGCGAGTATTCCTAATGTGAAAACAACAACAAAGGCAACAATAACTGCTGCTTTAGATTTTAACATTACAAATGGAGGTATATTACCTTTTAGCCTAAACATTAAATATGCATATGAAAGGACAATATAAGGTATTGCAAGAGATAAAGCTGATAATGTAGTTAATAAATTAAAAAATTTATCTATAGATTCAAGTCCAGCAAGTGGCACTATTATTAATACTAATAACACAATGCATTGAACCCAAAGAGCATTAACCAATGTTCCATCTTCACGTTTTTTAGTTAAAAATTTAGGAAAAGTCCCCTTTGGAACTTCTGAAAACATAGCTCTTATCGGCGATTCTAACCAAACTACGAATGCTGCTATAGATGCTATAGTTAAAATAAATGCATATATCTGAACAAATATTTTACCATTTAAACCCCAGTTTTCTGCTAATATCTTATAGACAACATAACCTGCATCCTTAACGCCAGCTTCATTTATTAATTCTGGTGATGCAATTAAGCATATTGCGAGAGATCCCAATATATAAGCTCCTGCAACAAATGTAGTTGCTATAATAACAGCTTTTGGGAAAACTTTTTTAGGGTTTTTCACATCCTTAATATAGGTCCCCGCCACTTCAGCACCTGCTACAGCAAGAATAAGCCATGAGAAAGTCGAAAAATAATCAGCATCAAATTTAGGTATAACTGTTGAAGCCGTGAATGTTGTAGCTGATGGTTGTTTTCCAATTAGTACTCCCACAACTGCAAATAAAATAAATATAACTGTAACAGCTAAAGTTAGTTTCCCACCTAAATCACTAATTTTCGAAAATCTCTTAACTCCAGTTGTTGCTATATATGTTAATGCTACTGCTAGTCCGAGACCTATCCAAGGTAACAAATATGCATTTGCATCGTTAAATCTATTTTCACCAAAAATAGTCCAAGATATCATTACTGGAATTCTTGAAAAAACCAATTGCAAATAAAATAAATTAGCAACAAAGTATGACCAAGTACCTATAAATGCCCACTTTGGTCCAATTGAACATTCTATCCAATTATATAACCCACCCTCTTTGTCTTTATTAGCAGATGCTAGTTCTGCTATCATTATTGATAAAGGTAAAAAGAATAATAAAGCAACTATAAGCCATGAAGGAATAGCTGCTGGTCCAAGTGTCACTGCATTTGAAGCAATATTCCCAAATCCAAATGTTGGTACAAATATTAACATTACCAAGGTCCATAGACCAAGTTTCTTCGTGTTGTTCATATTTTCACTCCTTAGTTTTATGATCACCCTATAGTATTCTATTAAATAGACAAAATTCCTCTAATAAACCCATAACTTTCATCTTTAAATTTTTACTGTTATTATAGCTTTATTCACTTTCTTTTATCTTGTGCACAAGTTAGATAATTTAAACATCATTAAATAAGGGCATCTATAATAAATTTAGATATAATATATGTTGTATCAATAATAATATATAATAGAGTTAACATTTCTATTGCAGTTATAGTTTTTCTTTATAAAAATGTTTTTAATAATTATATTTAAATAAGAGGAGAGATTTTATTGATTACTTATATTACTAGTAAATTACGTGAATTTAACGCCATTGAAAAAGCATTTTCTGTTTTTCAGAAAGAAAAATTGGTTTTAGTGTAAAAAAACAAAAACACTGCTATTTATATTTTCATTAATTCAATAGGATAATAAATTTCCTTAAAGGGTAAAATATAATCAGAATAAAATTATTGATTAATGGAAGTGTTTTTTAACAAATGGAGGATGAATGTATAACAACATTTAACATTAAGAAAGAAGAACTCGAAACCCAAACCATAAAGATGTTCCAACTAAGGTTATCCGAATACTTCTAGATGAAGAACATATTGAATTCAATAAACACATAGTAAATGTTGAAGATGTAACTATTTATAAACAACAGATACAAGATATAAAACATATTGAAGCGACATTAAAGAGGGAGCAACCTATAGTAAAAATCTCAGGTTTCCTAGAACAAAAAAATAACTCAAAATAAACTACTAACAAAAAAGAGCATTATAAAAGATGCTCTTTTTCGTTATGTATTCTCCTTATTTTATAAAGTTTAGTGTTATCTAAGCAATCTTAATTAACAACATTAATTGGTTTGCCCTGAGTAAATGCTTCTATATTAAGTGCTATCAGTTTAATAAGTCTTTGCCTCGATTCAAAACGCTTCCACCCAATATGTGGAGTGATGATTACATTGTCCATTTCAAACAATGGGTTCGTCTGCTGAGCAGGCTCTGGGTCTTGAACATCAAGCGCTGCACCTGCTATCGTTCCATTTTGCAATGCTTTAATTAAATCAGTTTCCTTTATTATCTGCCCCCTAGAAGTGTTTATTAGAAAAGCAGAAGGTTTCATTAATTCTATCTTATCCTTATCTATTAGATGCAATGTATCAGATGTAAGTGGGCAGTGGATAGTAACAAAATCACTCTGTTTTAGTAATTCATCAAGTGAACCATAATGTACATTTAAGTTATCCAAAGGCTTCTGGGTCCTTGTATATATGATAATATTCATCCCTAGAGCCAAAGCAATTTTTATAACTGCCTGACCAATAGCGCCACCACCACCAATTACTCCAAGAGTTTTATTTTGTAGTTCAAAATGAGGAAGTTCTAAATGATTCGTAAAATTATCAAAATTTTTCTCCCTGACCATAATCTGCTGCTGGATAAGTGACGAGCTAAAATTCAAAATATAAGTGATTGCTAGTTGCGCAACCGCCTCAGTGCTGTAGCTAGGAATGTTACAAACCGTAATGTTTTTTTCTTTTGCCGCAGCAATATCAATGTTATTATAGCCAGTGCCAGCCTCGCAAATAAGTTTAACCGAGTCTGGAAACTTGGAAATCAAATCCCTTCCCAAAGTCAATTCCTTCGTGATTACAACAGTTTGATCTTTAACTCTCTCCAAAATATTTTTATCTACGCTTTCATCGTATTTTGTTAAAGTAGTAAACCTTTCCATTTGAGAAAAATCTAGTTTGTTATCAAAATTAAGTCTTGCCGAATTTAGAAATACTGTATTTTCCATATATACCTCCTAAAAATTTGTATACCCCATTCTGTTAAAATAATCAAAAAAGCTTTTATACTTATCATTCTACCACATATAATGTTATTTAAAACTATTGTCATAATAAATTCTAATTACTTAGACAACAGCTTTCTGATAAATACAATGAATTATAATTATATTAATTGATAATTCAGCGTCTCTAGTGCATAATAAAAGGAGAATTTTAGTCAGGGAGGTGGACATCTTAAATATTTTAATAGCAGAGGATGACCAAGATTTAAGGCAACTACTGGAACTACACCTTATAAAAGAAGGTTTTACAGTATTTGATTCAGAAAATGGACTAAAAGCTTTGGAAATATTTAATAATAACGAAATCAATTTAGCTATTCTTGATGTAATGATGCCAGGTCTTGATGGTTTCAATTTACTTAGAAAAATTAGAGAAACAAGCGAAATTCCTGTAATGTTTTTAACTGCAAGAAGTGAAGATCCGGATAAAATATTAGGTCTAGGTCTAGGTGCAGACGATTATATGGTCAAACCATTTAATCCCATTGAATTAATAGCAAGAGTCCATGCACAGCTAAGAAGATCCTACAAGTATATAACAACGCTAAAAGCACCTGAGAATTCAATTATTAAAATAGGCGATTTAACTTTTGATAAAAACAGTTACAGTGTATATAAAGATGATAAACAACTAGAATGTAATGCAAAAGAGTTAAAACTTCTTCAAATCTTTATGGAAAATGTAGGCAGAGTATATACTAAAAAGCAACTTTATGAAGCGGTATGGGAAGAAGCCTATTATGGTGATGATAATACAATCATGGTACATATCAGCCATTTAAGAGACAAAATTGAAGATAACCCAAAGTATCCTAAGTATTTAAAGACTATACGTGGAATCGGTTATAAACTAGAAAACAACTTAGGAATAAGGAATGAACTATGAGAAAAAAGAAAGTAGCAAACATGCTTTTGACAAATTATATATTACTGTTTATATTTTCTACAATAATTTTCATTGTAGTCTCCATAATTATTTCAGTTAGTTTTAAAGGATTAATAAAATTCGAAGAAATATCAGAACTATCAGCTGCTCAGGTTATGAAAGATGATTATAAAAACATAGATTTTTCTAAGATTTTAAAGTATAAAGGCGGAATCCAGGTAATTGATAAAAATTATAAAGTTGTTTTTTCAAGAGGAATAAACCCTCAAAATGTAAACCAGTATACTAAGAGTGAATTCAGTGAATTTCTAATTAATAGCGGCAAATCTCTAAGGCAATACCATTATAGTGTATCTTATAATAGTAATAACGATTTTTGGCTAGAAATTGTCATTCCCCGTAAACCACAATTAGTTAATGGTATTTTTTTCGATAGAGAAGGAATTCCAATAGCTATAGATAATTTTATATTTATTTTATTTTTAGGTGCTCTAATTAATATTACCTCTTTTATTTTCGGTCTTTTTTTCTACTCAAGAATTACCTCTAACAATTTCGTAAAACCACTAAAAAAGTTATTAAGCGGAGTTACAAGAATTGAAAGTGGCGATTATTCTGCAAGGGTTGAGTTAAAATCTAAAAATGAATTTGGAGATCTTAAAGATGCCTTTAACCTAATGGCCAAAAAAATTGAAAGCGAAAAAAATCTAAAAGAGAAATCTCAAGATAACAGGAGAAAACTAATATTAGATATTTCTCATGATTTAAAAACCCCACTGTCCAATATTATAGGTTACTCAGATTTGTTATTAAATAATAAGGCTATATCCGATAATGACCGAGAAAAATTTCTAGCTGTAATACTAAATAATGGCACAAGAGCTAATAGTTTAATAGGTGATTTATTTGAATTATCTAAAATGGGAAGCCCAGATTTTAAGCTTAAACTTAAAAGCATAGATATTTGTGAATACTTGAGGGAACTTATAGCCTCAATAATTCCTCAAATAGAAAAAGCAGGTTTTGAGTCTTGTTTTGAGATACCAGTCGGCAAAAAAATTATTCTTATTGATGGGACGCAAATCGATCGTGCCCTTCTTAACATTCTTAATAACGCGTTAAAATATAACCCACCAGGTACCAAAATAAAAATAGTATTAAAGAATTATCTAAGCAAAGTAGTAATAGAAATCGAGGATAACGGTATTGGAATTCCCCCTGAGATGTCTGATGAAATTTTTGAACCTTTTAAAGGAGTGGATAGCGCAAGGAATTCTCAAACTGGAGGTACTGGCCTCGGCCTTGCAATTACTAAAACTATTATCGAAAAACATAATGGACAAATAAGTCTTGAAACTGAAACTGGAAAAGGATGCAAGTTCATAATAGAACTAAGTAGCTAATAGTTACCTCAAGATAGAATTAATGTTTTTATATTTAAGGTAGATTTAAGGTTAATACAGTGTCCATTTAAGATTCAGTTGCTATTATGAATATATAAACTTAGGAATACACTAATGGATCGGAAGGAGTTATTTATGCTTTTATCACTAAACAATTTATCAAAGGAATATTTTCTAGAAAAAAAGAAAAGTTTTAACGCTCTTAGCTCTGTAAATCTTAATTTTGAAAAAGGAGAATTTGTTTCAATATTAGGACCATCGGGATGTGGAAAATCCACTCTTTTAAATATAATTGCGGGCCTTGATCAACCAACTTCGGGTGATCTTGTAATTGAAGGTAAATCAACTAAAAAATACAAAAAAAAGAATTGGGATTTATATCGTAAAAATAATATAGGTTTCGTTTTTCAGTCTTTTAACTTAATTGAACATTTATCTGCACTTGAAAATGTTGAAATTGTAATGAACTTAATTGGTCTACCAAAAAAGAAACGAATTGAACGTGCTAAAAGTTTGCTTATACAGGTAGGTCTTGAAAAACATATGGATCATAAACCTGGTGAATTATCTGGAGGCCAAAAACAACGTGTTGCAATTGCTCGTGCACTTGCAAATGATCCAGATATAATACTAGCAGATGAACCAACTGGTGCACTTGATAAAAAAACAGGTATTCAAATTATGGAGCTTATAAAAGAAGTTGCCAGTGATAAGTTAATTATTATGGTTACTCACAATCGTGAGCTAGCATACGAATATTCTACCCGAGTTGTAGCCATCTTAGATGGAAAAATACAAAATGACGAAACAATTAATGAATCTGAAACCAATGATGTTAAATCAGAACTAACAAAGAAAGATGGCAGCATGTCTTTTGGAAATGCAATAAAAATATCCTTAAGAAATCTTAAAAAGAAAACGGGACGAATAATCGTAACTACTATTGCAGGTTCAATTGGAATAGCAGGTATTCTATTAGTTGTGGGTCTTAGTAATGGGGCAACCGATTATATAGATGTACAAACAAATTCTTTTGCTAGCGCTAATATAATACAAACTACTATGAAATTTAAGGATGCGACTGTGCAAAAAACTAATTATCCAAAGAACATAAATGTCTATGATAGCATTAAAAAAAATCCTGACGTGTTAAAAATTAGAGAAAACTTAAATATTAAAGATATTACTTCATATGAGGTAAACAATGAAATTTTAAAAGATATTACCTTTAATTCACTTGCTGGCGAAAATTATCTTTCAAACATAGACCATGCATTGACTGGTAGTGTTCCAAAAGATAATAAAAATGAATTATTAGTAAATAAAGATATGGCTAAGAAAATCATCGAAAAGTATGGCATGAACCCTGACACAGGTGATTATTCAAAAGCTATTGGTAAAAAGATAAATGTAGTAATTCAAGAAAAAACTACAAACCCACTTACTGGGGATGAAATTTTAGGTAAAAAATATACACATGATTTCACAGTTGTTGGAGTTGTGAACGAAATTGCTCTAAGCTCAGCTGCTGTATATTATTCTTATGATGCTGTTAATACATGGCTTAACGATGATGGCTACTTCGAATCGAAAGAAAACCGCGTTGTAAATGCAGAAGTTGTTATAAAAGATGTTCATAACAATGAAACAGTACTCAATTATATTAATGCAACTGAAAATGGCGGTATTGGTGGAAGTAAAATGACTGAGGAAAAGGGATTCTCTGCAACCTCGCAAATTGTTATGGTTAAAACTGCTATTAAAACTTTAATTAATTTAGCAGAGGCAGTTATGATTGTATTTATTTCACTTGCCTTAGTAGTTTCAACAATTTTAATAGGTATTGTAATCTTCTCAAGTGTCCTTGAACGTAAAAAAGAAATAGGAATTCTTAAGGCTGTGGGAGCAAGAAATAAAGATATTGCTCGTATTTTTAAAGCTGAGTCTGCATTGATTGGTCTTTTTGCAGGAGTCACTGGAGTAATCGTAGCTTTTATAATACAACCACTTGCAAATAGAATAATCAATGATGTATTAAATATTGATGCAAATAATATAGTAAATATTCCATTAACAGGTATTCCATTTACAGATATTAAAGTTCCCTTTGTAACTATAATCGGTCTAATTGTTATCAGCATCTTAGTTGCAGTTTTAGCGGGACACTTTCCATCTAAAAGAGCAACAAAAATTCAAGTTATTGACGCATTGCGTGATGAATAGGAGGGGTAGTAAATGTTACAGATTAAAAATTTAAGAAAAATATATACAATTGGTAAAAATAAAGTTATAGCACTCGATGACATTTCTTTTGATTTACCTAATGGAAAACTCGTAGCAATTGTTGGACCTTCTGGTTGTGGGAAAACAACAATGATGAACTTAATAGGAGCTTTAGATGCAAATTTTGAGGGTGACGTTATTGTCAACGGTAAATCCTTAAAAGAGGCAGGGCAAAAAGACCTAGATACTTATAGAAAAAACACAGTAGGTTTTATTTTTCAACAATTTAATTTACTTAACTCATTAACATCAGCGCAAAATGTAGAACTTGCTTTAGATTTATCAGGATACTCAAAACAAGATAAAGTAAAAAAAGCGCGTATTCTACTTGAGCGAGTTGGACTCACAGATCAGATTAAAAAGAAAGTAAACCTTCTGTCAGGTGGTCAACGTCAAAGGGTTGCTATAGCTCGCGCACTTGCTAATGACCCAGAAATAATTTTAGCTGATGAACCAACTGGTGCCTTAGATGTTAAAACTGGTGAGCAGGTTATGGATTTATTAAAAGAAATTTCAAAGGAAAAACTAGTACTCATGGTTACCCATGCACCTGACCTTGCAAAGGCTTATGCAGATTTAATCGTAACAATGGAAGATGGTAAATTAGTTTCTATTGAAGAAAATTCAACCTCGATTTCAACTGAAAATACAACTGCAACCGACAAAATAGAAACAAAATCAAAGATGTCATTTTTGGCAGCACTAAAAATGTCTCTTCGTAACGCATGGTTAAAAAAAGGTAGGACCATTGCAACGGCCATAGGAACTTCTATAGGAATAAGTGGAATTGCTTTAGCTATAGCTATTACCTCTGGGACCACTAGTGCAGTTAATACTCAGGTTAACGGTATATTTCCATCAAATGCAATAACTGTAGGACTCAAAGAAAATACCGATAAAGCTATAAGAGATTTAAAACCTATGAAATATAGTGATATAAACTCAGTTATGTCCTTGAATAAAGATATATATGCATATAACTTTCAAATTGGAGGCACTGGAGTTCCCGTTGCAAGTTTTTATTCTTTAGACCAAAATATAATTAAAGATGAAAAGTTAATGTCTAAACTTTCTGACCAAGCAACTCGCGAAAAATTAGTTATGATGATGGCACCAGGGGTTCTTCAAGATGTTAAAAATGATATTCAATATGGAACCCTTCCCAAGGCTAACTCTACAGATGAAATTGTTATTTCACTTTCAACCGCTAAGGATTTAGAAAAAAACGGTGGTGAATTAAAAGATTTAATTGGTAAAGATATTTATGTTCGTTATCTAAAACAAGGTTCCAATCCACATAGCGACCAAGGTGGAGTCACCCAAGTGCCTATAGTTAAAACTTGGAAAGTAGCTGGAATTGCCAATACTACAACCTTAATAGACACCTATTATGCAACAAGCGATTGGGCATTTAATTTTTATGAGAAAGAATTTAAAATAGATAAATCGACTTTAGAAACTAACGCCTTTGTCTTATTTTCTAGTAATAATAAAGAATTAGACGCACAGCTAAAAACATTAAATGATTCACAAGATAAATACACATTTAATTTAACTGCTAAAACAATCTCCGCGCAAGTTGATGGAGCAATGAAACAAGTGCGTTATGCACTACTAGGCTTTGCTGGAATATCCATTCTTGTAGCAGCCTTAATGATATCAATTGTTGTTTATATTTCTGTACTAGAAAGAATAAATGAAATAGGTATACTTCGCGCAGTAGGTGCAAGAAAAAGAGATATATTAAATGTTTTCGTTGCTGAATCATTCATTATTGGTGTGTTATCAGCAGGCATTGGTTTACTGTTTACTCTAGGTATATCTAAAGTCATTAACTCAGCAATTTATGGTTTCCTTCAGAATATTTCTGAGAATGCTCCTTATATGGAAGTTGCTAAATTACCTCTTGGTGATGCTGGTTTAATTTTATTGTTCTGCGTAGTGTTAAGTATGATTTCAGGATTCTATCCATCTTTAAAGGCTTCAAAAATGGATCCTATAGATGCATTACGTAGTAGATAAGTAAAAAATAGTGTATACTATATTTAAATTTCATTATAATATATAACGTACAGTAAACTAGGTGGTGATAATAAATGAAACCCGTATTAATGTTTATAACAAGTTGGTGTCCATATTGTAAAAGAGCATATTCTATGATCAATGACTTAAAGAATACTCATCCAGAATTTGAAAATATTGAGGTTACTATAATAGATGAAGAGCGTCAACCAGAAATAGCTAATCAATATGATTACTATTATGTTCCCACTTTCTATGTTGATGGAGTTAAGTTATATGAAGGAGTACCTTCTAAAGCTATTATTCAAAAAGTATTTGAAGATGCAATTAAATAGAGACTACCTTTGCACAAAATAAAAAGGGACTGTATCAAAATAGATATCTCTATTTTGATACAGTCCCTTAATTGCAGCATATGCGTATCTTTGATGTAGTTAAATCATCTCCTACGGAGCTGAAATGTCATTAAATAAAATTTTGTTCTTTGCTTTTATCTACTCTATCAATAAATTCTACATCTTCAAGGGATGCTAAAGCATCTTCCGCTGTAATATCATCTTTAACTTTAGCATAAAGAATTATATCTCTATTTACGTCTCCATCCCACTCAAAATCAGTCATTACGCTACTAATCCCTAGATATTCACCCATGGTATTAGCACTAATGTTAGTACCTCTATAAGTATCAAGACCCTCCTGCGTTATTGTAATTTCATAAACTTTGTCATTATTGGGCATATATTATTCCTCCTACTAATTTTTTTAACTTCATGATTTTAATGTTCTACAAAATCATAAATATATACTTATATTCTTTACTTTTTTTAAAAATTCTAACACTAGAAGACATAATACTATTTTTATATGACATTATACAATGGCTTTTGCATTTTATTGATCGTATAATTGTATGTATGGTTAAACCTTAAATCTAATTAAATTAAATAACAATTTTATTAATACACATAATAAGGGGATGTAAAATAATGAAGTATAGAACTTATGGTAATACAAATGAAAAAGTTTCCGTTTTAGGATTTGGTTGCATGAGGTTACCCGAAGTTGAAATAAAGGGCAATTGGTATATAGATGAAGATAAAGCTTTACCTATGCTTAACAAAGCTTATGTAAACGGTATTAATTATTTCGACTCAGCTCCATATTACTGTCATAGTAATAGTGAAGAGGCTATGGGAAAGGCTTTAAAAAATGTACGAGGCAATGTAAAGTTAACTACAAAGCTCCCTGTTGATGAAGTTAAAAGCCCATCTGATTTAAGGAGATTTCTTGAAAATAGCCTTAAAAAAATGGATACATCCTGTATTGATTTTTATCATTTTTGGGGTATGAATTTAACTAAACTTGGGATTGCTAAAACCAATGATCTTTTTAATGAAGCACGAAAGGCAAAAGAAGAAGGATTAATAAAACATTTAAGTTTTTCTTTTCATGATGCACCTGAAAACATGATAAAAATTATTGATGCCGGCGCTGGACTTTTTGATTCTGTTTTATGCCAGTACAATCTTCTTGACAGGGCTAATGAAAAGTCTATTGCTTATGCCAGATCAAAAGGGCTGGGAGTAGCAGCAATGGGACCTGTAGCAGGTGGAAGACTTGCAGCACCCACGGAGCTTTATAAGAAACTTACTGGTAAAGAATCTATAGCTACCTACGAGCTAGCTTTAAGGTTTGTTTTAGGAAATGAAGATATAAGTATTGCTCTATCAGGCATGGAGAATATGAACATGTTAGAGAAAAATTTGGCTATTGCAAATCTTGATACTTATATGACCAAATCTGAATGGGACAAAATTGGGCTTGCTATGGAAGAGACTAAGAAGTTTTCAGAGTTATATTGCACAGGCTGCAATTACTGTCAGCCCTGTCCAAAAAACATAGTTATTCCTAAAATATTTAATATGTATACTTACCACAATGTTTATGGCTTAACAGGAGTAGCAAAAAAAGAATTTGAAGAGTATAAGAAGAATCCAGAAAAGGGTGCTTTACCTGAGGCCTGCGTAGATTGTGGCATGTGTGAGGAAAAATGTCCACAACATCTTAAAATAAGAAACGAATTAAAAAGAGTAGTTAATGTTTTAGAAGGAATAATATAAAACATATAATACACTAGATATAAAAAGGAGTTTTTAATTATGAAGAAAATTAATATTGGTAATGGAGCTGTAAGCACTTCTGAAATTGCCTTAGGATGTATGAGAATAAATGATCTTTCAAAAACCGAGGCATCCTTACTTATAAATACTGCAATAGAATCAGGAATTAATTTCTTTGACCATGCAGATATTTATGGTGGTGGTAAATCTGAAGAAGTTTTTGCAGATGCATTTGATATGAAACCAAGTAACCGTGAAAAATTTATATTGCAATCAAAATGTGGTATAAGACAAGGATATTTCGACTTTTCAAAAGAGCATATTTTAAACTCTGTAGACGGCAGCCTAAAACGCCTAAAAACAGATTACATAGATATATTACTTTTGCATCGTCCAGATACACTTATGCAGCCAGAAGAAGTGGCAGAAGCCTTCTCTATTCTTCAAAAGAGTGGTAAGGTTAAACATTTTGGAGTAAGCAACCAGAATCCAATGCAAATTGAGCTTCTAAATAAATATCTGAAAAACAAAATAATTATTAATCAATTGCAATTTAGCATAACAAATACAGGTATAATTGATTCTGGACTAAATGTTAATATGAAAATTGACCCATCTATTGATCGTGATGGTAGTATACTAGAATATTGCCGCCTAAAGGATATAAATATTCAAGCGTGGTCACCATTCCAGTATGGCTTCTTCGAAGGTGTATTTTTAGATAATGATAAATTCCCAGAACTTAATAAAAAGATCAATGAAATTGCAGCTGTCAAAGGCGTAACAAATTCTGCAATTGCAATTGCTTGGATTTTAAGGCATGCAGCTAAAATTCAGCCAATAGTTGGCACAACAAACCCTAAGCGTCTAAAAGATATTTGCGCTGCATCAGGCGTAGAACTTACAAGGCAGGAGTGGTATGAAATATATCTGGCAGCCGGTAACAAACTTCCATAATTATAAAAGTTATAAAGGACCTGTGAGATGACTTATCTACTCACAGGCCCTTATGATTTTTAATATTTTAACTTTCTTCTACATTCTCAATATATTCGGCATTTTCCAGCTCTTCAAAAGCATCTTCTACTGAAACCTCATCTATAATTCTTCCAGTAAGGATTAGTCCTTTTTTCATATCCTCGTCCCACTCAAAATCAGTCATCACACTATCAATACATAAATTTTCAGCCATAGCATTTGCACTAATCTTAGAACTTTTATAATTTTCATGGCCATCTTGTGAAATTGTAACTTCATAAATTTTATTTTTCTTTGTCATTCATTATTCCTCCTCATGTTTTTACATGTTAAGTATAATGTTCTACATAAATCATAAAATATCCATGTATTTTTTTATATGTACTATTTTTATATTATTGCAACTCCAGTTTCTCTTGCCACTCTAGCTACCTCTGCTGCTACAGTTTTTGCTACTCTTTTGTCAAAAGCTCCCGGAATAATATATTCATCATTTAATTCTTCATCAGTAATTAAGCTTGCTATTGCTGTAGCTGCTGCAAGTTTCATTCCCTCGGTAATATCTGTTGCACGTACATCTAGTGCGCCTCTAAATATTCCTGGGAATATCAATACATTGTTGATCTGATTTGGATAATCTGATCTTCCTGTTGCAATTACTCTCGCGCCACCCTTTTTAGCTTCTTCTGGCATTATTTCAGGTGTTGGGTTTGCCATTGCAAATATAATCGAATCTTTATTCATAGTTTTAACCATATCTTCATTTAACATATTAGGTCCTGAAACTCCAATAAATACATCTTTCCCTTTTACAATTTGGGCAAGCGTTCCATGCTCCATACCCCTATTTGTAACCTTTGCCATTTCTACTTGAGGTGGATTCATCCAATCAAGTCCCTCAGCAAGTGCTCCTTGTTTATCACACATTACTATGTTTTTAATGCCGTAAGATAAAAGAAGTTTACAAATAGATATTCCTGCTGACCCCGCACCATTTATAACCACTTTTGCAACATTAATATCTTTCTTAACTACCTTTAGAGCATTGATAACTCCTGCTAAAACTACAATTGCAGTTCCATGTTGATCATCATGAAAAACTGGTATATCTAACTCTTCTTTTAATCTTCTTTCTATTTCAAAGCACCTTGGTGCAGATATATCCTCAAGATTTATTCCTCCAAAAGTTGGAGCAAGGTATTTTACTGTTTTTATAATCTCTTCAACATCTTTTGTATCAAGACATATTGGAAAAGCGTCAATATCTGCAAATTCTTTAAATAATATTGCTTTTCCTTCCATAACTGGCATTGCAGCTAATGGGCCTATATCTCCAAGTCCAAGTACTGCTGTTCCATCAGTAACTACAGCTACAAGATTTCCTTTAGCCGTATATTTGTAGACATCATCACTATTTGCATGAATTCTTCTACAAGGTTCTGCAACCCCAGGAGTGTATGCAATACTTAACTGATCTCTATTTTTTACTTCGACCTTAGATACTATTTTAATCTTACCCTTATTCTCTTCATGCATTTTTAAACTAAGTTCATCATAATTCATTTTAAAAAACCTCCTAAAAAATTTATTACATTATCGCCATCTCTTCTTCTATTATAATATAAATTACGTTATAAGTGAAATTGAATAATTCCCATGCTATTTTCACATAATATAGCTACAGTGAACGTTAAGAGATGAATGGAGGTTATACTAATGAAAAAAATCAAAGTTTTATTTTATTACTTATTTACTATGATTTTGTTAAGTGGATGTGGAAATATAGGTATAGCTTCTAATACTACTATCTCTGAAAGAGGATCTGGAGTTTTTAGCTTTAAGGTTGCATATGATTATATTATATTTGATAGTTTAGACGGAAGTATATTAAAAAATAACAAGGATGCTCCAAAAGATGAGCGCATTAGAAAATACATTCATAATGAGGACTATCTTGAAGAATATAGACTTAACTTTGATAGCTTAGAGGATTTAAATAAAAAATTAGCTTTCAATCAAAATGGATTTAAGGTTAGTGTTGTAAAAAAAATAGGTTTATTTAAGGATACATATACATATGAAATGAGTTTTCTTAAAGCCTTTGATAACTCAGCAATAAAAACAAGCTTTTTAGAAAATAACGAGATAAATCAATCTATAACAAAATATAGCGATAGTAATATTGATAAATTTATAAGTAACGTAAAATTCACAAGCGAAGTAGTTTTGCCTGGAAAAATAATATCAACTAATGCAGTAGGTGATACAGGTGGCAACCTAGTATGGACCTACAACTTAAGTCAGATTAATTCCCAGACAACAATGACTGCTACATACGTGATAGATAAAACTAAAACTACTGCTTTGTTTGGCCTTATTGGAACAGTTGTAATTATTTTAATTATTTATTTGATTGTTAGGGCTAAGAAATTAAAAGTATCATAATAATATGATCTCAGTGTTTAACATTTCTCTGTATTAATTCCATAAAGATTCCCGGGGTAACTATGCTTGCTTTAGGATTTTGCTTTATTTTATCCACAGCCCTCTTAATATTATCAATAGTTTTGCTCCAAGCATGCACATAAACAAATGTGTAACTATTAGCATTGTTAATGCCTACTTGCCCAGAGCTAATTCTTTCATTGATTTTAGCAACCAGCTGATCTTCACTTTCAATGTTGTCCCAAAGCAAATCTCTACAAGACACTACAGGTTTATTATTAGACCAAATAATTTCTCCGTGATAATTATCATGCCTATGATAATCAAGATAAAACAATCCGTAAATATTGGGTTTAGCATTGAATTTATACCAAAGCTTGCAATCATAAAAAGAAAAGTCGTCAATAATTGCTATATATTTTTGATCTACTTTTTTCATATAATCATTTAATCTATTAATATATATGCCCAGAGTACTTTTATCAAATTTACTTGGGTACATATATCCATTTCCAGATGGAGGCACTATAAAGTAATCATTTGTACATCCACGCGCTGCACTTTCATAATATAAATTAAATACAGTAGGTGCAAGATAATATAAAGATGGACTTAGTGACCACCCCAAATTAAATTTACCTTTATCAGGAGAACCATACCACTTATGTGACCCATAATTAGTTCCAAGATTCCACTGTTGGTTGTCTCCATCGGACATGATAAATGTTACATAATGTTTCTTTTCCCCGTTAGGAATATTTTTTACCTTTACTTGAGTTTTTGGAATTGATGGAAATGAACTTAATACAGTTAAATTATAAGACCAATCCGCAGCAACCATACTAATGCCATACTTAGAAGTTGTACTTACATTAATAAATTCATCTGGCCCCCACCCATAACATACAGAGTCCTTTTCCATAGATGAAAATATTTTATCCCGAAGTGTTGTATCATTTATTTTGTCCTCATAAAATATTAATGATTTGGTCATTACTGCATAATCTCTTAAGGCTGAGCTTTTATCAGGTGATAACTCAATTACTATAGAATGATTAAGGCCTAAATTCCATAAATTATCATAGGCCCATTTTTCATCAGTACCCCTCAAGTCCGCTTTAATAGTTGTAATGCCTTGTGCGCGCACCTTCTCCTCAATAACCTCATCAATAACAATGCAATTATTTAATGATGCAAAAGAACAAGCATTATTTATTGAAGGATCTTTTAAAGATTTATTATTATAAAGCACATATCCCTCTACATAACTTTTAAACATATCTAATAATATCCATGGATCTGAAATAATATCATACTTAACTCCATACCGTTTTTTTAAATCATCTAACCATATTTGATAGTCTGGTTGTGATGAATTGAGTGTGTATATCTGCCTTGTGGAATGACTATTAACAAGGCCTTGAAGTGTAGCTATCATTGCGGACTCACTTTTAGTCATCGTGTTTTGAGAAATAACATATAAATGGGTTGGCATTATAGGGTTTTTTATATAATTGGATGAAGTTTCGATTCTATCAGTAACTGGAAAAGGAATATTATTACCGTTAATAATACTCCTTTTCCAATCACTCCATTTAATTAAACTCATTACTGTTTTCCAAGCAGTATTTATAAAAATTTTGTAAGAAGTTAATTCGCTCATTATTATAAAAAGATTTAATATGACTCTCATCAAAACTTGCAAGTAATAGCTGCCTCTTTATAATATCATCTGCAGATACTCTATTTGCGTTTCTAATCATATCGTACATAATCATAAACGTAGTAGTTCTTCCAATCCCCTGTTTACAGTGAAAATGAATCCAGGTATTTTTCGGCAAAACGCAAACTAGTTGTATAAAATAATCAACCATATCATCTAAAGGTATCTTACCATCAGTAACAGTGATGCGAGCATATGACAATCCTTTAGAACTAACCAGGTATTTTTCATTTTCAACTTCTCTTGGAATCACAGTTATATTTTTATGATTATAATAAGTCATAGGCACACCTAATTTAATGCTATTAAGTTTATAATATTCGTCTGTTAAAACTTGCTGCCTTGTTAATCCTATGTTGGCATTATTTAATGTTGTAGCCCAGCTAACAGGAGCTCCATTAATAAACCCATGTGATTCTTGCCTTAAATCAATTACCAGTATAGGTAACGTCTGTCCGATACTTTTTATTACAAGTGGAAGATTATATTTTGAGAATTGTTGACTACCAGAGATATTTAATTTATCTAATCCGATAAGATTTAATTTATCCTTGTTTTGCGTAGTAAGCGAGGTAGTAGACTTTCTAAAGTTTTTAGGAATGTCAGTGTAATTTTGGTTATCTAAAATAAGATTAACAACAGTTTTATCATCTAATGATGCACTAGGAAGCTGCGATACTTCATTTTTTATTTCTCTTGAATATAAGTTTTCATTATAAGACCTCATCATATTATAAAAACATGGACTATAGTACATATATATCCTCCATAAAATAAATTTCACTATATATTATGTTATGGAGAATCGTTTTGCTCCAAATCCTATTGTTATATATTAAATTATCTCCTGCAGAGCTGAGATATAGTTAAATACTTCTAAATAAGCTCATTCAGATTGAATCACCTCTATGTATTTTTTTACATGTATACTTTTACGAATTATTCACAATAATGATAATTGTCATATAAACTTTTATTAGTATAATTAAAATTTATATGACCATAATCTGTTATAAGAGTATAATGTATATATACAGCATAGTTTTGATAACCATAAGAAGAATTTGCTGGAAACACTAAATCATTTAGGAGGTACATACATATGTTAAAACAAACACTAAAAGCTGATATTATTAAATATATGAAAAGCAGGGATAAGATAAGGCTTACTACTTTAAGGACATTAATGGCTGACGTTAAATATAAGGAATTAGATTTAAAAAGAGAGCTAGAAGACAATGAGTTAGTTGGTATTATAGAGAAAACAATCAAACAATTAAATGAAACTCTAGTTTATGCAAAACAATCTGAGAAAGCAGAAATTATTGCCGAAACAGAAACATCTATTGAAATGCTTTCTGTATATATGCCAAAGCAATTTACTGATGATGAAGCGAAAGCAATCATAGCTGAGGTTATTGCTAAAAACAGCTTTAAGGGAAAGGGTGATATGGGAAAAGTTATGAAGGCAATTATGCCTAAACTTAAAGGAAAATATGATGGAAGGAAAGTAAATCCTCTTGTAAATGAATTACTAGCATAGGTTCTCACTGGGTAGTGATATTTATATCACTACCCCTTTTTTTATAAATATATTAAATGTTTAATTATGTTTCTAATGTTTCTAATGTACATATTTTGCATTGCAAATACAATTTTTTTTTGATATACTTGGTATAATATTAAAGAATCTATAATAAATAAATATAAAAATATGGAAGTTGGTGTTAAAAATGGGTCTTTTACGTTGGATAGGCGGAATAGTAGTATTTTTTTGGGTTTTAGGTCTTATATTTAAAGTTGGTGGCGGTATGATACATACGTTACTAGTAATAGCTGCGATAGTATTTATCGTTGATATGATTTCAGGTAAAAAATAAATTCTAACTAACATTTGCCCTTATATGATTTTTTTACATAAGGGCCTTTTATTTTACTTTTTATTTCTAGTTATCATATACTTTATCAGATGGACTTTTTGAATATTTAAGAAACCCCTTATCCATATTTAAAACTATAGCTCCTATTTCATTTAAATATTCAACATATGAATTTAACATTTTTTTTATTAGGGCATGTTTATATTTATTTTTTACAGGAATATTAAAATTGTTAATAACAGCCTTGAAAATATCTTCCATTGTCATTCCATCATCTATAAGTGTACATATTCTTGCAGCTCTGCGCTTATAGAAACTTATATTATCACTTATAAGTTTTGTAACATCCTCATACATACCTTTGTGTGCGACAACATATTTGCTACATTTTAAATCATAAAGTTTTAATTTGCTTAATAAATCCTCACTAAGTATATACGCATAAGGCATTTTAGCTCCCCCCATGACTTCATAACTAATAAGTGAATCCCCTAAATAGCAAACATCATCTGGGGTAGTAATACATATATGAGCAGGGCTATGTCCAGGTGTATGAAGAATTTTAAATTGAACATCGCACATAGTTATTCTATCTTGATTATCAAAAATCATAATATCTGTTTCACAAACCATATGTCCAAAATGCTTGGAGACATCCGTTAATGTTTGACCACTATAATAAAGTTTGAGATTAATTATGGAACTGCAAATAAGTGCTTCATATGCCGGCATTGCAGTAATGCAACCATATTTTTTCTTTAAATATTCATTATTACCTATATGATCTACATGAGCATGACTGCATATTATCCCAACTACATTAAAATTATTTTTTTCAAGAAGTTCATCTATTCCTTTTCTTTCTCCCTGCGCCCATCCTGAATCCAACATAATAATATCTTCATTGTTAATTTTATAGAAAGGTACATACGACATTCCAGTATTAATGCAGAATGTATTTCCTTTCACTCTTTTTATATCCATATATCGTCTTCAGCAGAGTGTATGCTGCAAACACACAAAACCACCAAATGCTCACTTCCTTTCTATATCTAGTATATTTTAGTTCAACCTATATATTTTTAAGTTTTTCCTGCGTATCTTTTCTTAATCTAAATATTTTTTCAAGTTTTTCTCCAGCAACTTTTACTTGATCTACAGCGATTTGATTTTGTAACACGTCACCCTTTTTAAACAATTTTAGAACTTTAACAGTAGATGTTACTCTATACCCTAATCCTTCAAGTGGTTTTTTCATAGCCTCAGCAGTAAATCCCATATCTTCCTCATTATTTTGCTCACAAATAGCTATAACTACAGCATATTTTCCGCCTTTTGCTTCGTTAATGCTTGACCAAACAGAGCGATCATCTTCTGCAAAGACTTGAAAACAATAAAGTCTTTCAATAAAAGCTTTCATATCTGAAGTTATATTATAAAAATACGTTGGAGATCCTAAAACAATAGCATCAGAATTTAAAATAAGTGGATATATTTTCTGCATATCATCCTTTATTACGCACTTATATGTGTCTTTGCATCCTTCACATCCCGTGCACCCGCTTATATTATAATCTCCTAGAAAAATCATCTCAGTATCAACACCTTTTGACTCCATTACTTTTAATGTTTGCTCTACTAAATATGATGTATTACCATTTTTTCTCGTGCTTCCTACTATACCTAATACTTTCATTCTAAATCCTCCAAACACAATATATTTTATGTTACTTAAGAAAGCTATTCTTTAAATAAATCTCCTTTTATTTTATCCCAAAATGTACATCATTACTACCTTTGAATTCATAAAACAAAAAAATGATTAGAGATGTGAGTTTTACACACTTCTCCAATCATTTTCTGAAAATTATTTTTTATAATATATCTATTAATAGTTTTCTGCTAATATTTCAAAATAAGCTTTTGGATGAGCACAGGCTGGGCAAATTTCTGGTGCTTCTTTACCTTCAGAAATATATCCACAATTAGTGCACTTCCATAAAGTTTTTTCAGCTTTTTTAAATACAGTTCCATCTTCTATATTTTTAGCTAGTTTTATATATCTTTCTTCATGTTTTTTCTCAACCTCAGAAATTTTTGTATATACAAATGCAATGTCAGAAAAACCTTCTTCTTTTGCATCTTTTGCAAATTGAGGATATAGCGTTGTCCATTCTTCATTCTCACCAGCCGCTGCTGCTAATAAATTTCCTTTTGTATCACCAAGGAAAACAGGATATCCTGCATCATTAATAACAACTGCATCACCATTTAAATCACTGTTTGCTAAAAATTTAAAAAACCTTTCTGCATGTTCTTTCTCATTACCTGCTGTTTCTGTAAATATGTTCTGAATTTGCACGTAACCTTCTTTTTTAGCTATAGATGCATAAAAAGTATATCTATTTCTCGCTTGAGATTCTCCTGCAAAAGATTTTAAAAGATTTTCGGCTGTTTTTGTTCCTTTTAATTTTATCATTTTGTCCTCCTCTATTTGCATATGTGTTTCTTTAAATATATTCCAAAATTAATAATTCTAGAATATATAATCCCACAATTTAAAGTTTCTTCCCCATTCCGGAAACAATAATAAATTCTGAATCTATTTTATCTTCTGATTCCTTAATTACAGTACTATCACTTTCATCTTCGCGATCATCATTTTCTGCAGTGAATATTTTTTTAGTACCTATACCATCTTCTGATTCCTTATCTACCGCACTTTGATTTCCCCAATATTCTTCTGCTTCATCTTCCATTATTTCAAGTCTAGTATAGTAATCAGGAAATTCAGTTAAATGTGCAAGTGCAATTTTACCTGTAAGTATTGGATCATTATTTGTAACATCTGTATCTGGATCTGTTATACCGTGCTCAAGTTCAACCATCATTCCCATTCTAAATTGCTCTATATTAAATTTCGCCCAATTTATTCCAAGTTCCTCACCTATCTCTTTAGCTTGCTGACTAGTAAATATTTTTTCTTTTGACATAATATCACCCTCCATTAAAATAATTGTATAATCTAAAATTATACTTTACATACTTAAGGAAAATTTAGAATATTCTATTTATATTATATCATGTTTATCATCATATTTCAACATTCATCGTCAGTTAATCGTATCTTTTTTCAATATTTTACATTTTTATATGTCCTACAAATTAATTATAGGACATAATTTTTATATACTTTTCTGATATTTAGCTACGTACTCATAAGATAAAAAATATTCTTTCATCTCTTGACCTACAATACTACAAATACTATTTAATAGCTTATTGTCATCCAATGTTAATTCACTCCTATAATGAAATATAAATGGATTAATATATCCACACTCATCAAATATCTTGCATATATCTGGTAAAGTAAAAAACTTATTATTACTTCTATTTAGAATAGAATTTTCACTATACATAAAACTTCCGCTTAATAACTCTTTTATAACTGAGTGGTGCATTATGTTAGGAATAGTCGCAATTATATATCCTCCTGGCTTTAAAAATCTTTTTAGTTCATTTAATAATGTCCATGGATCTTTACTTAATTGAAGTCTATTCCCAAGAATTATATAATCAAAAAAATTCACCTTGCTTTCTTTAAAATTCATGTTATAATCTTCTTCAAAATCATAACTTATCAACTCTAATATATTTCCGCCTAGCCTTGCTAAACATTCATTTGTTTCGCAACCATATATTTTAGCATTTGGGTACATATATTTTAATTTAAGTAATGTAGCTCCGAGTCCACAATCAAACTCAAAAATATTTAGTTCTTTTTCTTTCGGCTCATTTATACGTTCTATTATGTCAAATTTCAGTGTGCTCGCGAAGCTTGAATTAAAGCCCCACTTGTCCTCAAATTTTTTACTATTTATCTTTAAGAGGTTATTAAATTTAGTATAATTTTTATTAAAAGATGAACTTCCAAAATGGTGTATAAAGCTGTCATTACAAAGCATTAATCTATATTCCTCATCTATAATTCTCATACTCAAATCATCATCTTCAAAATTTCCTGGTGTAAATCTTTCATCCAAAATACCAATTTTATTAAGAACTTCTCTCTTTATTATCATACAAAATGCCACAAGCCTAACCTTTTCCTCCCACTTATGGGCGTTTGTTCTATTATTAGCATCCGCGAATGGAATCATATCTTTAACATCACTATAAGGCACACTTACCGACTGATAATTAGAGCACTTATTAGTTATAGATGCAGCCGCTCCAATTTTATCATCACTGTAAAGACATGTTTTAAGATTATCAAGCCACCTTGGAGTAACTATAGTGTCATTATTTAATAACAAAATATCATTTTCTTTCCCCGATACATCTATCCCTATATTACATCCCTTTGGAAATCCTACATTCTCATCATTCAAAATAACTACTATATCTTTTTGCTGTTTAAGCCACTCTCGTGTTCCATCAGTAGAATTATTATCCACTACAATAATTTCGTAGGTATTCTCTTTAGTATATTTTCTTATGCTATCAATGCAAATTTTATTATACATAAGATTATTGTAAGTTAAGATTATAATCGAAGTTTTTCTATTTTCTAACTTCATTTCATTTTCAATCATTATTTAATCCCTTCCTCTAACACTTAGTTATCACAAATTAGACTCTAATTTCATATTATGCATAACATTAAAAATATGTACCTTCCTCTTATAAATTCCTACTTTCTAACTTACAAATATTAAAATACATTTACCATTTTTTATAAACATGTTTCCTATTCCAATCCCTAGCATATTATAGACTGTAAGTTTATTTTAGGAGGATTATATGGTAACTATTAGTTTATGTATGATTGTAAAAAACGAAGAAGATGTTTTAGGTAGATGCCTCGATAGCGTGCAAGGCATTGTTGATGAAATAATAATAGTCGATACAGGTTCTACAGATAACACAAAGAATATCGCTTTAAAGTATACAGATAATATATTTAATTTTGAGTGGATTAATGATTTTTCCGCAGCTAGAAATAATGCTTTTTCTAAAGCAACTAAAGATTATATTCTTTGGCTAGATGCTGATGATGTTATTCTCGCGGATGATATTATAAAATTTAAGAATCTTAAAGAAACATTATCTCTAGATGTAGATAATGTAATGATGATGTATAACGTAGGATTTGATGAAAATGGTTCTGTTTCGCTTTCATATTTTAGAGAACGTTTATCCAAACGAACAAACCATGCTTTATGGATGGAACCTGTCCATGAATGTTTAATAATAGGCGGAAATACTATAAATACCGATATATGTATAACTCACAAAAAAGAACATGCAGCAGTTCCAGGTAGAAATATTACAATTTATAAAAACTTACTTTCCGAGGGCATAGAATTAAGCCCAAGAGGGCTTTTCTATTATTCTAGGGAATTATTTCAGAATGGATTTACCAAAGATGCAATCCAATATTTCAATGAATTTTTAGATACAGAAAAGGGCTGGGTAGAAGATAATATAAGTTCCTGTTTTGATCTTTCTAAGTGTTATGACATTATAGGTGATAAAAAAAGCATGCTTAAAATACTCCTTAGAAGCTTTGAATATGATACTCCAAGAGCTGAAATATGTTGTAATTTAGGGACTTACTACTTTGAAACTTTAGATTATACTAAGGCCATCTTCTGGTATAAGCTTGCAGACAGTCTTGACAAACCAGTTAATAGCTGGGGGTTTATATCTCATGATTTCTGGGGTTATATACCCAATATTCAACTTTCTGTTTGTTATGACAGATTAGGCAACAGAGAATTGTCAGTTAAGTTTAACGATAAGGCAGCGAAGTATAAACCTAATTCTACAGCAGTACGTTTAAATAGAGAATATTACGAAAGAACTTCTGTATAAACACAAGCAGATAATTAGAGACATAATTTAAAGTGCATGCTGCAACTAAAAAAAACGCCAACACAAAATATGGACGTTAAATTTCCCCTAAACATATGATATCATGCCTAGGGGAATTCTTATTATTATACTTTTAAATCTAGTATAACCTTTAGTTCTTCTAATTTAGTTTTAAAGTATGGTTCCCCCAAGTAATATCTTGTAAATATATTTATTCCTCCATCGATGCTTAGTGGCAACTTAGTTTCCAGGATCCAACGAACTAATGGAAATGTAATATTTAGTGATGCAAGTTTATGATACTCTATCTCAGCATCCGTTAATCCATTGCCTCTAAAGCTATACAATATATCTAAATAATTTTTTATAGCTACTTCCATAATATTATAACCAGACGCACCTGCTGACCCTGTATCTGGTCTATTAATTTCTCCACTCAAGATGCAGTAATTAGGATTAGATCGTAAAAGTTCAAGTTGGATATATATATGGTTAAGACTTGAGTATAAGAACTTCTCTTTTAGAGGTATTTTCTTATAGGCATCATTTTTCAAAACCATACCGGTAATCCATCCTCCCGTCCCTGAATCTATCTGATAATCGCTCATACCACTACCACGATTTATAATTAGCGGGTGCCACTTCATAGATAAATACATTAGATCACAATCTCTATTAGCGTTAATCATATTAATTATCGCACTATAAACCCCTTCATTAAAAAAATCATCATCACCATGTAAATTAATATATTCTCCATTTGATATATCTAACACCTTTTGTATATTTTTTGATACTCCTATATTCTCTTGATTTTTACAATATACTAAAGTATCATATTTCTCTTTGTATTCATCAATAATTATTGAAGTATTATCTGTAGAAGCATTGTCACATACTACTACTTCAAATCTATAATTATTACCAACCTGAGAGTATATGTTCTCAAGTAGCTTTCTTAAAAACTCAGCCCGATTATATGTTGGAATACCTATAGTAAGCACAGGCCTTTTATTTAACTCTTTTACGTTTCCCTTGGTAGTGTCATTGCTCATAAATTACTTCTCCTTAAATAGTACATAACAATACTAATTTTAATAAACTTTTGATTTCATTTAGCTTTTGGTGGTAATATATTTCGCCTGAATAATATTTAGTATACGCTTTTTCAAGACCATCCATTTTAAAATAATACCTCTGCTTAATACTGCATCAATACTTGGAAAGATTATTGAACTAAGAACCTTATGTTTCTAAAAATGTAGCTCTATTAAAGGTTGGAATTCCTATAGTTAAAATCGGGATGTTATTATTCATGCCCTAATACTCCTTTTGAATCATCTATTTATTATCTCTTTAATGCTAATATACTTCTTAGCACTGCTAACTTTTCCTCAAAATATTCTTCCCCAGAGTAATATAGCTTAAATAATTCTACTGAATTGTCTAAACTTAATGACATATTCGCATTAATTACCCATCTTAAAAACGGGAAAAGCAAAGATAATAAAAAGTATTTCCGGAATTTTATCTCGGCACTTGTTAATCCATCGCCCTCAAAATTAGAAAGTATATCTATATAATTTTCATAATAACTTGCATAACATTATATCCAGAAAACCCTGCCGAGGCACAATCATATCTTGGGATAGGTCCCCTTAGAACGCAATAGTTAACATTTTTAGTTGAATATACATATGATTCAAATCAGAATATAGAAACTTTTCTTTATCGTCAACTTTTTTATAACATCATTACATATAACCATCCCAGTAATACCACTAATGTTTTTAGCATCAACTATATAATTACTAAGCCCCGCTCCACGTTTAACGCTAAAAACATCATTAGCACCTGGCAGAAACATTACATCACAATCACAATTTCCCTCAATCATATCTAGAATCATTACCTATTTGACTATAAACATTTTCAAGGCATTTACAAAGATACATCTCCCTATTAAAGGTTGGAATAGCTATAGTCAAAATTGGCCTTATTTTATTATTTTCATTCATGGAACCATCCTCCATTTATAACATAGCAATCTTGTTTTATTTTTTACTTATATTTTTTAATATATATTCTTCGATATTGGATACCATATAATTTATCATATTTTCATTTATTCCTGGATAAACGCCTAACCAAAATGAATTAGTAGTAATTAAATCTGTATTTTTAAGTTCTCCTACAATTCTATATGAATCTTTATTTTTTTTATATTCTTCAAATAATGGTTGCCTTGTAATGTTTCCTGCAAATAGCAACCTAGTTTGAATTCCTTTAGCCTCTAAATACTCAAGTAAATCCCTTCTATTTATAGATGAATCTTTAATTGTCATCAAAAAACCAAACCAACTAGGTTTAGCATTTTTCTCAGCCTCAGGTAAAATTAAATATTTATCTAAATGCTTTAATTTGTTTTTTAGTAGTTCCCAATTCTCTATTCTTCTTTCTATAAATTCAGGTAACTTCTTTAACTGCGCGCACCCTATTGATGCTTGCATTTCTGTAACTTTCAAATTATATCCTAAATGTGAATAAATATATTTATGATCATAACCAAGAGGCATATCTCCGTATTTTATAGCAAACCTTTTTTTGCAAGTATTATCACACCCTGATTTACAATAACAATCCCTTCCCCAATCTCTAAAAGATTCTATTATTCTACTTAACATAACACTATTTGTGTATACAGCACCCCCTTCGCCCATAGTAATATGATGCGGTGGATAAAAGCTTGAAGTCCCTATGTCTCCAATTGTTCCTGTATACTTTAATTCTCCTTTATATTCATATTGCGAACCCAGAGCATCGCAATTATCTTCTATTAACCATAAATTATTTTTATCACAAAATTCTTTAACCCTTTTTAAATTAAAAGGATTACCTAGTGTATGAGCTATGAGAATGGCTTTAGTTTTACTTGATAATGCCTCTTCTAATAAATTAACATCAATATTGTAAGTTGGAAGTGTTATATCTACAAATACTGGCACTGCTCCATATTGAAGTATTGGAGCTACAGTAGTTGGAAAACCCGCTGCAACTGTTATAACTTCATCTCCTTTTTCTATTCTCCGTTCTTTTAATTTAGGGGAAGTAAGCGCCATAAATGCAAGAAGATTTGCTGATGACCCAGAATTAGTTAATGAACAATATTTCACACCTAAAAACTGTGCAAACTCTTTTTCAAATTTGTCGCAGAATCTACCCGTTGTAAGCCAAAAATCAAGTGTAGCCTCAGTAAGGTTTATCATTTCGTCCTCATCAAAATATCTTCCTCCGTAGTTTATTTTGTTGCCTTCTTTCCACTCTTCTTTATTTTTAAAAACCTCATCATAATATTCCTTAACGTTTTCTAATATCTTTAGCCTTAATAAACTTTCTTTATTTGACAATAATCTGCCTCCTTAATCAATTTTTCTTAGTTAATTTTTTTATTCACTTGCTTCTGGAATATGTGTTTCATTTCCTATCCAAAATTCTGTCTCGCCAGAAGCATTTTCTTTTAGATAAACTGGTTGTTTTATTTTAATCTTTATATTCTCTGTTCTTTGATGATGTATTAAAAAAATATTAAATAATCGTTCACCTAAATATGCAAAATCCTTAACATTGGGATCAGGGTTTAGTCTCTTCTTAATTTCTCCAAAAATATCCATTATCCAAGTCATATACTTATCAAATAAATCTCCTCGCATTATAAATAAATTAATATAATAAACTTCCGTGCTAAGCAAAGCTGTAAAACAATCTCCTTCATAACTAGGATACTTTTCCTTAATAATTTCTAAAGCCGTATTTAAATATAAACCTTTATGCCACATATTGTGTTGAGTCCACATATTACCAAGTCCAAACATTCTGAAATTTAACGATGTAGGTACTAATACATCACAATCTTCTAAAATATTCTTGAGACCTTCCTTATCCCAACCATATTTATCTATAACTTCACTAAGATTATCAGTACCAGTTACATTATCTTTAAAGGATATATATCTTCTATATTGAAAAAATCCTACATACTTTTGTATTTTCATGTTTTTCCACACCCAATAGTAAGTTGAAAACTCAGCATATAGTGAATTTTCGCTAGCCATATTATCCCCTTCGTCAGAACATAATATGGTATAATCACCAGGTACAATTTCTCTTTTAGTATATATAGGTGTAAATATTTCAGACTTTACCATTTTATAAGGTTTATGACTAATAACATATATATCTACTAATTCATTTAAATCCATAGTTTCACCGCCCTTATTTTTTACCCTTCATTGAAAATCAATTTAATTATACGAACCAACCTTTAATTATAGTTTTTTATAAATATTAATCTATTTTCATCAAATCCATTTATCGTATTTACAATTCCGCAATCGTGAACGCACCAAGGCGTAATTTGCTTAGGTACCACCACTTTATAATCCAGTTTTCTAAACTCCGCGCATTGCGACATATCATAAAAATGCCAACTCTTAAATATATCTTCCCTCCAAGGAATATCATATTGCGTTATTATTATGAACCCATCAACCGCCGCTACCTCATCAAATGCAAATTCGATTTCATTAAATTTAAGTAGTCCCATAATACCTGTATGACTCTCATATACCTCTCCAACAGTTTCAGAACTCTCCCACCATATTCCACTTTCCGGTATAGATTTAGCTCCACACATTCCAATAACACCTATATCGCCATCTTCAAACACTTTCAACATATCAAGTATAAAATTTCTATTTATAATAAATACGTCTTGATGGAGATATACTTTATATTTAGAATCAGAGCTAAACATGCACTTGTTATAAGCTTTAGTTAAATATTCTGCGTTTCTTACAGGAATTATCTCTATATGAAATTCATTAGGTATTATCAAGTTATTTATATACAATTCACATTTTTTAAATACTACTTCATCATTTACTGCTATTATAAAACTTACCTTATTATTCACAACAAAGTCCTCCCATATTTCACTTTAATTTTATTTGAGGAGAAAATATTAACCTTAAACTATCTTTGCAATTATCGCCACCTATTATGACTTATACAAATCAATTATCATATTTTCTTTAAACTCATTTCTATTTATTAGGGGTTCTTGATCTTCTATTGGTTTGCCTATACCAAGCTTTGGAATTACATAAGTTATATTTTTAAGTTCCACCTCTATGACATAGCTTTCATCATCATTCAATCTTCCTTTTAATTCATTTATCTGATTTTCATTACTTATTTTAAATGACTTTATTCCATAAGCTTCACTGATTTTCATAAAGTTTGGAACAGAATATCCATCTATAGTTCCACTATAATTTGATTCAAAATACATTTCTTGAAAATGTCTAATCATACCTAAAGCATTATTGTTCATGATGATTATCTTTATAGGTATCTTTTCCCGGGCAATAGTTTGTAGCTCTTGGATATTCATTTGAATTCCACCATCACCAGTAATCACAACTACTTTATAATTAGGTTTAGCATGCCATGCTCCTATAGCTGCTGGCAGACCAAATCCCATAGGTCCCATTCCACCCGCGTTTAATAATCTTTGATTCTTAAGAAGCCTCAAAGATTGAGATGCCCAAATTTGGTTTTGACCTATATCTAAACATATTATAGAATTTGGATTTAGAATTCCACTTATTCTATTCATAAATTCATTAGGGTCTATTTCATTTATATCTGTATTAGCTTTAAATGATGGATACATTTTTTTATAACTACTTATTTTATTTATCCAAGAACTGAAATTAAACTTATAATCAAGTTCTTCTATACCTTTATTTAATTTTTTTAGAAATAGAAATAAATCACACTCTATAGTTAAATCTTCTTTCACTTTAATATTAAGTTCATTTTTATCTATATCTACATGGACTATTTTAGCCTGCCTTGCAAAACTGTCAGTTATAGAACTTGTCTGTCTGGTCGTTAATCTAGAACCTAAAACTATTAATAAATCACAATTAGCCACTGCTAAATTTGAATACCTATTTCCATAAGCTCCCATGTACCCTACGTAACACTTATGCCCATGATTTACACTGTCTATCCCCATTAAAGTGCTAACTACAGGGATACCCGTTATGTCTATAAATTTCTCCAAACTTCCAACTGCCTTTGCGAGCCTAATTCCTCCACCCGCTAGTATCACAGGTCTTTCACTTTCCTTTATTAAGTCTATTACTCTACTGACATCTTCTATATTTACTTCTTTCTTTATTGCACTTTTATATTCTTCTGATTCATAAAAACCTATTAGCTCGCGTGGGTTAATTTCAGCCCTTTGAATGTTCATAGGTATATCTAATAAAACAGGTCCCGGCCTACCATCTTTTGCTATATAAAATGCCTTTTCTAAGCAATATTTTATTTTTTCAGGAGAACTAATCATAACTGCATACTTTGTTATAGGTTTTATTATGCTTACTATATCAGTCTCTTGAAATCCTTCTTGTCTTATTTCAATTGATCTCTTATATTCATAGGTATTAACTTGACCTGTTATATACAAACATGGAATAGAATCAAAATAAGCACTTCCTATACCTGTAATAAGGTTTGTCGCTCCTGGTCCACTAGTAGCTGTGCATACTCCTATATTACCGCTAACCCTTGCATAACCCTCAGCGGCAAATGCTGAAGCCTGTTCATGATAATTTGATATGAATTTAATTCCATCTGCTTTATATATTGAATCAACAAAATGAGTTATAGCTCCACCTTGATATCCAAAAATCGTCGTTACACCGTTATCTTTTAGAAACTCTACAACATAATCTGATAACTTCATAGTATTTACCACCTACCTATAAAATTGTAAATTATCTCTAAACCAATTTATTGTATTATTAAGTCCATCATTTATTTCAACATTAGGTTTCCAGTTTAGTTTTTCATAAACCTTTTTATTATCACTAACCCACATTCGAGGTTCATATTGCCTATTCGGATCATCCTGCCAGTTAATTTTTACTTCCTTACCAATTAGGTTAACTATATTACATGTAATTTCTTCAGTTGTATATTGCAATCCACTTCCTATATTAAATGTTTCTCCATAACTATTAAATAACTTGCTTGTAGCTAAGTAAGCTTCAATTACATCATCAATAAATATAAAGTCTCTAACAGAGTCCATGCGAGATAATTTAAGCTCTTTTCCAAAAAGACATGAGGTAATAACTGTTGGTATTAATCTGGTTTTAGCATCATAATAACCGTAGGGTGAAAATAATCTAAGAGTTACTAGAGGCAATTTGTTTATTTTTGCATATGTGCTGCATAAAGTAGTACCAGCTACCTTACTTGCACCATACATATTATTTGGTGTTAGGTTCATATCCTCGCACATTGGCTTTAACTTTTCCCCATATTCTGAGGAACTGCTAGTATTCACAAACATTTCTAATCCCTTTTTAGAAAATTCACGAAACAAATTAAACGTTCCAATAACATTTGTATTTATAACTTCATCTACTTTGCTTTGATAATGATATCCTCCATAAGTAGCTAAATGGTAAACACTATCTATACATATAATCCTAGCCAATTTAGATATTTCATCACTATTGAGTAAATCTACATTATGAATTTCTATATCCTTTAATACATCTTGTAGTCTCCATAAATTAGTTTTATCCCTTGTTATTATATGAATCTTATTACCATCTTTTAGTAACTTTCTAGCTAAACAAGATCCTACAAATCCACTAGCACCTGTAATTAAAACGTCCTTTCCCATATCAAACTCCCACGTGATCTGTTTTACTTACGTAATTTTCTATTTGATTAACACATGTTTCAAACATATCTTTATTATTTGATTGTTTATACCAATCTACAGTAAGTTTAATTGCTTCTTCTACAGTGAGTTTCGGTGACCATTTTAAATAGGTCTTTGCCTTAGTACAATCTAATTTTAATAAATTCGCTTCATGAGGTGCATTTTCTTGCGATGTATCTAAACACTTGCCACTTCCCCATTCCATAATTATTCCATCTACAATGCGACCTACCGATACTATAGAATCTCCATCTGGTCCAAAATTCCAACCGCTACAATAACTCTCACCATCTTCATACATTTTGGAGGCAAGTTGTAGATATCCACTTAATGGCTCAAGTACATGCTGCCAAGGTCTAATTGCCTTTGGATTTCTAAGTTGAATATCTTTATTCTCTTTTAAGGCCCTTATGCAATCAGGGATTATTCTATCTCTTGACCAGTCCCCACCCCCAATAACGTTTCCTGCACGAGCAGAAGCTATGGCTTTACCGTGGAATTTATAATTCTTAGGATTAATAAACGAATTTCTATATGAATCTATCAGTATTTCACAACACCCTTTACTAGAACTGTAAGGATCATACCCGCCCATTGGATCATCTTCTCTATATCCCCATATCTGTTCTATATTTTTATAACACTTATCTGTAGTTATCATAACGGTGACCTTAACACTCCCTGAGTTTTTAATACATTCTAGAACATTTAGGGTCCCCATTACATTTGTTTCATAGGTGTCCTTTGGATTTACGTAAGACTCTTTTACTAATGCTTGAGCTGCTAGGTGAAAAACAATCTCTGGCTTATATATATTAAAAACTTCTATAAGATTTTTATACTCTCTAATATCTCCTCTAATATCTGTAACTCTATCCTTTAATTTACTAACTACAAAATTATCATCTTTTGTATATGGGTCAAGCCCATATCCTATAACTGTAGCTCCTAATTTCTTAAGCCAAATAGAGAGCCACGAGCCTTTAAACCCTGTATGACCAGTAATTAAAACTCTTTTGCCCTTATAGAAGTTGTTAAACATATCTACTTCTTTACACTCCATAAATGCTCTCCTTTGTCCCATAACTTATTTACGGCTTGAACATCTTTTATAGTATCTATAGCAACCCAAAAGCCATTATGCTCATAAACCGCAAGTTCATTATCCTTTGCGAGATTTTTAATGGGTTCTTGTTCAAAAAAACAATCTTCACTAGGTAAATAGTCAAAAACATCTTTATTTAATACCATAAATCCCCCGTTGACCAAGTCCTTTAAAATAGGTTTTTCTTTAAACGACTTAATAATTCCGTCTTCAACCTCCATAACCCCAAAAGGAGAAATAGGATTTACTCCTGTAAGCGTTCCAATCCTACCTTTTTTCCTATGAAATTCTAAGAGTGCTAAGATATTTACGTTGCTTAATCCATCACCATAAGTAAACATAAATTCCTTACCATCTATATACTTCTCTACCTGTTTTAACCTTCCACCAGTAAGCGTTTCAGTACCAGTGTCAACAATGGTTATATTCCATTTTTCTTCTTCCTTTGTATGATATTCTAATTTTCTATCACCGCTTAAATGCATTGTAAAGTCATTATTTCTCCAGTACATATCCATAAAATATTGCTTTATCATTTCTCCTTTGTACCCAACACATAAAATAAAATCATTAAATCCGTAACTTGAATATATTTTCATTATATGCCACAAAATAGGTTTACCGCCAATCTCAACTAGAGGTTTAGGACGATACTCTGTTTCTTCGCGCATACGTGTTCCTTTACCACCACAAAGTATTACTACTTTCATTAATTTTCACCACCATAATTAATTAAGAAAATTCAGTTTATATTTACTCTATACTTTATGTGGAATGCAAATAGGAAGTGCCTATTTATGAAGATGTTTTATAATTATTTATATACTTACATGAATTTAAATAATTTACCACCAAATTAATTTTTAGTATATTGTTTTATTTGTAGTATTCCTATCAATCAATGTTGTATCTCTTAACCACTATATACTTTTTATTAAAAATATTATCCTTATGTAAATAAGCCACATTCCTAGTAAATATAGCATAGGAATATGGCTTATAAATATTTCACATCTTGTAGCAAACTAATCCAAACGAATAATAGTTACTTGAGCTCCTATTGAAGGCGCTAAGTCAGTTGTTAATGGAATAGCTGAATTGTTTTGTAAGGTAATTACGTCTCCAGCTACAAGTGATATAATAGCGTCTCCAGAAACTTCTCCAGTAGAAACTAAAACTGAAACTGTAGTAGATGCATCCACTGTTCCATTTATTGCAATTGAGATTGCAGAACCTACTCCACTAGTAATGTTTACACTATAATAAATTTGGTAATTCCCAGTGGTTGTAACTGTTATTGTAGTTGTTCCCGCTGTATGAGTAATATTTGATAAAGGTCCATTATTACTGAAAGGCACATCAACACCACCGATTACTGTTGCATCAGCTATTATAGCAAGTTGATAAACATAGCCGAACGCAGCCAGTCCCGCTCCAGTTGCTCCTGTAGTTCCTGTAGAACCGGTTACCCCCGTAACTCCTGTTACTCCAGTAGTTCCTGTTACTCCAGTTGCTCCGGTAAAACCTGTAGGTCCAATTAAACTAGAACCTGTATCTAGCCAACAAGAATCAAGTAGAAGCACCGGTGCTGGTAATATTGTTGTTCTATAACCTACAATGAAACTAGCTGGACTTGTTGCGCTTGCCCATCCAACTGCAAATGACAAGTTAGCAATTGTATTTCCAGAACTAGATATATAGGTGGTGCCTGTAGAACTTGTATCAATACCGATTAGGCCTTTCCCAGCAGTGTTTTGGACATTATTTCCTACAACCTGTATAAACTTGAAAATACTAAGATTAGGACTATTTAGTAGGACTGGTACGTTACCTTCATTTATTGTGGTATTGTTATTAATATACAATTGGAAATTAAAACCAATAAATTCCTCGATGACTACCAAGTGTCTGAGAGTAAATGGAGAAGCTACTTGGCTGTTATTGTCTATTAATAACTGACCTTGAAGAGTCCCTCCAGCAACTGAAATATTTGTAATATCAATAAATCTACAATTCGTAGGTCCTGAGTCAGATACAAATGTGTTATTGGCAATAATACTTTCTCCTGAGGTAGATGATATATTGATATAGCGATAGCTATTACTTGCTGCAGCTAGCGGTGCATAGGTGAAGTTACAATTTGTTATTTGGAATTCAGTAGCTATCAAAGCTATTCCAAACTCACAGGCAGAAATCTCACAATTGTCTACATAAATACCTGTAGCTGTTAAGTTCCCCACTGCGATAATAGTTTCTGTGGTCAATGATGAAGGATAGTTTTGAATAATCTTCATATCTTGAAAAACCACATCGGGGACAGTAACATTAAACATATTGTCAGACCCGACAGTTGGTACTAGTTTCTGCACAGTTGTGGAGCCTATACCTTGACCTTGGATAGTAATTGATTTATTAACACTTATTGGTACTGTGATTGTGAAAGTTTCGGCACTAAGCAATAATCGATCGCCGTTACTTGCTGCATTGATAGCCGTTTGGATGTCAGTAAATGGTTGGCCAGTACCAACCAATAATGTTGCACCCGTTGGGATTGGAATTGCTCTCACGGTCGGTGGAGGGGGTATTAAGAATTTTTGATATACCTCTCCAGTAGTCAAATCTATATAGGTGTCTCCGAATTGACCTATTGCACAGGTTGGTACTACATTTCCTGACAACAATGATGAGCCTGTTTCACCTGTTACTCCTGTATTTCCCGTTATACCAGTGGCTCCAGTTTCTCCTGTAATTCCGGTAACACCTGTGGCTCCAGTAGTTCCCGTGTCTCCCGTTGTTCCAGTAACTCCAGTAACACCAGTTGATCCGGTGTCTCCGGTTGCACCAGTAGTTCCTGTTACACCTGTTGCACCAGTAAATCCTGTTTCTCCAATGGTTCCAGTGATTCCAGTAGCCCCAGTTGCTCCGGTTACACCTGTAATTCCAGTGACTCCAGTCACTCCAGTGGCTCCGGTTTCACCAGTGTTTCCGATTACACCTGTAATTCCAGTATCTCCTGTAGTTCCAGTGGCTCCTGTATCTCCCGTTGCTCCAGTTGATCCCGTGTCACCTGTTGGACCAGTGATTCCAGCATCACCTGTCACTCCTGTTGCTCCAGTAGCTCCTGTTACACCCGTAGTTCCTTTAGATCCAGTGGCTCCTGTAGTTCCCGTTACTCCAGTAGCTCCTGTGTCACCTGTTACTCCAGTATTTCCTGTTACACCTGTTGCACCAGTAAATCCTGTTACCCCAGTGGCTCCAGTTTCTCCTGTAATTCCTGTAGCTCCAGTTTCACCAGTAGTTCCGGTATCACCTGTTACTCCAGTTTCTCCGGTTGCTCCAGTAACACCAGTTACTCCAGTTTCTCCTGTTACTCCAGCATTTCCGGTTGCACCTGTTTCACCCGTTAATCCTATTGCACCTGTAGTTCCAGTTACACCAGTATTTCCGGTATCACCAGTTACACCCGTAGTTCCTGTAATTCCAGTTGAACCAGTAGGTCCTGTAATTCCAGTAACTCCACTCACTCCAGTGGCTCCGGTTTCACCAGTATTTCCGATTGCACCTGTAATTCCAGTATCTCCTATAGTTCCAGTGGCTCCTGTATCTCCCGTTGCTCCAGTTTCACCTGTAGTTCCAGTTACACCAGTATTTCCGGTTGTACCAATTCCTCCAGTTTCACCCGTTAATCCGGTAGCTCCAGTTGCACCTGTAATTCCAGTTGTACTATCTGTTTCTTGTATCTCACCTAATACTAAAAATGCTTTAATTGGTACTGAAGAAGAGTAAAACACACTATTTAAAGTTGTATTAATTAACCTTAATGATATTGGTGCAGAATCAACTTGTATAAGTGCATAACCAACAACTTCATTCTGCTTAACAGGTGAGGCTCCCATCAAGTTATCTCCTTGAGATGATTGAATTGAAAAGTTTATATTATTTGGTCCTATAGCTGACTGAGTCGCTACCCACCAATTAATAAAATATCTTCCTGCTTTATTTATTACTATTTCACCAGTTAATGAGTTATAAACTATAGCTCCATAACTATTTACTTGCATATCAAATATTACATTAGAATTTATATTTATTGTTCCAGCTGTTGTTCTTTCTAATTGAAGACCTATTGTGTCCACACTTTGACCTCCCTCTCTATATGCAACAACTTTTAATGTTATTGCAGTTTTATTTTATGCTGTTACATCATAATGTGCTTCAACAATTTTTAAATTATAAATATATTATATTCTTTTAAAACTTACAATATAATGACAAGTCCCATGAACGAATATACAATTATTCTTCCATGAGACTAATAATTAAACCGTTACATTAATAATTATTAAATGTGCTATAATTTAGTCTATACCAAACCCTATCGTTCATTACTTACATTTACAAGTTGTAATATCTCTTAGGACCATAATAAAAGATTCTTATATAAAATTTAAGATAAACAATAGGCCTATTAAAACATATTTAATACAAACTAATGAAAATTGCATAGTTCCTAATATAGAAGCTATGCAATTCCGTTACTTAAATATTTCTACAAAATAACTTTACCAACTCTCTGTTACACTAAATGATGCATTTACTGTATTTGTAGCAGCACCCGCGATTCTAACCACGGCTAACGTAACTATAGCATTATCGGGGAGGGCAAAACTTAATAATTCAGCAGTAGCTAACACTGACGAAATTACTCCTGCTCCAGAGGTAATCCCTTGGAATATTACTTCTCCACCAGTAATGGTTGTAGATGTTCTGTTTACTAAGAGAGCAGTTTCACTATCAGGAATTATAGTAGTAGCCGTTGGGTAATTTACAAATGTGCCATTAACGGTGCCCCCAAGTATTACTTGATAGGCTAAATCAGCACCTGACGAGATAATGTTAATTTCTTCTAAACTAACCTCAACTGAGTTTATTCTTGCCGACGCCGCTGGAAAAACTGCTTTCCTAGCAAAAGATATAACAGGTGTCAAAGTAGTAGTAACATTAGTAATAGTTCTTCGCTCTGAGGTCACTCTAAAAGTAGGCTCATATTTCCCAATTATACTGTATTGTCTTCCTCCTACAAATAAATTGAAACTAGTAGCTGTTCCACCGTTAGTAACTTGTGCTCTTAATGGTTGATTTGGGTCGACAAAACTTGTTTGACCTGTAGGTGAAAATCGATTAACCGTAATAACCTCTTGTGCTAAAGTAGTTGGATTAGGTAATACTATTCTAAATTCGATAACACCATACCCATACCAAGTAAACACAATTTGAAATATATTCCCTTCAGCTAGTGTTAATGTTGCTCCACTTGGTCCTGTTCCATCTAACTTATCTACATTCCAGGCGGACTGATTAATTACAGTATCGACCCCTCCTCTTCTCACCGTTACAAAAATATTTGTGCTATTTGCACCAAAGAAAGCACCATTTTGACTATCAAATAACCCCCATTGAGCAATTTGATTTCCTGTTGGTAAAACGGGAATACGAACACCGATTCCTGCCTCTCCTGCATAACCAGGTTCATATCTTCCTCTCATTGCACTTTCTAAAATTGCAGAATCTGCTCCACTTGCTGTGGTGTTGACACTATATTCTGTAGCCGTATTTGTAACTGTTCCGGCACCTGTTGTAATAACAACGTCTCTTAGATCAGATACTCCATACACAGACGTTAATTCTATAATTGGAGATTTTCTTGCAACTCTTAGCTCATTAAATTGCGAGCTGACAGTTGGACCAACATTTGAAATAATAATATCCGACATTAAATTTCCTCCTTTAAAAATAGGGAGAAATAAATATTTCTCTTTCTCCCTTTCTACCTCTCTATCTTTATACTTATCTTTTTACCATTCTTCAGTAACTTGGAAAGTAGCTGAAACAGAATTACTTCCACCTGCCAAATTTAAAACGGCCAATGTTACAGTTTCAGTATCAGGCAACTGGAAATCTAGTAAACTAGCTGATGCTAGTGTACGACCAAAGAAACTAGCGCCAGCTACTAACCCCTGTATTAGTACTTGACCACCTGAAATAGTAGTTAAAGTGCTGTTTACTTGCAGCGCCGTCTCATTAAGAGGAATATTAGTGGTTGCCGTTGGATAGTTTACAAATGCTCCATTAACTGTTCCACCCAATATTATCTGATAAGAAATATCGTCAGAAGTCACAAGGTCAATTCCTTCTAGTTTCACACTGACAGAGTTCGTCCTTCCTGAACCAGCGGGGAAAACTGTTTTTCTTTTGTATGAAATTATAGGAGTCAATGTTGCTGTAGCTGTAACCGTCCTTCTTTCAGAAGTTATACGGAAAGTAGGCTCATAGTTACCTATTATGCTATACTGTCTTCCACCAACAAACAAATTAAATGCACTCGCCGTTGTATTATTAGAAATTTCTGCACGGAGAGGTAGATTTGGATCAGCAAAACTCGTTTGTCCCGTTGGTGAAAATCTATTAACTGTAATAACTTGTTGAGCAAGAGTCGTTGGATCAGGTATTACTACCCTGAACTCAATAACTCCATAACCATACCAAGTAAATACGATTTGAAATATATTTCCTCTTGAAAGTGTCAAAGTTGCTCCACTTGGTCCTGTACCATCTAGTTTATCTACATTCCATAAAGTCTGTGGAACAATAGTGTCAACGCCAGCTCTTCTAATGTCTATGAAAATGCCATTCGCTACACTTTGACCGAAGAAAGCACCGTTTTGAGCATCAAAGAGTCCCCATCTTGCCACTTGTGCACCCGTTGGAGCGGCTGGTAGCCGTACACCCATTCCTGCCTCTCCAGCTAATCCAGATTCATATCTTCCTCTTTCGGAACTATCTAAGATTGCGCTATCTGCACCACTTGCTGTGGTACTTAGTTGAAATTCGGTATTATTACTTCCTACTGTACCTGCTCCTGTTGTGGTAGTAATATCTCTTAAATTAGATAATCCATAAACTGAAATTAATTCAATAATTGGTGTCTTTTCTGCAGTCCTTAATTCATTGAATTGAGAACTAACAGTGGGTCCTACATTCGCTATTGTTGCTGTTGTACCAAAGGCTCCCGTTGCTCCAGTGACTCCGGTTGCACCTGTAGATCCAATTGCTCCAGTTTCTCCTGTAATTCCAGTAGCTCCAGTAGTTCCCGTTGCTCCAGTTGATCCTGTATCCCCTGTTACTCCAGTAGTTCCGGTATCACCAGTTACCCCAGTTTCTCCTGTTGCACCTGTTCCTCCTGTAATTCCAGTAGCTCCAGTATCTCCCGTTACTCCAGTTGATCCTGTGTCGCCTGTTACTCCAGTATTCCCAGTAACACCAGTAGCTCCGGTTTCACCTGTAATTCCAGTTGCACCAGTAGTTCCTGTTACTCCAGTAGTTCCGGTATCACCTGTTGCCCCAGTTTCACCTGTAATTCCAGTTACACCAGTAGTTCCCGTTACTCCCGTTGCTCCAGTTGGTCCTGTGTCCCCTGTTACTCCAGTAGTTCCGGTAGCTCCCGTGTCTCCAGTTGACCCAGTAACCCCAGTTTCTCCAGTAACACCAGTTACTCCAGTTTCTCCTGTTGCACCTGTAGTTCCAGTTATTCCTGTTTCTCCAGTTGCTCCGGTTGCTCCTGTAATTCCAGTAGCTCCAGTTGATCCGGTGTCTCCAGTTACACCAGTAGTTCCCGTTACTCCCGTTGCTCCAGTAGAACCTATAGTTCCGGTAGCTCCGGTTTCACCTGTAGTTCCAGTTGCTCCCGTGTCTCCGGGTGCTCCAGTTACACCAGTTTCTCCAGTACTTCCGGTTACACCTGTTGCTCCTATAAATCCAGTAACACCAGTTGATCCGGTGTCTCCAGTTGCACCAGTAGTTCCAGTATTTCCGGTTTCACCTGTAATTCCAGTTACTCCAGTTGCTCCGGTTTCACCTGTAATTCCAGTTACTCCAGTTGCTCCGGTTTCACCTGTAGTTCCAGTTGCTCCCGTGTCTCCGGCTGCTCCAGTTACACCAGTTTCTCCAGTACTTCCGGTTACACCTGTTGCTCCTGTAAATCCAGTAACACCAGTTGATCCTGTAT
>NZ_JBOITN010000046.1:0-60627 GCF_050717545.1 Clostridium sp.
TTAAAATCACCTTTCTAATTACGCCCACCTCATTTCTTGTCATGAGGTTTTAGTATACTATATTTTTTGAAATTTGGGACATAATCAAATGTGGTATAGTAAGACATTATCATAAATCAATCATATTCTCCAAGTATAATGTTTTTTTCTTGTTGACTAAAATTAAAATACTCATATAAATAATCTTCATCTCTACCTATAACTTCGGTGATAGGTGGGATACATAATTTCATTAAATTATTTGGATAATACTCATAAGCGTCTTCTCCTAGTTTTTTTGCAAAAGTTTTAAAATAAAATTCATAGATTTTACTATTTAATATATAAAGTAAAAAATCGTATGTAAAAAAACTATCTTCCTTTAATATTAATGCATACACATCTGCGCTAAAATAACTTCCTATGTCAAGAGCAAATCTATTACTACTCGCCTTAAAAGGGAAAACTATCTTTTGTCCTTCAAATATGTTTTGCTTTCTGCCCCATTGAAGTTCATACCATTTCCTAATACCCTTTTGACATTCCCTCCTTTTTAATAATTTTTCCTTGTTATGTTCAATATAAGCCATTGCCCCTGGATACTCCTTTGAATCACAAATTAAATCTGAATATATTATGTAACTATCTTGCCTTAAAACTGAATTTTTTAATATGTAACTACTTTTTATCCATGGTTTAACTATATCTTTTTCAATCTTTTCACTTAAAAAGGTACTATTATTCACTACAAATGCTTTATCGCACCCAGTTATTACTCCCTGGTAACTGTTACATATACTACTTAGATTAGTAAACTTCTTCCGCTCTATTTTATTTATTATATTTCGTTTTTGATCATCTATTAAAATCCAACCTTTATCATCTAATATGCTTTTATCAATAAGAAAACTATTGAATTCATCCCCGATTTTTAAGAATACACTATCATAGAACCCTTTTTTATTTTTCCCGTTTATTGTAAATGGTTTTATAATTTCAATTTCACTGTTCTTAATATTATGATTTCTTATAAACATAATTACGGGATCTATCCCTACATTTTTAAATGGTCTTATGCCATAAAAATCAATTATTTTTTTTATGCAACATTTTTCTCTTAAAACCCTTCTCAAATCTTCTCCACTAGGTGACTCTAGAAAATATCTTGAAGTAATGAACGTCAGCATTCCTCCTTGTTCTAAATCTTCTAACGCTTTTTTAAAAAAGCAATATGATAAATCTCCTTTGTCCCTATAAACTTCTTTATATCTAATTTTTAAAAAAGCTGCATATTCATTATCTATAGATTTTTTACCCACATAAGGTGGATTACCTATAAAAACATCATATTTAAACTCATTTTCGTATAATAAAAAATCTTTATTTAAAATGTTATTATTTATACTACACTTACTTAAGTCATATAAATCTATAACAAGGATTTTTAGTGCTACAACATCAATATCAAACCCATATAAATTATGATTTATTATATGTTCATCAATGTTTTGACCAGTTAAATTTAATCCATTTATCTCATTTATTTTGCTTAAATTATTAATATACAAATTTCTAAGATACTTATAACAGCAAATCAATATATTACCAGTTCCACAAGCAGGATCTACAATTTTTATATACGGATTTTCTATTATGTGGTTTGTATTTATAGTATTCTTTATCATATAAGAGGTTATAACCTCTGGAGTATATACCGTGCCTTTTTCTTTATTATTTTTAATGTATTCATAGTAGACTTGACCAAAATTCCCTCCATGTGAGATTTGTACTTCATTTTTTAAATTTTCTAAAGCGATTGTTTTAAATATATCATCTATTGGACTTACTATAATATTATGCAAGTCACATATTCTTTGTTTTAACGAATTAACCATTTATTGTCTCCCACCTATGTTATTAAAATAACTCTTATTAACTTTATATTTTTAGTTTTAATTTTAATTTTTATAATAATAAGCCACTCTAAAAATAAAACTAGAGTAGCTTATTATTATAAGACCTATAAACATCCATTAACAATAAACAGTATTTTATCTCGCTTAATTCGTCCTTCCTTAATCAAACCCTCACATCGCAACTCAATCTTTTCTTTATAAGTTTTATCTTTAACACTAGAGAGATTTATTTTCACATTTAATATTGCGCTTTCAATTGATGCTTGAAGCATTAAAACTGATACGCCAGCATCAGAAATTACATTTTTGTTACCTAATTTAGCCGCTATATCAATACACTCATATATTTTATATGATTCTTCTGCAACAATTAAAGGGACCTCCAATGCTCTCCGATATCCTTCTTGAATTTTTTCATTTCTTATTTCTTTCTCATAACTACTCTCCTTAGGAAGTTTAAACGAGGACATTAAAAATAAAAAAGCCTCTTTATCTTTATTCATTAGTTCTAAAAAAATTTCTTGATTTTTAAGACATAATTCTAAGTTATTTTTAACAATTGTTTTTTCTTCATCGCCATATTCATTATATGCCTTCTTACCTACCGTTAAATTGAACACCATAGACCCCAATGCACTAGCTAAAGCTGCCCCCAATGCTGATACGCTTCCACCTCCAGGTACAGGTGAATTAGACCCTAGCTCATCTATAAAATGCCTAACAGTTTTTTTATCTAACATAATCTTATTCCCCTTTTTTATCTCTAATATTTGTTACTCTCTTGTTAATATGATTACTGATAGCAGTATGAGTATACTTCCAATTATAATCCTAACTGAAATAGGCTCCCCTAGAATCAATGTTCCTAGTATCAATACAACTATAGGCTCAATAGTACTAAAAATTGATGCCTTAGATGGTCCTATTATTCTAACCCCTTCTAAAAATGCCTTTAAAGCCACTACTGTGGATATAAATGCTAATAATAGTATTGACACAAGAGCATAAAATGAAATGTGGATGTTAAAATCACCAGTAACATTAGCTGTTACAAACATAACAACAGCAGATGCACATGAAATATAAAATGTTAATACATAACTGTTAATATTTCTAAATTCCTTATGAGACGCTCCTAACACATATAATGAATATAACAGCGTTGCTGCAGCTGCCAGTATTATTCCTTTTAAATTAAAACTCACACTTCCCGTATCAATTAAGATATAAATACCTATTAAAGAAATAAGTAACGAAATAATTTTTCTCTTATATATCTTTTCTTTATAAAACATAAACGCAAGCAAAGTAACAATAGACGGATATGTATAAAAAATCATGCTTGCCATCCCTATACTTATATAATTATAGGACATGAATAGACTAGATGTTGTAAGTGTAAACCCAAATACACCTATAATTAATACTAAAATAAATTGTTTTCTAGTTACCTTCATAGATATACCCTTAGATTTCAAATAATACAAGAGCATAATAGCTGCAAAGAAAAACCTAAGGAACAATGTGGTATATGTATTTGCGCCTCCTATATATGATAATTTTGCTAGAATTGGCATAATACCAAAAGCACAAGCAGATAAAATAATATATAAAATTCCTTTTGTTTTGTCCATATTCTCCTCCATGTTTTAATTTAAGGGGTTAAAAATAAATAAAGTTTTATTAGCTATTAAAATTGTACCATCTTTACGATAATTTTTCATCATTTAAATACAAATTTTATAAATATTTATACTATTATGGTTCATAACATACTATAAAAATAAAATACCACATTTACCTTTTTATCTCTAAATCAAAAGAAAAGGCCTATACCAGCAATCCGTTGGCATAGAACCTTCTAAAGTTATTTAAAATACAATTTATTTTATATTACCAGAATAAGCATTATCCCAAGTGTTAGAAAAAACAAACTCTTTTACATTTTTTTTATCGTAATGATCTTTACTTTCTGCGATTTCTCCAATTGGAGTTATGGCAACTACCTTATAATTTTGTGGAATTGATAACGTTTTTTTAATAATATTTTCATCAATTGCAGCAATCCAACAAGTTCCATATCCCTCGTTAGTAGCAGCTAGAACAAAATGCTCCATAGCTATTCCACTATCAACTAAATAATATTCTTTGTTTTCTACTTCTCCAGAGGCGTTTGGGTCTGCTACTATAACTGCTGTCATTGGTGAGTCTATTATTGACTGAGCTGCAGCATTATCCTTATTCATTATTGATTTAGAAATCTGTTCTAACTCATTTTTTTCATCAACTAGAATAAATTTATAACAAGTGTTATTCTTCCAAGATGGTGACATCATAGCTGCATTAATCATCCTAGCTAATTTTTCTGCATTTATTGGTGTATTCTTAAACTTTTTAATACTTTTCCTACCCTCGACCACATCATAAAATTCCATATTACACACTCCTTTTTTTTTAGTATGCCTAATTGTCATATCAATAATGCAGAATTTTTTTTAATTTAGATTTTATTAGTGTAAGGAGATATAAATTTATTTAATTTTTAATATTTGTGAATATATTTTAAAATACCCTTCCCAAAAATTTTCTATAGTAAATTTATCGGTAACAATATCATATAAATTTTCACCTTTATGTCCTATATCATCTTTATCTAAATATGCTTTTTTCATAGCTTCATAGATGCTTTCATTATTTTTACCATTTATTTTATAGCCACTATTATAATCCAATATATGTTCTAAGTCTCCAACCTCTGTATAAATTAAGGCTTTCTTTACAACCCCTGATTCTAAGACAGTAAGAGGAGGTGCTCCTCCCTCACTTAGAGAAGCTAAAATACTAACACTTGAAGCATTTATATAGTCTATTGGGTTACGTACATTTCCTGTCATAGTAACATTGTTTTCTATTTTTAATTCCCTTATTAATTTCTCTAGTTCAGGCCTACTCTCCCCCTCACCAACCAATAATAATTTTATATCATTAAATTCAAGCATTAGTTTGCTAAAAGCTACTATAACTTCCCTATGATTTTTTATAGGATGCAACCTTGCTACCATAACATATATAAATTCTTGATCTATAAATTTTAGTTTTTCTAGTATTTCATCTTTAGATGTAATAATACTTACTTTTTTTATATCTATACCATTATTTACAACAGACTTATTCCCTTTAATTTTCTGTCTATCTAATAAGTTTTTTAAATTATTTGATACACAAATGTAGTTATTAAAACTTTTTAGACCTTTAATACTCAGTTGAGTAAAAAAAATATACTTAAATTTATTATTAAGAAAATCATATCTAAAATCGCTATGAACTATTGCAATTGTAGGTACTTGAATCTTGTTCTTCAAAAATAAATGAATTAAAAATGGTTTTGCTCCGTGAAAATTCACTATATTTATGGAGTTGTTATTTATAAAATCAACAAGTTCCATATTATTAACCTTGTTACTAAACAGTTTAAAGTTAACATTCATATCCATAGCATTTAGGTATAGTGGTCCTTCTCCTAAACATCCAATTATATTTTCAAATTTTTTATTTAAGTTACTACATATGTTTAATACATGTTTTCCGCCACCCCCATTATCGTTGCCAGATATAATATGCAAAACTTTAATATTAATCTCCTCCTTATCATAACTAAACATTACTTACGTTTGTACTTGTCCTTTATTACCATTAAAATGAACTTAGGTATGGATGATAATCTTTTAATCCTAAATGGTTCCTTTGAAACCCTATATAACCATTCCAGCCCTATATTTATCATCCATTTAGGTGCCCTTTTTACATTACCAGCTATAATATCAAAACTTCCTCCCACACCCATAAATATTTTACAAGAAAGCCTATCCATATACTTTGAAATAAATATCTCTTGCCTTGGACATCCCATTGCAACAAATAAGACTTGTGGATTAGTTTTTTCTATATCTTTTAATATTTCTTCACAACTATCTAAATCAAAATACCCATCATGACTTCCTAATATATCCAATTTATGATATTTAGTTCGCAAGTTAATATTACACATGTCTACTGTTTCTTTTGTTGACCCTAACAAATATATTCCCTGATTTTCTTTTTCACATCTTTTTATTATCCTATCCATAACTTCTATACCAGCAATTTTTTGTCTCACCGGTTGTCTTACAATCTTAGAACATATAACCGTTCCAACTCCATCTGGAATAATAATAGAATTCTCACTTGTAAAATTATCAAGCAACATGTCATTTTTTAGTCCATTAAGGAGTACTTCTGGGTTTCCTGAAATAATATGTACTTTTTCAGACTTGTTTATTAGTTTGAATAATCCTTCTATAGTGTCATTAAAAATTTTATACTTGAAAATTTTTGTCATAATAAATTCCCTCCAAATAATTCACTTTTATAGCAAATTATATACTGCCAATTATTGATTATTTTATTGAAATTTTCAGCGTAATCATTATTTAACAATGCCTCTACAGTTGCTAGTTAAAGCCAAAAACACTTGTAACTTTAGGCATAAAAAATAAAAAAAGCCAGCATCAACCAGCTTTTTTCATTAAGGACCCTTGCCTTATAATTTTCGAAAAACTTATTTTATTTATTTTTCTTTGTTGTCACACTTTTTGTAAATTTCTCTAAACTTATCGTTGTCCTTAATTGTTAAAAGATATTTCATAAAGGCTTCTTTTAGATCATCTCTTTTAAGTGCAAATTCTACATTCGCCTCTAAGAATCCTTCTTTATCACCTACATCATATCTTCTACCTTTAAAATCATATGCGTACATATCTTCCTCTGATATCAAAGTTTTTAAAGCATCTGTAAGTTGAATTTCTCCACCATTACCAGGTTTTGTATTTTGCAAAATATCAAATATTTTAGGTGTTATAATATATCTTCCTAGTATTGCTATGTTTGATGGTGCTTCGGATGTCTTAGGTTTTTCAACAACATCTTTAACCTTGTAAACCCTATCACCCATTGATGTTGCATCAACTATACCATATTTAGAAACTTCACTTAATGGAACCTTTTGAACTCCTAAAATTGAAGTTTTATGTTCATCATAACAGTCTATAAGTTGTTTTAGACAAGGAACCTCACTATCTACAACATCATCACCTAGCATTACGGCAAAAGGTTCATTCCCAACAAAAGTTTTTGCGCAACTAATTGCATGGCCTAGGCCTTTAGGTTCTTTCTGCCTTATATAGTAAATGTTAGCTAAATTAGATATATCCCTAACCATTTCTAAGACATCATCCTTACCGTTTTGCTCAAGTTGATGTTCAAGTTCAATGGATTTATCAAAATGATCCTCAATCGCTCTTTTATTTCTTCCAGTTATAATTAATATTTCTTCAATTCCTGACGCAACAGCTTCCTCGATAATGTATTGTATTGTTGGTTTGTCAACAATAGGCAACATCTCTTTTGGTTGCGCCTTTGTAGCTGGTAAAAACCTAGTTCCAAGTCCTGCTGCTGGTATTATAGCTTTTTTTACTCTCATAATTCCTCTCCCATCAAATAATATGTATTTGTGTTAATCACTATCCAAAAATTTATTTAAAAATATTAAAGAAAAAATTTTTCCCTTTCTTTCTTTTAAGTTGTAAAATTTCCATAATGGGTTCATTATTAATAATATTAGTTTGATTTTCAGTAATCCAAATAAATGCCTCTTTATTTGAATGTTCAACAATTTGGAAAGCATCTTTTATCTTGGTTTTTCTACTTGTAATATTATGTGCATCACTACCCAAAATATGTATCATATTCATTTTTACAAATTCTAATGCTGTTTTCTTAACTTCTTTACCATAATCTCCTAGTAGGCTCCCAGCATTTATTTGCATAAGCACCCCTTGATTAATTAAATTAACAATTAAATCATGATCTTTCATAATTTTAAGATTTCTTTCTGGATGAGCTAAAATAGGTTTAACCCCCAGTAACATTAATTCATAAAATACATCTTCCGTATACATAGGGAATTGCCCCATTGGAAGCTCAATAAGTAAATACTCTGAGCCATTAATTCCCCAAATTCGTTTTTCTTTATATAGTTTTGGTAAATTAGGATGCATATAAATCTCAAGTCCAGATAAAATTTTAATATTGATATTTTCTTCTTTGGACGCTAAAACTAATTTGTCCAGTTTTTCAAAATATTTATCGCGGCTTATTTCAAATTCCTCAGTTATAAAATGAGGTGTAGCGCAAATGTATTCTGTGCCTTCGTTTTCTGCAATTCTAAGCATTTTAAGAGACATATTTATGCTTTTTGATCCATCATCAACACCATAAATTATATGGCTGTGAAAATCTATCATAATTTAACACCTTCTAAAATTCTAGTTTTCATTCCCATAATATCCCTTGTAATACTTGCCATGATATCCACTTACTGCTTCAGGTACTTTATTAAATACTATTCCAAGTATCTTTCCACCAACTTTTTCAATTAGGTTTTTCGCATCTACTAACGCATTTTTTTGAGCTTCCCCATAAGATGCAACAAATATTACACCATCCACAATAGTTGATAGAATTTGTGCATCTGTAACTGCAAGCACTGGTGGTGCATCAATAAGAATTAAATCATATTCCTTCTTTAAGTCTTCAATAAAATCTCTCATTTTTTTGCTTCCAAGTAACTCTGCTGGGTTTGGTGGAACTGGGCCACTAGTAAGCACAGAAAGATTATTAATATCTGTCTTAACCAAACAATCATCTTTGCTTACACCTTGAACCAATACATTTGTAAGTCCAGTAGAATTTGTAATTCCCATTTTTTTATGTACTGACGGCTTTCTTAAATCACAGTCTACAAGAATAACTTTCATGCCACTTTCTGCCATTGTTATAGCTAAATTTGACATAACCGTGCTTTTCCCTTCTCCAGAACCAGAGGACGTAACGGCTATTGATTTAACTACTTTATCTAGGGAGGAGAATTGAATATTAGTTCTTAATGTTCTAAAAGCTTCTGCTGTTCTAGATTTCGGATTTTTAAGCGTTATTAATTTTTTTAACATGATCTCACCTTCCTATTGTTTATCGTCAGTAAAGGGAATAATGCCTATAACTGGTATTCCAGTTAACTTTTCTATATCCTCTTGACTTTTTATAGTGTTATCTAAATACTCAAGTAAAAATGCTATTCCAAGTGAAACCATAAGTCCAATGAAAAATGCAATTGCCATATTTAACTTTGGATTAGGATTAGCTGGCGATATAGGTTCTAATGCCTCATCTAAAAGTTGTACATTATCTACTTTTTTAACATCATTACTTACGAATTTTAACGACTTAGCTACTTGATTTGCTATATCCATAGCCTCTTTAGGCTCTTTAGAAGTAACTGTTATTGTCAAAAATTCTGTGTCTCCTTTAGGTGCTACTGTTAGCATTTCTTGTAACTGGGCAGGATCTATATCAAGTTTAAGTGCCTTAATAACATGTTCAGAAACTTTTCTTGATTTAGCAAACTCTGTATAAGTTTTAACTAATTTTTGATACATAATCACATCATTATAATTGTCTTGTGATGCAGTAGAGTCGCTTTCTATTTTTCCAATTATTACTGATATATCTGATTTATAAGTAGGCGTAATAACAAAATAGCTTAAAACTCCACTAAGCACCGTTGCTCCTACGGTAATTAAAATTACTAATAACATTCTTTTTTTTATTATATTAAAATATTCAATTATTTCCATTATTTACCCTCCGCAAATTGATTTTCTAACTCTATTACAATTTCGTCATTTGGATCTATTTTTTTAGCCATATCTAAATGTATCCTCGCTTGCTCAATGTTATTAACATTTAAATAACACATAACGAGATTTGTACATATCTCTATGGATTTTGTAACTTCAAACGCCTTCCTAAAGTACTGAATAGCTACCTCATAATTTTCAAGGCAGGCATAATTAATGCCAAATTCATTTACCACTTCAATAAGATCCTTATCAATTGCTGCTGCTTCGTTTAAATAATATATAGCCTTCTCGTGGTTTTGTAATATCCTATAAGCTATAGCACTTTGGTAGTATATATCTGGGTTATCTCCTAATTGGTCCATTAAAGGCACTAGCAATTCAAGTGCTCCTTTTGGATTATTAGGTAATAGTTCTTTTGCCTTTTGAAAACTTGTTATAGTTTCCAAACTACTTTTAAGATCAATAACATCAGTTGTTTGCTCTCCACCCTTTGCTATATAATTTCTTATAGCCATTAATGCTAAATCATGTTTACCTTCATTATCGAAAATCAGTGCTTCATATAAATATGGACTACTATAATTCGTGATTTCCTTAGCCTTTTCTATAAGTCTTAACTCTTCATCCTTAAACATAATATTAGTAATTCGTAATTTATCAATTATAAGAAAGATTTTATCATAATTATCTATATTTTCTTCTATAATCAACAATCCTTTTAAAATAATAAATGCTTCTTCATAATTCTTTTTTTCGATTTCTTTAAATATCACACTTTTTATGAATCCTATTGAATTTGGAACAGTATTTATAATCTTTTTATACACATCATTATATTTGAAATCTTTATCCGCTCCTAAAACATATACCATTCCTTCTACAAATAAATTGACTGGTATATTATCGAAATCTTCTTTTTTCTTTACTTTCTGAATTAACTCATTTGTTCTAACTGGAAAATATACGTCCTCTAAAATTACAAAATCATTGATTTTGCTATTCTTTTTTATTTCTAAAAAAAGCAGAGCTGCTAATTTTTCAGAAAAATATGTTTTAATATCCATGTTTACTCTCCCTTGCTACATTTAAATATTTATGGTGTAATCTCTCTTATTAATAATAATATATTGAGTATAATTTGTAAACATATAAAATAATAGTAAAATTTTTATATCTAACTAATAACTTATGATTTTAATCTATTCGTGCCACATCTATTATTGACATAACATTTTCTTTAAGTTCAATTATTTTTTTCGATGCATTTCCCAAGCTATTCCCTTTAACAGACAAATATATTTTCATTTTTGGTTCTGTACCAGATGGTCTAACTACAAACCAAGAACCATCTTCTAATATAAACTTTAATACATTTGATTTTGGTAATTTAATTATTTTCTCATTTTTATTGATTAAATCCATCTCTAACCCAGATCTATAATCCATTTTTTTCACTATTTTGCTGTCTCCTATTGAGGCATTTACGCAGACCCTCAAATGTTCTAATATGTTACCTATTTTCTCTGCACCATCCTTGCCTGTAAGTTCTATAGAAACTAAATTTTCTAAGTAGTACCCATGTTCTTTATAAAGGTCCATCAATGCATCATACAAACTCATGCCTTTGTTTTTATAATATAGTGTCATTTCACAAATTAACATTGCTGCTATTACTGCGTCCTTATCACGAACAAAATCACCTGCTAAATAACCAAAACTTTCTTCAAATCCGAATATAAACTCTTTTTCACGCGAATTTTCAAACTCTTTTACTTTTTCGCCAATATATTTAAAACCTGTAAGCACGTCAATTACGTCAGTTTTATATTTTAACCCAATACTCTCTACCATATCAGTGGTAACAATTGTTTTTATTACTACACCATTTTCAGGCAACTTATTAGTAGCGCTTAATGATTTTAGTATATAATCACTTAATAATATTCCTGTCTGATTGCCCGACAAGACTTTATATTCTCCTTGTTGATCTTTAACTACTACTCCAATTCGATCACAGTCTGGATCCGTACCAAAAATAATATCTGGATTAATTTCTTTAGCCATTTCAAGTGCTAATTCAAAAACCTTTGGATCCTCTGGATTTGGATATGCTGCTGTTGGAAAATTGCCGTCTGGTTTTTCCTGCTTAGCTACTACAAAAACTTTTTCGTACCCTAGTTCCTTTAAAACTCTTCTCACTGGTTTGTTTCCAGATCCATGTATAGGAGTATAAATTATTTTTAAATTATTGGCATATTTATTTATAAGTTCTTTTCTCATGGTTAGGTTCTTAACCTTGTCCATATATGATTTATAAATATTTTCCCCTATAATTTTAAGCATTCCATTTGTTTTAGCACTATTAATATCCATAGTTTTAACCTTAGAAAAATCTTCTACATTATTTGCGCAAGTTATAATATCTTTTGCAACTTCATCAGTAACTTGTCCACCATCATCTCCATAAACCTTATATCCGTTGTACTGTTTAGGATTATGAGATGCAGTAATAACAATCCCTGACTTACTTTTTAATTGACGAACAGCATAAGATAAAATTGGTGTCGGTGTTAATTCTTCAAAAAGATTAACGTTAATACCATTTCCACAAAGAGTTTCTGCTGTAGCCCTGGCAAATTCAAATGACATATTTCTTGAATCATACGCTATAGTAACTGATATATTTTCCTTATATTTTGAGTTAAGGTAATCAGCAAGCCCTTGTGATGCTTTACCTATGGTATGTATATTCATCCTGTTTGTTCCTGCCCCAATTTCACCTCTTAGTCCGCCTGTACCAAATTGTAAGTCTTTATAAAATCTATCTTCAATTTCTTTTTCATCCACTAACTGCTCAAGTTCTTTCTTCAATTCTTTATTTATTGAATTCGAGTTAACCCAAGTTTTATACTTCTCTTTATACGTCATATACTCTCCCCCTTTTTGCTTTTCCTAAGTAGATAACAAATATTATCCACGTTGCTATTCCCCCTAATTTCTTTTTAGTCTATCATATTATACTATCAATTCATTACAAATAAAAGGCATTTTTGACAAATAGTCTGTTTTTACATAATTCCAATTGTTTTATTTTCTTCTAAAAAACCAATTACCTCGCTTATGCCAGCTTTATTTTGTATTGTTTTAAATATATAAATGATTACAATTGCATTTATTTATCTAATACTTTATAATTATAAATTGGTTGAATTAATATATTCTAAATAATAATTTAAGAAGATTAATATAAATTCTTTTGAAAGGAGTGTATAAATTGTATAGATTAAATCAAAATGAAACTCCATTATTTGATGCTCTCATGGAATATGTGGACAGAGAAACTATACCTTTTCACGTACCAGGCCATAAAAAAGGGTTAGGTGCCGATGAACAGTTCAGAAAATTCATGGGGGAAAACCCATTTAAAATTGATGTTACAGTTTTTAAACTTGTTGATAGTTTTCACCATCCAACGGGACCTATTAAAAAGGCACAGGAACTCGCAGCAGATGCTTATGGTGCTGATGCTTCATTTTTCTCAGTTCATGGAACTTCTGGTGCTATTCAAGCTATGATTATGTCTGTAGTTGGATCTGGCGATAAAATAATTGTCCCTAGAAATGTACATAAATCAATAACTGGTGGTATCATTTTATCAGGTGCAGTACCGATTTATATGCAACCAGAGCTAGATAAGAAAATAGGAGTTGCACATGGTGTTTCTCCAGAGACAGTTGAAGAAACATTAAAAAGGAATCCTGATGCAAAAGCTGTACTTATAATTAACCCTACATATTATGGAGTTTCAACTGATATAAAAAGAATTGCAGATATGGTACATGAATACGGTATTCCTTTAATAGTTGATGAAGCTCATGGCCCTCATCTTAAGTTTAATAGCAAACTTCCGATGTCAGCAATGGAAGCTGGTGCTGATATTTGTGCTCAGAGCACACATAAAATTATAGGTTCATTAACTCAAAGCTCTATGTTACATGTTAATTCTAGGTTTGTGAGCCCAGCTAGAGTTAAGCAGCTAATAAACCTAATGCACACAACCTCACCTTCGTATATACTAATGGCATCACTGGATTGTGCAAGAAGACAAATTGCATTAGATGGAACTCAGCTTTTAGAAAAAACTATTAATTTATGTGATTATGTACGAAATGAAGTAAATAAAATCCCTGGGTTTTATTGTTTTGGTGAAGAGATTTTAAACGGACTTGGAGCTTATGCTTTTGATCCAACTAAAATTACAATAACTTGTAGAGATTTAGGTATAACTGGTTATGATTTAGATATGATACTTTCTAATAAATATCATATACAAATGGAGTTATCAGATCTTTATAACATATTAGCAGTTGGTTCCTTTGGAGATACAGATGGTGCTATGGAATCATTACTTAAGGCCTTAGGTGAAATAAGCAATGATTATTATGGTAAAGGCACAAAGAAAACTGATTTCATTGATATGCCTAGTATTCCTGAGCAGGTTCAAATTCCTCGTGAGGCGTTCAACAGTATTAACACAGCTGTAGAAATTAAAAAGAGTGTTGGTATGATAAGCGGTGAATTCCTAATGGCTTACCCACCTGGCATTCCAGTGCTTTGCCCTGGTGAGAGAATAACTCAAGAAATTGTAGATTATGTTGAGAAATTAAAAAATACCGGATTGTATGTTCAAGGAACGGAAGACCCTGAAGTTGAATATATTAAAGTTGTTAGAGAAGAAGATGCTATGCATATAACTGTGGAATAAAAAGTAAAAAGAACTCCAAATTAGGAGTTCTTTTTACTTTTCACTAATATAATACTCTATTATCAATATCTTTTATAGATTTACAGCCAGTAAGTACCATTGCTGATTTTAATTCATTTTTTAAGAAATCAATATAAGATTTGACACCCTCCTTTTCGCCTCCAAATGATGCGCTTACAAATGGTCTCCCAACAAGTACAGCATCTGCACCTAGCGCTAGCATCTTAAGTATATCTGCTCCACTTCGAACTCCACCATCAGCTAAAATAATAATCTTTCCCTTAACTTCATCTGCAATTTTCTTAAGAACATCTGCTACTCCCGGAGTTTGGTCTAGAACTCTTCCTCCGTGATTTGACACTACAATTGCAGCTACCCCTGCTTCTACTGCAAGAACTGCTTCATCTGTTGTCATTATTCCTTTTAAAATAAATGGAAGCTTCGTTGAATTTACAATTTCTTTAATCTCTTCTACTGTTTTAGGCATAACAGGTTTACCAGCAAGGGCTAAAGTAAGAAGACCACAAGCATCTATATCCATCCCTATAGCAAAAACTCCAGCCTTTTCTGCAAGTTTAATTTTTTGTATAACATCTTCATTTTTCCAAGGCTTTATTATTGCAATACCATTTCCATCCTGTTTTTCAAGTTCAGAAAGATTAGTAGTTAAAAAAGAATCTACAGCAGTATCTCCTACCATTGGAAAAATCCCACCTTCTAAACATCCCCCAATAACCCAAGATATATATTCCTGTTCGCTAAATTTGCCACCCATATTTAAGGTAGTCCCAGATACAGGCGCTGCAAATACTGGCATATCCATTTTTCTACCAAACATCTCAAATGACATATCAGGATTTTTTGCATCATGTATAGTTCTCATATTGAGTTTATAAGCTTCTAATGATTTTATATTGATTTTAAATGCATCTCCAGTTCCTTTTCCACCCATTCCAGGTACTTCACCAGCACAAGCAACGCCATTACATATAGGACAAACTCTACAACTTTTATTTAAATTTCCTTTAGCATCTTTTAAAACATCTTTATATTTCATATTCCCCCCCTAAATTATAATTCTAGATCGTCTAAATTTTCTTCTGTAAAAACTCTGATACCACTTTCTAACAATAGCTGCGTTGTAACTCCATTGCCCTTTTTTTTAGTTCCATTAAAAGTACCGTCATAAATTAAAGAAATTCCACAAGAAGGACTTCCAGATTTTAAAATAGCAATTTTCGCTCCAGCAATTTCTGTTATTTTCAAAGTTTCATATGCACCTTTTAAAAAACATGGTGTTACATCGTCATTTTGCCTTGCTGCAAGGACTCTAGCATTGCCATGCAATACATCAAACCCATCACCATTCACTATCTCACTCGGCTCCCTTGGGGTCTCAAGTCCTCCTAGTTGTTCTGGACATACCGCAATAGCTTTCCCTTCTTTTAAAAGTTTGAGCACGCGAGCATCTAAATTATTACCACCATTGTACTTACAGTTTATACCACATAGGCATGCACTTACAATAATCATACCCTAACCATCCTTTTTAGTCTAATCTATTTAAGTTCTACTATTGTAACTCCAGAGCCACCTTCACCATAATTACCTAATCTATAGGTTTTAACATGGCCATGCCTCTTTAACATATCTGTAATAGTTTTTCTTAAGACTCCAGTGCCTTTACCGTGTATAATTGTACTTTCTTTAAGTCCTCCTAAATAAGCTTCATCAAGATATTTATCAACAGTAAACGTTGCTTCCTGCGAATCCATACCTCTTAAATCTACAGAACTTGACACATTTTTCAAATTAAGCTTAAGCTCTCTTCTAATTATCTTTGCCTTTTTCTTGTCCTCATCCGTAATTTTTGATCTGCGTAGATCATCTACTTTAACATTTATCTTCATAATACCTGCTTGAACTTGCACCTCACCTTTTTTATCTGGTTTAGAAATAACAATAACCTTTTGGTTAAGAGATGGTAAATATACCTCTTCACCTTCTTTTACATTCTTTAGCTTTTCTCCTAGTTCATCGCTGCCTTTTTCTACATGTTTTTCTATATCTTCAAGCTTATTTTTAATTTTCATTCTTTCTTCTTCAAGTTTTTGCCTTGCTTCTGACGAATATCCTAGTTTTTCTAGCTCTCGCATATTTTTAAGAATTACATCTGATTCTTCTTTAGCATCTTTTATAAGTCTTTTTGCTTCTCTTTGAGCTTCGTACATTGAATTTTCTCTGATGTTTTGTAGTTTATATAATTTGTCCTGATATTTTTCTTTAAGCGTACTTGCTTCAAGTTTAAGGCCTTCTGCCTCTCTTGCATCCCTCTGCGCCTTTATGCTTTTTTCTTGTAAACTTTGAACTAATTCCTCAAAGTCCAATGTCTCTTTAGAAATATTTTCTTTTGCGTTTTTGATAATATAATCAGGCAGACCTAGCCTCTTTGAAATTTCAAATGCATTTGATTTACCTGGGACTCCGATAATTAGTCTATATGTTGGGCTAAGAGTATCTACATTAAACTCTACCGAGGCATTTTCTACTCCTGTAGTTTTTAAAGCATAACCTTTTAATTCACTATAATGTGTAGTTCCAACTACCTTTGTTCCTCTCGCTCTTAAATTTTCAAGAATTGCAACAGCAAGGGCAGCTCCCTCTGTTGGATCTGTTCCAGCTCCTAATTCATCAAAAAGTGCTAAGGATTTTATATCTGCCTTTTCAATTATATTTACTATATTGGTCATGTGAGAAGAAAAAGTAGATAAGCTTTGCTCAATGCTTTGCTCGTCACCTATATCTGCAAAAACTTCATCAAAAAAGCTTACAATCGAACCCTCTCTAGCTGGAATTAAAAATCCACTCATAGCCATTAACTGAATTAATCCTACAGTTTTGAGTGTTACTGTTTTACCACCAGTATTGGGACCTGTAATTATTAGTGATGTAAATTCTTTTCCTAAATAAATATTACTAGGAACCACTTCCCTAGGATCTATTAAAGGATGCCTTGCCTCAATAATATCTATTATTCCATCTTCATTAACTCTTGGAATAATAGCATTAAGTTCTATTGCATATCCTGCTTTTGCAAAAATAAAATCTAACTCCCATACTATATTTGCATCATTTTGAACAATATTTATATTTTCATATATTTTATAGGATAACTCTGCTAAAATTCTTTCAATTTCAGCTTCTTCCTTAAGCATTATTTCCTTAATTTCATTATTTAAATTAACTAGGCTCATTGGCTCAATGAATAATGTTGCTCCAGATGAACTCTGGTCATGTACAAGCCCTGGAACACTACCTTTATGTTCTACCTTAACAGGAATTACATATCTATCTCCTCTTATGGTATAAAGGCTTTCTTGAAGATATTTAGCATTGGATCTAACGAGTGATATTACTTTTTCTTTTACAGAAGCATTTTTTTCTTTTAATGATTTCCTTAATCCATAAAGTAAACTACTAGCCCTATCAGAAATTTCATCATCACCTATTATTGCTATGAAAATTTCATCCTCTAAATTTTTAATTGGAACAATTCCCATACATATATCTTCTAAAACTCTAGATGCGAATTCATCGCGCGCTTCCCCAACATAATTCTTAAATAATCTAGCACACCTAAGCATTTGAGCTACCCTTAGAAGCCCCGTTGGCATAAGTGAGGCCCCTTTAGACGCCCTATTTATTGCACTTCTAACATCATATATACCTTCAAAAGGAGCACTCCCTTTTTTTGATAAAAGCAGTAATGCCTCATTAGTTTCTTGTAAATGCTGACGTACTTCATAGATATTAGTGTAAGGCTCTAAATTTTCTATAATATCCTTACCAGCAGTTGTTTTTGCATACTCTTTAATTTTATCTTTAATTTTATAATATTCTAAAACTTTTAATGATTTTATGTTCACAATTTCACCGTCTTTCCTTGATTAATAACATTACATGCCAAACTTTATTTATTCGACTCCTCTTTTATAGTGTCCTCTAGTATAGTTTTTAAATTCCCCATCCCATTTCCTTTCTATATAATTACGAAGGACGTGTATTGTTTCTCCATAATTTTCATGAATGAAATCTAATCTAAATAAGGAAATATTATTTTTCTTTATTTCATCTATATTAGGGATTAAATTGAGTGGGACATTATTGTAAATATAACTTCTACAATACTTATCAGTATCAACCTTAAATTCTTCACCTTTTCTATCCTTAAGTGTATAAGCTCCATTAACGCAATTTTCTATGCAGGCCCTATTATCACTTTTGTTACCAAAAACACTTCCAATAGCGCAATATTCACTAACCATAAGTTCATATCTACCATAAACCATAATTTGAAGTGGCAAAGAACTTTTAGATGCAATCTTTTTAATTTCCATTGAGTTAAGCTCTGCACTAATACAGGTTCCTGTTAAGAAATCCTTGTAAAATTCTACTGCATAACTATTAAAAATATTTAACTTATAATCTCCAATTACAGCAATTTTTTTATAGAATCTACTGATTATTCCTAAATTAGCTGTAATTATTCCTTTTATTTTACCTAAGTTATTATCAATAAATCCACAAATACTTTCGAACTCACTCTTAATAATATTCGGAACCTTAATATAAACATTCACATCATATTTTTCAAATTCTATGTTACATAGTCTCATAAAAGGATTTATAACAATATTATTAAACCCCATTTCAATAACTGCCCTCAATTGCTCCTCCCTAGTTACATATATAAGAGTTTCTGGAATAATGTTATCTTTATTCTCATTAGATTTTATATTTTCCTTTGCTACTATCAAACTAAGTCCTTTGTTATAATTAATTTGCTTTTTGTCATTATCTCTTTTAGATTTTCCTATTATATGATTTAAAACCAGGTCAATTAATTCTCTCCTAACTAAATTTAACGAGGCCATAGGAACAAAACCCTCATCAAAATTATCAAAAACCACTTCATTTATTTTAAAAGGAGTATCTCCAGTTTTAGATAAATTTTTGATTATACGCTCTCTTTCAATTGGTTTATTCAATGCTTCTTGAACCACATCTCCTTTAACATTAAAGTTCTTACCCAAATAACTTGTACTTATACTTAATTGCTTACCAATGCTAAATTCAATTGAAATATTTATTCCTATTTTCCTCTTATATTTATCGTTATAACTTTTAGAAAGCTCATCCATGAGCTTTGCATCCGATATCTTATATAAAAGATTCCCTGATTTAAATTTAGCTGGTTTTAATAACACTCTTTCTCCAGCCACTGCATTTTGGACCTCTATACCATCTTTTATAATTTTAGCAATAACAAACCCATCATCTAAAAACATTACCCCATCTTTTATTGATACATTCTCTAAAAGAGTCACTGATAAATCAGCATTTGCAGTGCCTACTAGTAGTCCAGAATTTTTAGGAACATTATACGCCATCATATCCTTGCCCTTATTACCATATAAATATGCCTTTGAAAAACCTTCTCTATTAAATAACTGTTTTAAAACCTTGGTATCCTTATCTAACTTTTGTATTTTATTATTACCATATATATTATCTAACTCTCTTCTATATATTTCGCAAGCGCCTGCAACATATTCTGCTCTTTTCATTCTTCCCTCTATTTTTATTGAAGACGTTCCACTTTGGACTATATCTTTTAAGTTGTCTAAAGTACAAATATCTTTAGGACTTAAGATGTATGCCTTATGTTCTTTTTTAGAAACATTATCTATAAGCGTATAAGGTAATCTACATGGTTGAGCACACCTACCTCTATTCCCACTTCTACCTCCAATTATACTACTCATAAGGCATTGCCCAGAATAACATATACATAAAGCTCCATGGATAAAAACTTCCGTCTCCAATTTTAATGTATTAGATATGTACTCAATTTCATTTAAGCTAAGCTCTCTTGAGAGAACTATCCTAGTAAATCCCATCTTTTTTAAAAACAAGGCAGCCTCGCCATTATGAATTGTCATCTGCGTTGATGCATGAATTTCAAATCCTGGAAAATTATTTCTTATTAAATATATTAATCCCGTATCTTGAAGTAATAACGCATCTACGCATGCGTTATATAAAAATCCTACATACTCCATAATTTCTTTTAATTCATTATCTTTAACTAGTGTGTTTAAAGTTACATATACTTTCACACCATAAATATGGCAATAGTCAACTGCCTTAGTAATATTTTCCTCATCAAAATTAAAAGCATAAGCTCTTGCTGAGAATTTGCTTCCTCCTATATAAACTGCATCTGCTCCCATTTGCACTGCTGCATATACGCTATCCATGCTTCCAGCTGGGGCTAGTAATTCAATCTTCTTCATTTGCATCTCTCCTAATAAGTCTTATAAATCTTATTATACATTAAAAAGTTAAATAAATTAAGAGATTAGAGAATTTTCGTACGTTTTGTACCCATAGACACAATTAAAAGAATGGAATATAATGAAAATTAGACTAGCTAGCTCCTATTTATTTTTATAAGTTGCCTAGTCTAAAAAAATTGCTAATGGAGATATGATTATGATAATAAAAAATAGCATCAGAAATATTGGAATAGTTGCCCACGTAGATGCCGGAAAAACAACTTTAACTGAGCAATTACTTTATCAAAGTGGTTCTAGCAGAATACTAGGTAGCGTAGATAAAGGGACAACTCATACCGATTCTTTAAATATGGAAAAGCAAAGAGGTATCTCAGTAAAAGCTGCTGAAACTGATCTCACTTATAAAGAAACTAATATCCATGTTATAGATACTCCTGGTCATATAGATTTCAGTTCTGAAGTCGAACGAAGCATAGGAGTTTTAGATGGAGCTATTGTAGTATTGTCCAGCGTTGAAGGTGTACAACCACAAACAGAGGTATATTTTAATGCTCTAAAAGAACTAAATACGCCTTCAATATTTTTTATAAATAAACTTGACCGTATTGGGGCATCTCCTTCTAAAACCATTAAAGATATGAAAAATATTCTTACAAGCAGACTTGTGCCATTACAGTTAGTAACTGAAAAAAATAACGAGTTTGTTGTAGATAATATCTTTAATAAGGAAAATTGCTTAAAAAATATAGTAGAAATTAAAGATGATTTACGCAAGCAATTACTTGAGGACATAATAGATGTACTTGGCAATAATAATGAAGAGATTCTAAATCAATTCTTCGATGGTACTTTGACCCTAGCAGTTGTAGAAAATGAAATAGCCCTGCAGGCTACTAGTGGCAAAGTTTACCCAGTTCTTTATGGCATTGCTCTAAAAGGTGAAGGAATTAAGGAGTTACTTGATGGAATAATAGAATACCTCCCTGGCCCTATAGATTTAGATAATTCAGAGCTTTCCGCCCTGGTATATAAAATTTCACATAATAAAACATTAGGTAAAATAGCTCATATAAAGATATTTAGTGGATCAATATCAACAAGAGATGATATTTTAAATGTAACTACTAACAAAAGCGAAAAAATTACTATGATAAAAAAAGTAATTAACCAAAAATCTGTTGATGTTAAATCAGCCAGGAGCAGTGATTTGGTAATGGTGAGCGGATTAAATTGTAGCACATATGACGTCCTTGGAAGCAAATCCCATATTCCTATCCTTAAAACTATTACAACTCCCCTTCTTACTCTAAGAATTTATGCAAAAATTGCTGAAGACTATATTGCTTTGGTTGAAGCTTTGACTATCCTACAAGAAGAAGATCCACTGCTTAATATGCAATGGGTAAAAGAAAAAAAAGAAATACATCTTAGAATTATGGGCAAAATTCAAATTGAATATATTGAAGCTATACTAATCGAAAGATTTAATTTAGAAGTTACCTTTGGAACTCCTTGTGTAATCTACAGAGAAACTCCTATATCAAGTGGATATGGTGAATCACGCTACACGATGCCCAAACCATGCTGGGCTATAGTTGAATTTTTAATTGAGCCCCTATCAAAAGGAAGTGGGCTAATCTATAAATCAAAGGTAAGAACAGAAAAAGTAAAGTTAAAGTACCAAAGAGAAATAGAAGACAATCTTGATACAATTTTAAGTCAAGGAATTTACGGCTGGCCAGTCACCGATTTAAAAATAACCCTTATAAAAGGTGAAGACCACGTTATGCATTCACGCTCAGGCGACTTTGCCACTTCAGCTGCCATGGGCATCATGCGCGGTCTAAACGAAATAGGCACATCTCTACTCGAGCCCATAATTAAGTTTAGAATTACAGTACCTGAAAATGTGGGTGGAAGAGTATTAAATGATATTATAAAAATGCGTGGAAGCTTTGAGACCCCTATTATACACAACGATACTTTTACAATCCAGGGGAAAATGCCAGTATCCACCTCACTTGAATACCCTAGTGACTTAGGTAAAATCGCTTCGGGCAAAGCAATAATGACAACAGGATTTTTGGGTTATGAGCCCTGTCTCTTGGAAATAGGTGCCACAAGAGACAGAATTGGTGTTAGTCCACTAGACAGAGCTAAATTTATACTCTCTGTGAGAAATGCATTGTAATATTTTTTCAGTCTATTTTCTGATATTTTTTTCTTTCTGTTTCATAAAGATTATTACATTTGGAGTCTATTACTACAACAGCTGGGAAGTCTACTACTGTAAGTTTACGAACAGCTTCCGGACCGAGCTCTTCATACGCAATAATTTCGCATTCCTTAATTGTATTGGCAATTAAGGCTCCCGCTCCTCCTATTGCAGCAAAATAGACAGCTCCGTTCTTTTTCATTGAGTCTATAACCGTTTTACTTCTAGCGCCTTTCCCAATCATTCCAGTAAGCCCTAGCTCAAGTAGTGGCACTGTCAAATCATCCATCCGATAACTAGTAGTTGGTCCTGCAGATCCTATGGTTCTCCCAGGTTTAGCTGGAGCAGGACCTACATAGTATATGATGGCATCTTTCACATCGAATGGTAAAATTTCTCCTTTATCAATTGAATCTATTAGCTTCTGATGTGCTGCATCTCTACCTGTATACATAGTTCCTGATATTAAAACACTATCTCCTGCTTTTAAAGCTTTAACCTTCTCATGTGATAATGGAGTGGATATATGTTTGATTTCCATCTTCTTGCCTCCCTATATAATTGTTACCTCATGTCTTGCAACATGACAGTTAATATTTACTGCCACAGGCAATCCAGCAATATGTGTTGCAAAAGCCTCCACATTAACGGCAAGGGCTGTTGTATTTCCTCCTAGTCCTTGAGGTCCTATACCTAGCGCATTAATTTTTTCGAGTAAGGATATTTCAATATCTCTTAAATGATCTTTTTCATTATGGCTACCAATATCTCTTGTTAATGCTTTTTTCGCAAGACACATTGCTTTATCGGATGTTCCTCCTATTCCAACGCCTACAACAATAGGTGGACATGGGTTTGGACCTGCAATAGAAATCGTTTCTACAACAAAATCAAGCACACCGGCTAATCCATCTGATGGCTTAAGCATTTTTAATCTACTCATATTTTCACTACCAAAACCTTTTGGAGCTAAAGTTATTTTGACTTTATTACCTTGTACAATATCATAGTAGATTATAGCTGGTGTATTATCTCCAGTGTTTTTTCGTAGCACAGGGTCATCAACAACAGATTTTCTTAAATACCCATCTTTATATCCCCGCCTAACTCCTTCATTTATAGCGCTAGTAATATTGCCTCCGATTAATTGTACCTCTTGACCTACTTCAACAAATACTACAGCCATACCTGTATCTTGGCAAATTGGCACTTGCTCCTGCGCCGCAATCTCAGCATTTTTTATTAAATTTGCTATAATTCCATTTCCTATAGGCGACGTCTCTTCTTTTTGAAATTTGTTAAAAGCATTTAACACATCTTCTCCAACATATATATTTGTCTTTATACTCATGTTCCTTATAGCATTTTCAATTTCTTTAACATCTACCTTACGCATAAACTCTTGACTCCTTCCATTTCATCAAAATCTATGATTGTAATTCCCAAATATATTCACCTGATTTATTAATATATCCAATTCTTTTCCCTATCTCGACCCTTGCAATTCCATCAATAAATTCATACGCTTCAACATAACTTGGCTCTATAACCATTTCGCCCTTTACATCTATGTAACCCCATTTTTCTCCTACTTGAGCAGCTATTAAGCCTTCACTCATAATATCTACATCATCAAATTTGGTAGGAACTATAATATTACCATTTTTATCGATGCAACCATATTTTTCGTCCTCACTAATTGCAGCTATTCCATTATAAAATCTATCTGCCCATTGAAACTTAGGTTTAATAACAAGTTCGCCATTGCTATTAATATACCCATATTTTTCTCTCACTTCAACTGGTGCTAAGCCCTCATTGAACTCTCCACAAACATTATATCTAAGTGGTATTATTGTTTCTCCCTTATTGTTTATGTATCCGTACTTTCCATTTAAGCAAATAGGTGCAACCCCCTCTTTAAACGGATGTGCATAATCGTAGTTTGCATCTATGATAACTTTTCCATATTTATCTATATAAGCTATTTTACCACCTACTTGTACTGCTGCAAGTCCCTCACTAAAATCACTTGCATCTAAATAATTTGGTTTCACAATCTCTGTACCTGCGTTATCTATGTAGCCCCACATATATCCACTCTTTATGGCTGCTCTGCCTTCTATAAAGAAATTAACCTCTTCATATTTAGGTTCCACTAAAACTTTTCCTGTCAAATCTATAAATCCTTTTTTTCCTTCTAATTTTATGGCTGCAAGACCCTCACTAAACTGCTGAACCTCTTCATATTTAGGCTCAATTACAAACTTTCCAACCTTATTTATAAAACCATACTTTTCATCTATTGAAACTATTGCGAGTTCTCCTTCAAACTCCTCTGCATAATTAAATTTACATTCTATGATTAAATTACCTTTCTTATCTATATATCCATATCTTTTTTTTGATTTTACAGGATATAGATTTATCTTATCGTTCATAGCTAAAACTTCCTTTCATATATATATTTATAAAATAATGCTCACCGGGCAATGATCTGATCCTACAACCTCATTTAAAATATCAGCTTCCTTTACCATGCTTATTAAATCCTCGGTTACAAAGAAATAATCAAGTCTCCACCCTACATTCTTTTCCCTAGCCTTAAATCTGTAACTCCACCAAGAATATTTTATTTCCTCGCCATGGATGTATCTAAATGTATCGACATAACCATAAGATATGAATTTATCCATCCAAGCTCTCTCAATAGGTAAAAATCCTGAATACTTTTCGTTTGCCTTTGGATTTTTAAGATCAATGGGATTATGTGCTGTATTGTAGTCACCACATATAATTAATTTCTTTCCCTTTTTTCTAAATACTTCACAATAAGCTAGTAATTCATCATAAAATTCCATTTTATAATTTAATCTATCTTCATCTTTTTGTCCATTAGGAAAATATATACTAAAAAGAATAAATTCTTCGTATTCAGCAATTAATATCCTACCTTCACTATCAAATTTTTCTATTCCAATGCCATAATTTACTGATAGTGGTTTTTGTTTAGTATATATCGCAACTCCACTATAGCCTTTCTTCTCGGCACATGAAAAGTATGAGTAATAACCTTCTATGTTCTTAAGCTGAGAAACTATTTGATTTTCTTGAATTTTCGTTTCTTGAATACATAAAATCTCTGGCTGCTCTCTAATGACCCATTCAATAAAGCCTTTGTTTTTTATAGCTCTTATTCCATTTACATTCCATGAATAAATTCTCACAAAAACGCCTTCCTTCCATAGTTATATTCTAAAAATAAATTACCTGTATATTAATATTTACTATTTTTCATCAACTATGTAAATCCCTAATAATAATATATCATATTATCGCACATTATAAAATTAATGTGCAATAATTCTTAAAAAAACTGGTAACATAATCTTAAAAATAATTTATTTGGATCATTTTTATATTTAAAACATGATATTACTCACCCTTATACTTAAATCGGAATACTTTATAATGAAAGGAGGCAATGACCATGAATTATAAAGAAAAATATAGTGGAACCAAAGAAGAGTTTTATTTTTTTTTAAAGGATGAAATTGTAAAGTTATTTAAAGATAAACTCAAAATAGAAGGTAACCTTATTACAATTCCAGACAATGAAGAATTACATTTTAAGATTAAAATTGATAGTGATGAGGATTACGGTGATCTTACAATTAAAGTTAAGTGGGGAGAAAACCCCGAGTAATTAGAATAAAACACCAACAGTATATTTAATCGTGAAAAATTGAGTTTTATAAATACTAAAATTCATATACCCTGAGGATATACTATAAAGTTTAGACTTATATTCACAAATATAATTTTATATAATTTTTCTTTTCCTCAATAATCATTAAATTTCCTCAGGGTTTTATATATATCTATAAATTTATTTTATATATATTTTTCACTATTTTAAATTTTTTGAAATCTTTTTCTACACAAATAACCTTGTTGTCTTTTTTACCAAAAAAGTTTATTACTTAGTCTTAAAGCCTGATACTCCTTTCATCAAAAAAATATGAGGTTATTCATAAATTGGTGAAAATTCATTATCTTCTTAAATCAAATGAAAGGCGATATATTGTGATTTCACAATATATCGCCTTTCATTTGATTTACATTTCACAAAAAAATATTTACAATGATAATTCTTCATTACTGCTAGCCTTAATATTCTTCTTTAACTGAACAGCAGGTTCACTTGGCAATTTAAATAAAGGTATAAATCTGTCAAGACCCGTTATCGTAAGTAATAATAATGAAACTACTGCTACCAAGGCCATAAAGTTGTATTTTATTATATCTATAGGTACAAATGTATGAAGAGGATAAACTGCTGACGCTATGCCTACATAAAAAACTACATATACATGCCATGGAATAAGTTGTGATCCAAATACTCCAAGTGCATCTGAGGAAGTTGCATTTCTTAAATGTAATGTATACATATCTTCTTTGCTACCAACTACGTTATCTTCAAGTAAATTTTTAATTATCGGACCAACTGTTACTATTTGTGCCATTTCATCTGCCAATGCAGCATTCCCAAGTATCGACAGTACCCCGTTATAAAACATAAGTTGACGTACATTTTGGGAAACTTTAGAAACCAATTTTGATAATGGTGCAAATGCATCCATTTTAGCCATTATACCTCCAAACGCACCAACCCACATCATCATAACAATAACCCATGATCCTGCATCTGAGAATCCTGTTTGCATTAATTCTAAGAATTCAGTTACCGATCCTATTGTACCTGCTAATAATCCAAGTATTAGGGATGTTATAATTCCAAGCCCTAAACATGCAAGTGTTGGAAATCCTTTAATTGCTACTCCAATTACGACTAACAATGGTATTATCATGTAAACTGGAACCCCTGTTTTAACTTGATTTAATAATTCAACAGCTGATGGTCTAGCTTTTTCTAGTGATGCCCAAACATTTTTTGGAATATTATTTATAGCCTCACCTGCATTACCAGCTATAGTTGGTAATCCCATTCCTGCACTTACAGCGTAGAAAATAATTGCAGTTATTAATAAACACATAAGAGACCATACTCCTTGATGTCTTATTCTATCAATAACTTGAACCTTATGAATACCTGAACTTACAACAGTTGTGTCAGAAATAAGTCCTATATTATCGCCAAAGCAAGCTCCACCAGCGATTGCTGCCGTAGTTAGCACAACGTCTCCTCCCAATATATGGTTTAACCATAGAAAAATTGGAGCGCAGGCTGCAAAGGTTCCCCATGAAGTACCGGTGGCAATCGAAAGCACTGCTGTTACTACTAACCCTGTAACGGCTATTGTTCTAGCTGTCACTCCAAGGGTTAACGAAAAATTAATTATAGCTGCACCAACACCTGTTGCCATGAAAGCCTCAGCCATTGCATAAGCTACCATCAATATAAAAAATACTAGTTGCATTTCTTTTACATTGTCCACAGCAGAAGTCACAATATCATTAAATTTAAATTTGCATACAAGTGCTGCTACCATAGCTGCATAAATAGTTGATATTGGTGCAGCAAGTAATGCATCCATTCCAGATATCATAAGTCCTGCCATTACAAATACTGGTGATACTTTAAATAGTCCAATCATGAATTTTTTTGATAAGTTCATGTATAGTTCCCCCATTCGGATTTTACGTTAACTATCATAAAGTTACATTTTTTTAACTTTATATAAACATTGTTAAGTATATTCAACATTATATCCTATATTTCGCAATGATTCAATAATATTTATTATGGTTTTGTATATAATAACATTATATAAATCACATACATTCTTATGGTATAATTAACTTATACTATTTATGTGATTTATCTAAAAAATAATAATACAAAATATTAAAATTAAGAGGTATAAAATGAACTTTTCAAAATTTACTAAAATTTTCGAATATATGTATATATTACATCGTAGAAATTTTGCTTTGTACTTTAAACGTATCAGTATGCCCTCATCCGAACCTTTAGAGACAAATTCTATCCATTGGGTAGGCCATGCCACTGTAGTTATTAATCTACTTGATAAAGTGATAGTAACTGATCCTGTAACTAGTATACATCTTGGTCAACTAAAAAGATTAGTTAAGCCATCCCTAAATTTGGCCTCTATTAATATTGATTACATCCTGCTATCGCATGGTCATATGGACCATCTGAATTACTCTACTCTATTTAAATTAAATAAAAACACTAAAGTTATTGCACCTAAAAATTTGAATATACCCCTGAAAATCTTAGGATTTAAAAACATAATTCTTTTAAATAATGATGAAACGTATAGTGATAATCACATAAAAATAAAGGCACTAAAGGCAAATCATGATGGTAGACGTTATCCATGGGGGGCTGAAGCTGCCAGTAACTCCTACATAATTGAAAATAGCTTTAAAAAGATATTTTTTGCAGGAGATACTGCTTATACTAATGTTTTTAAAAATTTAACAGCAGACGTGGCTATAATGCCTGTAGGTTGCTATAAACCTGATGAATATCAGGAAATGCATTGTTCACCTGAGCAGAGCTTTAAAATGTTTAAAATGACAAAAGCTAAATTCATGATTCCAATTCATTATAAAACCTATATTTTAGCTCAAGATGAAGATGAAGTTACCACAGACACCTTAAATAGAATAAATGATGGAAGCATAAAAATTATTGATATTGGCCAAACTGTAAAATTAGATGATTGTAAATAAAAAATAAAAAAGTATAGAAACATTTGTTATAAAACAATAACATTAAGCAAATAAATCTTTAATATCATTTCGGCTCATTTGAGATAGCAATAGTTCCGCTCCCGTTTCATCGTTAATAACACTTTGCGAAATTTCCTTTTTCTTTTCTTGGAGTTTAAATATCTTTTCTTCTATAGTTCCTCTTGCTATTAATTTTATAACCTCAACTGTTTTTTTCTGTCCAATTCTATGAGCTCTATCTGTAGCTTGAGCTTCCACAGCTGGGTTCCACCAAGGATCAAAATGTATTACCATATCTGCACCTGTAAGGTTTATACCTGTACCTCCTGCTTTTAATGAAATTAAAAACACCTGAGACTCACCTTCATTGAAAGTTTTCACCATTTCCACTCTTTTTTCAGACTTTGTTGACCCATCTAAATACATATAATTTATATCCTTATCCTCTAGTCTGCTAGAAATATTTTTTAGTACCCGTGTGAATTGAGAAAATATTAATATCCTATGCCCTTGCTGCAAACTATTTTCTAAAATTTCATCTAAAGCTTCCATCTTTCCACTACCTCCATCATAATTCTCGATAAAAGTAGAAGGGTCACAACATATCTGTCTTAACCTTGTTAATATTGATAAAACTTTAAATTTACTTTTATTAAAACCCTTTGATTCAATATCTTCTTCTAGTTCTCCTTTAGCATCCTTTAAGTATGCTAAATATACTTTCTTTTGTTGTTCCGTCATTTCTACTGAAATTCTATGTTCAATTTTAGACGGTAAATCCTTTGCAACCTCGATTTTTGTCCTTCTTAGTATAAATGGTTTTACATGATTATTTAGTTCTACAAGCGCTTTGGCATTCCCATTTTTTACAATTGGTGCTTCGTATTTTTTGGAAAAAACGTTATGATTTAACATGTATCCAGGCATTATAAAATCAAAAATTGACCAAAGCTCCGTAAGGGAATTTTCAATTGGTGTACCAGTAAGTGCAAATTTACATAGAGCATTTATAGTTTTTACAGCAAAAGCACTTTGGGAATTAAAATTTTTGATGAACTGTGCTTCATCTAGGAAGCAGTGTCTAAACTTAATTTTCTCGTAATCCTCAATATCTCGCCTGATAAGTGAATATGATGTAATAACTACATCGAAATCAACAATATTTTGTTTTTGCTCTTCTCTACTATTTTTGCTTCCTGATATTACTATACAATTTAGGGTTGGTGCAAACTTTTCTATTTCGTCCTTCCAATTGTATACAACTGATGTAGGACATACTACGAGAGTTGGTTGTTTGTTATCATTTTCTTCAACTTCTGATTGAATAAATGCTATAGCTTGAATTGTTTTACCAAGTCCCATCTCATCTGCAAGAATTCCACCAAATCCGCATTTTGCAAGAGTTTTTAACCACTTAAATCCAACTTTTTGATAATCTCTCATTATATTATCTAAAGCTTTAGGTACAACCGCTTTAATTTTTTTTGCACTGAATGTTGTATTTACTAAGTCTTTAAATTTTTTATTTGTATTCACAAAATCCATTTGTTCTCGTTTTAATTTTTCCTCTATGTATATGGCATTGTATTTAGAAAGTATAATTTTATCTTTCGAGATATCTTTATTCTTTATATTTAGATAATCTATCATTTGAGATACCTTTAATAGATTATTCGAATCTAATAATACAAAACTTCCATTTTTAAGCCTATGATACTTTCTTTTTTCTCTTAATGAGGTGAATATACTACTAAGTTCAGTATTATCTACCCCCTCAATACTAAAACTGAATTCTAATAAATCATCCTTGTTAAGTGTTATATTTGACTTATATCCTGAGCTGCCATGTACCTCGATTTTTTTAAAATCTTCTGAATAATATACCTCTGCCATTTGCTCGAGCTTTTCTAGTCCAGAAACCAAAAAATCTAGTAGTTTATCTTCATCTTGAATTTCAAAACCTTTATTTGTACTTATAAATCCAAATTCATGAAATTTATTTATTATATTCATTTCCGTGTCCATGTCTCTTATAAGTGCCCTACCTTCTTGTGCTTTATTTTCATTGCTATTAAAAGGATTTATTTCTATATCTCCATACTTAAATGTTATTAACACATCTACATTTTCAGATCTTTTTTCAAAATAAACTACTGCCTTAAGCTCTTTAATATAAAATTCATTCTCAAGGGATACATCTATATCTACTTTATTACTTATCCTACTTAAAGTTGGAATTACAAATGATGCTACATCATCTTTTTCTTCTTCATAGAATTCTATACATCTATTTTTTTCTTGTCTTAGTCTATTATAAAAAGGCAAATATGCATCCTTTTGATCTGTCGGCACCTCATATATTACACCCTCATAAAAAAAGAATTCACCATCACTACTAATAGCTGTAGGCATATGCTGTTTTTGCTTTAGTATAAATTGATTATCTTCTCTATTTATTTGGAATTCTAGTGGCATTGCTTCTTGAACAATATGAACATTAGTAAATATTTTGCCATCGATTGTAACGGTTAGCTCCCTATTATACAGACATCTAAATAATCTTTTAAGCATACTATCCGTAAAATAAGCTCTTTTGCCAGACAAAAACCTTATTGCATTTCCTCTATGTACATCTGCAGCTCCAGCCACAACTTGAAGTTCGCTGGCTTCCTTGAAAAGCTCTATGATGCTTAAATCTTCTTGTCTAAAAGAATGCAAATAGGGATTATATGTAAATTTTTTTCCGAATTCCATAGGTTCAAAACTTTTACTATAGCAATTAAAAAATTCTTTAATATTTTTAACTACATAAAGTTTATCTTCGCCAACTTTAAGACTCACAAAAGATTTCCTGTTATCACTATTAGGTTCATGCTCATATTTTATTTCTATGTTTAAGTATGATTTTGCTCTCGATGCAACAATTGTATTATTAGTTATTAACTTAATTAAATTACTAGTTTTAATCATTTTTTTTGCTTTAATAATTTCTTCTTTCTCATATAGAAACTTTAATAAAGTAGCTACTACATGTTTACACATATTTCTATACCTATAATAACCAAAACCAAACTTGTTACTACAATCGCAACTATAATTCATAAAAAAATCGATATTATCAAAACTCACATCTACTTTATACATAGTAAAATTTGATGATTCTACATTCGCTGTTATCTCTGTTTGAGTATAGTCCTCATGCTCTTTTATTTCTACATCTATATCTTTAACCTTATTATTCGAATAATACTCACTTCCACTTTTATAAGTAGCTTTATTAGTTCTTTCTCGTATAATCTCTTCATTTATATCAATCAAAAATTTCACCCCATCGAGTTTTATCTAGTTGTTATATCTTATAATTATTAACCTTTAATATCATTATATACTAAACTCACCAATTAAATTTTATTCTTTACGCACTCACGATAATATATAAAAAAAACAACCTTAGCATAATAATTTCAGCTAAGGTTGTCTATATTTACTTTAAAAATAATTCAAAAATATTTGGCTAGGATGGCAGGATTCGAACCTGCGAATGCCAGAGTCAGAGTCTAGTGCCTTACCACTTGGCTACACCCCAATAGAACAAATTAATGGTGACTCCTAGGGGAATTGAACCCCTGATTCCACCGTGAGAGGGTGGTGTCTTAACCTCTTGACCAAGGAGCCTTATTAGTGTTAGTCTTTTGCACTACGAGATATAGTATACCTCATAATGTAGTATAAGTCAAACGAATTATTATGATATAATTATTTTAGTGAATTATTTAAGGATAATATATGTAACATAACACCATTCATACATATATTATCCTTAAAGGGGTGTTATATATGAATGATTATAATACAAATAACATTAAATTTGCAGACATTGTTTTTGAAGGTGGTGGAGTTAAAGGTATCGGCCTTGTGGGAGCTTTAAAAGCATTTGAGCAAAACAGATATAGATGGAAAAGCATTTGCGGGAATTCCGCTGGTTCTATTGTAGCTGCACTTGTTGCTGTAGGATACAATGCTGATGAAATAAAAAAATTAATGTTAAAGCTAGACTACACAAAAATCGCTGATAAAAATCGTTGTAATATACCCTTATTATCGAATATTCGTAATTTACTTTTTAAAAAAGGAATTTTTAAAGGTGATTATATAAAAAGCTGGATCGATGAAGCCCTTTCAAACAAACTTAAGAAAACAAACGAAAAAAAAGTAACCTTTGGAGATTTGGTTGATTCTGATGAAAATGGCATCCTTTTAAACAATATAAAATATAAGAGAAAATACAAACTGCATATTATAGCTACAGATGTAAGTCGTGGTCAGATGATAATTCTACCTGAGGACATAGCAGATTACGGAATAAATCCTGATGAACTCGAGGTTAGTTTAGCAATTAGAATGAGCATATCCATTCCGTATTTCTTTCAACCAGTAAAATTAAATAATTTAAATACAAATAAAAAATCTCTAATTGTTGATGGCGGAGTACTAAGCAATTACCCAGTTTGGATTTTTGATGTAAATGCTATTCCTCGTTGGCCTACTATTGGGTTTAAGCTAGGTGGAAGTAAAGAAGTACGAGAACATAAAATCACAAATATATTAAATTTTACCAGTTCAATTATTGAAACAATGCTAGAAGCACAGGATGATATTCATATAAGAGAAATGGATTTTCTGCGAACTGTGAAAATTAATACTCTTGACATTAAAACTACAGATTTTAATATACAAAACAAAAAAATCATGGATTTATATTCCTCTGGCGAAACTTGTGCTATGAAATTCCTAGAAAACTGGGACGAAGTTTTTAAAAAGCAACGACTCCTCAGAGATAGTTTAGGTAATAAAAATAGAAGTTTTGATCCACTACTCAATGATTTTAAGAAAAAACACGTTCTAGGTGAATAATCACCTAGAACGTGTTTTTTTAAAATAGATATTGTTAACCACATATTAAGTTCTTTACATTTCCTTTTTAATACCTCTACTTAAAGTGTTTTCATAATCAATAAATTCATATACATCTTGATTAAATAAATCACTGAAGTTTTTAAGCTCTTCTAAACTTAAATCTTCTATGGCCGTATGTATGCTCTCGCAGTGAATAACAATGTTACCTATAACGCAATGAGCATCCCTAAATGCCATTCCATTTTTCACAAGATAATCCGCAGCTTCAGTAGCATTTAAAAAACCTTTTTTAACTGCGTTATGCATATTATCCTTTTTAACTTTTAAAGTTCCTAACATTTCGTTCATAACCTTTATGCAACTTAAAACTGTGTCAACTGCATCGAAAAAAGGTTCCTTATCTTCTTGCATATCTTTATTGTAAGCAAGTGGTATTCCTTTCATTGTAGTAAGAAGGCCCATTAAGTCTCCGTACACTCTTCCAGTCTTACCTCTTATTAATTCTGCTGCATCGGGATTTCGTTTCTGTGGCATTATGCTACTACCAGTGGAGAACTGATCACTAATTTCAATGAAATCAAATTCTTTTGTACTCCATAAAATAAATTCTTCACTTAGTCTACTAAAATGCATCATTATTATTGAAAATGCAGATAAAAGTTCCAATAAATAATCTCTGTCACTTACTCCATCCATAAAATTATCCACAGGTTTATTAAACCCTAATTCTTTAGTTGTAAAATTTCTATCCGTATCATAAGTTGTTCCGGCAAGTGCACAACATCCAAGAGGATTTTCATCCATAATCTCAATGGCACTAATAAGTCTTTTCTTATCGCGACGAAGCATATTATAATATGACATAATATGTTGCTTAAATGTTACAACCTGGGCTCTTTGCATATGTGTATATCCAGGCATAATGTATGCATTATCATTTCCTAATTTAATTATAGTATTTAAAATGTTATCAATATTATCAATAACCTCGCCAGCTTTATGTTTTGAATATAATCGCATATCTACTGCAACCTGGTCATTTCTACTTCTTGCTGTATGTAGTTTTTTACCTACATCACCTACTAGTTTTGTAAGTTGTATTTCCATAAAGCTATGAATATCTTCATAGTCACCTTCTATTTTAAGTTTACCTTCTTGAATATCAGATAAAATAGAATCTAAGCCATTAACTATAGTTATACTTTCATCATTTGTTATAATGTTGCATTTAGCAATCATTTTAACATGAGCAATGCTACCCATAATATCTTCATAATACAATCTTTTATCAAAGCTCAGAGAACTATTAAAGTCCTCCATAAGCTTACTTTCTTTGTCTTTAAATCTTCCGCCCCAAAGTTTCATATTAACACCTTCTTACCTTTTGTAATTTTTTTATTGAAAATTATTTAATTTTTTATATGCTTTAATTTTGCTTGGAAGTGAAAATAAGTTAATAAATCCTTCAGCATCCTTATGATCATATAATACACTTGCTCCAAAAGAAGAGATACTTTCATCGTATAAAGCATTAGGAGATTCTTTACTTGATACCATAATATTCCCTTTATAAAGTCTCAATGTAACAGATCCAGTTACAGTTTCTTGCGTCTTATCTACAAATGCATCAAGCGCTTCTCTCATAGTTGTAAACCAAAGTCCATCATAAACAAGTTCGCCATATTTTTGTGATATAGAGTATTTAAAGTGAAGAGTATCTTTATCTATTGTTATTTCTTCTAGTTCCTTATGAGCTGCATAAAGAACAGTACCACCTGGAGTTTCGTAAATTCCTCTTGATTTCATTCCCACAAGTCTATTCTCAACTAAATCTACAATTCCTATTCCATTTTCTCCACCAATTTTATTTAATACGGAAACAATATCTATTGGCTCAAGTTCAATACCGTCAACCTTGGTAGCAATTCCCTTTTCAAAATATATTTCTACAAAAGTAGGTTCATCTGGAGCTTTTTCTGGAGGTGTAACCATAAGATACATATCTCGTTTATGATCATTTTTAAAATCTTCAATATCTCCACCTTCATGACTTGCATGCCATAAATTTTGATCAACTGAATATATTTTTTCCTTTGTAACTGTTATTTCTATACCTCTAGCATTAGCATAATCTATAGCGTCTTCTCTTGATTTTATATCCCAAATTCTCCATGGAGCTATAATTTTTATAGACGGATCTATAGCTGCTATTGCAACTTCAAATCTTACTTGATCATTTCCTTTACCTGTGCATCCGTGGCATATATATTTTGCCCCTTCTTTATGTGCAATTTCCACAAGTTTTTTAGATATTAAAGGTCTTGCAAAAGCTGTACCTAATAAATATTTTCCTTCATATTCAGCATTCGCTTTAACACCTTTAAACACGTAATCTTTTATAAATTCAGCTGTTACATTCTCAATATATATTTTAGCTGCTCCTGAGCTTAAAGCCTTTTTCTCAATTGCCTTCATATCATCTTCTTGTCCAACATTAATGCACGCTGCTATAACATCCATATCATAGTTTTCCTTAAGCCAAGCTATTATTATAGACGTATCTAATCCTCCTGAATATGCTAAAACCACTTTTTCTTTCATTTTTATATCCCCTTTCGAATTTGTTTATCATATATTAAAATTATCTCTAAAGTATTTTATTTAAAAATTCTTTAGTTCGCTGCTCTTTTGGATTTGTAAAAAACTCTTTAGGATTTCCCTCTTCTACTATTTTTCCACCATCCATGAAAATTACTCTATCTGCTACGTCACGAGCAAATCCCATTTCATGAGTTACAACCACCATAGTCATACCTTCTTTTGCAAGGTTTTTCATAACTACTAGAACCTCCCCAACAAGCTCTGGATCTAAGGAAGATGTTGGTTCATCAAATAACATTATGTCAGGTCTCATAGCCAGTGACCTTGCTATAGCTACTCTTTGCTTTTGACCTCCTGATAACTTTGACGGGTAGTCATCAACCTTTTCACTTAGACCTACCTTCTCAATAATTATCTTAGCCCTTTTTAATACTTCTTCTCTATTTTCATGCTTAACTGTAATTGGAGCCTCAATAACATTTTGCATTACAGTCATATGATGAAACAGATTAAAATTTTGAAACACCATACCTACTTTTTCTATGGTATTTCTCATATGTTTTTTGTTTTTCGCGTCTAGTTTTTCTCCCTCAATGAAAACTTCTCCCACATTAGGAGCCTCAAGGTGATTTAAACATCTTAAAAATGTACTTTTCCCTGAACCAGAAGGTCCTATTATAACCAGTACTTCGCCTTTTTTAACTGTTACATTTAAACCTTCAAATACCGTTAAGCTTCCAAATCTTTTAGTTAAATTTTTAGTTTCTATCATATTCATCTTGAATCACCTCTGTTAATATACTGACAGTTTTTTCTCATAATATGAAAAAACTGTAGTGAAAATTGTTGTCATAAAAAGATACAAACATGCTGTTATAAAAAAAACTTCAAGCGGCCTAAAAGTTGAAGCATATAAAAGTTGCGCTTTTCTCATAACTTCTTCCATAGCAATAACGGACACTAAGGATGTATCCTTAAGCATTGTTATAAACTCATTACCCACTGATGGAATAATTATTTTGAAAGTTTGAGGTAGTACCACCCTTTTCATAGTATCAAAATAAGTAAACCCTAATGACCTGCAGGCTTCAAACTGACCTTTATCTACTGAAAGTATTCCGCCTCTTATTATTTCCGCCATGTAAGCACCTGAATTCAAACTGAGTCCTATTAATGCTGCCTGAAAAGGTGATAAATTAACACCTACATATGGTAACCCGTAATAAAAAACAAATAATTGAAGAAGCATTGGTGTTCCTCTAAATATCCAGGTATAAAATCCTGCTACACCGGCCATAAATTTATTTTTAGAAAGTTTCAGTAATGCTGTAACTATACCTATTACTGTTCCAAACACTACTGACAATACCGTTAATTCTATAGTCATTAAACTTCCTTCTAATAACACAGGAAAGACGTTCTTTATAACACTTATATCCATTCTTGTTCCTCCTAGCATTCCTCTGGGTGATCTAACAATTCTTAATTGTTTTATTCTTTATATGCGTCGAATCCAAACCATTCTAACGACATCTTAGATAAAGTTCCATCAGCTTTAAGTTCATCAACAGCCTTTTGTACTGCCTCATTTAACTCTTTATCATCCTTTTTAAATCCTATTCCAATTGGTTCCTCACTAATTTTTTCTGTTAACACTTCATATTCACCAGGCTTCTTAGCAACGTAATATCCACCAACTTGAGCATCCATAATTACTGCATCTACTCTTCCAATTGACAATTCCTGAAAAGCCTCTGTAATCTTATCATACCTTTTAACTTCTTTTAACCCTTTCATTGCAGTCGCTGCTTTATCTCCTGTAGACCCTAACTGACATGATACTATTTTGCCTTGTAGATCATCCAAACTTTTCACTTTTACATTTCCTTTTTTTATAGCCGCAACCTGACCACCCATTACATATGAATCAGAAAAATCTATAACCTTTTTTCTTTCATCTGTAATGCTCATAGCTGAGAGTATTATGTTAAATTTTGATGCTGTAAGAGCTAAAACTATTCCATTAAAATCAGTAGATATATATTCTGCTTTCACACCTAATTTTTTTGCTACTTCATTACCTAAATCTATATCAAACCCAACTAGCTCATTTTTTTCATCTCTAAATTCCATTGGAGGATAAGAATCATCTAGTCCTATAGTTAATTTACCAGCCTTTTGAACTGCCTCAAGCGAATTACCATTCTGTTTTTGTCCACACCCTACAAGTAATACCCCCGACATAGTAATAGTTAATATAATTGATATAAATTTTTTCAATTTAACCGCTCCCCCTTAATGATATAATAAGTTTATGAATATTTATACATTTATATGCATATCACATGTTTTTCTTTAATATTTTTCATCATATAATTGTTAGTCTTCATTACTGATTTAACTGGCTTTCTTTAATTTATTATATATTACTTCTTATAATAATGCAATGTTTTTTTATTAATGGGTATTTATTTTATACAATGTTTATGCATGTATCGACCAAATTCATATCAAACTAATTAAATTAACTTATTTATACTAGTTAAAAAATAAAAGGATGTCCCTAGCTCACATTGGGCTAGGGACATCTTCCTAATAGTTTATTGTTTTTTAATTATCATTCTGCAATATTAAATACTTCTAAATTTTCACCGTCAATATTTTTTTTCATAATATCAACTAATGCTTTGGCAGTATCTAGTGATGTTATAATTCCGAGTGAACTCTCAATAGCTGTTCTTCTTATTCTAAAACCATCTGTTTTTGAATCATTTCCTTTTGTAGGAGTATTTATTACTAAATCAACTTTTCTACTCTTTATTACGTCAATGATATTAGGATGACCCTCTGTAATTTTTTTAACATCTATTGCTTCAATACCATTTTCCCGTAATAATTTTGCTGTACCCTCTGTTGCTATAAATTTATAATTAAGTTCACTAAACGATTTAGCTATATATAAAAACTCTTGATAGTCTTGAGAATTAATTGTTGCCAAGATAACGCCTTTTTCTTTTTTAACATTCATTCCTGATGCAATAAATCCTTTATATAAAGCTTCTTCAAAGTTTCTTCCTATTCCTAAAACCTCCCCAGTAGACCTCATTTCAGGTCCAAGGCATACTTCAACCTCAGGAAGTTTTTGTGTTGAAAACACTGGTACCTTAACTGACACTAATTTTGGTTCCTTATAAATTCCAGTTCCATACCCTAAATCTGTTAGTTTTTCTCCTAACATAACTCTAGTTGCAAGTTCTACTATAGGAACATTACTAACTTTACTAATATATGGGACTGTCCTACTAGCTCTTGGATTAACCTCAATTATGTACAATTCGTTTTTATATTCTATAAACTGAATATTAACCATGCCTATTACTTCTAGTCCTAGTGCTATCTTTTTCGTGTATTCTAATATTTTTTCTTTTATAGAACTTGAAATGTTTTGACTTGGATATATTGTAATACTATCTCCTGAGTGAACACCAGCTCTTTCTAGATGCTCCATAATACCTGGTATTAATATTTCCTCACCGTCACAAATAGCATCAACTTCTATTTCTCTTCCTAATAAATATCTATCTATTAAAACAGGATTCTTCTTATCTTTTTTAAATGCATTGTTTAAATAATGTTTTAATTCGTTTTCTTCATAAGTTATTTCCATTCCTTGCCCACCTAATACATAAGATGGTCTAACCAATACAGGATATCCTATATTCTCGGCTTCTTTTAGTCCCTCTTTTAAATCCCATACAGCCTTTCCTTTAGGTCTGTTTATATTTAATTTTTCAAGGAGTGCCTCGAATTTTTCTCTATCTTCTGCTGCATCTATATTCTCAGGTTTAGTTCCATATATAGATATGTTTTTTTCGCTTAAAAATTTAGCAAGTTTAATAGCAGTTTGACCTCCAAATTGAAGTATTACTCCATCTGGTTTTTCTTTTTCAACAATATTAAATACTTCTTCCTCTGTTAGTGGTTCAAAATATAATTTGTCTGAAATATTAAAGTCTGTACTTACAGTTTCAGGATTATTATTAACTATTATAGTTTCAATCCCTAGCTTTTTAAGAGCAATTACACTATGAACAGATGCATAATCAAACTCAATTCCTTGCCCTATCCTTATAGGGCCTGAACCTATTACCATAACCTTTTTCCTATTACTTACCTCAACTTCATCATATTCATCATAAGTTGAGAAGTAGTATGGCGATAAGGCTTCAAATTCTCCTCCACATGTATCTACCATCTTATACACAGGCTTAATGTTAAAAGTATTTCTAAGTTCATAAATTTCATTTGGACTTACCCCTAATAAATCTGCAATTCCTTTATCCGAAAATCCCTTTTTCTTAAGTATTAGTAACCAGTCTTTATTCATATCTGCAAGTGAAGATACTTTAATCTTTTCCTCTTGATATACAATCCACTTGATTTTGTTTACAAAGAAATTATCTATTCCTGTAATTTCCGAAACCATTTCAACCCTATAATCACGTCTTAGCATTTCTGCTAAATAAAATATCCTCTCATCATCAGGTTCCATTACTCTCTTCTTTAATTCTTTCAAACTTTTTTGTGCTAACCCATTATATTGTAATGAGTACTGACCAATTTCTAGTGATCTAATTCCTTTTAAGAGTGCAGCTTCAAAGTTGCTTCCAATTGACATTATTTCTCCTGTAGCCATCATTTTTGTCCCTAAAACCCTATTTGCCCTATCAAACTTATCAAAAGGCCATCTAGGAATTTTAACAACTACATAATCTAGTGAAGGTTCAAAGCAAGCATATGTTTTTTGAGTAACTGCGTTTTTTATTTCATCGAGCGAATATCCTAGTGCTATTTTTGAAGCTACTTTTGCAATTGGGTATCCTGTAGCTTTTGATGCCAGTGCTGATGATCTACTTACTCTTGGATTAATTTCAATAACTGCATACTCAAAGCTTTTAGGATTTAGAGCAAGTTGTACATTACAACCACCCTCTATGCCAACACTGTTTATAATGTCTATTGAGGCACTTCTAAGCATTTGATATTCTTTATCTGAAAGAGTTTGGCTTGGTGCTACAACAATACTGTCTCCTGTATGTATTCCAACAGGATCTACATTTTCCATATTACATATTGTAATGCAATTACCATTACTATCTCTCATAACTTCATATTCTATTTCTTTCCATCCTTTAATTGACTTTTCTAATAGCACCTGCCCTATAGAGCTTAATTGTAACCCAAGTTCTAGAATTTCTATTAATGCCTCCTGCGTCTCCGCAATTCCACCTCCGCTTCCCCCCATAGTATATGCAGGCCTTACAATTACAGGATAGCCTATCTCACTTGCAAAACTTACTCCTCCTGCTATATCAGTTGCAATTGTGCTTTCAACAACTGGTTGTTTAATTTCCAGCATAAGATTTCTAAAAAGTTCTCTATCTTCTCCTTTTTTAATAGCTTCTATAGAAGTTCCTATTACTCTCACATTATATTTATCTAAAATACCATTATCAGATAACTCCACAGCTAAATTAAGTCCCGTTTGCCCACCCATACCGGCAAGTAAACTGTCTGGTTTTTCCTTTTTAATAACCTTTTCCAAAAACTCTATTGTCAATGGTTCTATATAAACTTTGTCAGCAACCTCTTTATCTGTCATTATCGTTGCTGGATTACTATTTACAAGTACTACTTCTACGCCTTCCTCTTTTAATGCTTGACAAGCTTGAGTACCAGAATAATCAAATTCAGCAGCCTGACCTATTATTATTGGACCTGAACCAATTACTAGTACCTTTCTAATGCTATTATCTAATGGCATATGAATACCCCCTGTATAATTTCTTGTTATATTCTATTTGTACATCCTCAGCTCTAAATTATATACATTATTATTATTTGGAACATATAAAAATGAGGATTATTTATTATTTAATTATTCTCTATTTTACTGAAAGAAACTTATCAAAAATCACATCTATATCTTTAGGACCTGGGCAAGCTTCAGGATGAAATTGCACAGTAAATATTGGAAGATTTTTATGTCTCATTCCTTCAATTGTTCCATCATTAACACTAACATGTGTTATTTCCATATCTTTTGGAAGTTTACTTACAAAATATCCGTGATTTTGTGATGTAATATAAACCTTATTTTCTTCTAGATCTTTAACAGGATGGTTGCAACCTCTATGCCCAAATTTAAGTTTTTGAGTTTCACCACCAAGGGCTAATGCTAAAAGTTGATGCCCAAGGCAAATTCCCACAATCGGTTTTTTACCTACAAGCTCTTTAAGTGTCGTTATTACCTCTTGTAAATCATTCGGATCTCCTGGTCCATTTGATAAAAATATCAAATCCGGATTAACATTTAATATTTCTTCTGACTTAGCGTTTGCAGGAAAAACTGTTAATTTGCAATTTCTTATTGAAAACGAACGAATTATATTCTCCTTTATTCCAAAATCCATAATAGCTACATGTTTCCCAGTACCTTCGATAGTATAGCTTTCTTCCGGAGTAACTTTCATAACTGCATCTTTGTTATTAAAGCCCGCTAGCTTTTTCTCTATCTGAGTCTGAGTGAGTTCTTTTGTTGCGATAATTCCTTTCATACTACCATTTTCCCTAAGTATTTTGGTGAGCGCTCTTGTATCTATTCCTTCCAGGCCTATTATTTTATTTTGTTTTAAATATCCTTCAAGGCCCATTTCACATCTAAAGTTATTAGGATAGTCACATTTTTCTCTAACAATAAACCCTTTAACTTTAGGAGACTTTGACTCAACATCCTCTAAGTTAATTCCGTAATTTCCAATAAGTGGGTATGTCATTGTTACTATTTGACCATAATAAGAAGGGTCCGTTAATATTTCTTCATAACCTGTCATACCCGTATTAAATACCACTTCTCCAACACTTTCCTCTAGATACCCAAATAGATTGCCTTCAAATATTATTCCATTCTCTAAAATTAACTTGCCATTCATATTAAATCCTCCTTAGATTAAATCATCTCCTGCGGAGCTGAAACATCTTCATAGAAGATGCATTAACGACTTCAGAAGGGGGTTTATACTCCCCCCTTATAAAAGTGGGAGACTTCCCTTCTGAAATGTCGTTAAACAACCCTGTAAATTCCCCTAATATATTAATAAAGATAACAAAGTGATTATCAAAATAATCAGTCTATTATCCTTGTTAATATGTTCATAACATTTATTAATGCAATAAAAAATATACCTACAGTTTTAATGTCTAAATTAATAACTGTATTACATTTAATAGTATTAAATTCTAAATTGACAAAACAAAAATCACGTACCATAATTATCTCTACTCCTTCCTAGCCTCACAGGACTAACTTAAAAGTGTAATGTTTTTATTTATATTTTTTTTATTTCCTTTATTCTAAGTTAAATTTTTAGATTTGTCAATGTATAATTATACATTGTTATAAACTTTCGTTGCATAAATATACACGATTATAATTTATGCAATATATTCTTATATTTTTCATTCAATATTTTTAATTATAATTGGTCTAAACTAACTTACTAATTATGTTTAATAGTCACCCTAACTTGTTAAATCATCTCCTGCGGAACTCCAATATTAACGACTTTCATTCTGAAATGTCGTTAAGTCGGACTGCGTGTAATATACGATACCCAGTGCTCCAGGACCAACATGAGTTCCAATTACAGGTCCAATTGGAGCTATATCTATTTTTTTACCTATACATTCTTCAACTGTTTTAGCAAAAGCCAGAGCTCCCTCCACATCACTTATGTGATGAACCATCACTTCTCCTAGTCCATGGTTAGTTATATCTTCAACAAATTTATTAGTCATAATTTGCAATGCTCGTTTTTTAGTCCTTACTTTTTTAAACAATGCTGTTTTACCATCTGTCACAGTAAGGATAGGCTTAATTTGCAAAATATTCCCAAGCAAAGCGCTTGCTCCACCTATTCTGCCACCCTTTTTTAGATATTCTAAAGTATTTGGTATAAACAGAAACCTACTTCTTTTTATATTATCTCGCGCTATACCCACCACTTCATCCATTGGCTTACCTTGTTTTGCTGCCCTTGCTGCAGTTATTGCCGCATATCCAAGTTGCATACAATTAGCTCTTGAGTCTATAATTTCAATTAATGCATTAGGAAATTTTTCTAGTATCATATCTTTTGCAAGGCATGCATTTGAATAAGTTCCACTCATATCCGACGAAATAAAAATACCTACCACTTCATTATTATCACGTACATGTTTTTCCATGTTGTTATACATTTCCGCAAGTGGTGGTTGCGATGAAGTGGGAATAGTCAAGCTTTCATCTAATTTTTTGTAGAAACTTTCATTTTCTATGTTAGTTTCTCTATATTCCTCATCTTTAAACGTAACACTTAATGAAACTATAGAAATATCATACTCTTTCCTTAGTTCTTCCCTTATATATGAGGTGCTATCAGTTACTATTTTTACAGACATTATCTATCCCTCACTTATCAATTATTAATAATTAAATATATTATACTACAGTATAGCGCTTAACAATACCCTCTATTCTTTTGAAATACTCTTATTATTATTATTATTAGACTCATTCCGAACGTTAAAATTTATATTTCCAGCATAAAAAACATCGCATAAACTGTAATTAATTTCATATAACATTAAATTACTTTAAATTTCTACAAATAATACTTAAGTACCTCTCCATATGGTATACTCATAGTGTATAAAAGTAGGTGATATAAATATTCAAGTAAACTTTGTCAAGTCAAAAAAATAGCTAGGCACTACATAACCAATATAAACTTAAGGGAGGTGCTGCATAAAATATGGGTCAAGTGCTAATATTCCTGCCTATATTTGAGAGCAGAAAAATATGAATAAAGATAACAAATTAAGTAAAGATGAACTATTAAGTAAAGAAAATAATAAGAATAGTGAACTTATAGATAAATTATACTCAAATAAACAAAAATCAGAAAAAGAAGTCCTTAAAAACAAAAGTAATGAAGTAACTAAGTTAGAAAACAATGAGGAAAGCGAAAAATATACGAAAGAAATGCATGAACTTGCAGACAAAAACGAGTTTAAAAACAATGTAGTTGTTTTAGGCCTTGGACTAGTTGTAGTATCTGTAATTATTTTTTCTATTTTAATGAACACCTCATTTATGAACCCTAAAAAAGCTGTAGTCGTAAGCAAACCAGTTACAAAAACTACTCCAAAAAACGAACCCGCTAAAACTAAAGTTGTTCAGACAATTGTAACTTCAACTAAAATTTTTAAATATTTAGATGTTGAAGCAAATAGAACAACCTTACTAAAAAAAGCAGTTGAATTGAATGGTGGAAGTCAAACTGGTCTTACTGTACATCTTTTATCAGAGATTTTAAGAACTAATGATATTGCTATCGCTACTAATACAACCACTGTTGAAAAATTGATGAACTCATTAACTTCAATGAACTGGAAAAAGAACACCGATGCCACTAAATTACAAAAAGGCGATATATGTTTCACTACAGATATGCCAGGAAAGACTGGTGTACCTTCGCATGCATATGTATTTATGGGTTGGGTAAAAGAAGGCAAAACAGATTATGCCTATATAGTTGATGGACAAGTAGAAGAATTTAATAATATACTTCATAAACGAAATCTAACTATTACAACTACAACAAAAGACAAATTTAGCTTTTTTCTTAAAAATTAAAAATAATACCTCAGGATATGCTGGGGTATTATTTTTTTACAGTTTATATTGCTAACCCTCCTTTTCAAAAATTAATGTTTATGTTTTATAATTCCTATAGCTGTGCCGATAATATATGTATCTTCACTATCTACTACAATTGGCTGATATTTTTCATTTTCTGGCATAAGTAATATTTTATCAGTACCTATAGAAAGCCTTTTTAAAGTAGCATTTCCACCTATGTCAACAGCCACTATATCCTTATTATTTGCCGACTGTTCCTGCCGTATTACTACATAATCTCCATCATTAATGTTGGCTCCAATCATACTTTCACCTTTAACTTTTAAAATAAAAGGTTTTTTTACTCCCTTTAACCAATATCTTGGAATGTAAAACTTACCTTCTATTTCAGAATTAATAAGTATAGGTTCACCTGCCGCTATATCACTGTATACAGGCAATTCTAACAATTCCTCATTTATGTACTCAAGTTCACCATTTTGATCATCTACTATAATATCTGATATTCTACTATAATCTCTCATAAATTCATATTGCCTATTATGTCTTATATCACAATACTTAAAGTTTTCTAATGAATTAATATCTATATTTTCACGTGCAATATCATCATATTTTATTAAATACTTATCCTGTATTATATAATTATTTTTGAAGGTATAAGATTTTGCTTTTTCACCTATTGGTTTAGCATTAACTCTTTTTCCTTTTATCATCCATGAATTTGTTTTGTGATCCCCGTCCATATCCACAAAAAACGTCATACTAGAATACGACTTTTGGTTAAATAAAGAATTAATAAAATCTAACTGAACCTTAGTTAAATCATTTCCTTTATCAATTATAATGTGAGAATATTTGCCTTCTGTTATGGACTCTGCCATATGCAGTGCATATATATTAACATCCTCATTATCAACTAGCCCCTTTTTTATAAGTTGCTTATTATAAATAACCATTAGTTCAAATATTGCTTTTCTTGCTGTAGAATTTTTAAGAATTCTTTGGGGTCCTTTTCCTTTATCGCACTTCCTTCCAGTTCTATTTATTTGTAAATAGAGTTCCTGTTTTAAATAATTACAACTTTTTATCCACTTTATCTCTTCTATAAAAAATTGAATATATTCGGTACATAATATTCTTAACCTTGGATAATTTATTTTAATCTGCAATATACACTCTCTCATGATATTATTTTTAATATCATCATCTATAATTACTAATGTTTTTAATTTATGTGTATTTTTATAACCCAAATAATACCTATATAAAATATTTTCTAATGTAACCACATGAAATTTTCTTTCTTGACTAGAAAACAAGCTCAAATATTCAAGCCTTGTTTCCTCTTTTGCTATATTATATATATTTTTTATATAATTAATATCTTCACCTTCATATGCAAGCATTAATACTTTGTCTTCTTCATATAAGCAGTATTGATTTTTAAGATAAAGACTTCTGTAAATAGCTGCTGTTGTTTTACCTGATCCCTTCATGCCTCTTATTAAACTGTATCGTGATGGCCTATCACAAATCATCTTTTGTTGTTCTAAACTTAATTTCATTTAATTACCTCCACTATGGACATACTAATAGTATACAATAACATCAACCTCAAAGTAAAATTTTTATAAAAATTTATATAAAATTACCAACGTGACAATCTTTAATTTATGAATATCTATATACATTTACTGAGCATACTAAAAATATATCAATTTATAACTTATCTAAATAAAATGTAATAGAGGTGATTAATGTGAAAGGAAAAATATTTAGTATTATTATTTCTTCAACTCTTTTCGTTAGTTGTTTTGCAAATGTTTCTTATGGTAAAGAATTAAAAAGTGTAATTAGTGGCAATGAAACCCATAATAGATTAAGCACTAAAGAATATAATTGGTATTTCCAACCTAGAAACGATAACACTCCACCTGACGGTCCTAAAGAAACCAGTCAACTTATGTCAAAGTATGATTGTTATCATATAGGAGATACATCAAAAAAAGTATTGTATCTAACTTTTGATGAGGGTTACGAGGCCGGATATACTGCACCAATACTCGATGTTTTAAAAAAACATAATGTAAAGGCAGCATTCTTTGTAGTTAAACCCTATATTACTTCAAGCCCTGACCTAATTAAAAGAATGGTAGATGAAGGTCACTTAGTATGTAATCATAGCAATCACCATCCTTCAATGGCTTCTATACAAGATGAAGTAAAATTTAATAAAGAATTGTCTGATGTAGAGGATGCATTTGAAAATGTTACTCATAAAAAGATAGCTAAGTATTTTAGACCTCCAATGGGTAAATATAGTGAATTATCATTAAACTACACCAAGAATTACGGATATAAAACAATATTTTGGAGTTTTGCTTATATGGATTGGATTACAAATAATCAGCCTTCTCATGATGTTGCAATGAAAAAAATTATGCAAAGAACCCATAACGGTGGAATTATGTTGCTGCATGCAGTCTCAAAAACCAATGCAGAAATATTAGATGATGTAATTACACAATGGAAAAGCCAAGGGTACGTGCTAAAAAGTTTAGATGACCTGCCTTCTTTGCATTGATAATTAAAATATTTTTATTTATTCTAAAAGATTCTATCTAAGATTTAATAGAATCTTTTAGATTAAATTTTGTAAATTAGATATAGATATCAAATTACAATATAAAATCAGATATTTTTATATAACATCTCAACATGTGGTATATTATCTTCTAAATACACATCACTAACTTTTACAAACTTAATATTTAAATAAAATTCTAATAAATACTCTTGTGCAGAAATTTTAACCTTTTTTTCATTTAAATTATTTTTAATAAATTCTATTGCGTACCCCATCATTTGTTTTGCCAATCCTTTGCCACGGTGTTCTTTATCAACTAACAACCTTCCAATAGATATTTCATCATAAGAAACACCTTTTTTTAATATCCTTAAATAAAGAATAATTTGCTCATTTTCTTTTGCAAATAAATGATATGAGTTTTTGTCTTTACCATCGCAATCTTCATAAATACATTGTTGCTCTACAACAAAAACTTTACTTCTTAGCATTAAGATTTCATACATTTCTTCGACACTTAGCTCATCAAATTTTTTTATTTCAAAGTTCATACTTTTATTCCCCTTTTATTAATTTATACACATGTATTATTATTTTAAAATATTTTCCATTTTTGGTATTATTCATAAACTAATTTCAAAATCTTTATTAACCCAATTACTAATAAATGTACTGGATAAAACGCATAAAAACCATATCTAAGGTCTTTCCCCTTATTGCCGTTATACTTAAATATAAAAATTAATGAGGATAACGATAGTCCCTGAATAAACCAAGTTAAATCTATTGCAACGTCCTTAAATTCGTACAAATAAACTAAAATTTGTGACGCACTAAATACTATGTATACAATAGTTTGAGATATAACTATTTTAATTTTACTATCTCTAAAAACATAAAATGCTAAAATCATAACAACTCCATAGATTCCGTAATCTGTAAATAAAGATTCAGCGAATAAACCTAAACCCAACACAGCTAATATTTTAAAAGATGTTGACTTTGCCTTATCCCATATACGTATTGCAAGAAGCCCAATTGCTAAGGTGAAAAATACATTTAAATGTGGAATTGGACTCCCCATAAAAAACTTTAGAAAATCAGAAAAACTGTGTACATTGGATTGCTCATTAAACGCTAATGAAAATGGTATTTGTGATATGACTCCAAATATCAACAATCTGTAGAAATATTTTGAAAATGAGTTTGTTTTCGAATATCCCATGGCAATTAAATAAGCAAATATAGGAAATGATACTCTTCCTACCATTCTTAGGATTAAAACTTCTGGAAATAACGCTGCTCCCATATGATCAATTAACATTAATATACATGCAATAATTTTTAACATACTAGTTGTTATGAAAATCACCTCTAATAACTATTATATTCATCTAACTCGATTTTTAAATTATACCATTTGTTTCATATATTTGTGCTATTATGTTTTTCAATTTAATATTAATTCTTATTTTCACCGTTTTCCACGTTTACTTGATTATTTTCAATATTTTCAAGTCAATCAATAATTATACCTGTAAAAAGTTACTCTATAAATATTAATAAGGGTATATATCTGCACGTACAGACATATACCCTTCTAATTAGTATCAATTCTATCTGATACCATTCATTTTCCCTTTTAGCGCCTTAACTCGTCCGTTCACATAATTTGTTAATTCGCGTATGTTACCTTTTATTTCATTTGGAGCACTTGTAACCATTGTAATTATATCTAATTTGTTACCTTTAATTTCTTTCGCAACTTCATAAGCAAGACATTTATTTTTCATTTTCCAGTAGGTAGTGTTAAATTGGTCTGCCTGACGTTTATTATAATATCCTTTTTCAATTCCAAACTGAAATAAATCCGCTGCTGATTCTAATTCCTCTAAATCTTGAACTTCTATTGTTTCGTTAACTAAATCTTGAAATGCTTTCATTATAGCTCTCCTTTTTAACAAGTAATATTTTTATTATATATTGTAATTGCGAATAAAATACCGACTAGTACTTGTTTTATAAATCCACCATTAATCAAATCTTTCTCACAACTTTTATATTTTAACACATATTCAAGAATATTTAAATTATATTTATACACAATTTTATAACTCTATAGTTATTCTGTCAAATTAAGTGGTATATTATAACTAAAAACATAATATTAATATATTTAATTTTCTATTTTAAATATGAAAATGAGGCAAATAATCAAATTATCCACCTCACTTATCATTTTATAAAGTCAATCTTAATATTAAGTATATACTTTAACGACTTACTATTTGTTTGCTTTTTCTACTCTAATAGTTTTACCTTTTATTGTCCCATTTTTAAGGGCTTCTAATACTACCTTGCCCTTTCCATTCATAATATCTACATGTGAAAACTTATCTTGAATATCTATAATTCCTATATCATCACCGATAACGCCCTCAATATTGCAAATAGTTCCTACAATATCCACAGTCCTTATTTTTTTCTTTTTACCTGCACTGATATATATCTTCATTATGTCATTACTAAAATTAGATGCCTTAGTTTTTTTAATTTCAGGCTTAGCATCATGCTTTTTATAAAAAGCCTCCCTGAATGGCTCAGACTCTTCCTTTGTTGGGATTGTCCCTTTAGGTATCTGAGTGCCTATATATTCCTCTATAGCTTGTAGAAATTTATTTTCATGGTGAGTTACAAAAGTTATAGCCATACCTTGTTTTCCTGCTCGTCCTGTCCTGCCTATTCTATGTACGTAATTACCTTTTTCAAGTGGCAAATCATAATTTATAATATGTGTTATATTTTCAACATCTATTCCTCTAGCAGCAACATCTGTTGCCACTAAAAATCTAAACTCGCCCTTTTTAAATCTTTCCATGGCATCCAATCTATCATTTTGAAGCATCCCCCCATGTATCTTAATACATGAATAATGACGATTTTTCATTTGAACAGTTATCGAATCCACATTTTCCTTAGTTCTACAAAATACAATACAAGAATCTGGATTTTCAATATATAAGATTCTCTTAAGCAAACTGATTTTTTTATCTTCTTCTACCTCATAACATACTTGATCAATTTTATCAACAGTTAACTTCTGTGGATTTATTTCTATTTTAACAGGCTCTACCATGTATTGCTTACAAATTGCTTCAATAGATTCAGGAATTGTAGCTGAAAATAACATAGTAACCCTGTTTTTTGGAACGGCCTTTATAACCTCTTCTACTTGTTCTATGAATCCCATACTAAGCATTTCATCTGCTTCATCTAAAATTAAATATTTTACCTTATCTAATTTAATAGAACCTCTTTCGATATGATCTAATGTTCTTCCAGGAGTACCTACTATTACATGTACTCTTTGTTTAAGTTGTTTTTTTTGCATCGCTATAGGTTGTTTACCAAAAACAGCTATCGCTCTAATTTTTTTATATCTACCAATATTTGTTATATCTTGACTAACTTGGAGTGCTAGTTCTCTTGTTGGAGTGAGTACCAATGCTTGTGGCTCTGTTTCCTCTATATTGGCACTCTCACAAAGTGGTATCGCAAATGCAGCTGTTTTTCCACTACCTGTTTGTGATTTAACTATGAGGTCTTTACCACTTAGTGCTATAGGTATTACGCGTGCTTGAACCTCTGACGGGTTTTTATACCCTAAATTATTAATTGCTTTTAATATTTCTTCACTAATATTAAATTCTTCAAATTTGATTTTACTCATTTTAACTTCCCCTCTTTGTTTCATATATAATTTTAAGTATATACTAAATAAATTTTTAATTCATAAGTTTATAGTATACCATGTTTAAACTTATAAATCCCATCATAATTTCCAATATACAATATATTACAATCAGTTTATTTGATTCTTAAAGAAATTTCAGAAAGAAAATCTCCCACTTCACAAACTCTAAGTCATTATTAGACTTCGAGTATTGTTATACATAAAAATGTAAGATCACTTTATAATTTTTTAAATTCTAATGTAATTTTAATGTTTTGATAATAAATCTTTAATTATTCTATTTTATAATAAAAGTATAGAAATTAACTACTAAGCTAATTAATAAAAGATTTATAGTTATTGTTAATTAGCAATTTCTAACTACCATATTATAAAAAGGGAGGAATTACAATGTCAATAAATTTAGAACAAATTGATGAATTAAGAAAAAGAGCTAATGTAAACTACGAGGATGCTAAAAATGCCTTAGAGCAAAGTTCAGGGAACCTTATCGATGCTTTAGTATATCTAGAAAAAGAAAACAAAATTAAGCCAGATCAAAATCCTTGTACTGAAAGTATATTATTTAAAAAGGTGAAGAAAATTATAAAAAAGGGAAACGAAACCAAATTAATAATCAAGAAAGGAGACGTAGTTGTCTTAAATATTTGTGTAACTATGGCAATTGCAATTGCAATAATAGCTCCACCACTTGCAATTGTAGTATTAATATTTGCTTTGGTAACTAAACATAAGTTAAGAATTAAAAAACTCAATGATGAAGATTCAGATGTAAACAAAATTTTCGACAAGATGTCTGATGCTGTTACTAACGTTACAACAAAAATTACTAAAGAAATGAAAACTAATTAGAACTTTTACTATAATAACCTACATTGATAGAATGTAGGTTATTTGTTTTATAATATAAATAATTAAATTATAACAATTTAAAATATGAAGCAAATTACCTGTAATTATATATAAAATAATATATAATAATACTATTACTATTAATTTACACAACAAATGTAAATAATAATAAAACAAGATATTTTATTATTATATATTTTGGAGGTATATTTATCTATGAGTCGACAAAAAATTTTGATAATTGAAGATGAAATAAAAATAGCACGCTTTCTTGAGCTTGAACTAAAGTATGAGGGATATATCGTGCAGCAATGTCATGATGGGCGCACTGGACTAGATGTAGCTACAAATGAACTATTTGATCTCATACTTCTTGATATTATGTTGCCTTCATTAAACGGTCTTGAGGTTTTAAGAAGAATAAGGCAAGTGTCAGCGATCCCTATTATAATGCTTACTGCTAAAGATGAAGTTATGGATAAAGTTATGGGTCTTGACATCGGTGCGAATGACTATATGACTAAACCTTTTGCAATTGAAGAATTACTTGCAAGAATAAGAACAGCCTTAAAGAATGTAACAGTGTCCAAAGAAAGTTTAAACATAATATCTATTAGAGAACTGAATATAGACTTAGATCAAAGAATGGTTTCATATAAAAATAACGCAATTGAATTGACTAAAACAGAATTTGATCTACTTAATTTTCTAATGGAAAATAAAAATATTGTTCTTACAAGAAATAAAATTATAGACACCGTATGGGGATATGAGTACATGGGAGACACTAACGTTGTAGATGTATATATTAGATATTTAAGAAGTAAAATAGATGATAAATTTAACGTAAAATTTATTCATACTGTGCGAGGGGTGGGATATCTTTTAAAAGATGAATAAAATAAAATTTATCTTCAGCCTTATATTACAATGCTTTCAATTCATCATTAAATTAACAAAGCTAATACTTTGGTTTATACCAAGATTATTAAAGAACATAACTTACAGAATACATAAACGGTTAAGATTTTCAATAAGTTTTAAGATGACTGCAGTTTATACTCTCATTTTTTCATTAACATTGCTACTTCTTAGCGCTTGCTTAGTTATAGGGTTTAGGTTCTATCTATTAGGTGAGGTAAGGGGTGAGCTTAATAAATACAACGCGGTAGCTGTTAATTATGCTAATTTAAACAAAGATATTGAAGGAATAAATGTTGATATTTTTTCTAATATTAAAAATGTAACCTTCAGCGTTTTTGATGAAAAAGAAACTCTTTTATCTACAACCAAAAAATATAAAAAAGATTTATATTTAGTAAAAAATCCGCCAGTATACCCAATTTATGATAGTTTAAATCAACAATTTGTTTTTACTAACACCAAAGTAGCTCTTAATAATAAAATTATTCTTCTTCAATTTTCTAAAAATATTAATAAGGAAAATGAATATTGGGGTGTTTTTACTTTTATTATTTTCATAATAAATATATTTTCTTTAATCATTACATTAAGCATTGGTTCTAAAACAAGTAAAAAAATGCTTTTACCAATTAAAAACATGACAAAAACCACAAAAGCTATTTCAATTAACGCCTTGGAAACAAGGTTAGATGTTAGCAATTCTCATGATGAACTAAAGCAACTAGCTGAAACCTTTAATGCCATGCTTGATCGTATCCAAAATTCTTATGAAATACAAAATCAATTTGTATCAGACGCTTCTCATGAACTAAGAACTCCTATAGCCGTTATAAAAGGTTATACAAATATGTTGGATCGTTGGGGAAAAGATGACAAAGCGGTACTCGATGAATCTATAATTGCCATTAAAGGGGAATCTGAAAATATGCATCAATTAGTTGAAAAACTTCTCTTCCTTGCAAGAAGTGACAATAATTCTCAAAACATTTACAAGGAAGAGTTTTATATCAATGAATTAATAAACGAAATAATAAAAGAAACAAAACTAATTGACTCTAATCACGAAATTTCAACTAATAACAATGTAAAAATAACTATTTTTGCAGATAAAAAACTAATAAAACAATCCTTGCGAATTTTCATTGATAATAGCATAAAGTATACTCAAATTGGTGGAAATATTACAATCAACAGTTATATTAAAAAAAATAATTTAATTATTGATATTATAGATACAGGAATGGGTATACCTAAAGAAGATCTTCCTCATATTTTTAATAGATTTTATAGATGTGATAAGTCAAGAACAAAAGAAAGCGGCGGAACAGGCCTTGGACTATCTATCGCGAAATGGATTATAGGAAAACATAATGGTTCTATTACAGTAATAAGTAAACCTGAAATTGGAACTACAATAAACGTTGGACTTCCACTAAATAATAAATAAGCCCCTTATATTTATTTTTTAACCTTATTCATTGAAAACCCTCAAACACTGTAAATATTTTCTCAATTTTATGCATAATGTTTTACATACACTGTAGTTATGTGATATGATTAAATTTGGGTTTATTATTAAATCTGTTCAGGTGTTATATTTATTTAATAAGAAAGTTTTAAGAGTCTTTCAAAATATTATTTTATTTTTATAATTAATTTAATTATTGATAGTCAGCGGATATAAAACTTCACTTACTAAAGTATCTTATAATTTACAGAATGAATTTTGATATGACAAGAAACAATTAAAAAATATCAGTTAATAGAGATGTTTTAATTTATATTCAAGGATATAACCATATAATAAGAGGAGTGATATTATGCAAATAAGATTAGGGTACGTTGCTACAGCTTTAAAGTCAGTAAAAATAACTTCAGCAAGTACAGTAACTTTTTCTACATATACTAAACAATCGACGGCTAGAGATAAACTTGAAAAGCTACAAAAGGTAGCAGTATCAAACGTAAATGATCTACATAAGATTCTAGAATATACTGTAAATAACAATGTCCACTTTTACAGAATAACTTCTGCTTTAATCCCATTAGCAACTCATCCTGAAGTTACAGACTGGGAATTTAGAAGAATTTTAAAAATGGATTTTGAATGGCTTGGAAATTTCATTAACAATAATAATTTAAGGGTAGATACTCATCCTGATGAATCTAATGTAATAAACAGTTCTAAGGAAGAAGTAATAAAAACTACCACAAAGAATCTTCAATTTCATGCTAATCTTTTTAATGATATTAGTTATCCTTTAGGTAGAATGGTATTACATATTGGAGGTAAAGAAGGCGGAAAACTTGCTGCTACAGAAAGATTCTTTAAGAATTTTAATAACTTACCAAAAGAAATAACAGATTTATTAATATTTGAAAATGATGATAAAAGTTTTACTACCAAAGAAGTATTAAATATATGTAAAGAAATAAATGCACCCATGGTACTAGATGTACATCACCATAACTGTAACAACGGTGGCGATGAACTAGAGCCAATGTTAGAAGAAATATTCTCCACTTGGAAAGATCAACCACTACCACCAAAAGTACATTTTTCAAGTCCAAAAACGGGAGAAAAAGATAAAAAGCATGCTGATAACATCGATCCAGTTGCCTTCATTGAATTCATTGAAAAATGCATTCCTTTGGGCATGGACTTTGATGTACTCTTAGAAGCAAAACAAGCAGATGTAGCCTTCCATAAGCTTCTTGCTGATGTGAAGATTTTTAAACCTGAATGGACTTGGCTTGATAATAGTACTATAGAATTCTTATAATATTATTTTATAAGAAAAGACTTCAATGATTTAAATCGTTGAAGTCTTTTCTTATATAGATTTTCATGCTAAATTATTAAATAAAATATATATTTACATTTAATAATTTAAATGCTATAATTTCTATAACATTTAAAGTTTAACAGTATATTAAAGTAATGTCGTTAAAGAATTCCATATAGGATATTAAAAAATTATAAATTCGTTGAACAGGAAGAGTAGTTAAAGAGAGGCAATCTAAGAGAGCTGAGGATAGTGTAATCTCAGTATTGATAACTTTAGTGAATGGACCTGCTAGAAGTAACCCGAAATCATATTTTGAGAGTAGTAGTTACCGGATGCCCACTGTTAAAAGGGCTAGAGTATTTTTGTACTCGAATTATAAACTATGCTTATTATTTTCAGCATAGTTTAGGTGGTACAGCGAATATACTTCGCCCTAATATAGGGCGAAGTATATTTTGTATAAAAAATTAAGGTTAAGGTGGTGTTTAATTTGATCTGCTGAAAGGTACTAGATTTTAAAATAATATCAATACTAATAAAACAAAATTATAATAAAAAGGAGCTAACTATTATGAAAACAAATAAAATTATTATAACTTCTATACTTCTTGCAACAGGTCTTATTCTACGTCAGATTACACCCGGTATATTTTTCGGCATTAAACCAGATTTATTATTAGTCTTTATGATCTTATCAATAATTATAACTAAAGACCTAAAAATTACTTTTATCACAGGAATTACAGCTGGTATTTTATGTGCATTAACCACAACTTTCCCAGGTGGTCAGCTTCCTAACATTATAGACAAGATAATAACTTCAATAACTGTATATATAATATATAAAAACTTTAAACCTACTTCTTCGCTAGGACTCGCAAGTATATATTTTCTAGGAACTTTAATTAGTGGAAGTATTTTTCTAAGTTCTGCACTTTTGCTTTCTGGTTTACCAGCACCCTTTTTAATCTTATTTGTAACTATAATTCTCCCTACTTGCGTAATTAATACTTTCATAGGTTTTTTCCTCCAAAAACTTATTGTAACTAATCCAGCAATTAAAAATAGGCTTATTAATTATTAATTATTATAAATTTGTTTATTCTATGAAATAATTAAGGAACCAGCTCTATTACAGAGCTTGGTTCCTTAATTATTTCTATATTTAAAAAATCTTAGCCATTATATATTGTTATAACATAAAAAAAATAATTATTTTATTTGCTTAGGATAGTATTCTTTAAACGCGTCATCATACCCTTCTGGTTTTTTGAACTCTTGAACTTCACTTACAAATGTCTTCTTGTTTTCAGTTATCTTTTCTTTGCTTACCTTTTTATTATTATCATTATCCACATTAAAAACCTCCTTTCCTTTTTTATTCAATCGCTTATAACATGACTTAAGATATAGTATCTGCAAAATATAAATATTTATGTTTTCAAAAATGTTTTTTTTTTAAAATTTTACTAGATTAATTATATAACCAAATATTTTCAGAATAAATATTGCCCCTAGAAGTATAGGTACCCCCTCATTATCAATAGCACCATTTTTTAACATAGGTTATTTTGTCGATTTGTGTTACAATATACCCATTATGTTGCCAAAGCTTCTAAATGAAGAACGTGGAATTTCAATATAGGGTGTATTTAACCCGAATCCAAAAGCTAAACGCGTAGGCAAATAAAGGAGGAGTCGTTATTATTAAATTAAATTTAAAAACTACTTTATTAGCGTTAACCTTAACTTTAGTTAGTAGCAGTTCAGTATTTGCTGCATCATATAAAGTTAAATCAGGTGATACGTTATATAAAGTCAGCAAGACTTATAACACTACTACAAATTTTATAATGAAAAATAATGGACTATCAAACGACGTCATACATTCAGGACAAGTATTAGATGTTCCAACAAATACTTACAACGTAGTTGATAGAGATACACTATTTTTCATAGCAAAGAAATATAGTATATCTGTACAGCAGCTAAGAGTTGCAAATGATAAATGGAATAATATTATACATCCAGGAGATGTTATTAAAATCCCAACTACAACAGATAATGGACAAGCTACACCCCGTGACACTTCTACTGTTATAAAGTACTCTAACAGTGATGTAGATTTATTAGCTAGATTAATAACCGCTGAAGCATCTGGTGAGAGTTCTGATGCTATGCTCGCTGTAGGTGCTGTGGTAATCAATAGAGTTCAAAGTTCGCAGTTTCCAGGTAATATTAGCTCAGTAATAAATGAAGTAAGCGGTGGTCACTATCAGTTTACTCCTGTAAAAAATGGTATGATTAATAAAGTAGCAACTAAAACTGCAACTAATGCAGCATATCAGGCTTTAAAAGGAAATGACCCTACTAACGGAGCTTTATATTTCTTTGATAATACTGTAACAAACGAGTGGCTAACTACAAAACCAGTTGCTACTACTCTAGGTAAACTAATCTTTGCTTATTAACCAAGTATTATGATTATATGTAGCTTCAAAACAAACTTTCACAAAATGTGAGAGTTTGTTTTTTTACATCATTATCATTTTTTAACATAATTGTTATTATAAATATAATAAAAAAAGCAATTGTATGAACACAAATTAGTGTTCATACAATTGCTTTTTTTGTAGATTATTAGTCTCTCAAAATTAAACAGAAAATTAGGTACGAGTATTACAATAGAATTTTTGAAAAACAAATTAATGTTTTTCTTGTACTTTGACCGAAATCAAAGCATCTACTCCCTAGAAAGGAGG